>JBGTJJ010000007.1:0-157423 GCA_041745215.1 Rubrobacteraceae bacterium | reverse complement strand
AAAGGTGTGGTCTGCGGGAATTGACCCTCTTTACCTACAACCGTAACTCCAGAAATCCCCCGTGCATCTATCTGAGGTTCAATGTAGGTTTCAGATTGTCGTTTGAGTGCGGGCATCAGTTGCTCAACTCCCTCCGATTAGGTCCCTAGTGCGTTCAGTAATACAAGCCTCAAACACTTTGTTCTTACGTTCGCGGAATTGGTCCAAGAGGTTCCATAACTCCTCCTCGTCAACGGAAGTTTCAAGCTCTCGGGAAAGGCTGATATCCAACAATATAGAGGCCGTATCTGCGTTAGGTGGCGGAATAAGAGCCTCATTCAACAGAACGAGAGCTCCAATATCTTCCTGCGGAATAGCTAATTGCATAAGTAGGCCGTTTAGCTCTTGCGGTAAATCGGGCGAGACTTCGGGCACCGTTCTTAGGTAGTCCTTGAAATCGTCCATTGGAACAGGCAGATCCAACCGATTAATGTACCGCACCGCGACTCGGGTAACGTTTATGGGATTTGCCACGTCTCGATAGAGTTTCCATAGCCGATTCGCTTCTGCTCGGAAGGTTTCCCAACGGTCGTAGGGTGCCAGACGACTGAACGTAAACCCATCCGAACGGACTTGAGCGATCTGTCGTTCATCGTCGCTCACAAAGTCGTAACCAATGTGTGTTTGACGGGCGGCGGTCCCAACCTGTTCACCAATTGCTATCTGTCCTTCGACAGCAAAGCGGTTGCGGCGATGCGGATAACCCATTTCTTCACCTATGTTCACACGAGCGAGGTCAGCGACAGTGGTTCCGTCCGGCAACGCAACCCGTATATCGATCAGGGCTTCTGTGATTGGCGCTTTAGTGTAAGGCGCACGGTCCGACACTAGATCAACACCTTTGAGCATGTTCTTGAGTCCTCATCACTCTCACGATATTATCTTACCTGCCACTGGACTTTCGTGCGAGGGTACACCCCCCATTAGCAACATGACTATATCTCCTTACTCGGCTACCATCTTACCCGTGGGCTCATTGTAGGTCAGACGACGCGCCACGTCCTGAAATCTTCTGCTCTCGCTTGCTCTTGTGCATGTCGCGAGCCTTGCCGCCAATGTAAGTTTCGTCAGCTTCCACTTCACCCGACAGCTTCTCAAACATCCCAGCCTGCATAGCCAAGCGGATACGGACGTGCTACGCGCTGAGTTGCTCGGCCAGGTCCGTGAAGTCCGCGGCTGAATAGTCGAATATAGGTTCCGGCGGCTCCGGCTCCGCGCCGGGGCCGAACTCGAAGGGACGGTGGACATAGGCCGCGCGGAGGCCCGCCTCGGCCGCGGCGTGTAGGTCATCGGGGTGGGCGGCGACCATCATTACCTGTTCGGGTGGCAGGCCGAGAAGTTCTACTGACGTCAGGTATGCTTCGCGGTCGGGTTTGTAGTGGCGGGCGAGTTCGGCCGAGAGGATCAGATCCCACGGCAGTCCCGCCCTCTTCGCCATGTTCGTCAAAAGCGCGACGTTGCCGTTGGACAGTGGCGCGATGGTGTAGCGGCGTTTCAGCCGGGTGAGACCGGGAACGGAGTCCGGCCAGGGGTCCAGACGGTGCCAGGCATGGTTCAGGTGATCCTTCTCCTCGCTGGTCAATCCCGTAATCTCGAATTTCTCCAGAAGCTCTTCGAGTGAAACCCTATGCAGGGCGTCGAGATTCATCCAGGGGATTTCGCCGGATCTCACCTTTTCCATCGAGGGCTGATACTCGCCGCGCCAGGCATCGGCGAAGGCGGCCCAGTCCACGTCCAGACCCTTCTCTCTACCGAGCAGTTCGCCCTCCCGGATGACGCCGCCACGCCAGTCTGCGACCGTGCCGAATACGTCGAAGAGCAGGGCTTCGATACCGGGACTGTTCATGTCATCCTCCGGGTAGGGTGCGTGGAAACCCGTTCACTATACCCGATTCGGAGTGGAAGGCGCGTCGGCGCAGGGTTGATCTTCTGCCCCGCGGATGGTGGTGTTTCCGGTCGGATCCATCAATGCCACAACGGCTGAGAAGACGAACCGACGGGTTTGATGGATAGTCGCATGAAAAGATTCTAATTTTCCTTTAATCCGCATTTAACCTCCGGACGGCAGACTAGCCATGACAGTGTAAATGCGCTGAATAGTCTCCGGGTCAGTGTCTAGTACAACGTTTTCGCAACTGGTGGTGAACGGAAATGAAGCAGCCTCTTTGTTTGAGAGTTTTGCTTCCCGAGATCCAGTCCTTACGAGGTGGGCAACCTCTTGCAGAGATCCCCCTTAGTCGCCAGGATGGCTTCTACGCGCGAGCTAGCCTGCGTGCGGCCAGGGAGCGTTACCCGGATAGGCACAGAACCAAAACAAGACAGGAGACAAGAATGATCGATATCGACGCAGAACCCACGAGTGAGAACCGGGGCATGGAGGAGGATTCCTTGCTGAGCCGCCATCGGTTTCTAAAGCTGGGTCTTCTTGGCGGACGATCGTGCTGTTGGGAGCCGCATGTGGCGGGGGCTCCCAAGAGGAAGATGGAGGCGACGATGAACAGGAGGACGGCAACGGCCAGCAGCAAGAAGACGGCGGGGACGACAACGAACAGGAAGACAATGGGAACGGCGGAGACGACAACGATGATGACCAAGATAATTAGTCCAGGCGGGTGACCTTCGTCCGGATATCCGAACTTCCCGGCCTGTAAGAACTACCAGGAGTATTGAAATGAACTATGGATTAGAGCAAGCGCAAGAACTCGCTACCGTAGCTTTCGAGATTCCCGAACCCGAGGAAAGGGTCCGGATGGCGCGAAGGGCGCTCAAACTCTCCGAGTTGTGCGCCGATGCATACGTGATATTAGCCAGGGATGCGGCGACGGAGCTCGGCGAGGCAAGATACTTCTGGGAGCGTGCCCTCGCCGCTGCCGAAGCCGTGTTGGGCAAAGGGATGTTCCTCGAAGCCGAGGGGTCTTTCTGGGAACTCGATCAGACAAGACCGTACATGCGGGCCCGTATCGGGCTTGCTACTAATCTGCGGGCTCTAGGTAATAGCGAGGCTTCCGTGTCCCACGCCGGGGAGATGCTCCGGCTGAACCCCGCCGATCACCAGGGAGCACGCTACTGGCTCGTGAGCTGGCTTATCGAGGACGGTCGACTCGGAGAAGCGAAGGTACTCCTTTCGGACTACGAGGGGGATCCATCGGTCCACTGGGCTTACTCGAATCTCTTGTTGTCCCTGGCCGAAGATGTCCCCAGAGAGGACGCCGTGCAAGAAAAATTCAGGATGGCTCTCCGGGTCAACCCGTTCGTGCCGGCACAACTGCTGGGCGAGGAGCTTCCGGCCGACGTTGGTCCCGAAGATCTGATCGTTAGGGCAGATGCAGCGGCGGAAGCAGCCGAGTATTCCGTGTTCGGCTCGAACGCCTGGCGCGCAAGGCCCGACGCGATCTCTCGCCTGAAGGAACTGCGCGACCACGATCCGCCAGACGTTTAAAACTCGCCGGTCTCTGTCCTCTACGATGACTCCTGGATGCCCCGAATTCCAGGGAGGCTGGTTTCGCGCCCCGTGACGGCTCATAATGTTCCAGGACCGAAGAAACTCTAGGAGGAGGTTGCAGATGACGGTACGGGTCGGGGCGCAGATACAGCCGCAGCACGCGAGCTACGACCAGATGCGCGATGCGTGGCTCCGGGCGGAAGAGATGGGAGTTGACACGCTCTTTAACTGGGACCATTTCTTTCCGCTCTATGGTGAGCCGGAAGGCAAGCACTTCGAGTGCTGGACGTTGCTCGCGGCGATGGCGGAAGTAACGGAGCGGGTGGAGTTCGGGGCTCTGGTGACGTGCAACTCTTATCGCAACGCGCACCTCGTGGCGGACATGGCCCGGACCGTGGACCACATCTCGGGGGGACGCTTGATCCTTGGCATCGGCTCCGGTTGGTTCGAGAAGGACTACGAGGAGTACGGCTACGATTTCAAGACCGCGCCCGACCGACTCAGAGACCTGGACGCGGCGATGCCGGAGATAGAAGACAGGCTAGGAAAACTGAACCCGCCGCCGACGCGCGACATCCCGGTCTTGATCGGTGGCGGAGGAGAAAAAGTCACCCTTCGGATCGTCGCCCAGCACGCCCACATTTGGAACGGCTTCGGTGACCCCCAGGAGGCTGGCCGCAAGAGCGGCATCCTGGACGGCTGGTGCGAGGAAGTCGGACGCGACCCGAAAGAGATAGAGCGTTCCGTACTGGGCGAACCGGGCCAGATCATAAAGAACGCCGACGGGTACGTCGAGAACGGCATAACCCACCTGATGCTCGGCTTCACCGGCCCGGACTACGACCTCTCACCCTTGCAAGAGTTGATCTCCTGGCGCGACGAATACCGGAAACGAGAGGCGGGCTAGATGTCCTTCTGGAAGGGAGAGCGCGTCCCCGGCGACGTGGAGCTGGCGGTCTGGCGCGCCGGAGAGGGAGACCAACCCCTCGTCTGTATCCACGGCATCACCGCCCAACACCGGATGTTCAACGACCTCGCCCTCAATCTGGGAGAGGAGTACGAGCTGGTTGGCATAGACCTCCGGGGACGGGGCGACTCCGCCAAACCCGATTCGGGCTACGGGCTAGACGCTCACGCGGGCGACGCCGTGCGTGTCCTGGACCATCTTGGACTCGAAGACGCCGTGCTCGT
This sequence comes from Rubrobacteraceae bacterium, assembly GCA_041745215.1. Taxonomy (GTDB): domain Bacteria; phylum Actinomycetota; class Rubrobacteria; order Rubrobacterales; family Rubrobacteraceae; genus SIRX01. The sequence continues at coordinate 152,751 of JBGTJJ010000007.1, read as the reverse complement.
CGGGCATTCGATGGGCGCCTTCGTCGGCCTCCAGGCCGCCCTCTCGTACCCGGATCGGATACGCTCGCTGGTGTTGCTCGACGGCGGATGGCCCCGTCAGGAGACGGCTGCGGAGGAGATGACCGAAGAGCAGCAGAAAGAGGCCGAGGAGCTTCAAGAGGGGCTCGAACGGTCGTTTAGCCGCCTGGAGATGGTCTTCGAGAGCCCGGACGACTACCTGAACTTCTGGTTCCCTGGACAGGGTTTGACGTTCGAGGACTTGCCTCCGAGTCTGGCCGACTACTACCGTTACGACCTCGGCGAGGTCGAGGGCGGCTACCAGCCGAAGGCCTCCTTAGCCGCCGTGCGGGAGGACTCGCCCCAGATCTCCTCCAGCGCCCCGACCGCCGAGGAGATGCGCGGCGTGCGCTGCCCGGTCGCGCTGGTCCGTCCGACGGCGGGCTTCTTCCAGGAGAGCGACCCCCTGATCTCCTCTTCAGCCCGCGCCGCAATGGGCGAAGCACTGGACCTCCGCTCGGATACGGTGCTGGAAGGGGCGAACCATTACACTATGATGTCAGGGCCTTACGCGGAGGAGATCGCCGAAAGTATCCGAGCCTTCCTTCGAGAAGCCTAGCCTACGCGGCTGGAAGCAAGACGTAGCGCGAGATGGCGAAGTAGTGGCAGGCGCTCCCGCCGATGACGAACAGGTGCCAGATGGCGTGGGAGTAGGGGACGCGCCTGTTGTGGTAGAAGACCGTTCCCGCCGTATAGACGATGCCCCCGGCGGCGAGCCACCACAGTGCCCCGGTAGGAACCATCTCTATGATCGGCTTCGCGGCGATGACGGCCAGCCAGCCCATCAGGACGTATATCGTGGTCGAGAGGGCGTTCAGCCGCCCGGTGAAGAATACCTTGAACGCGATCCCCGCCACGGCCAGTCCCCACACGAGGCTGAAGAGCGTCCAGCCCCAGCCGCCACGCAAACTGACCAGGGCGAACGGCGTGTAAGAGCCGGCTATTAGCAGGTAGATCGCGCAGTGGTCGAAGACGCGCAGTACCCGTTTGGCCTCCGGTGGACGGACGCTGTGATAGAGCGTGGAAGCGGTATAGAGCGCGACCAGCGAGGCGCCGTAGATGCCGGAGCTGACTATCTGCCAGGCGTCGCCTCGCAGCGCGGTAAGGACCACCAGCACGACGGCCCCGACGAGGCTGATCCCCAATCCCACACCGTGGGTAACGCTGTTCGCCAACTCTTCGGCCCGCGTGTAACTCTTCGGTGTCACTACCGTTACTCCCTACTGGATTACCTACGGCTCGCTAATTCCTGCCCCAATGAAGCCCGCCCCGATCTCACTCTGATACCATTCTACCGGAGTTTCCAGGGGCCAAGGCACCCGACCTGAGGAGTAGAGCGTGTCGCAGACCAACGTGGCTTTAGTAAACAGCCTCTACGAAGCCTTCGCCCGTGGAGACCTCCAGTCGGTGCGAGAGAAGATGGCCCCCGATATAGAGTGGTACGAAGCGGAGAACTTCCCCTACGAAGACGGCAACCCTTACCTCGGCCCCGACGCCATCCTCGACGGAGTCTACGCCCGTCTGACCGGCGAGTGGGACGGGTTCACCGAAGAAGTGAGAAGCGTGCTGGACGCCGGCGAAAAGGTTGTTTCCATCGGCTACTACTCCGGCGCCTACAAACCTACCGGCAAGACCGTCCTGGCACAATTCGTCCACGTCTGGACCATCCGCGACGGAGTCGTTATGGCTTTCGACCAGTACACGGATACAGCCCAATTCAGGGAAGCTATCTCAAATTAGTTTCGGTGAAAACCACTGTGGCGTAACCTTTTTACAGAAGACTCGCTTGTAACGAGTAATAATACGATTGCTATAAGAAGCAACTTTGAGAATATGAGAGTTCCGGAGTAGAGAGGGCAAGATTTTGGGATCAGAGCTAATACAGTTCGCGGGGGTCTTGGGCGTATTTCTAGTAATCGCCCTGCTGTGGTTCCGAATCGTCTACTTGCCCGCCAGAACCGTCGAGAAATGGGAAGGCGACAGGCCACGGAGATCCCGCAGGAACCGCTGAGACGCCGGGCAGAAGGCTAACCCGAGCTCCAGTGCTGCGCCCAGATCGCCCTGTCCCGCCGGTTTTCTACCGCCTCATGTAGGAGCTCGTCCAGATCCAGATCCGGGTCTTCCTGATGCTCGTCCAGAACCTCGTTGAACTCCAGAACGTAGTCTCGGGTCTCCACGTCGCCCAGGAATTCCGCCGCCGCTTCGTCGCTCAAGCCCTCGCTCCGGGCGAACTCCGAGATTGCGGAGTTCATCAGGGCCATCAGGAAACGCTGGATACTGGCTTCGTCGTTGCTCGGTGGGTTTTCCCGCATCCGTTTCTCCAACTGTCGGCCGAAGATAATCGCCGAAGAGACGACGCGGCGCCGGTACCCGGATGTCTTGTCCTCGCCCCAGGCCCGGCGCATGGTCTCTTCGTCCAGGGCGGACAGATAGCCGGAGGTCGGGTCTGCGGCGGTTCTATTTAGAGGTTGCTCGTCCATAGGTCTCGATTCGCATAGTATCACTCTCGGGGAGTAGTACATCTTGGTAGTGGCTCGACTCGCAGGTGGACTTGTTTTGAGGCTAAAGTTATGCGTACTCTCTGACGATAAAGCATGTTAATAAGGATTCGGTGGAAGGCTATGTCCGTGAGGTATTCCCCTAAAAACAGCTTTGAGAGATCTTTGGCGGAGACCGCAGGGATAGCGGCCGTGTTCGGCGGGCTACTCTTGAGGCACCGGCGCATGAAGCGTGCCTTGAAAGAGCGGGAGCGTGGTCTTCGGGACCTCGTAGACCAGGCGGCGGACGCGTTCTTTATCCACGATTCGAACGGGAAGATGGTGGACTGCAACCGGGCGGCCTGCGAGTCACTCGGATACACGCGGGAAGAGTTGCTCTCTCTTTCGGTGGGAGACATAGAAGAGGGCTTCTTGCCCGAGCAACTTGAGGGCCTGTGGAGCGAGATGGAGGAGAGGGTCCCACTCGAAATCGAAGGTGTACACCGGCGAAAGGATGGCTCCACGTTTCCCGTCGAGATCCGTGTCGGGCTTTTGAAGCGGGCCGGGCGCAAGCTCATGTTCGCCCTCGTCCGCGATATGACCCGGCGCAAAGAGAGCGAGGAAGCCCTGCGCGAGAGTGAAGAGAGGTTCCGGCAGCTCTTCGAGAACTCTTCCGACGCGTTTTTCATTCACGATCGGCAGGGAAGAATCCTGGACTGCAACGAAGAGGCGATCCGGGCCCTGGGCTACACGCGGGGAGAGCTACTATCGGGGACTGTAGCGGATATAACCGTTCGAATGCTCTCCGAGGAGGAAAGGAACGCCCGCAAGGGCGAGACGCTCTGGGATCGGGTGACGCGCGATGAGCCGGGACGGGTAGTCGGGTTCGACCAGAACGAGCTCCGGCGCAAGGACGGTAGTACGTTCCCGGTCGAGGTAGGTGTTGGCTCCATCCAGTATAAGGGAGAACGTTCTATCTTCGCCACGGCCCGCGACATAACCGCGCGCCGAGAGCTAGAGAAAAAACTTCGCCACGAGGCGCTCCACGACCCACTGACCAAGCTCCCCAACCGTGCCCTGTTCGCGGACCGTGTGGGACACGCCCTCGTGAGGGCGAATCGGAAGGGAGGGAGCCTGGCGATCCTGTTTATAGACCTCGACGACTTCAAGAGCGTCAACGACAACCTGGGGCACGAGGCTGGGGATCAGCTTTTGATCTCCTTCGGCCGCCGGCTCCGTGACTCGGTAAGGGATGCGGATACCGTCTCCCGCCTCGCCGGAGACGAGTTCACCATTCTGCTGGAGCATCTGGCCGAAGAGGATGAGGCGATACTGGTCGTGGAGCGTATCCTGAAGAACCTGGAGACGCCGTTTAGGATCAAGGGCCGCGAAATCCCCATCTCCGCCAGCATTGGTGTCTCTTACAGCGACTCTTCCACGGACTCAGGCGAGCTTCTGAATAGGGCGGACGAGGCTATGTACCGCGCCAAAGAGAACGGCGAGGCCCGGTACGAGGTCTACCGGCCGACCCCGGAGAATGAAGTGGGTACGCCGGAGTAGCCCTCCGAGGGATTGTCTCTTATTCTCCCCAGCCGATGAAGCTAGGTCCCTGGCGGCTTCTTTCGCCGTTCTCGACGATGTGTATGGACTTGGGCGGTGAAGGGTTACGGATCACCGTCATGTTGCCTTCCGGGTCGTAGACTTGTATGGCGACGCACAAATACTCGCCGGGCACGTGCTGGTCGTCGACTTTTAGCGTGGCGTTCACGGTGACGCGGTTTTTCTGCTCACCATTGCCCCGCAACTCCAGGGTATCGTTCGGAGCGAGTCCTCGCGGGCCGATGCTGCCGCCCTTTTTCACCCGCCAGAATACGGCCCTGACGTGCGCTATACCGACCTCATCCTCTAGCGTAATAGGAAGTTTTATAGTTTCATCGATCCCATATCTGGCCGATTCTTTGGACAAAACGGTTCTCCTCATCTACAAAATGCCGGATCCAAACTACTTCAAATCTTCAACATCGAAAGAATATCGCGTATGGGCCCTATTTTCTCACCGGCGAACGAGATCCCGCCTAAAGGCAACACCTTCGTCTCATTATTCCGGCCGGTTTAGCGTTGTTTACAGGATCAGGGACGCCGGAGCCCTGGCCCTGGAAACCGGGGCTCCGGCTTTGCTTTTTAGTTTGGAGCCGGAAGCGTCAAAATCACTGTCTTGAGTTCGGTGAAAGTCTCCATCGAATGACGTCCTCCGACCCTGCCGATCCCGGAGAGCGTGCCGGACCTACCGCCGAATGGGAGGTGGCTCTCCCAGTGGTTCGTCGTTGCGTTGACGTTGACCCATCCGGTCCTGACCGATTCGGCAAAGCGCAGGCCCCGACCGAGGTCTCGCGTAAAGACCGCTGAGAGTAGCCCGTAGGGCGAGGAGTTGACTGTCCGAAGCGCCTCTTCTTCGCTCCGGATAGTGGTTATGGGTACGATCGGGCCGAAGGTTTCTTCCCGAGCGGCCTGCATGTCGCTGGTAGCGCCGTCCAGTACGGTAGGCTCGTAGTAGAGATCCGTGGGGAATCCTCCGGCGCGGACTCCGCCGTTTAGAAGGCTCGCCCCGCGCTCCAACGCGTCGGCGACGTGCTCGTCCATTTTTTGTGCGACAGCCTCGTTGTTCAGTGGCCCCATCGTGGTCTCGGGAAGAAATGGATCGCCCAGGTTGATCCTGCATTCCAGAGCAGTGAGGAGCTTCTCCAGAAAAGAGTCGTGAACTTTTTCGTGTACGAGGAAGCGTTCCCCGGCGGTGCAGCTCTGACCGGCGCAGAGAAACGCGGCGTCGAGGGTCGCTTCCGCCGCCGCGTCGAGGTCGGCGTCTTCGAGGACGACCAGCGGTCCGTTGCCGCCCATCTCCAGGATCAAGGCTTTGCCTGCGGCGCGGGATGCGACTTTCTGCCCGGTCTCGACCGAGCCAATGAATGCGACGGCCTGCGTTCCGGGATTTGCGGCCACTTCGTCCCCGACGACGGAGCCGGGTCCCGTGACGATGTTGAAAACACCGGGCGGGAGTTCGGCCTCGATGATGCACTCGGCGAGCTTTATCGCGCAGATAGAGGTGCTCGACGCCGGGTTCCAGACTACTGCGTTGCCGGTGGCGAGGGCCGGGGCGAGTAGCTCGGCGGGCATAGTGTAGGGCCAGTTCCAAGGGGAGATCACTCCGACCACCCCGCGCGGGACGCGGTAGAGTAAGACCCGCTTTCCGGCGTCCGTGGAGGGCGGCATCGCCCCGTCGAGGCGTACCACGTCGGCGGCGGCCATGCGGAAGTACTCTACGAGTTCGTCCACCTCGTCGTAGGCCTCGGCGTGCAACGGCTTGCCCTGGTCCAGGGTGAGCGTCCATGCAAGCTCTTCGCGGCGGTCCTCGATGACCTCCGCGATCCGGCCCATCGCGGCGGCCCGCTCGAACGTCGATCTGGCGACCCAGCCGGGCCAGCCGTCGTTTGCGGCGGCGATAGCGCGCCGGGCATCCTCGCGGGTCCCCTCCGGGACGGTTCCAATAATTTCGCCGGTGGCGGGGCTTACGGCTTCGATTTGGGCTTCGGAATCGCCGCCGGTCCAGGCGCCCGCCAGGTACATAGCGTAGTTCTTTATCTGGGTTTCCATTACTTCCCCCTGGCGAAGGCGTTTCGGTAGATCTCCGCGTAGTCCGAGGCTTCTACCGGGCGCGGGTTGCCGACCGTCTGCGGGTCCTCGTAGGCGATGCGGGAAAGCAGCGGGATCTCCTCCTCTGAAAAGCCGAGTTCCTCCAACGTCGGGATGCCTACGTCCTCCGTCAGGCGGTAGAGTTCCTCTATACCGGCCTGCGCGGCTTCGAGCGGCGGGAGCCCATGAACATTGGCCCCAAGAGCCTGCGCGACGCGGGCGTAGCGTTCGGGCGCCGCCGGCGCGTTGTACTCGCAGACCGGACCGAGGACGCGGGCGGTTAGTGCGCCGTGCGGACAATCGTGGACGCCGCCGGCGGACTGGCTCATGGCGTGGGCCGCCCCCGCGCTCTCCGTGCCGTAGGCGAGCCCGCCGAAGGTGGCCGCATGTGACATGTGCGTGCGCGCTTCGATGTTGTCGCCGTCTTCGTACGCGGCGCGGAGCCAGTTCGCCGCGAGCTCTATAGCGGCGAGGGACACCGCGTCGTTGAAGGGTTGGTGGTAATCGCAGGTGTAGCACTCGATGCCGTGCGAGAGCGCGTCCATGCCGGTACCGGCGGTGAAGGCGGGCGGGAGGCCGAGTGTCAGTTCCGGATCTATGACGGCTGTGTAGGCCCCGATCAGGGACGTTCCACCAACGTTGAACTTGATGCCGCGCCCGTGGTCGAGGATGACGGCCCAGAGCGTAACCTCGCTGCCGGTTCCGGCGGTGGTCGGGATGGTGACGAGTGGCGGGATGCGGTGTGTGATCGGCGCGTTGCCGTACTCGTAGTCCAGTATGGAGCCGCCGTGCGCCGCCACTATGCCGACGCCTTTGGCGGTGTCCATGGAGCTGCCGCCGCCGAGTGCCACGAGCCCGTCACAGCCTTCCTCCTGGTAGACGGCGCGGGCTTCGTCGATTAGCTCTACGTCCGGGTTGGCCCGCACCGTGTCGAAGACAGTGGCGCTATGCAGGTACTCTAAAGCCCGGTCGGCGAGGCCGGCGGAGGCCACACCGGGATCTGTGACGAGCATGGGGCGCTCCACGCCCAGTTCTTTTGCCAATTTCCCGAGTCGGGAGATGGCTCCGGGGCCGTGAACCATGCGGGTCGGCATCTCTACGTTGCGGACGGTCTCTATCTGCACGCTCATCCCGCTTCCTCCAATGCGTCGTGTTGTTCTCCGGTTTCGGCTGGTTTGGACGGTGAGTCCGGGGCGAACTCTTCGAGGGCCATGCGCCGGGGTTTGAGGTACTCCTCCGGCGTTCCCTGTCGTTCCAGGAAGGAGATCGCGCTTCGCGCCAGCATCGAACCTTCTTCGACGTGCGATTCCCATACGTTGGTCTCTTCGCGCGGGTCGGTCGTAAGGTCGTAAAACTCCGGCAGTTGGGCTGGGCCGCCCAGGATCAGGGACCGCTCCTTCGTGGCGACCGTGATGGGCATGTAGCTCGCGATGCGTCGGGTGCTGCCGTCCACCGCGCTCGTAAATTCACCCTCGGCGAAGTAGAGTGGCCAGGAGCTTATTACAAATGGCCGGTGCTCTTCCCTCACACCCCGGATCACATCCGCGAAATGCCATCCTTGCGCCGTCGGCGGAGTCTCCAGCCCCACGAGATCCAGGATGGTCGGCGCGATGTCCGGCGCGGTCGTCATCGCCTGTCTTCGGCCGGGTTCCACGCCCGGTACCCGAGCTATTAGCGGTAGCCGCGTAAGCTCTCCGTAGAGTGGCGACGGGGCGACGGTCAACAGCCAGGAATCGGTAAGCCACTCCGGGACGATCGAGTCCTCGGAGACGGCCGCGTAGTTGTCGTTGATCCACTCGGCCTTGCCGAAGTATCCGTGTTCCCCGAAGTAGAAGCCGTGATCGGAGAGGAAGAGGACGATCGTGTTCTCCCGCAATCCCAGCACGTCGAGCTTCGCCAGGAGACGCCCGATCCAGAAATCAACCATCGTTACTTCGCCACAGTACGTCGCGTGGGCGAGGTCCACGTCCTGCCGGCTGAGACCGGCTTCCTCCCACTTAGCATAGGCGGGATAGAGTTGCCTCCCGTCGTAATCCGGCTCGTACAGCGAGGTGTAATACTCCGGCGCGTCCCAGGGCTCGTGCGGATCCCAGGTATCCACGTAGAGGAAGAACGGCTCTTTATGATGCCGCTCCAGCCACCTTTCAGCTTCGGTAACCGTCTTCGCGACCAGCCGGTCGGACTCCTCCCGCCACGTCGAGCGGTAATCCGAGCGCTCGTGCGGCCGGGTATCATCGCCCTGGCCCCGGACCCAGATAAAGTCATCGAAACCCCGATCGTAACCGAACCCGCCCCGGATGAAGTACGGCGTGTCCACCACGCCCATCGTCAGGTATCCGGCCTCTGATAGAAGCCCCGGCAAAGTGGGCAAATGAGTCGGCAGCGGCTCCCAGCCCATAAAGGTGTAGGCGAAAGTCCCGGTGAGAATGTCGGCCCGCGCGGGCATGGTGGGGAATGACGAGACGCGATGCTGGTCGAAGACCACCGACGAGCGCGCGAAGGCGTCGAGGTTGGGGGTGCGGATCTCCTGGTTTCCGTATGCGCCGAGGTGGTCGCGGCGGAAGGTGTCCGAGACGATCACCAGGACATTCGGACGTTCTTGCATAACTGTCCTCCTGTGTCAGAAACTTTGACGTCTACTGAAACAAAAGGGGCGGCGCGCGACGGCCCGCGAGGTACTGGCTTCCTTCCAGGCGACCTTTGTTGCCGAAAGCCCCGAAAGACCACCAGCGCAGGCGGCCCCTGAGTATGAGGATGAGACGCCGGAGCGTTTCGTCGGATAGACTCGCCCTTGGAGAGCAATATCCGATTACCCCACGAGGATGTTTTATCCAACCGTCACGAGATAAAAGAGACCTGACGCGCAACCAATCGCCCTCACCCCGGAAATACCGAGCCGGGCACGGCATGATATCTACTTCTCTTGGTTGCGTATCATAGTAAAGCCTCTCATAACAAAATAAGTACCATATGATACTTTGTCCGTCAAGCTATATCCGCGCTTCTTTCGGTGATTTGGCGTAAATTTGTGGGGGGAGGAAGTTGCTTGTGCGCCGGGTGGCTTCCGTGGTTTATGCTTAATGGGATGCGTACTTTTTTGGGTAGGTGGGTGATGTTGGCGGTGGTAGTTGGTCTCCTCTGCCTGGCGGCGCTGTCTGTGATCTTGGGCGGGTCCGATGGATTGGTCGTAGGAGAGATCTCCCGTCCGTCACAGGAATCCACCGGAACTTACACAGTCGGCGACTTTATCGTCTCCTTCGAGGAGAATGACGGCGCCGTTCTGGACATCGCGCACGAAAGCCGGTCGGGACGTTCTCTCTGGCGGAGCATCCCCGGTGAGAGCTTCGTGTCGGCGGCGCGGGGCCGGGAGTCGGTGAGTAGCTCGCGGGCGCACTTCCACGTGGAGGACGACGTGGAAGAACGGCTGTTGGACCAGAGCGTAGATAGTGTCGCGAAGAGGGAGAATGCCCTGGTCGTCTCTGGGAGACTCACGGGCGGCGGCGAAGATGCGGCGTACACGCTCACCCTCTCCCCGGCTTCCGATGGGCGGCTGCGGTTCGCGGTGGAGGTCGAGGAGCCGTACAACAGGGTCTACCTGACCTATGCTTCGGAATCCGAGGAACGTTTTTTCGGGTTCGGGACACAGTACACGTACTTCGACATGAAGGGCAGGAAGGTCCCGATCTTTATCCAGGAGCAGGGGATAGGGCGGGGCGCGCAGCCCATCACATTCGCGGCGAACCTGCAGGCCGGCGCGGGCGGTGAGTGGTACTCAAGCTACGCCAGCGTTCCACACTACATAACCAGCGAGTCGCGGTCGCTGTTTCTGGAGAATTACGAATATTCGTCTTTCGACCTGCGGGAACCGGATAAGGTACAGGTAGAAGTCTTCTCTTCGCGGATGGAGGGCCAGATCCTCTCCGGCGACTCACCCACTGAACTGATAGAGCAGTACACCGAATACTCCGGCAGGATGCGCCCGGTACCGGGCTGGCTCATGTCCGGCGCCGTGGTCGGGATGCAGGGGGGCACCGGGAAGGTGCGGAGGTTGCACCGGCGTTTGAAAGAACTGGATACGCCAGTCGCCGCATTCTGGTTGCAGGACTGGGTGGGGCAGAGAGAGACCAGTTTTGGAAGTCAACTGTGGTGGAATTGGGAACTCGACCGCGAACGTTACCCTGGCTGGGATGGTCTCGTGAATGACCTGAAAAGAGACGACGTACGGGTCATGACCTACATAAGCCCTCTGCTGGCCGATCCGTCGGAGAAAGAGAATGTCCGCCGCAACCTGTTCCGGGAGGCGGAGCGCAACGGATACCTCGTCGAAGACCGGGATGGGGAGACTTACATGGGCAGGATCTCGGACTTCTCAGCCGCGCACGTGGATCTTAGCAACCCGGCGGCGCGGGATTGGATCAAAGAAGTAATAAAAGAGAACGTCGTCGGGGACGGCGCATCCGGTTGGATGGCGGACTTCGGCGAGGGACTCCCATACGACGCCGTACTCTACTCCGGCGCGGACCCGAAGAGCTACCACAACCGTTACGCCGAAGAATGGGCCAAAGTAAACCGCGAGGCCGTCCGAGAGCTGGGCCGGGAGGATGAGCTGGTCTTCTTCAACCGCTCCGGCTACACGCGGAGCCCGCGCTACAGCATCCTCTTCTGGATCGGGGATCAGATGGTCACCTGGAGTCGCCAGGACGGCATCAAGACCGCCGTAACCGGGATGCTCACGGCGGGCCTCTCCGGGTACAGCCTGGAGCACTCCGACATCGGGGGCTACACGGCCATAGACAGCTTTCCGCTCCGCTACCATCGCTCGAAAGAGTTGCTCCAGCGCTGGACCGAGCTCGCCGCCTTCACCCCGGTCTTCCGAACCCACGAGGGCAACCGGCCGGAGGTGAACCACCAGATCTACTCCGACGAAGAGAGTTTCCGGCACTTCTCCCGGCTCGCCAAAGTCTACGCTGCCTGGGAACCGTATCGTGAAGAGCTGGTGCGCGAAGCCTCCGAGACCGGCCTCCCGGTTGTCCGCCATCCCTTCATCCATTACCCGAAAGACCCGGAGGTCTACGATCTGGAAGAACAGTTCATGGTCGGCTCCGAGATCATGGTCGCTCCCGTTCTAGACGCCGGGGCCGAGTGGGTCGAGGTCTATCTGCCCGCCGGTCGCTGGGTACATCTGTGGTCCGGCGAGAGTTACGGTTCGGATGAGGGCATACACACCATGGTAAAGGCGCCTATAGGAGAGCCCGCTGTCTTCTACAAAAAAGATTCCGAGGTTGGGGAACAGCTCCAAGAAACCGTGAAGGACCGGGAAGTTCCCGACTAACCGACCGCGGTTTTCCTCGGTCGTGGTGTTGGGGCGTTCCGGCTGGTTCGTTGCGCGGCGTAACCAAGACGTGTTAGTTTGATTATATGTACCCTTACTCTGTAAAGCCCGGCCAAATGTGGGGAACGGTAGCGATAGTGGTAGCGTTGTTGCTGGTCGTAGGAATAATCACGGCGATAATCGTCGCCGGCTATCCTGGATCTTCGGAGCCCGGAGATTCTCCACGGGGAGTTCTCGTGTCCGGCGACGAAGCCCAGACTGGATGCACCTGGACGAGCGGTTGCCCGGAAGGGGTGCGGGAGATCGAAGTCTACAAGCTCAACACGCCGGTGCCGGCGGAGGCGATCACCGTCGCCGAGGGCTCCACGATGCTCTTCGACTACGGAGGGGAGGCCGAACAAGGATTTCCCTACTGTGACCTTAGCTCTCTGGACAGCAATGCTGGTGGCGCCTTGCCCTGCCAGTGGAGAGGAGAAAACGTAGAGATACCAGCGAACCTGCCTCCGGGCGAATATGGCATGGCGGTTAGTATTGAGCGTGAGGAGAGGGCTGACTTCTACGGGTTCCACTTCTTGGTCGAGCAGAGATAGCAAGCTGGTAAGAAACTACGGAAGGATTCAGGGCCTGGAGCGTCCGGGCCGGCAAGTTAGAAGCCCAGGCTAGACCTCGACCCGGTTCTTGCCCCGCCTCTTGGCCGCGTAGAGGTTCACGTCGGCTCTTTTTATAAGGGAGGCCAGGTCGTCTTCTTTATGGAATACTGTTACGCCGAAGCTGGACGTCAGTTTGCCCGCTGCCGCGAAGTTGTGGTTTGCGACGACGGTGCGGAGTCGCTCTGCGAGTTGGACCGCCTCCTCGGGGCTGGTCTCCGGCGCGACGAATACAAATTCCTCGCCGCCCCACCGGCCGAGTTGATCGGTGGAGCGGCGGCAACCGTCGAGAAGGTTGGCGAACTCGGTCAGGACGGCGTCGCCCGCGTCGTGGGCCAGGGAGTCGTTCACCTTCTTAAAGTCGTCGATGTCGAACAGGATCAGGGACAGCGATGACCCGTAGCGGCGGGCGCGATCCATCTCCTGATCCAGGACGTCGTAGATTCGTCGACGGTTCGGCAGACTGGTGAGCGCGTCCGTCTCTGAGATCACGGTTATCTTCGAGACGGCCGCCTGAGCCTCGGTCAGCCGGTCTTTTACCCCCGTGAAGAAGTAGAGCAGCGTAACGATCGACGCCGTCGCTACGAAATGGTGGCCGAGGGAATTGAACCCCTCGAAGAGATCGTCGGAGTTCACGGAGAACAGGATTTGAGGCAGCGAGATAAGGAGCAACAGAACGAACAACCCGGCGGACCGTATCAGCGCTCCCCGGCCAGTGTACAGAAAGAAGATCAAAACATAGACGGCCGGGAGCCACATGTAATAGCTGAGCAGGGAGGTACGCAACACGACCGGCGATTCCGCCAGGTACAGGGAATAAAAGAACACACTAGCCATGACGGTGGCTAGGACTATGTAGGTAAGCTCTTCGATCAGCCTGAGAAACCTCTGGCGGCGGATCAGGATTACCGCCACGACCTCGAAGACGATCACGCCGATCAGTACGCCCCGCGTGAACGGGGTCTCCGAACCGGTGGTCTCGCCGACCACCAGTGCAAAAACCGCGCCGGCCAGCGCGAGGAGCAAGGCGACCGTATATACTCGCTGCTTGAATTTGTCGAGTGACTCGTGTTGGTTTGTCACGCTCTCCAAAATACGCTTACGGGCAACCCGGAGCAAATCTCTTGCCGTCCCGCCAGTCTCTCTTAAGCGGCGGGCTGGTACGATAGAAACATGCTTTCGCCCTATTGTCCTCGAAGCCGCCACAGGAACCCGTGAAATTCTACGGGCCGCTCCGCAAGGCGGTCTTGGTTGGGACGATGTTCGGCATGGGAGGTCTTATCTACGCCCGTGAGGTGGAGACTCGCTGGTTGGAAGTTCGTCGCGTCGCACTTACGCTGCCCCGCCTGGGACGAGAGTTCGATGGATACCGGATGGTCCAGATCGGGGACATCCACCTCGAAGACTGGACGAAGCCCCGGCGGCTGAACCGGATGGTGGACCTGGTTAACGCCCAGGAACCGGACCTGATCTCCGTTACCGGTGACTTTCTCAGCTACTCGGCCGATCCGGGCGTGCCCCGGCGGCTGGTCGAAGCTCTGCGGAGGCTCCGGGCACGGGACGGGGTGGCGGCGGTGATGGGAAACCATGACTACCTGACGGACGTGGACCTGGTGCGGCGCTGCCTCCGGGAGGCCGGGGTGCCGGAGCTACGAAACGACGTCCGAACCGTGAGGCGCGGAGACGCCGCTTTGCATGTCACCGGGGTGGACGACGTCATGGAGGGCGAGAGCCGTCTGGACCTCGTACTGGAGAAGTTGCCGGAGGATGGGGCGGCGATACTTTTGGCGCACGAGCCGGACTTCGCGGACGTATCGTCCGCCACCGGGCGCTTTGATCTCCAACTCTCGGGGCACTCGCATGGCGGACAGGTGCGGCTTCCCTTCTACGGGCCGGTCTTCCTGCCGCCTTACGCACAGCGGTATACCAGCGGCCTCTACGAGGTGAGGGAGATGCTCCAGTACACCAACCGGGGGCTCGGGTTTGTGGACGCGCGCCTCCGCTTTCTTTGCCGTCCGGAGATAACGGTGCTCACCCTCCGCGCCCCGCGGACTACTGACGGGCGGAGTCGCGGATGATCTATGGGAAAGTCTTCCAGGTTGGCGGACATTCCGGGTGGCTCCTTGGTTTCGGGGTATCGGCCAAAAGAAGTACCCGGTTCCCGGCGACGAGAAACCCGTGAGCTACATGGGCGGACTCTAACTCTCCGGGGCGACACGCGTTATGCGGATCGGCCCCAGCGCCAGGTGTTCCATGAGCCGTTCGAGCGCCGCGCCTTTCAACCGGAAGTCCGAACCTTCACCGTATCCGGAACGGTCCGACGGCGCGTGGTCCCCACCGTACTCCGGAGGCTTGACCCAGCGGAAGTGGATGTAGCCATCTTCCGACTCCCAGGTGGTGGCGAAGGGCAGTACGTCCTGGTTCAGGACTACCCCCACGCCGATGTACAGTTGCTGGGCGAGCCGGAAGTCAAGCTCGTGGGTGTCACTCTCTTCAGGGTAGACGGCCCGTTCGTGCTCCCTCCCGGTGTCGAAGCCACACTCGTGGGCCAGCGCCGTGAGGTTCCACCACTCGGCGTCCGCAAAGCGCCCGATAACCGGAGCTTCATTTTCTTCTTCAGGCCCTACGGCCCGCACCTCGAAAGGCATCTCACCTCCACGATTCGTGTCATCTCACAGCGAGAGATTCTATCCCGCGACCGGTTGCGTGGCCGGCCGGGCTTTTCTCAAACGAGACGATCCGGCGCGCCCAACGGTGCGTATCTTGGATCATACGGCCTATCAGGAAAGGTCAGGGAAAGGTCAGGGAAAGGAGCGCGCAAGGGATAGCGAGACGAACGTAAACCGAACCGAGCCCGTATGACCCCGTAAGGGGAATAGAGAAAGAAGGAGAGTCTTGAAGAAGTTAGTCGCATTGTTGCTGCTCGCCGCTGTGGCGGCACTAGTCCTCGCCTCGGTAGCGTTTGCGAAGGCCGGGGTAGAGAAGGCCGAGTTCCAGGCGGATCTCGCGTCACTCAACGGCTCGGGGGCGAGTGGGGAGGCGGAGCTAAAGCTGGAGAACGGGCTTCTGGAGGCCGAGATAGAGAGTGAGGGCCTCGCACCGAACCTGCCGCACCTCCAGCACATCCACGGGTTCGCGCAAGCCGTAAGCGAGTGCCCGACGCTGGCCGCCGACGCGAACGGCGACGGCCTGGTAGACGCCGGAGAAGGTGGTCCTTCCTACGGCCCGATCCTCGTGTCGTTCACGGCCACGGGCGATACCAGCCCCGCCAGCGCGGGGGCCCTTGACCGCTTCCCGGTCGCGGATAGCGAAGGCGAGTTCGAGTACGAGCGGACGTTCGGCATCCCGTCCGACGTGGGCGCCAGGCTCGGCGACTTCGCCGTCGTCCAGCACGGCGTGGACCTGAACGGCAACGGGATGTACGACAGTCCCTTCGAGGTGGCGCTTCCGGCGACCTGTGGCGTCATAGAGCCGAAGTAGCCGACCGCAACAGGTTGTCTTCCGAACCGGGGCCTCAGCCAGGAGGCCCCGGTTTTTTCACGCGTTTTCGAACCGGCCGGGGATAGGGTGCGTAGATACGTTTGTAGCGGTTGCAACGACCCTGGTGGGGTCCGGATCAAGGAGGATGCTTTGGGTGAGCAGAGGGTGTCGAGGAAGCAGTTCATCCGGCTGGGTGGCGCGCTGGGAGTAGGGGTTGCGGGTTCTTCGGTCCTGGCCGCCTGCGGCGGCGAGTCCGGACAGGGAGGCGGCGGCCAGACGACCTCCGGCTCCGGCGGTGGCGGGACCACCGCGGCTTCGGGCGGGACCACGCAGGCCAGCAGCCAGCCGAGCACGACGAGCCCAACGGTCGAGCAGGGCGGGGTCATAGTGCCGGAGGAGTTCCTCCCGCCAAACCAGGCATTCCCGTTCAACGTCGCGGCGGATGGCGGGGCGCAACCCGCGGTGCTGATACACATGGAGGACGGGAGCTGGATGGCCTACTCGGCCGTGTGTACGCACGCCGGATGCGAGGTCGCCTACCAGCTAGAGAGCCAGACCCTCGGTTGCCCGTGCCACGGCTCGATGTTCGACCCGGCCAGCAACGGAGAGGTACTCCAGGGACCCGCCGAGCAGCCGCTGGAGCAGGTGCAGGTAGAGGCCAGCGGCGGCAACGTAATGCTGGCCTAGCGCGTAGCGAAAGACCTGTTTAAAGGCCGGAGGCTTTCGGGGCTCCGGCCTTTTGTTCGGGGCTGTTACCGGCGCTTCAGCGCGACGAACGCGCCGCCGCCGAACACTACGAGGCCACCGGCGACCAGCGAGACCTTGAGCCAGGCCTGCTCGTCGTGGCCGTCGTCCGCCCCGCCGTGGGCCAGCGCGGCCGGGGCCGCCAGGAACACCGCAAAGGCCACGACAACCAACAGCGTAAGAACTCTCTTCTTCACTACAACCTCCTCCGTAGCTACTCTGTGATCGCTCGAAACGTCTTGCGACCATCCTACAACGGGCCGGTCCTGCGGCCAATACCCCCAATGGGCGATCTTTATCTAACCTGCATGGGCTAGACGCAGCGTCCTGTAAGGCTCCCGTGTGGAGCCGAGACTCAGCCGCCGAATATCTCGAAGCCCAGGGCTGCGGCCCCGGTGAGAAGGGTTCCCCAGATCACCACGCTCGCGAGCATCCAGTACAGGAGAGGCCGCGGGGGAGCGCCGAGCGCCAGAGCCAGGACGGTCGCGAGGGGCGCGCCGGTGAGCATCGGGGCCTGCAGCGCCACCCCGATCACCCCGTAGCGGTTCCACATGTTCTCTATGCGTTTGCGGCGTCTGACGAGCCAGCGGCGGTTGTAG
This sequence comes from Rubrobacteraceae bacterium, assembly GCA_041745215.1. Classification (GTDB taxonomy): domain Bacteria; phylum Actinomycetota; class Rubrobacteria; order Rubrobacterales; family Rubrobacteraceae; genus SIRX01. The sequence continues at coordinate 135,728 of JBGTJJ010000007.1, read as the reverse complement.
ACCCACTCTCGCAACCACTCCCCGGCCCGGAGTACCAGCAATACGCCCAAAACCGCGCCCGTTACGGCAGAGATCCCGCTAACAGCGGGAGAAAGTCCCAGGGCGAGCCCGGCGGGCAGCCCGATCCAGAGGTCCAGCGCCCCGAAGAACGCCGTCGAGAGGAGCTTGAAGAGTATGTCCGTTACTGCGGGAAGCGAAGTCGAGGGCACGGCGGCGAGGGTAGCACAAAGTCCCTAGACGAACCCGGAACCTGGTCGGGCCGTTCGCGACGATTGTGTCAGCTACCGTCAAGCCGGGGTAGATTTTACGATGAGAGCGGACCGGCACTCTCTCGGGGAGAGATGAGTGTACCGGCCCGCCGGGCAACAAGGCTAACCCGCAAAGATCGGTAGCCTAGAAAAAGAACACGAAAGAGCTGCCGGTGAAAACACTCGCGTCGTCACCAGCGGCGACCGTGTTCAGCACCGCGCTCTGGTCGATCGAGAGGTCCTGGCTGATCGTAGCGGTCGCGCTACCATCGTCGGCGGCGGCGTTGGCGTCGCCAAAGTTTACCTGGCTGGCGGCTGCTACCTGGATCTGCTCGGAGCTTACGAACTGGTTGACACTGTTGTCGACATCGTCGTCGCTCGTGACGACCGACTGGGCGAATGCCGGGGCTGCTACGACTAGTACCATCGCTACCATCGCCACCAGCAACATCAATTTCCTCATGTTTCTACCTTCTTTCTTACGGAGAATCTCTATACAAAAGCGCCGATCTACGGTCCTTGATTTACTCTATTCGCGTCTCCTTTCTCGATTTCCTTTCCTACTGAAGTTTACGGGCAACCCGACCCTCGAAACATCGTCCAAAAGGATGATCTTTGTTCTAACCCGTATGGGCTAGAGTCTGGAAGTTCGCCACAGAGCGGCTCCGCTATCGCGTATCCTGAATCCCGGCGCGCGTACTATCTAGCGGACGCTGCGCTTGCGCCCCCGTACCCGCAGCCGCCGTCCTAGCGTCCCGCGTTCTCCGGCTTCCGCGGCATAGGAGCCCCCGCGCGAGCGCATCCCGTGCAGTCGGCTTCTCTGGAGGTGGTGACCCAGTCGTCCTCATTTACCGGACGGCCACAGTACGTTTGCTTCATTCCGGGCTTTGCCACGTGTACCCTACCGAGCCCGTTGGCCTGGCGAATATTCATCTCTGCCTTCGATGATAGGCGGTCGAGCGTTCCAAATCGTTTCTCCCTAGTCGCTGTTAGTAAACGGAGTCTACCGTTTTACGAACCAGAGGGCGACAAGGTCCGCGCATCCCGTTTCCGGTAACCAGGATCCGGGTCGGGCTGTATCTCTCCATCGTGACTCCAGCTTATCGACGCCGTAGAGGAGAGGCCTGGGACCTCCCCTCTGCACATGCGACCTTCCAACAGCTCTTGGGCCGGCCGGTTATGTACTAGCTCCCCGGAGTCTCCGGGGAGCGTTCGGCGTTGGCGCGGGCCGCGTCCCGGATGAACTCCGAGAGGCCGGGAGAAAGTGAATCGTAGTTTGCCCGGAACCTCTCGTCGCTGACATACCTCTCGCCCAGGCCCCGGTGCATCTGGTGGCTGCAATCGTAGTACCAGCGGCTGATGTGCCGGCGGTGCGCTTCGGCGGCGGCCATCGCCTCCTCGCTACCTGGCGTGGCCCCTGACTCGAAGACGGCCGCCAGGTTGGCCGTAACATCTTCCTGTTCGGCTTTGATCTTCTGCCAGTCTTCTTTCGTGTAGTTCGAGACGCGCCGGCTGGACTGCCGGTAGGCGTCGGTGCCGCCCCAGCGCTCTTCGGCCTCTTCGTCGTGATCTTCGGGTTTGAAGTCGCCGAAGACCTCCAGCCGCTCCTCCGGTGTTAGTTTGATGTCCATCTCTCGTGCCTCCATTTCGTAGTCGATAGCCGCGACCATCTCTTGTAACCGCCCTATCCTCTCGTTCAGCAACCTGCGCTGGTGACGCAGGTGACCGGCCGCGTCGGTGTGCGGATCGTTCAAGATAGCCGCGATCTCTTCCAGGGTGAATCCGAGTTCCCGGTAGAAAAGGATCCGCTGCAACCGCTCCAGATCTTCCTCTTCGTAGATGCGGTAACCGGCCGCGCTACGTCCGCTCGGGGAGAGCAGGCCGATCGAATCGTAATGGTGCAGCGTCCGGACCGTTACACCGGCGAGACCCGCGACCTTACCTACCGGGTAACCCACGTTTCACCTCCTTGCGAACCCGAGTCTACAGCCTCACGCAACGTGAGGGTCAAGGGGTTTCGAGAAAATTCTTGGAAAGTCTCTGGTCGAAGTTCCTCTAATACGAAATGGTTTGCAGAAAATGGTCCGTTTGAGGGATGCTCCAGTCCCCTCCTCTTGGGTATGGTGCCCTCGTAACGATGGTGTGGAGAGCGAGATCCTTACTACGCTTCTCCGGAGAAGAGAAAGGATACAGGAAGAAGTAGGCAGATAAAGAGATCATCCAGCGTCAACATACTTGGGTCAAAGTGACAATCGCTATTCAATAAAACTTATCAATATCGTTCAAGAAAAGGAGGTAAATGATGAATAATTTACAGAAGGTGGGCGGCGTTAGCGCACTGATCGAGGCAGCAGCATTCGTAGTGGGATTTGGGTTGTTTGCAACCGTACTGGCCGACCTGAATAGCGAGGACCTCGATCCTATCCAGAAGGTCGCTTTCCTCGCAGACAATCAGGCCATCGCATTCATAGTGTACCTGATCATCTACGTGGTATTCGGCGTCTTTCTGGTCACCCTGTCGCTGGCGCTCTACGACCGGTTGAAGTCCGGCTCGGCAGCAATGGTGCAGACGGCGACCGCCTTCGGACTCATCTGGGCCGGCCTGGTCCTTGCTAGCGGCATGCTTAGAATTAACGATCTGGGCGTAGTCGCCGATCTCTACAGCACAGACCCGTCCCAAGCCGCGACGGTATGGTTGGCGCTTAACGCTGTGGAAGAGGCGTTGGGCGGCGTGATCGAGCTTCCAGGCGGCCTATGGATTCTACTGGTAAGTTGGGCAGCGTTGCGGACGGGAGGTCTTCCCAGGGCACTCAACTACCTTGGTATGTTGGTCGGTGTGGCGGGCATCCTCTCGATTTTCCCGGCACGCGAGGCGCTGGTGGCTGTTTTTGGGCTGGGTCTAATCGTGTGGTTCGTGTGGCTGGGGATCGTCATGTTGCGCGGTAGCCAGAGCGCACGGAACGCGGCAGCTTCCGTAAGATGACCGGATCAAAGCAAACTCGGAGGAAACTTATGAAAGCTATCGTCCAGGATAAATACGGTTCGCCTGCTGATGTTCTGGAACTCAAGGAAATCGACGAGCCGGTGGCCGAGGATGATGAGGTTCTGGTGCGAGTTCACGCGGCTTCCGTCCATCCGGATGTCTGGCACGTAGTAAGAGGCCGGCCCTACGTCCTGCGCCTCATGGGGTCCGGACTGCTCAGGCCAAAGAACCGCGTTCCGGGAACGGACGTGTCCGGGCACGTTGAGTCGGTTGGCAAGAACGTGACGCGGCTTCAACCGGGTGACGAGGTATTCGGCGAGAGTGTCCGTGGCTATCAGTGGCACAACGGCGGCGCCTATGCCGAGTACGCTTCCGTTCCACAAGACGTCCTGGCTCTGAAGCCCGACAACATCACGTTCGAACAAGCGGCGGCCGTACCGACCTCCGGGCTCATCGTGTTGATGAACATTCCGGACGAAGGATTGCTGCGGCCAGGCCGGAGTGTGTTGGTCAATGGCGCCGGCGGTGGCGTGGGGGCGATCGCCTTACAGCTCGCCAAGGCGCGCGGAGCGGAGGTGACGGGAGTGGACAACACGAAGAAGCTGGACATGGTACGTTCGCTCGGCGCGGACCAGGTCATCGACTACACCCGAGAAGACTTCACCCAAAGAGGTGAGCGCTACGACCTGATCTTCGACATTCCCGGAAATCATCCGTTTTCGGATTGCCGGCGCGCCCTAACCCCCAGTGGGAAATACGTCCTCATCGGGCACGATCTCTTCGGACAGGGAGCTGGACGCTGGCTGGGAAGCATCCCCCGCGTCCTCAAGCTGGTCGCGCTCTCCCCATTCGTGAGCCAGTTGCCGACCCCGAACTTCTCGATGCCGAACAAGAAAGACTCAATGGCCGTCTTGAAGGAGCTCCTCGAAGCCGGAAAGCTCACACCGGTCATAGATCGTACGTATCCACTGGGCGAGGTCCCCGAAGCCATCCGGTATCTGGAAGAAGGCCACGCCCAAGGAAAAGTCGTTATCACCGTGTGAGGCGCGTCTCAGTTGACCAGAGCAAACACACCTCGCCATTAATTGCCCGGCATATGCGTGCCGCCGAGGTGACGAGAACAACGTAGCCGGAAAGCATCAGGCAACCTCGAAAGCGTCTCGCCGACGTTTACCGAGAGAGCCGCACGCCCCCGCTGAATAGGGACGGCTATGCCTGATTCGCTCGGACGTAGCTGCCGGTCAACCCTCCTGCCCAGTGCCCGCGGGAGTTTGCTCCCGCCCAGCATACCGAAACAACAACGCCGATCCGACAAACAGCGCGACGAAGAACCCATTGAGGGCCAGGATCTCGTACGCGGAGTTGTACGCGGGGACCATCCCGGCGATCAGCGCGATCACGGCGACCGACGCCTGCGCGAGAGCCGTCGCTAACAACGCGCGTGCCATTCCGTGGGGCCGGAAGCGTGCGATGATGACTCCGATGATTCCGACGGCGAGCACCCCGCCATACATCAGGTTGGCGTCGTTGTCCTCAGACCCGATGATCCCGACGGCGCCGGTCACCCAGACGAGCATGAATGCTGCCGCGAGCGCAAGGCCGACGGCGAATCGGTACGAGATATTGCCCGTCTTCCTCGCTATCAAGGGTACCAACACATACGTGAGACCAGTGCCGAAGATGAGGGCGCCGGCGAAAACGAAATCGAACAGGGTCCAGACCACTTCATCGGTGATCCGCATCGCCAACAAGGGTATCAGCAATATGAACGCTGTCGCGAGTGCAACGCCAACGACGGATCGGTACGCGTTCCTGTTCGACATGGTGCTCCTCTCTTTGAGCGCGGTGTAGAGCAACTCCGGCAGGGTGCGGGCCCACAGCGCCGCCAGACCCAGGCCGCCGCCGTCCTCCAGCTCATCGCGGCACAGATCCCGAAAACAGCGGGCCATCTCGCCGCCGTACTCGTCTCGAAGCTTGCGCGGATAGGCTCGCAGGAGCAGCCGGTAGGCCCGCTCCGAGATCCTTAAAGCGCGTTCGTGCCCCCTCGGCCCCCTCGGAGAGGCCATTACGCCCCCTCCGGGTTCGGCTTTGGCGCGGGGAAGGCGCCCTTCCGGCGCGCGGCGCGCACCAGGCCGTCGAGCCTTTCGACCTCCGCCGTCAGTACCTCGCCGCCGAAGCCGGTGAGGCGGTAGTAGCGGCGTCGCTCGTCGTCCGGGGCTTCGGCGGGGTCGGGCCTCTCGTCGGACTCCTCGATCACGCCGCCCTCCTTGAGGCGTTTGATCGCCCCGTAGAGCGTGCCCGGCCCTAGCCGCACTTTCCCGCCGGTCCTCTCCTTCACCTCCAGCATGATCCCGTAACCGTGGCGTTCCCCGTCGGCCAGCGCCAGCAGGACGTTCAGTACGACGGACGTCAGGGGCAGAAGGTCTCCCGGATCTTTCGAACTGCCTGTCACTTCCTCACCGCCCATAACAGCATCTCTCTATGTCGCTCTGCCTCTCGATGCATCGTGTGACGATGCATTTCCTACAGCATAGTACGCGGCTTCGAGATGCGTGTCAAGACTTCATTTACGAACTCGGAGAGGTGTTACTCTAGCTTCGCGGCTCCGTCAGTGTCATTGCCGTGTCGGTGTCAGGGTGGTAGTAGATTTTCACTTACCCACCTTCCCGCTTCATCCTGTGGGTGAAGTTGAGGAGTATAGGCTATAGGTTAGCCGTGAGCGACGAGTTTAGTCTGAATCCAGCCTTCATCTTCTAGACGTCTCCAGGCGACTTCGATGTGTTGCTCGTCGAAGAGATCTCCCTTGCGGGAAGTCCAGTTCTTAACGATTCGCACGGCTTCCGCCAAAGACGTTGCTCCCTTACGTTCCACCGCCCAGTGAACTGTTGCCAGAAGCTCCATCCCGTAAGGGGTCTCGAAACCTTCTATGAGTTGAGCCGCTCTCTGGAGATGTTCTTCCGTCTCTGGATGATCTCGCAAATAACTCCCGGCCTCTTCTTCAGCACCAGGGAGAAGTTCAATATCGGATTTTCCGCTAAAGTCACCGAGACCACTGATGTAATGACCTTCCAGTGTTTGTAGCAGGAACTTCAGGTTGTTTGCGTACGGACCGTATTGGCCTTCCTGAAACTCCAGGTCCAACGAAGTTACACCAGCCATTTGCGCGAAGTAGGCTAACTTCCAAGCAACGATGCGGCCAGCGACGTAATGCGAGGCTTTGTATGCCCCGAGCATGTAAACCATCGCGGCCCGTGCCGGAGTAAGAGGCGGTCGTGCCTCGCCTGAGTCTAGCTGAACCGGTTCGTTTTCCGCGCGCGGTACGAAGGCTTGGACTCGAACTTCTGGTACTCGGGCGAAAGTCGCTTCGATCAGCGGCCGCACTTCACTTTCCCAGTCCAGACCTCCATTGCCACAGCCCAGAGGCGGTAGGGCGATAGAGTGGATGTCCAGTCGCTGTATCTCACAGAGAAGGTCTTCCAGCCCGTCGCGCACGTACTCGATACGCGACTTTTCTTTCCAATGCTTTTTGGTCGGAAAGTTGATGATGTACTGAGGATTGGAGAGACTGTCGAGAGATACCGTGAACATCTTGCCGACCCGGACTTCTTCGTTCTTGCAGGCGCGTTCGTAGGCCTTGAAGTTGCCCGGAAATTTCTTCTTGAACTGCAAGGCAATGCCTTTGCCCATGACCCCCACGGTATTCACCGTGTTGACCAGAGCCTCGGCGTCAGCCCCCAGGAGGTTGTCTTTGCGAAACTCGATCATAATGTCCCCGTTGTCCTCCGGTAGGAACCTGCTGTAGTTATACAGGGCAACTCTCTATTGCAAAACACCACGTTCCGTTGCGGGATGCAACATCTTGTTGCGCTTTTCCACAGTTTACGAGAAGTACCAGCCCGGTTCTACCTTGACCGGCTTGACTTTCTCGGGCCAGTCCTCGGAGAGGTGTCTATCTAGCCGGTCTTTTACGTCCCGGTTCTTTACCGCCAGGTACTCCACGGCATCCCACGGGAATTTGCGATGTACCAGGAACTCGGCCTGCCTTCTACGGCTCTTATCGGGGTCCGGGTCTTCTTCGGTCTCTCGCCACATGCGAGCTTCCATTACTTCCCAGTCTACTTTGTTTAGCCTGGCAACGTCGCCGTAGAATCTTGAGAGGGCCATAATTGGATGACCGTCGGAGAAAGCGAAACTCAGTCCCAGTTCCCGAACTCGCTCGATACTGGAGACGAGGTAGATCAAGGGCTTCGTGTTACTGTCGTACCCTTCTACGCCGTCTCTGGAGATCACATACATCATCGGTGACCGGGTTGCGAAGTAGAACGGCACGTAGTCGTGCAGTATGCCTCCCGGATGGCATCCTATCTGCTTGTTTCGACGCTTCTCTTGGATGTTTTGGTGGGAGACGTTTACTAACTGATCGCTGTCAGGAAGCTGGGATTTGCAGTAGATGTAACCGGTGCTCAGGATGCTAGACAAGTTCTTCGCATGGGTGAAATGGTAGATGGGCGTAGGCGATTTCTTATCCACTGCTAAAACCGTGGCATGCGGGGCGGGGCGGTGGACCAGAGGAGATCCACTTCCTCCGGCGTGAGGCCGTATGCTTCGTTGACGAGATCGGAGAGGCGGCGCTCTAGCTTGGCGGCTTCGGTGCGGGATTCGCGGATTGGCGTTGCGAGATCCGTGTACCCGGACCGCAGCTCTTTGAGACCGGCGGGGGAGAAGCGACCGGAGCTTTTGGGACGCCGCTTGCGGACTTCCTCGACGAACTCGTCGCCGGTTAGCGCGGCGAAGTCCGAGAGCTTCTGACCGGGCTTCTCGATGCCGTACTCGACGCGCAGCCAGTCCAGGGCGTCCCGGCGCGACTCCTGCTCCGCCCGTGTGAACGCCACCAGCCGCCCGACCGCTTCCTCCGCCTCCGCCCGCGCCTCGTCGGTGGGCGGGGCGATGGGCAACCGCTCGACTTGCTCTCTAAACATACGCAGGGTGTCGTTGATCGCGTGCTGCAAGGTGCGATGCATGATCCACCATGCCAAGGGCGAGCACAGCCAGCCGAGTACGTACAGATCGTTGGTCGGCCAGATGTAGCAGGTGTTTACGGGATACGAGCCCGAATCATCGAAGCAGAACCAAGAATATGTGGCGAGGTCTTGTGTCAATATCTTTGGCTGCTCGAAAATTTCATAGTAGTCAACGGAGTCTTGGATCTCGTACCACTTGTACGATCCCGCTTTCCTGCCGGGCCACTTGCCTCCGCTCCAGCCTTTGGGCTTGGGTTCGAGGCGTTCGCGGAACTGTTCGAGGTGCCGCTTGACGGCGGGGTAGGCGTCTATGTCTATGCCGCGGCGGGCGAAGATCATCCACAGGTTCTGCCAGTCGGGCGACCAGCGTTTTATGTCCTGGCCGCGCAGGTAGGGCTTTATGACCTCCGCCGAGGCCGGGTCTTCACGCACGAGCTGGTCTTTGGTGGCCGTGTCGATCAGGAACGCCTCGTTCAGGCCGGTCTTTATGCCGTAGGCGGGCTTCACGCCGGCGAACTCGGCGAGCGGCACACCATTTCGCCGGATCTTCGCCATCAGGTCGTCCACCGCCGAGGACTCCAGGCTCCAGGCTTCCTTGCCGAAGCGTTCGCGGGGGACGGTGTGGGCGTGGGCCTCCACGGTCCGGTCCAGGTCCATGCCGCCAAGCTCCTCGCGCGGCACGGCGGCGACCCGCACCTCGCCGTCGGCGTCTTTTGTCTCCGATCCGCGTTTCTGGAGGACGACGATACAGGGGAACACGTCGGCGTCCGGGAAGATCGGGGCGTGCCCGAAGTCCACGATCTCCACCAGCGCGTCTTCTTCCGCGAAGTACCCGCGCAGCGGCTCGCCGTAGCCCGCCCGGAGCCACTTGTTGGTGACGATGTAGCTCATGCGCCCGCCGCGCCGCAGTTGCCGCAAACCCTGCTGGTAGAAGTACACGTACAGGTCCGCGACCCCGTGATACGTCTCCGGGTAGGCGTCCTTGAAGTACGGCTTCACCGGCCCGAGCGCCTCCTGCCGGACGTAGGGCGGGTTGCCGACTACCGCGTCGAAGCCGGCATCCTCGCCCAGCGGCTTGCCGTGCCGGTCGAAGAAGACCTCCGGGAACTCAAGCTCCCAGTGAAAGAACCGCTGCCCGGCGGCTATCTCTTCTGCTGCATCCAGCCATCGCTGGAACTGGGGCAGGGTGGCGACGTTCTTGCTCGTGGCGTAGTCGGCGAGCGGCTGCCACAGCGAAGAGTCAACCTCGACCCCGAATCGCGTGGCGGTTACGAGGTCGGCGAGGCGGGCGTAGCGGCGGGTAAGGTCTTCCCGCAGGCGTTCGTAGAGTTGTTCCTGCTCCTTCACGTCCTCGACGGAGGCGGCGGGACTCTCCTCGATCACCCACATGTTCCCTACCGCGAGGCTCATGCTCTGCCGAAAGGCGTCGTCACCGAGCATCGAGAGCTGAGAGTCGTCCGATGGCTTCGCCGTCTTCTTCCGCTTCTTGCCGCCGGCCCCGCCGGGCTGAAGTTCGGTGAGGTGCGCCCCGACGAGGGAGTTTCCGGTGCGGAGGTGATGGTCGAGGAACGAGAGCGGGCGGTCGCGGGCGACGGTCGAAAGCCACAGCGAGAGCTTTGCGAGGTCCACGGCGAGCGGGTTCATGTCAACGCCATAGACGCACGACTGGGCGACCCGCCGCTTCCAGTAGGCCAGCTCCGCGTCTTTCTCGTCTCCGGCCACCTCTTCCGGCGAAACGTCCAGCGCCACCAGAAAGCGGGCGATGTACTCAGTTACCTCCACCAGGAAGTGCCCGCTGCCCATCGCCGGGTCCAGCACGTCCAGCGCCAGCACCGCCTCCACCTTCGCCTCGGCGGTCGCCGCGCCCTCGACCGCAGCCTGTAGCATAGGTCCGACCGACGCCTCGACGATGTACTTCACCACGAAGTCCGGAGTGTAGTAGCTGCCGGTCGCCTTCCGCTCACCGGATTCGTTTACCAGGGCGACCGTCCAGCCCGGCTCCGCCGTCTCCGTGTCCGGCAACGCCTCCAGGTGAAACTCCAGGAGTCCCTCGTAGATCGTGCCGAGGTGCCGCTCGGCCAGGTCCCGGTAGTCAACGAACTCGCCGTTTACCCGCGAGAGCATGTCCACCGCTTCTTGCAGGTGCGCGTCCCCGACGGCGTATTCTTCGAGGAACGGATGGCGGGCCGGGTCGAAGAGTCCGCCGTTGAACGTCGCCACCGAGAGCGGCGGGCTGCCCTTGTCTATGATGCGGAAAAGCTCCTTCAGGTCGTTCCAGAGCCTTCCGCTGGTCGGCAAGAGGCGAGGACCGTCGGCCACGTCGTGCTTGATCCTGTGCAGGCTGTAGCTCTCCCGGTACATCTCACTGCCGCGCACCGGCAACAACTCGCGGGCCTCGGCGTAGAGGACGAACAGCATCCGGTACAAGAGGATGAGGGAGTTGTCGTAGATCTCCCGCAGCCGCTCCGGCTCCGAGTCGAGCCCGTTCGCCGGATAGTCCAGAAAGCTCTGGGCGATGTGCCGCAGCGCCTCGTAGACCTGGCCCTTGAGCGAGTCCCCGACGCCCCGTGCGTAGTCCTCGCTGGCCCGGAGGATCTCGGCGACTCCCAGCGGACCATCGTCGAACGCCGCCCGGCGGAAGAAGGCGTAGAAGTACAGGAACTTCTCAGCGTCCCCGCCCTCGATAAGCTCTTGCAGGTCTACCTCGTAGAAGCGGTCCAGCTTGTGGGCGGTATCGCGGTGGTAGAGCCGCCAGAGGCGTCCGTTCGTCAGGATGCCCCAGTCCGCGCCCGCGTGGCGCATGTAGAAGGAGATCTGGAACGAAGGGTTGTTCGTCAGCGAACCTTTCCGCCTCCCCTTGAGCGCCACATCCAGCGGACGTCCCCAATACTTCGCGTCCCCGACAGCGAAGGACTTGCCGGAGAGCGACTCTTCATTCAGCGTCCGGTTCTTGTTGGCGGCGAGCGCGTCGGCGTCCTTGTAGAAGACGTAGTCCGGTTTCTTCGTACCTTCGGGCGTCTGCAGCGACGCCTGCACCTCGAAGTCGTGGCCGAGGGCGCGCAACACGGGCCGCACCAGGTCCGCCTCCGTCTGGGCTTCGTTGTTGCTCGGGGTGTAGGCGGCGAAGATACCGGCCAACTCCTCCATAACAGGCTGGGCTTCGGAGACCAATTCCTGCCAATCCGGGCGCTGAGTCAGCGTCGCGTTCAGGTAGTGGTCGGAGAAGAGGCCATTGTTGTGATGGTGCTGCTCCGGCGGCGTCGGCTGGGCTGGTGTGGACATGCCGTAAGTATAGAGGTCATGCGCCCCAGGCCCCAACCGCGTCACCTCCATTCGATGTGCGAGGGTGAGAAGGGCGTCCGGGAACTATCTAGCCGGACTCCTTATTGCGCCGCCCGTACCAGGTCATGCCCCGCGGCTTGTACACCGCCAGCACCGTGGCTACGAACAACACCAGCAGGGCGAGTACCATGTGGAGCACGGGGGAATCGTCCCGCACCAAGCCGAGATCTGCGGTCGAGTCCGCCGCCACGCCTGCCATCAGGCTAAACGTTTCCATGTAGATCAGCAAAACGACGGTGGCAAAGCCGGTTAACAAAAGTTTGAACAAGACCCAATAGTGCCGGAGCAAGCCCCACTTGGTCCCCAGGGACATGACGAGCCCGGTGAGCAACGAAGCGAAGGCCAGCGGAACGAGGACGAACCAGGCGGCCGGCTCCATCACGAGATAGGCGCCACGCGCCGTCTGGGCATCCTGGCTGGTCAGGCCGACGACGGCGAGACCGAGGAAGGCAACGACCGCGCCGAGCCAGCCGACCGAAGAAGTGACGTGCGCGGTGAGCGCGAGCTTTCGGAGCCGGGGCGACATGGTCATCCGCGACCGACCTCGGGCTGTGTGAGCCCATAGAGGCCCGCGCCGGACGATGCGTGGAGTCCGGGACGATGAGGGCCTTTAGTGACCAGCCCTATGACAAACAGCAGGACCACCACGATCACGATGATCCCAAACACCTTCACCCAGAGTGGTGTGCCAGTATCAGGGGTCCGGTCAGCCATGCGCGTCTCCTTTTCGTAGATGAGGAAAATAGTTTATCGAGACAATATGTATCTGTCAATACATAATGTCTCGATATCGTCGTCGTGTATACTGGGATGGTGCCGAAGCTGTGGAACGAGACGATCGAGGCGCACCGCCGGGAGGTGCGCGACGCGATCCTGGAGACTACTGTGACGCTGGTGTCCGAGCACGGGCTGCGGCCGGTGACGATGTCGCGGGTCGCCGAGGAGGCCGGCATCGGACGCGCGACGCTATACAAATACTTCCCGGACGTCGAGGCGATTCTGGTCGCCTGGCACGAACGCCACGTCAGCGGCCACCTCGAACATCTTGCCGCGCTCGGGGACCAGGCTGGCGATGCCGCCGGGCGTCTCGAAGCCGTGCTGGAGGCCTACGCGCTTATTCAGCGCAAGCGCCACGCCACCGAACTGGGGGCGCTACTGCATCGGGACGAGCACGTCGCCCAGGCGCGGCAGCGCCTCACCGGCATCATCCGGGACCTGCTGACCGAGGGCGCGGAGACCGGCGACTTCCGGGACGACGTCGCCCCTGACGAGCTCGCGAACTTCTGCCTCCACGCACTCACGGCAGCCGGTACCCTGCCCTCAGAAGCAGCGGTCCGCCGGCTCGTCGCGGTCACCCTGGCTGGGTTGCGTCCCCCGAGCTAACTCGTTCCGATCTTCACTGGAGCCGGAAAACAGTCCTACGCGCACGGCTTGATCACTCCGTAGCCATCTCGGCCATCCCTCTACCCGTACGGCGAGAGCCCGTAGACGAACGTCCTTGACGTTTTAGAGTCATTAATCTAATATTTAGAGTAAATAGTCTAAAAAGGAGTGATATGGGGAAGAGTAGGACGAAAGAGCGGATATTGGGGGCGGCGGTCCGGCTGTTCAACGAGAGCGGGACGGCGGCGGTTTCGACCAACCACATCGCGGTTGAGGCGGGGATAAGTCCGGGGAACCTCTACTACCATTACCGGAACAAGGAGGAGGTAATACGCGCGATCTGGGCTCGCGTGGACGATCTCTGGGGAGAGGCCTACGCTCTGCCGTCGGGTCGGACGCCGACCCTGGAAGACATGCGGAGCATGGTCGAAGAGACGTTCGCGGTGATCTGGGATTATCGTTTTTTCTACCGGGAGCTGAGCGCCCTGGCGCGGCGCGACCCGGAGCTTCGGCTAGCTTACTCGAAAGTCTACAAGCGGGGTCTGGCGGGCACCGAAAGCCTCCTGCATAGCTTCATCGAGGCTGGAGTAGTCGAGGAGGTGGAGGATCCACTTGCCGTGCCCCGGCTGGCGAAGGTCCTGATGCTGGTCGCCGAGTTCTGGCTGCCGGCCGCCGAGATAACCGGCGAGACACCCGAGCGGGATCTGACGCGGGAAGGCGTTAGTCTGATGATGCAAGTCCTGGCTCCTTACCTGACCGATGAGGGAACGAGAGAACTCGGCCGGGTTGGTGTCGGTGGGATAGGAGAGCGGAGATGAGTGGCAGGCGGTTCTTCCTGTGGTGGATGCTCGCTTTTCTCGGATTCCCGCTGGGAGGTCTCTTGGCGATCGTCGTCGTGGGGTTGGTGGAGGGCGTTATCTCCGGGGCGCTCGCCGGGGCTCTGGCTGGCACGGTTATCGGGGCGGCGCAGTGGCTGGCGCTGCGAAGCCGAGTGAGAGTCGGACCGGTATGGATTCTCGCTACCGCCCTGGGCCTCGCGGCGGGCAATGGATTTGGAGCCGCACTTACCGGCGCGGCTACGAGTATAGGCAGCCTGATCGTTACCGGGATAGCAGCGGGAGCAGCGGTGGGATTTTCGCAATGGACGTTAATAAGGCGGTTCTCGGCGGCCGCGAACCTCTGGCCGTTGGTAGTGGCGGTGGCGTGGCCCGTCGGCTGGACCGTAACGTGGGCCGTGGGCGTGGACGTCGAGCGCGGCTACGCCGTGTTCGGGGCCAGCGGGGCGTTGGTCTTCGCGGCTATTACGGGAGCTGCGATGTTGCTCATCACCCGGCGCTAGTCTGCGGTACGTGACGCCCGCCGGAGACCCCTCTGACGGGCAGGAAGGATAGAGGGATGGTAGATAGCAATGGACTTCACGTAGTCTTCGGCGCCGGGCCGGTCGGGATGGCGGTGGCGGGAGAGTTGACGAGAGGCGGTAAGCGCGTACGGATCGTAAACCGCGGCGGCCGGACGGCGGCGCCCGCTGGCGTGGAGGTGATGAGAGGAGACGCAACGGACAGGAGCTTCGTTCGGGAGGCCAGCGCGGGAGCCACCGTCGTCTACAACGCCCTCAACCCGCCGTACCACAGGTGGCCGGAGCTATTCCCGGCGCTCCAGGAAAGCATGCTGGAGGGTGCGGCTTACGCCGGCGCCAGGCTCGTCGCGATGGAGAACCTCTACATGTATGGCCCCACCGGTGGAAAACCCCTGACGGAAGACTTGCCGTACGCCGCGGACACCCGGAAGGGGGAGGTACGCGCCACGACGTCGCGGGATCTCTTCGCCGCGCACGAGGCCGGTAAGGCGCGGGTCACGGCGGGCCGGGCGTCGGACTTCTTCGGTCCGCGCGTGCTGGATTCCGCCGCCGGTGAGACTATATTCGGCAGGGCGGTGGCCGGCAAGGCGGTCCAGGTGGCCGGTGATCCCGACCTTCCTCACACCTACACCTACATGCCGGACATCGGCAAGGGACTGGTGATCCTCGGTGAGCGCGACGAAGCCCTCGGACGGGCGTGGCATCTGCCCAGTCCCGAGACAGTCAACACGCGTCGGTTCGTCGAGATGGTCTTTCAGGAGGCCGGTCGTCCGGCGCGCCTCCAGGCCGCGCCGAGGATCATATTCAAGGCCCTCGGGCTCTTCAAACCGGCGATGCGCGAGATGGTCGAGATGCTCTACGAGTTCGAGGAGCCGTTCATAATGGACCACTCCGACTTCGCCCGGACCTTCGGAGACCACGCCACCCCTCTCGAAGAGGCCATCCGGCAGGCCGTGCGATGGTACCGCCAGCGCCATTCCGGGGAGTGAGACCCAGAAAGCCTCGGCCCGGTACATCCCCGCTTGACGGCGGCGAACCTCGGGTACACTGGACAAAGGAGACAAGAAAGGAGCCCATATATGAAGGTGCTCGTAGCGGGAGCAAACGGCCAGACGGCCCGTCAGTTGGCAAGGATGCTGGTGGAAGGCGGCCACGAGGTGCGCGGTCTGATCCGCAAGGAAGAGCAGGCCTCCAATGTCGAGTCGGACGGCGCGGAGCCGGTACTGGTGGACCTCGAACAGGATGAAGTAGATGGCAAGGTCGGGGAGGCCGTGGAAGGCTGCGACGCTATCGTGTTCGCCGCCGGAGCCGGACCGGGGAGCGGCAAAGAGCGCAAAGAGACGATGGACTACGGCGGGGCGGTAAAGCTGATCGAAGCCGCCGAGAAACGCGGCGTCCGCCGCTACCTGATGCTCAGTACGATCGGGGCCGACGATCCCGAAAGCCGGGATGAGAAGATGCGTCCATACCTGGAGGCGAAGGGGAAAGCCGACGAGCGCCTGCGGAACAGCAGCCTCGACTACACCATCATCCGTCCCGGACGGCTCACCGACGACGCCGGAACAGGCAACGTAGACGCGGCCGAGTCCCTGGGCCGGTACGACGAGATCCCGCGCGAAGACGTCGCCCGCGCCTTCGCCGCCGCCCTCGAAGCCGAAAACACCTACGGCAAGACCTTCGAGATACTCTCCGGGGATACTCCCATAGAGGAGGCAGTCAACAACATCTAGCAATACCGGTCTACCGGAGTAATGTCTTGCGTGCTATGTGTCATGTGGGATACAGTTGTTGCCTTACCACTGGAGCCAAAATGAACGGGAGCATCAATGGTTAGCGTCGAGTTCTTGGTCACGTCTTTGGTAGTAGTCTTGTTGCCCGGAACCGGCGTACTTTTCACGGTATCTACGGGCCTGACGGGCGGAAGGCGTAGCAGCGTCTTCGCGGCGCTCGGGTGTACCGCCGGGATCGTCCCTCATCTGGTTGCGAGTGTCGTCGGCCTGGCCGCAATCCTCCACGCCAGTAGCGTCGCCTTTCAAACTCTCAAGTATTTGGGGGTCGTCTACCTGGCCTACCTCGCGTGGATGATGTGGAGGGAGTCGGGCGTTCTCGAGTTCGATAACGCCCCGAGAAGGAAAGGGCCGGTGAAGACAACTGTAACGGCGTTCCTCATAAACATCTTGAACCCGAAGCTCTCGATCTTCTTCCTGGCGTTCCTGCCGCAATTCGTGCCTCAAGACGCCGCATCCCCCGTCTCTTACATGCTGTTACTCAGCGCGATATTTATGGCTCTTACGTTGGCCGTATTCGTAGTGTACGGGCTGTTCGCAAACTTCGTTCGCAACTACGTATCAGGCTCGCCAATCGCAGTTCGGTGGACCCAACGGGCGTTCGCGGGAGTATTCGTTGCGATGGGAGTAAAACTGGCTATGGTAGAGCGCTAGAGTCGTAGACCGGCGCGACGAGCCGCAGTATACGGCTTCTCGACTCAGCTACGGGCCGTCGTCAGGTCTTCTACGATCGTCTCGGAGGTCAGGGTGCGGTGGACCGGGCACTTGTCGGCGATCCCCAGGAGCTTCTCGCGTTGCGCGTCGCTAAGGGCGCCTTCCAACTCGATCTCACGCTCGATGCGATCTATCTTGCCGGTCTCCGTCTCGCAATTCGCGCAGTCGTCGGCGTAGATCTTCCCGTGGCTGAGACGTACCGTCACGGAATCCAGCGGCCACTCCTTGCGGTCAGCGTACATCCGCAGGGTCATCGCGGTGCAAGAGCCCAAAGCGCCCAGGAGGTAATCGTAGGGCGTGGGGCCTTTGTCCGTGCCGCCCACGCTGGCAGGCTCGTCGGCCACCAGAGTGTGTTTGCCCGCCGTGACCTCCGTGTAGAAGCCGTCGCCTGTGCGTACCAAAACGTGGTCATTGTCCTGGCTCATGCAGTATCCTTTCCGATGCTGGAAGAGTGGCCGAACGATGCTCTTCTAAAAGTCGATTGACTTGTGAGGTGATCATCTGACGTCTTGCGCTGCTTGTCCATGACTAAGACTCTTTCCGAGAGGTCCGCTGCTTGGGGTGGGGTTCATTCGACAGCCATTCGAGGACGACGGCGGCGGTCCAGGACTGGTCGTCGGCTCCCAGGGACTCTCCGGTGAACGGATCGAAGTATTCCCCGAAGCCGTTCTCGGAGATCTGGGCGAGGGCCGCTCCTCTCAGGCTCGCCGCAAGCTCCGTCTCTCCGGCTCGTTCCAACGACCACCACAATAGCCAGGTGATGACCGGCCAGAAAGGGCCGCGCCAGTAGCTGCGCCGTTTGAACCCTGGGTCTTCGGGGCTCGTGGAGGGTGGTAGCGGACGATAGAGGTTCGGATGGTCGAGGAACTCTCCGGACCGCAGCCGGTTCACCAGGACTTCAAGCCGCGCAGGTTCCAGGCCACCGGCTACGAGCGGGGCGAAACCGGCCACGGTGCGGGCCTGTAGCGACTCCCTCGCCAGCACGTCGTAATCCAGGCAAAGTCCCATATCCTCGTCCCAGCATCCCTCAAGTCCGTGCCGGCCTCTTGAGATCCAGGACCTTATCTCCTCCCGGTCCTCTTCGGATGCTTCCACAAACTCTGCTATCTCCAGCAGGGCTTCGTTCGCCGCTATGAGTATCGCGCTCGCTAACACGTCTTTCACCTGGAACTGCTGTGATTCGTAGACGGAGTCCTCGTCACATACGGCGAGCTTTATGGTCTCGACGAGCCAGATATATCGCTTGTACTCGAAGTCCGTGGGCCTCTCGGAGGGATCGGCGACGTGCTGGAGGTCCTGACGCTCGAAAGACGGCATTTCGCCTATCTGTACCCTTTTGAGAGCCTGGTCCCAGCGGGGAGAGTTGTCCGTGCCGCTCTCCCAGGGATGGTAGATAGTGACCAGTCCCATTTCTTCTCGGTCACGGTAGGTCAACAAGTAACGGTGCCAGGCTAATAGCTTCGGATAGATGCGCTTCAAAAAGCCCCGCGCATCCGCCACGGACTCTTCGTCCTCATGCCGGGCTACCTCCCAGATGTGGCGGGTGGCGATGGCGTGGACCGGCGGCTGAATCAGGCAGCTCGTGTGTGGGGGCGCGGGCGGGGCAGAGGGGGATCTAGTCGCGGAAGCCCAGTGGTCCGCACCTGGAAAGTAACTGTCTGGCGGGGCATCCTCGTTAAAGACGATGTGGGGGACCTTGCCGGTCTTCCACTGGTGGTCGAAGAGCGTCTCCAGCTCTTGGGCGGCGCGCCGGGTGTCCAGGCGGGCGAGCCCGACGGCAATGAGGGCGCTATCCCAACTCCACTGGTGCGGATAGAGATTCGGGGCCGCCCTGGTCCAGCCTCCCATGTCGTTCGCGCGCAGCACCCGCGTGGCGTGGGGGATCAGGGCTCGATAATCCCCGACATCACCGCCGGTGGAACTCGTACCGTTCAATGCCAACTCCCGTCTTTCTCTCCGAGTTTCGCCCATAATAGCGTTTCCGGGCGCTTCTGGGGCGAGGGCCACTCTGACGATTCGACAACTTTTATTGGCCGCCCTGCATTTTGCAAGCCCTCAGGATCCCGGACGGACGTAAGAGTTCGGGACCTCATTCACTCTGAAGTATTAGAGGTCGGAGACGGCTTCGAAAACAGGCCGGCGCCGTTCACCTCCCTGGCGGCCCGGCCCGCTTTTCGTCCATCTCTATGCGACCGTCACTGGCACGCGCTGGACAACGTTGACGCCGTACCCGCCCTGATTCCAGGCTTCTTCGCCTTCGACCGGCTGCGTGCGGCCGGTAACGTCCGTGGCCCGAACGCACAGTTCATATTCGCCGGTCTCCCGCACGTCCCACTCGTGGCGCCAGGGATGCCAGGCGTAAGGCCCGGCCGGTTCTCCCAGCGCGGCCTCGCGCCACGTCAGCCCACCATCCGGGCTGAACTCGACTTTCTCAATGGGACCGAAGCCGGACCATGCGCGGCCTTCTATCAGGGTAGTGCCCACGGAAAGGTGTCGTTTGCGCGACAAGAAGTCCGGTATGCCCGGCGGCGCCATCAGGGCGTGGGGGTGTTTGCGGGTTACGGGCGTGCCGGGATCATCCTCGGACTGGCGATAGTTATACGCCACCGCCTGCTGGATACCCTCGAACGGTTTGTCTATAGCCTGGATCCCTTTGAGCCACTTTACCGACGCCATACCGTACCAGTCCGGTACGATAAGCCGCAACGGAGAGCCGTGTTGGGGCGGGAGCGGCTGGCCGTTCATCTCGTAGGCGAGGAACACCTCGTCGCGCAGGGCGTCCTCAATCGTCAGGCTCCGTTCGTAGTCGTGTTCGATGCCCTGGTCCACGCCCCGGTCGTGGCCGGAGAAGAGTATCTCGACGGCGTCGTCCAGAATGCCGGCATCCTCCAGGATCGGTCGCAGGGGCGTGCCAGCCCACTCGGCGCATCCGACAGCCTCCTCGTGCCACGGGGCCGAGATGGGCCGCGGAGAAAGATGCGCCCGCCCGTTGCCGCCGCACTCCATCATCACGGGCATCGTCACCTTCGGGCGCGACTTTACGTCGTCGAGGGATAGTTTGAGCGGGTTGCGGACTCGGCCCGCGACGGGCAGCTTGTAGGTCGCCGGGTCTATAAACGGGATGTCGAAGTGGATCAGGAGGTAGTGCATCCCGGTTGGCGTGATCGGATAACGCAGACCTTCCAGTTGCATGCCGGGGTTACGGAGGGCGATGCCCACCTCTTCCCGAGAGAACTCCGGGCTCGTGCTGGTCGGGGCCATTTTGTTTATCCTCCTTTAAAGAACAGCCTCTAATTATTCCACAGGCCCGATCTCCATGAGGGCGACCGGCAAGACTGTGCCGAAAGTACGCTGCCGGAGTAGGTGCGTGCGTACCAGTCCTCCAACACGGTCGCCCGCGTCTCCGCTTCGCAGAGGGCGGCGTAGACGTGCTGTATAGCGGGTTGAATGCGATCATCCTCGGCCATCAACTGAAAAACCTGCTCCAGGAGCATCGCGGCCCTACGCGCTTTTCTGGCCGCGCAGAGGGCCTTTAGCCGCCCTGGATCGTCGGGGACCTGTGTGGAGTTTCCGGCCGGTGAGCACGCAGTTGTCGTCATCCCATACCCCGATTCGTTTTGGCGCGTTGCTACTGTCTTTCCCTATTTGAAGATTGACGATCCGTAGGGCAGATTCCTTACTCTCGGAAGGACGATGCGGGAACCTGTGCGCATTCGGGACGATGGATGGTTAGAATTACGCCGACCGTGGTAGAGCGTACAAACAAGCAGTGGACCGTCGCGCTCGGCGGGCCGGGGCGAGACGAGGCTATCGAAGACCTCCGCGCGCTCTTGATCCGCGGCCTACGAAGCGCCTTGAGCCGGCAGAGCGGTGTTTCGGACGCGGCTATCGAGGACTTTACCCAGGATGCACTGATAAAGATCCTGGACAATCTGGACTCTTTCCGGGGCGAGAGCCGCTTTACCACCTGGTCGCAGAAGATCGCCGTTCGCGTGGCTTTTACCGAGCTGCGCCGCAAGGAGTGGCGAAACGTATCACTCCAGGACATAACTGACCGGTACGATACCGCCGGCCCGGAGCCGCGCGAGATGACCGATTCACAGCCGTCCCCCGAAGACATGGCTACCCGGCAGGTCATGTTCGACACGGTGCGGCGCCTTATCTACGAGGAGCTGACGGAACGGCAGCGGGAGGCGATAGTTACGGTGATGCTGGGCGGCATGCCCCTCGAAGAAGCCGCCCGGCGAATGGACACCAACCGCAACGCGTTGTACAAACTGCTCCACGACGCGCGCAAAAAGCTGAAGAAGCGTCTGATCTCGGAGGGACTCTCGGCGCAAGACGTATTGGCGGCGTTCGGTGGAAGGTAAGAGGCGCGAGATGTGGCTAGTCTGTTTAGATAACAAGAGCGGAGAGAAACGGTGGCGATGCTAGACCGCCAGGAGTTGAACAAGATCGTGCGGGCCGCGCTGGAAACCAGCGATGACGAGCTCGGCTGCGAAGATTGCCTGGATCAGGTGGACAGCTTCGTGGAAACGGAGCTCGCCGGCCTCGACGCCGCCGCGGCGATGCCGCTGATCCACAACCACCTCCAGAAATGTGGCGACTGCCGCGAGGAGTTCGAGGCCTTGCTGGCAGCGGTTCGGGCTATGGAAAACTCAAACGGAAACAACATACTTGATGCTGTGCGGCGCTTCTGGCGTGGGGGAAGGAACGGTTCCTGAGTAGTCGTCCTACCGGCCCTCCCCAAAGACCAGCAGGGAACGAGTTGTAAGGCTTACGCTTCGGCTGTGGTCGGGTCTATCGTGGCCTGGACCTCGGAGACCTTGTTCGCCGGGAATCCGCCTTGCTCGGCGTGCTGGCGGATCGCGGCTTCATCCGGGGCGATGTAGGTGCAGTAGATCTTGTCGTCCGTTACGAAGCTCTGAACCCACTGTATCTGCGGCCCCATGTCGTTCAAGACGTTGCAGGACGTCTGCGAGATACCCTGCAACTCATCTTTGGAGAGATCCCCGGCTCCCGGTATCTCTCGCTCGATCACGTACTTCGGCAACTTGATCCTCCTTCTCTCGGGAAGCCTCGCAGCTTCCTAATCCCTTACTAAAATGGATATACGACGAATCCCAAAGCTCCCAGCATATACCACCCCCCAAAGGCCATGCTCAGAACGCCCAGAGCGGGCGCCACCCGCCCGAAGTTTCGAGCTATCGGTCCGCCGGATATCGCCAGTCCGAAAGCGGTCGAGAGTAGCGCCATCGAGACCGCCGTGCCCGCCGCGAAAAGCAGCAGCGCGACCGCAGCCTCGATCTTATCCGATATGGTGGAGAGCAAGAGCAGTGTCAGGCCGCCGCTACCACCGATGCCGTGTACGAGACCCACCCCGTAAGAGGAGAAAGGCGTTCGGCCCGTCGCGGCGTGCGCGTGTTCGTGAGATCGGTCCTCGGCGTGAGAGTGGACGTGGCGGTGGGTGTCTCCGTCGTGGACGTGGGTGTGGGCGTGGAAGAGGCCCTGGCGCCACCGGAGGAGCAATCGCGCCGCCAGCAGGACGATGATCAGACCGATAGTAACCTCCGCCGCCTGCACCAGGACTTCCGGCAAAAACCGGCCCAAAAGCACCAGCGGCAGACCTATGAGGACCAGCGTAGTTCCGTGACCCAGGCCCCAGAGCAAGCCCATGAGGCTCGCCTTCTTCACCTGGTTTCGCTCCTCCTCGGAGGCGATCAAAGTGGTCACCGCCGCCAGGTGATCCGGGTCGGTCGCATGCCGCAAGCCCAACGCCAGGCTCACTACCAGCACTAGCATCACGCTTCCGTGACCTTGCATAAAACTTTCGAGCCAGCCGTCTATGCCCGCCACGCGCCATCCCCTTCCAGTTCCAGTGCGATCTCCACCAGTTCCCGGTCGTGGGGCCAGGCGAAGTCTAGATCGTCCAGCTCGTCAACGCCGACCCACCGGAACTCGGCTACATCGTCAGCCGGTTCGGGCTCTCCCTCCACCATCCGGGCCGCGAACCCCAGGGCCAACACAAACGGACCATCTTCCCCGTAGGTGTGGACGGCCATTATCAGGGGACCGATTATGTCATCTATCTCGACGCCTAGCTCTTCTTGAACTTCACGAACCAGCGCGTCCACCGGATGCTCGCCGGGCTCCAGAAACCCACCCGGCACGTCAACACGGCCTTTCTCCGGCTCGCCGGCCCGGACCGTCACCATCACCTTACCGTCCTCCACGATGGCGCAGCCGGTGGATGGGGAGGAGTTACGGTACCAGGACCGGCCACACTCCGGGCACTTCATCCCGGTGGGGGAGCCGCCGGATTTCTCCAGCGGGGACGCATCCACCGGGCAGTAGAGGTATGGAGTAGCGGGTCCGAAGTCTTTTGCCATCCTACACCCGGACCTTTATGAGACCTTCGGCGACGTTCGCTAAGCCGTCTACGTCCCGGACGACTTCGACGCGGTTGCAGACCTTTTCGTAGAGGGGCATGTCGCAGGAGCCGAGGTTCCAGCCCCATCGGGGCTCCGGTGTGATCCAGACGACCTGTCGCGCGTGCTGCGCTATCTCCTCGAACGCCTCCACGTTCGGCGGCTTGCCGTTGTTGCGCCCGTCACCCAGGATCACGACCGTCGTGCGGTGATTGATGGTCGCCAGGTGCTCGTTCTTGAACTGCTCGGCGGCCTTGCCGAAGTCGCTGTTCACGTCGGCGTCTATGATGCGGCCCGCGAATACCTCCTCCACCGCCCGGTTCATGTCGTGCTCCTCGAAGACCTGTGTTACTTCTGCCATCTCCGCCACGAACACGAACGTCCGCACCTTCGAGAACAGACTCTGCATCTGGTAGATCAGGTGTAGCCAGAAGCGACTCAGATTCCTCGTACTCAGACTAACGTCGCATAACAACGTAACACGCGGTTTGCCTTCCCGGCGGCGGCGCAGCACGGGGTCGAAGGGGACGCCGTCGTAGCGGACATTCTGGCGCAGGGTGTGTGGGACGCTGATGCGCCCGGTTCGGTCCTGTTTCAGGCGGCGGGTCTTCGCGCCCTGGATGTTGCGGGCTATGCGCCGGACCGCCGCTTCCATCTCCCGCTGTTCGGCGGCGGAGAAGGTGAGCATCTTGCGGAGCGCCCGGCGACGGAGTTCCGTGTCGTCCTTCGCGTCTTTCTTGAGGAGTTTCTCCCGCTCCTGCATCTGCTTTATGAGGTCCGGCAGACCCTTGATGATGTTCTCGGATTGGGCTTCTAGTTCTGCTATGAGTGCTTCGTCAACCTCCAGCTCGTGCAGGTGGTCCACGAAGTCCTGGAGGTCCACGGCGGAGACGTCCAGCGGGATCTCCTCTCCGCCGGCATTCGGTACCAGGCTACCGGGACTGAACATATTGCGCGAGCGGCGGAGGCGCATGTGGTAGGTCAGGCGCTGGAGAGCGCTGTCCATCGCGCCCGGCTTGCGGTTCAAGACCAACTCCTGCGAGAACATCGAGAGCCGCATCCGCTCGGACTCGCCGTGGATGTCGTTCGCCGGGCGCATACGGTCCTCCTCGAAGAACTTCCGCATCTCCGTGGACTCGTCTACGTCGTGGCTGTGGCCCTCGTCTTCCGGGCCCTCGCCGCCAGCCTCCTCACCCAACTCCAGCTTCGCGGGTGGCGGGCCGTGATCGTGATCCTGGGCCAGCTTCAGCTTCGCGGAAGGCTTCTCGGTAGTCGGGCGCATCGAGAAAAATAGCTCGAAGAGCCGGTCGAAGGTGCTCTCGTCCTCCTGGTTTTTAATTAGGGTTGCCCGCAGGGTATCCTTCACCACCCCGCGCTCCCGGAGCCCGGTCTGTTCGAGGGCCAGTAGGGCGTCGATGCTCTCGGCGGGGGAGACCCGCAGTTGGTTGCTACGGAGTACCTGGACGAAGTCGTTGACTACGGTGTCCACTACGCTCCTTGATACATGGCGAGCTTGTCTATCAGATCTTGCAGTGAAGTTCTGATGCCGTACAAGTCTGCATCGTATTTATGAGCAAAGTTATCCTGATAAGAAAAACCATCTTCTCTATGCTCCTCGAATGGAATTACCAACCCCTGCAAAAGACCTTTTAGTTCCAAATAATCCCCCGGTTCGGGCCAGAACCAAATCTCCCACCCTGTAGGGGATATCCACGCTTCAACTTGAGTCACCAGATCTTCTAAAATTCGGATGTCATAGATTAGAGAGTCGCCAAGTCCCGTAGTGGTTCTGTAGAAGCTTTGCTCTACATTTCTATACCCTTCCACGTCGATAGAATTCCTTAGATCCCTAACCTTTTTCCGCAGTTCTTTCTTGAGAGTTTCTATTTCGGCAAGGAAGTTCTCAGCGTCATCGTACCGTTCTGCTAGAAGGCTAACGAATTGTGGGTCCATGCGGGTCCCCTTGTTCAGGTTTTTGAGCGTGTTCAGAAAGTCCAAGAAGATCGTCAGGTAGCGAGTGTCTGCACCGGAAACGTAATGACCCAACAGCGAGCGTATCTTCTCGTCGAACTCCTCATATGTGAGGTTCGCAAACCCCCAATCACTGCCTTCACCGATCGGATCGAGTGTGAGAAGAAACTTGTGCTTTGAACGGCCATTAGCTGTTTGGTCTAGGTAGTTAGCGTAGTCGTCTAATGGATTACCCACGCTGGCATGAATTTTGTTCTCGATTAGGATGGCGTGATCGTCCGATGTGATCAGAATATCGATTCTGTTGCCAGCATCGGTACTAACTTCACGCTCGACAGAGGCGCTGCCACCGATTGCTTTGTCGGATTCGGCGCTGTCTCCAACGGATACGAGGGCATTGAGTACCAGTGCCCCGAGTCCATGTGGCTCTCCCGGATCCATGAAGAACGCTAGGACGTTGCTGCAGACATTCTCATAATGGGGATAGCCGGCAATCTCCATAAATGTTGGTGGACGCTCGACGCGATCAGGAAGCTTCTTGAACTCGTCTAGAAGTTCTTTGAAGCCTTCCACGCGAGTCATCTCATCCTGAACCATAGACCGTTCAGTCCTAATGCGCGTGCTTGTGGACGGAGCGGTGCATTTCGTACATCGCTTCTTCGGGTTTCTCGCCGGTCGGCTCTTTTTGGCCGATGTCTTTGCGCTCCTGAGCGTTTACGCCGAGGTGGTCGAGTATCTTTTGGGCGTCGCGGTCGTACTTGGCTATGACGCTGATGGTACTCTCGATCAGGTCTTTCGACAGCTTCGGCGCGTTGAGGACGACCAGACTCTGCGCCCAGTCGAGCGTCTCCCCGATACTTGGGGCTTTGCGGAGGTCGAGGGTGCGGAGTTCCTGGATGGTTTTTACCAACTCTTCTGAGAGCGCTTCGCTGATGCCGGGGGCTTTGAGGCGCACTATCTCTAGCTCCACTTCGCCGTTCGGGTAGTCGAGTTGGAGGTGCAGGCAGCGGCGCTTGAGCGCCTCGGAGAGCTCGCGGGTCCGGTTGGAGGTCAGGATGACGACCGGCGGATGCTCGGCTTTTATGGTGCCGACTTCCGGGATTGAGACCTGGTAGTCGGAGAGGAACTCCAGCAGGAAAGCCTCGAACTCTTCGTCGGCCCGGTCGATCTCGTCCAGCAGGAGCACCGCCGGTTCCTCGGACTGGATGGCTTGGAGGATCGGACGCTCTACCAGGAAGTTCTCGGAGAAGAAGATGTCCTCTTGCCCGCGCAAAACTTCGGCGGCTTCGCGCAGGGTCTCGGTCGGCGCTAAAGTCTCCCCGATCTTCTCCCGGAGGACCTGGGTATAGAGGAGTTGTTTGCTGTACTCCCACTCGTAGAGGGCTTTCGCTTCGTCGAGACCTTCGTAGCACTGCAAGCGGATCAGGGTCTGGCCCGCCGCCCCCGCGAGCGACTTAGCAAGCTCCGTCTTGCCGACGCCCGCCGGGCCTTCGACCAGTATCGGTTTGTTCAGCCGCGTCGCCAGGAAGACCACCGTCGCCAGACGCTTGTCCGAAACGTAGCTCTGCTCCGTGAGCTTCTCGCCGACCTCTTCTATGCTCTGAAACAAAATGCTCCCTCTCAAATCCTTCTACTGGTTTGGATCCTACCGGCGAAAACGGGGGCGGGCCCGTTGCCCACCCCCGTCCGTTTCGTGCCGTCGCCGCCCTATTGAGGGCCGGGACGCTGGCTGGACGACTGTACCGTCTGGCGTCCCATCGCCGGGGCGGCGCCCCAGACGTTCTGCCGGTAGCCGTTGGAGGTCTTGCGCTCCATCGAGTCGTACATGCAGTCGCGCAGGACTTCCTTCGCCCCCTCGACGGTCAGGTCGCGCGGGTTGCCCGGCGTGCAGAGGTCTTCCATCATGTGTTCGGCCATCTTCTGCAACTCGTCGTCGTCGCTCTGGATCGCCTGGGTCGGACGCCCCTCGTACCAGCCCTGACCCATCCGGGTCTTCGGGTACTCGGTCACCGACGAGAAGTTCTCCGGGATGCCACAGTCCTTTGCGAGCCTTATGACCGCGTCTATCGCCTGATCGGCGGCCTGGACCGGGTTCATGCCCGTCGTGTCCTCGCCCATCGCTACGGCGATGTCAGCATACTTCTCGACCGCCGCCGGCTGGTTGTACGTCCACACCCGCGAGATGCCGATGCCGTTGTTCAAGCCGTGGTGGATGTCGTAGTGGGCGCAGACCGCGTGCGAGAGCGAGTGCAAAATCCCCAGCAGCGCGCTACTGAATGCCTGCGCCGCGATGTACTGGGCCCAGACCATGCCCTCCATCGCCTTGAAGTTGTGCGGATTGTAGGTAGCCTCGCGCAGGTTCTCCGTCACCATCTGTACCGCGCTCAAAGCCTGTGGCGTACACGAGAGATGCTGAACGCGGCCCGCGTAAGCCTCCGAGGCGTGGGCCAGGGTGTCGAAGCCCGTGTAGGCAACGTACTCCGGCGGCTGGGTCATGCAAAGCACCGGGTCGTTGATGGCGAGCGTCGTCGTCATCGCCCGGTCGAAGGCCACCCACTTGTGCGGCGCCTTCTCGGATGACAAGTCCGTGATAACGGCGGCCGGCGTCGTCTCCGAGCCCGTGCCGACGGTGGTGTTGATCGCGATGTGCGGCGGGTTCTCCAGCTTCTCCGAAGCGTTCAGCCCCTGAAACTCGTTGATGTTCCGCCCGTCGTGGGCCGCCACGACCCGCGCGCCCTTCGTCGTATCGTGCGGGCTGCCGCCACCGATGGAGACGAAACCATCACATTCACCCTCGGAGAACGCCTTGTAGGCGTCCATCACGTTGTAGTCCTTCGGGTTCGTCTCGACCTTGTCGTAGACCGTAACCGTGACGCCCGCGTTCTCGAAGTTCGTCTTACACTCGTCGATAATGCCCGTGCCCCGCAGCCCCGTGGTCACGAACAAGACGTGCTTCAATCCCATCGCCGCCGCCTCGGGCCCGGCGTTCTCGTACGCCCCCGCCCCGAGCAACGACCGTGGTTGCTTGAAGAACTCCTTTACCGGAAACTCGAACATCTGGGAAGTATCCATACGATAAATCCGCTCCTTTCCCTAGCTTTCCCCTAGCCGCAAGACGCACATGGTACATCGCCACCAACGCCCGCGCTACGCTTGACTCGACCCTTTCAAGGACACCGAAACGAAAAACAATCGTGCTCTGTATGCACCTCCTAAGCGCCTAAAGACCTGGCTTTTCCCCAAAGCTGTTACTACAATATAACAGACAATTTCTGATGTCCAGAGCAAATCCTGTGTCTGACGTACAAAAAGCGTCACATTTGGCGGTAGCGGGAGGCTGAAGGTACTTGACACATCGTTAGATTGATACGACAATTAGTAACATGAGTTCTCTAGCTAGATCCAGTGAGGGAACGCTCTACCATCAGCTTCATACAGAGTTGGTCGAGCAGATCGACACGGGCAAGATCGGGGTTGGGGATCGTTTGCCGAGCGAGGCGGATCTGGTGCGGGACTATGGCGTCAGCCGGACGACGGCCCGCCGGGCGCTGGACGAGCTGCGGCGACAGGGGTTGGTGCGGCGGGAGCCGGGTCGGGGTACTTTCCTCGCCAGTCCGCGTTTGCGGTCGGACCTGGCGTACTTGTATAGCTTTTCGGAGGAGATCGAACGCTGGGGCTACGAGGCGGGCGCTAGGCTCATCTCGCAGAAGGAGATCGGGGCCGACAAGACCGTTGCGAAGCGGCTTTGTGTTGAGCCGGGGGAGAAGATTTTGTACGTACGCCGGTTGCGGCTGGCGGATGACCAGCCTATCTTCGTGTGCGATTCGTATCTGCCCGTCGTCCGGTTTCCGGAGCTTCGGGACGCGGACTACGAATCTGTATCGCTCCGGGAGCTCTTCGAGAAGACGATCGGCAGAAAGCTTGCTCGCGCCCAGCAGTGGATCGAGGCCGAGGCGGCTCCCAGGGACGTCGCCGGTATGCTCGATATAGAGGCCGGTACCCCGGTGCTCAAGATCGAGCGTGTCACCTTCGTGGATGGGGATGAGCCCATAGAGAACGTCGAAGCATTCTTCCATCCCGAACGCTACCGGCACTACAACGAGCTCTCTTCGCAGCCGGTTGGTCTGGCCGGATGAGCGGAACGGGGCGCGCAGCGGAAGTAATGTCGCGGGGACCTCTCTGGCGCGGAGGTTCGCCGGCTTTGCCGGTTTCGTTGAAGCAGTTCTGTCGACCGTGCTAAACTGACTCGGCTCGGTTTCGAGAAAGGGGAAAGATAGATATAGGTCTGCGCGGGAAGTGAAATTTAGTCCTCCGTAATCGCTTTGACTGTCGTAGTGTGCCGGTTGCGGGGATCATGTTTTCGCGGGAATGTTTTCCAGGAAAGGAGGAACGTGAGGCGAATCCAGGTAGAGGTGAACGGGGTAACTTACGAACATGAGGTCGAACCCCGATTGTTGTTGGTGCATTACTTGCGGGAGACGCTGAACCTGACCGGGACGATGGTCGGGTGCAACACTTCCAATTGCGGTGCGTGTACGGTGTTGTTGGACGACGAGTCGGTCAAGAGTTGCACCATGCTGGCCGTACAGGCCGATGGGCAGAGTATCACTACGATCCAGGGGCTCGCCGAGAATGGCGACTGGCATCCCATGCAAACCGCGTTCCACGAGAACCACGGATTGCAGTGCGGGTATTGCACGCCGGGTATGATCCTGGCTTCCGTAAGTCTCTTGAACGAGAATCCGGACCCGAACGAAGAGGAGATCCGGGAGGCTCTCGAAGGAAACTACTGCCGTTGCACGGGCTACGAGAACATTATCAAGTCCGTCCAGCAAGCGGCCGGACAGACGAGTTAGAAAGGGAGCGTTAGAGTGACTCAAGCACCGGAACGCTACATGGGGGGAGGGTTGGCCCGAAAGGAAGACCCGAACCTCGTGACCGGAAAGGCCAACTGGACCGACAACATCAAGCTGCCGGGGATGCTGCACATGTCGCTTCTTCGCAGCCCGTTCGCCCACGCGAAGATAACGAACCTCGACGTCTCGGCCGCTCTGGATCAGCCGGGTGTCGTCGCGGCCTACACCGGCGCGGACCTGGCGGATGAGTGGCCGGGCGGCGTGCCATGCGCGGCGACGGTTACCGAGGACCAGAAGACCCCATTCCAGGGGCCCATAGTTCAGGACGAAGTTAACTACATGGGCGACGTGGTGGCGGCGGTCGTGGCGACGGACCGCTACACGGCCCAGGACGCCCTGGAAGCTATAGAGGTCGACTACGAGCCGCTAGACGTGGTCATGGAGATGGAGGCGGCGCTGGAAGACGGAGCGACGCTGGTCCACGAAGACATGGAAGATAACCTGTGCTTCGACTGGAAGGCCGAAGCCGGTGACGTGGAAGGCGCCTTCGAGCAGGCCGACGTAGTTATCAAGGAACGTTACATCCAGCAGCGGTTGATCCCGAACGCCATCGAGCCTCGGGCGACGGTTGCGACGCAGGATCCGGGTCACGGCGGGTACGTGGTGTACTCGGCGACCCAGGTTCCCCACCTGGCGAAGATAGTTCTCTCCCTCTCGACCGGGATACCGGAGAACCAGATTCGGGTAGTCGCGCCGGACGTTGGCGGCGGCTTCGGCTCCAAGCTGAACGTGTACCGCGAAGAGATAATGGCGCTCGTAATAGCCAAGAAGCTGGGAACCCCGGTCAAGTGGGTCGAGGACCGCTCGGAGAATTACCAGGCGACGATCCAGGGTCGCGGCCAACTCCAGGACATGGAGGTCGCGGCAACGAACGAAGGCCGCATCCTCGCCGTAAGGGCGACGCTCCTGGACGACATGGGAGCATACCTGCAACTCCTGACCCCGGTGATCTCGGTCAGCGGCGCGGCGATGTTCGCCGGCGTCTACACATTCGACGCGTTCTCGTGCCAGATCAAAGGCGTATTTACCAACAAGACCCCGACCGACGCCTACCGCGGGGCCGGACGTCCCGAGGCTGCCTACGCCATCGAGAGGATCGTGGACAGTCTGGCCCGCAGGCTGGACATGGACCCGATCGAGGTTCGGCGCAAGAACTTCTACGAGCCGTTCGACGAGCCAACCGCGACCCCGGCGGGGCTAGAGTATGACTCTATGAACATGCAGGCTGCGGTGGACCGGGCGCTGGAGCTTTCGGATTACGAAGGCTTGCGCGAAGAGCAGCAGCGCCGCCGCGAGAACAACGATCCCGTGCAGCTCGGCATCGGGTTCTCGACCTACACGGAGATCTGCGGCCTCGGGCCATCCCAGGCGCTCGCCGGACTCGGTATCGGGGGCGCGGGCTGGGAGGCGGCCAACGTTCGGATGCTCCTCACCGGCAAGGTAGAGGTCGCAACAGGAACCTCGCCCCACGGACAGGGTCACGAGACCTCCTGGTCCCAGATCGCCGCCGACGCCCTCGGCGTAACGCCCGACGACGTAGAGGTGCTTCACGGCGACACCGCAGTCTCCCCGATGGGACGCGACACTTACGGCTCCCGAAGCCTCGCGGTCGGTGGCATCGCGGTCCATCTGGCCTGCGAGAAGGTGGTGGATAAGGCGAAGAAGATCGCCGCGCACATGTTGGAGGCCTCCGAGGACGACATAGAGTTCGAGGGCGGGAAGTTCTCCGTGGCCGGTTCGCCGGACCAGAGCGTTGCCATACAGGACGTATCGGCCACCGCATTCCTTGGGGCGAACATCCCCGAAGGCATGGAGCCGGGACTGAACGAGAACATGGTCTTCGACCCGCCGAACTTCACGTTCCCGTTTGGGGCGCACGTCTGCGTTACCGAGACGGATACGGAGACCGGCAAAGTGAGGATAAGGGACTACTTCGCGGTGGACGACTGCGGGCCGGTTATCAACCCGGTTATCGTGGACGGCCAGCTCCACGGCGGCCTCGCCCAGGGCATAGCCCAGGCGTTGTACGAGGAGGCTATTTATGACGAGGACGGTACGCTCGTAACGGGCTCGATGGTTGACTATATGATCCCCGGCGCCCCCGAGCTTCCGAACTACACTCTGGATCGGACCGTAACTCCGTCTCCGAGCAACCCGCTCGGAGTCAAGGGAGTGGGCGAGGCCGGTACCATTGGGGCTCCCCCGGCGGTCATCAACTCGATCATCGATGGCCTTTCGCCGCTAGGGGTGACGCACATAGATATGCCCGCGCTACCGATGCGGGTGTGGGAGGCGATCCAGCAAGCACGGGGCGAGAGCGCCGGCGAATGGACGTCCGGTGGCGGCATCCAGGCCGAGTCAGCCGACGCGACGCAAGGAGGTGATGAGTAGTGCAGCCGGTCTCTTTCGACTACGAGGTCGCCGAATCGGTCGACCACGCTATAGACCTACTCAAGGAAAACGGTGAAGACGCTAAAGTGTTGGCCGGTGGGCACTCCCTGATCCCGCTGCTAAGGCTCCGGCTCGCCGCGCCGACAGTGCTGGTGGACGTGGGCCGCATAGACGGCCTGAACTACGTCCGGGATGACGGCGACCAGCTCGCCATCGGCGCCCTGACCCACCACCGTCAGCTGCTACACAACGAGCTCGTGCAAGAGCACTGCGGAATCCTGGGTTACACCGCCGGGCTTCTCGGTGACCCTTCGGTCCAGCACCGGGGGACCATCGGCGGGGCAGTCTCCCACGGCGACCCGTCCGGGGACATGCCGAGCGTCATCCGGGCGCTGGAGGGTGAGATCGTGGTCCAGGGACCCGACGGCGGACGCACCATCTCCGCCGAGGACTTCTTCCTGGACTACCTCTACACGGCCCTCGATCCCCTGGAGATCGTAACCGAGGTCCGGGTTCCGAAACTAAGCTCCGACACCGGCTGGTCCTACAAGAAGTTCAGCCGCCGCTCGCAGGACTGGGCGATAGTCGGGGTGGCCGCCGTGGTCGAGAAGAGCAACGGCAACATCGGCTCGGCCCGCATCGGCCTGACGAGCATGGGCTCTACTCCCATAAGGGCCACCGCCGTAGAGGAGGCCCTCTCCGGGGCCAGCCCGGACGACGTGGCAGAAGCGGCCAAGTCCGCCGACGAAGGCACCAGCCCCGCCTCGGACGACGCGGCCTCTGAAGAGTTCCGCCGCCACCTGGCGCGGGTTTGGACCCGTAGGGCGGTCGAGGAGGCTCTAGGCCGTTGACCGGAACCGCTGAAGGACGCCGGGGGGCATTGCCCTCCGGCGTTTCTCATTCTTCGGACCTCCAGGGGATGCTCCAGGGCCAGAGTTACCTCGCGGATCAGGGACTATCCACGGCCATCTTCCTGGCGCTAAAGCTCGGGAGGCCGTTGTTTTTAGAGGGGGAGGCCGGGGTCGGCAAGACCGAGGTTGCGAAGGTGTTGAGCCGGATGCTTTCGACGCCCTTGATCCGCCTTCAGTGCTACGAGGGCATCGACGTGAACCAGGCCGTCTACGAGTGGGATTACGCCCGCCAACTCCTGCACATTCGGACCGCCGAGGCGTTCGGCGCGGAGGAGGATCGGCAACGCTTCGAAGATGAGCTCTACACCCGCCAGTTTCTAGTAAGCCGTCCGCTCCTGCAGGCTCTGGAGCACGTGGGAGAGATGCCGCCGGTCCTGCTCATAGACGAGGTGGATCGGGCCGACGATGAGTTCGAGGCTTTCCTGCTGGAGATCCTCTCGGACTTCGCCGTAACCGTGCCCGAGCTTGGCACGATAAAGGCCGACCGTCCACCGATAGCCATTCTTACCTCCAACCGGACGCGTGAGGTCCACGACGCCCTCAAGCGGCGCTGCTTGTACTTCTACATAGATCACCCAAGCCTCGAACGGGAGGCGGAGATAGTCCGCATCCGGGTACCCGAGGCCGAAGAGAAGCTCACCCGTCAAGTCACGGAGACCGTGCAGCGGCTCAGGAATATGGACCTCTACAAACCGCCCGGCGTCGCCGAGACTCTGGACTGGACCGAGGCGCTCGTGGCTCTGGGCGCGAAAGAGTTGAACGAAGGTTTGATCGAGGCTACGTTAGGGTCTGTGGTGAAGTATCGTGAAGACCAGCAGCGGGCCATGGACCCGGCCCTGAGCCTGCTCGCAGGTACATAATGCCAGAAACCCAGCCGATAGAGACGCCGGTACTTGAAGCGGCGGTCGCGTTCGGGCGGCTTTTGCGCCGGGGCGGGCTCGCGGCCGGGACCGGGCGGGTGGTCGAGTTTACCCGTGCGCTGGAGGAGTTGGACGTAACCCGGCGGGAAGACGTCTATTGGGCCGGGCGGATCACGCTCTGCTCCCGGCCGGAGGATCTGGAACTCTACGACCAGGCGTTCGAGGCGTTCTGGGAGAACGTAAAGAAACCGCGAGTCTTCCGCCGCCCAAAGACCCAACTCTCGCTCTCTCCGATAGATGACTCCGTGCAGCCGCCGAAAAAGACTGCGGAGCGAAACAAAGAAGGCGAGGAGGCCGTACGCCTCCGCTACAGTCCGGTGGACGTCTTGCGGAGCAAAGACTTCGCCCTCTACACCGCCGAAGAGTTCGCCGAGTTGCACAAGTTGCTCGCGGACCTGAGCCTATCGGGGGCGCTGAGGTCCTCCCGGCGGCTGGAGCCCGCATCGCGGGGTCGCCGGGACCCGCGCCGGACGCTGCGGGGCGCGTTGCGAACCGGCGGCGAGCCGATCCGTCACCGCTTCCGCAAGACCCGGAACCGGCCCCGGCGGGTAGTCTTTCTGTGCGACATCTCCGGGTCGATGGCCCCGTATAGTCGGGCGATGCTGCGTTTGATGCACGCGGGCGTAGTCTCCGGCGAGCCGATAGAAGCGTTCGTGATGGGAACCCGGCTCACCCGCGTAACGCGGGAGCTTGAGAGCCGCGACCCGGACCGGGCGCTTAGAGAGGCATCGGGTGCGATCAAAGACTGGTCCGGCGGCACCCGGCTCGGGGATACGGTAAAAGAGTTCGTCGACCGCTGGGGACAGCGCGGGATGGCTCGGGGCGCGGTGGTGGTCATCCTCTCTGACGGCTGGGACCGGGGTGACGTGGCGGTGCTCGCGGAGCAGATGCGCCGCATAAAACGTCTCGCCTACAAGGTAGTGTGGGCGAACCCGCTAAAAGCAGCGCCCGGATACCAGCCGCTCGCAAAAGGCATGGCCGCCGCCCTGCCCAGCGTGGACGTTTTCTTGACCGGCCACAACTTCGAGAGCCTGGAAGAGCTGGCCCGCGCCGTCTCTGGGGCGGTCAGTGGCAGACGAGGAGGTACGGGATGAACCCCATTATAGATAAGGTCGCCGGGTGGCGAAAAGAAGACAAACAGGCCGCGCTTGCGACGGTCGTAAAGGTCGAGCGGTCGGGACCTCTAGGGCCGGGGACCTCGATGGCCGTGAGTGAGGATGGGCAGGTCGTCGGTTCGGTCAGCGGCGGTTGCGTCGAGCCTGCCGTTTTCGAGGAGGCGATAAACGCAATAGAAACCGGCGAGCCGAAGCTGCTTACTTATGGCATCTCGGACGACGAGGCGTTCGGCGTGGGGCTGACCTGCGGCGGGATCATCCACATCTTCGTAGAGAGGGTGGATTGGTAGATGGGCGAGCTTCTACGCCGCTGGCACGAGGCGCTGGCGGAGCAGTCACCGGTCGCAATCGCCACGCTCGTAGAAGGGCCGGGTACGGGAGCGAAGATTCTCGTAACTCCCGACGACCACGAGGGAACGGCGGGCAACGCCGACCTCGACAAGGCGCTCGTGGAAGCCACGCGAGGTATGCTCGAAGGCGGCCGGACGGGGATGCGCCACTACGGGCCGCGCGGCCAGCGCCGGATGGAGGACGTAACGGTCTTTGTTCAGTCCTTCGCCCCTCTGCCCCGGATGTACGTTTTCGGGGCCATAGACTTCGCCGCCGCAGCAGCCCAGATCGGCAAGTTTATGGGCTACCGGGTAACGGTCTGCGACGCCCGGCCCGTCTTCGCAACCCGTGAGCGTTTCCCGAGCGCCGATGAGGTCGTCGTCGCCTGGCCGGACGAATTCTTGAAGACAGCCGAGGTGGACAAGCGGAGCGTAATCTGCGTTCTGACCCACGACCCGAAGTTCGACATTCCGGTCCTGAAAGAGGCGCTTAACACCGAGGCGGGCTACATCGGGGCGATGGGTAGCCGCCGGACCCACGACAACCGGACGGCCCGGCTCAAAGAAGAGGGCGTAACGGATGAGGACCTTGCGCGCATATCCAGTCCTATTGGCTTGGATCTCGGTTCCCGTACACCGGAGGAGACGGCGGTAGCTATAGCGGGAGAGATCATCGCACTCCACACCGGCCATGACGGTGGCCGGCTCTCGGAGCGGAGTGGTCCCATTCACGCCCCGGAGCCCGACGTCGCCGGATCCACTCAGCAGAAGGAGTCCGCCGCGAAGGATTTCCGCGGATGAGCGGCGTATCAGCCGTCGTGCTCGCCGCCGGAGCCGGGACCAGATTCGGGGGCGGAAAGCTACAGGTCTCTTTCTGCGGGAAGACCTTGATCGAAGCCACCCTCTCCGGGCTGCGCGACGCCCCGGTGGATGAGATAATTGTTGTGTTGGGGAAACAGTCTGAGGAGCTACGGGGCGTGTGCGAGCCTTACGGGGTCTGCGTGGTAGAGAATCCGGGTTGGGAAGATGGTATGTCTACCTCGGTGCGGACCGGACTCGAAGCCCTGGCGCCGGAGGTTCGGGCCTCCGTTTTCTTGCTGGCCGACCAGCCGCTCGTGGGCTCGGAGGCCGTCACCCGGCTCGTCGCCGCCTACGAAAAAGGCGCGGACGTAGCGGTTGCCACTTACGGAGGCTCGCCGCGAAACCCGGTGCTCTTCGCGCGGGAAGTCTGGCCGCTGTTGGGTCGTGAACTTTCGGGTGACGAGGGGGCGAGGAGGTTCATCCGGCGGCACCCCGAGATGGTGACGGAGGTGCCTTGCGAAGACGTAGCCGACCCGGCCGACGTGGATACTGTCGAGGACCTCAGGGAAATGGAAGAACGTGTGGCCGGTGGGGCCGCACCCGTCAAAAGGAGGAGTCAATGAAGCTGGAGAACGAGTTTACGGTAAATACGCCCATAGATCGGGTCTGGGAGGCGATGCAGAACCTGGAGGAGGTAACGCCGTGTCTGCCCGGAGCCCAGCTCACGGAGCAGGTCGGGGACGAATACAAGGGGACCATGACGATCAAGATGGGCCCCGTTTCCCAGAAGTATAACGGCACCGTCAGCATCGAAGAGACCGATGAGGAGAATCACCGGGCGGTCATCAAAGCCGAGGGCAAGGACCAACGCGGACAGGGCATGGCCTCGGCGACCATCACATCCACCCTGACCGAGAACGGGGGCGAGAGCACCCACGTACACGTCGAGACCGACATGCGGCTTTCGGGCCGGGTTGCCCAGTTCGGTCGCGGTGTCCATAAGGACGTGGCCTCGAAGGTCATGGGGCAGTTCGCCGACTGCCTGGAGGGCAAGCTCTAAGAGGGGAGAGGGATGAAGCTGGAGAACGAATTTACCGTAGACGCGCCGGTAGACGAGGCGTGGGGCGTGATGCTCGACCTGGAACGGGTGACCCCGTGCCTGCCGGGAGCATCCTTGACCGAACAGGAAGGCGACGAGTACAAGGGCAAGATGACGGTACGGCTCGGGCCGGTAAAGCAAGAGTACAACGGCACCGTCAAGATCGAAGACGCCGACGAGGAGAGCCACCGGGCCGTGCTAAAAGCCGACGGTAAAGACGCCCGAGGCCAGGGCACCGCGTCGGCCACCATCACCTCCACATTGCAAGATGAGAACGGCTCCACCCGGGTCAAGGTCGAGACCGACATGCGACTCACCGGGCGGGCGGCGCAGTTTGGGAGAGGCGTGCAGCAAGACGTGGCCCGAAAGCTCCTCAACGAGTTCGCCGGATGCCTGGAGAAGGAGATCCTGGGCCAGAATGTTCCAGAAGAGCCGGAGGAGGCAACCGCCTCCACCAACGGCTCAACCGATAGCTCGGCCGCTGAATCCGAGAACGGTGGGCAACCCCGGCGCAGGATCATCCAGAACGATGAGGAGGTCGAACCCTTGGACCTCGGCGCCGCGAGCTACGAGGCGATCCTAAAACGGGCCGCTCCGGTGGCGGTTGGAACGGTACTGCTGGCTATCGTGATCTGGCTGGCCCGTCGGCGCCGTTAGGGTAGCGCCCGGACTCTCCGGGCATAGCCCTTTGTAGGAGACCGCCTGGGCTCTGGATGTTTAGAAGCTCATAGCTTGGTGTATTATGATTGGGTAGTGCAAACGATGAGAAACATCGCGTTCAAAGTTCTTCCACTGCTGGTCGTAGTGTGGATGGCCTTTGCCGTTTTCGGTGGGGCACTATATACCGTGAAGCATGGAGAGTCCTCTGGAGACTCGTTGGTAAAGACCGGCATGGGCTTGTGCGCCGCCACGGTGGCGGTACTGTTCTCGGCCGGGCCCGGAAAAGTTCGGCCACCCGCTCCGGATAAGAAATATTTGCGATTGGATACTGGTCCTCGCTCTTCGCAGGTCGTATCGCACGGTGCTTCGGCCCCTCTTGTAGTTCCCCTGGCGCCGCTGCTCCAAGTATTCCGAATCTGAGTTTACCTTCATACTCGCTTACCGTAGAGTCTACTTCAGGCGGGATTATTGGCGTCTGACATGAGCGGCGGCCTCTTGGGCTCCGACCGAATTGCGTGGCGCCATTCCACGCTTTCTCGGCTCGTGAGCGCTACTCAGGCATACAAACCCGATCGCATCCAGAAAGCGAGAATACGTTATGAGCAAAACAGAGAGACACCAAAACGCATACACCAGAGCAGTATCCCGGCGGCGATTTATAAAGATCATGGCGGGTTCAGGAGCCGCGCTGGGGGTGGCGGGGTTTGGCGGGCTGGGCCTCCTAGCCCGGTCCGACAATGGAAAGGGCGCTCCAAAGGCGATAGCAGCGAAGAATGCCGCCGTCGAACAATCAGAACAACCACAGAAGGACCCCGATCCAAAGGAGGCGCCCGGCAGGGAGAAGATCGGGGAGTTCCGTACGGACTACCGCTATAGTGACAACCCGGCCCGCAAGTACAACCTGAGACTGTCATCGCAGGCAGTGGACGAGACGGTGCTCAAGCCAGGCGAGGTGTTTTCCATGAACGATCAGGTAGAGGGCCTCGACTACAAGAGCGCAAAGGTGTTCGCCGACGGTGGAGAGACAGTCGCGGACGGCGGCGGTCTGTGTCAGGTCACTTCGACGGTCTACATGGCCGCGCAATATGCGGGGTTGGAGATCGTGGAGCGCAACGCACACTATACGGTGCTGCCGTACATCCGGCCCGGCTTCGATGCGACGGTGTGGTTCGGTTACAACGGCACCGAAGAGCTCGACATGAAGTTCCGTAATACTACGGACTCAGAGATTGAGATCCGGGAGTACATAACGAAGGACGGCTTCCTGGTCGCCGAGATCTGGGGCCAGCCGACCGGCGAAAAGGTGACGATGCGCTCGGAGCAAGACTTCAAGAATCTAAACGTCGGCATCAAATGGAGCACCTACAAGAAGGTCGAGAAAGACGGTAAAGTGCTGCGTGAAGGCCTTTTGCACGAAGACCTCTACTCCTACCCACCCCCCGAGTCCGTCGGCGACGAAGGCTACAACGAGGTGAGGACCGGCGGCTGGTAAGTCAGGCGCGGGCACATCGGCCATGCGATCAAACCGTCGGTGGCACAGAAGGGCGATATTCGAAGCCGTCAAGGTTCTGCATAGAGCGTCCGGGATGTTTCTCCAGCGACAGTATCCGAATCCGAGCCATATAATGTCTGGGTATGGATCGTGACTGGCGAGCGAAGTTTGGCTGGAACATCCGGGCGCAGGTGAACTCTGGTTCTCCGGAAGGCGCCGGGGCGGAGAATGCCCAGGACGTTCGAGGCATGGTAAATGGGCGTACCAGGTTCTGGGACGTGGACGTGGTTCGTGGCATCGCCATGATAATGGTGGCCCTCTACCACCTGATCTACGACCTCGATAACCTGGCCGGCTACGGCATCGAATCTACCTCCGGCTTCTGGGATGTCTTCGCGGACATCAGCGCCTTCATGTTCGTCTTTCTAGTGGGGCTCTCGCTGACGTTGAGCTATTCCAAGTCCGGTGCCACGGCAGGCTCCGGTGGAAATTTATTCGAAAAGTACCTGTGGAGAGGTTTGAGAATATTCGCATACGGGATGCTCATAACGCTCGTGTTCTGGGCATTGGACTTCGGTATTGTAATCATCGGCATTCTGCAACTGATCGGGCTCTCCATCATCCTCGCTTACCCTTTTTTGAGGTTCCGGTTGGCGAATCTTGTACTGGGGCTCATGGTAATAGCGCTGGGCGCCTACATTCAGGCAAAGAGCTTCGTTGTGGGGGGCGCGGCTGGTATCCTGCTGGCCCCGCTAGGTGTGATCCCCGAGAACCTGTTTATGCCGGATTACCGGCCTCTACTACCCTGGTTCGGTGTGGTGCTACTCGGGGTCCTCTTCGGCAACGTCGTGTACCTGGTCTGGCGCCAGAAGAGGCCGGCGACGGTGATGCCCGCCTACGCGACACCGCTCGCTTTTCTGGGACGGCACACGCTGTTTATCTATCTGGTGCACCAGCCCATAATCATCGCGGTCCTCTTCGCGCTCGGGATGGTAGAAGGTTAGAAAGGCTAGGTTTTGTAGTCCACGGAGACCTTCTCGGCCCGGACGATCAGACGTCCGGACTCGGGACCCGAAGAGTACAGTTTTGGCCCGATGGTCCACCAGTCGTCGGGGGTCTCGGTACAGGTCTGGAGCGAGACCAGGTCGCGGCCCGCTATCGGGTTTGTAACCCAGGCTTCGTCGGGTTTGACGGCGAAGATCTTGAACACCTTGTAGGTATAGACCGTGCCGTTGGTGTCTTCGAGAATGACCTCGTCGCCGTCCTGCATGAGGGGCAGATTGTAGAGCTGGTAGTAGCTCTCGGTGTTCGGCCAGCCGATTCGATGGCCGGCTATGTAGGTGTTTGCGCCGCCCTGCCACGGGAAGCCGGTCGGAGGTAGCTTGACCGCCCCCTGGTCCAACGCCCACTGCGAGTCGTCGTTCCTTACGGTGTGACCGTAGAGGCCGAGTCTTGGGACCGTAAGGTAGAGTGTGGGGTCCTCGGGGGGCGCGGGCGCGCCCTGCTTCTGACCGGAAGCTTTCTCTTTGGGAGCCTCTCTGTTTGCGGATCTCTGGCCGTTTGTTTCGCCTTCGTAAGCCGGCTGCTTGCGCAATTCGAGGTCCGCTAGCATCTCCGGGGCCTTCTGTACCTCCGGGGTGGAGACCCTGGACACCGGACCGACCGCCACTTCTTTCGGAGCTTCTTCGGAAAATGGTGAGATCAGGAACCACAGCGCGGCTAGAACCAGCGGTACGCAGAGCGCGAGCAGGGTGAGTCTGCGCCTCCGTCGATAGAGAGGTTTCTTGTTGAAGATGTATCTCTTGCCGAGAGCCCGCTTCCATCCGGGACGAGACTTTTCGAGGAGCGGGTGCCTCACGCCGACCGGTTCACCAACTCGGCCTGCACGATCAGACGCTGAGTATAGTCCGGCAGCGTACAGGTCTGAAGGGTCAACACGTTCTTGCCCGATATTGGCTCGGTTACGTACAGTTCTTTCGGGTCTACGATGAACTCCTTAAACACTCTGTAAGTGTACTTTGTCCCATCTGCATCCGAGACTTGTCCCATCTGCATCCGAGACGAAGACTTTATCGCCATTTTCGAGTTTGTTCAAATCGTAGAACGCGAGGAAGCTATCCGTTCCCGGATACCCGAGACGGTGCCCTGCCAGATACACGTTCGACTCTTGCTGCCAGGGGAATCCGGTCCCCTTCAGGTGGATCGCCGCGTTCTCCTTTAGCGCCGCCTCGTCGTCACCCGTCGTGTCGGGCACGTTCGCGTCCTCTACCCGGCTCATCGCCGGAATCGTCACCTTTAACGTCTTATCCGCCGGACCGCCTACTTCCTGACTATCGCCCTGGGTGGGGCTGACCTCCGGCACGTTGAAGCCCTTCGGGTCTCCGCTTTTGGTGGCGGTATTCTCCGGGCTCGGGTTAATAAAATAGAATGCTAGAAGTGTCAGGCCAGCGGCTACGAGCAACACGCTCGCGACGCCGCTGATTATACGTTTGATTCTCAAGCTAGCTTTGCCTCCTACGTCTCTTGTTGTGGGGGCGCATAGTCCTTCCCTACTACCGCTGTTCGACAGCCGCCAGGAGGGAGAGAACCGTGAGAGTGAGGCGCCCACTTTTTCAGCAGCGCGTCAATGTCAATGAAAGCCTTACAGACGAAA
Source organism: Rubrobacteraceae bacterium (assembly GCA_041745215.1). Lineage (GTDB taxonomy): Bacteria > Actinomycetota > Rubrobacteria > Rubrobacterales > Rubrobacteraceae > SIRX01. Next base: position 93,207 of record JBGTJJ010000007.1, on the reverse strand, counting down.
AACCTGTGTCAGGGGTCGGAAAGGTTTCGAATGAATGTAGAGAACCCTAGACAATAAACTACCTTGAAAAGGGTGGAGTTTGGGCGACGGCTTCTGCCGGCAGCGAAAGCGCATCATCCCCGAAAGAGTTCCAAAGAACGCAACTAAAAGCGCCGCAGCGTAACTTACGCTCTCTGAATGGTTGCTGGAAGCACCACCCTCAAATGGCTGGGATTGTGTCTGCAAGAGGGGGGATGCGGGAGCGTAACTCTGATCCGCCAGATAACACAAAGCCCCGCTGCAGAGGAGCAGAGCTAATATAAGGAGAACAGACAGTATCCAACGTCCCAGAGGGCTCGGTGGAGGCCGAAACGACGTCGATGTCCCTCTTCTGTAAATTGAATCTACCAGCATCTGGGTAGAGAGGATACCTTTGAAGACTGCCGCGTTCAACGGAACCAGCGTAAAATTGTGCTACCGGCGGATAGCGGCACCGGCTCAGGCTCCATTCAGATGTTGGTGAAAGACATCGCGTAACACGGCCAATGCCAGACCAAGGCCCAGCGCCTTGGATAGAATAACCATAACCGTCACGGGCACACCGTTGTCAAGAGATCCGTCAAGAGATCCGACCCAGCAGCACCTGTGCCGCGACACCTATCGCCAGGGTGAAAAAGAAGGTGATCGACCAGACCGCTACGACGATACGCGATGTTGCCACAACTTCCTTGGGCTGTCCGTACATTGGGACGACGACCCGCAGATACACGCCCAGTGAGAGGACACTGTTCAGGATGGCGATCACGGCGAGCCACGTGAACCCGGCGTCTATCGCCGCGCCAAAGAGCAGGAACTTGCCGACGAAGCCTGCCAGCGGCGGTATACCGACTAGCGAGATCAGGAAGATCACCATCGCTACGCCCGCTGCGGGATTCGTGCGCCCGAACCCGGTAAACGACCGGAGATCCCGGCCTACGTAGAGGACTATGGTAAAGGCCCCAAGGTTCATGGCGGCGTAGGCGCCGGCGAAGAGGATTAGCGACCGGAGGGCAAACTCACTCTGACCGATGGCGACGACACCGAGCAGGAAGTACCCCGACTGGGCGATGGAGGAGTAGGCTAGAAGGCGCACTACATTGTCCTGGACGAGCGCCGCGAGGTTTCCGTAGGTCATCGTGATGGCGGCGAGTACAGCGACGACGAGAGGCCAGGCTGTCGCCTCGGCGGGCAGAACGCGCACGACCTGGACCAGGGCGAAGATCGCACCGACCTTCGGAACTATGGAGAGGAAGGCCGCGACCGAGACCGGGCCGCCGTCGTAGGAGTCCGGCGCCCAGAAGTGGAACGGGACGAACGACGCTTTGTAGCCGAGACCAATTAGCACTGCGACGAAGCCGAAGGCGGCAGCGGGCGGCGCGCTACCGAGCTCACTCAACTCCGAGAGCAGGGTGGAGCCCGTGATTCCGAACCAGTACGTGAGGCCGAATATCATGACCGCACCAGTGACGGAGCCGAACACGAAGTACTTCATCGCCGCCTCGGTGGCGCGGTCGTCGCGCGGGTACGCTACCAGCGCGAACGTAGCCAGGCTGGAGAGAAGCACGCCGAGCACGAGGAACATCACGTCGCCCGCCCCGGCCAGCACGAGCGCCCCCAGGGCCGCGAACACCAGCAGACTGTATACGGTGCCCTCGCGGTCGGTGTTGCGGACCTCCAGGCAGGCGAGCACGGCGGTAAGCGCCGTCGTGGGCATCAGTAGGATCACTGCCCACACGCTCAGATCGTCTACCCGATACGTGCCCTCAAACACGGTAGTCTCCGTGCCTATGAGTGGCGCCGCGATGCCGGTCGCCACGAGGAGCCCGATGACGGCGAATGGCAGAGATACTTTGGGCAGGTGCAACATCTCGAAGGACAGGGCGCCCACGGCGGTGAGTAGCACGGCCAGCACGGGCGCGAGCAGCGCGAGGTCCTGTCCCATCTGGCCCATGTTCAAAGTCCTATGGCCTCCGTTGCCCGATGTATGACGTCGAGCAGCAGGAAGGGGGCGACCCCGATCAGCACGACAAGCGCCGCAATCGGAGCTATTGTGAGAACCTCACGTCTGTCGAGGTCCGGCATCTTTAGCCAGCGCTCGGAGGGCTTGCCCAGAAAGGAAATCTGTATGGCACGCAGGTAGAGACCGGCGGTAATTACGATCCCCAGGACCGCGACTACGGCCACCGGGTAGACTCGGAGCGTGCCGAGAAAGATCTGGAACTCCGCCGGGAAATGGGCAAGCCCCGGCAGGCCCAGCGAGGCGAAGGCGGCCAGGATAAAGAGCCAGCCGAGACCGGGCATGATCCGCAGCAGCCCGCCCATCTCTCCCATCTCACGGGTGTGGGTCCGGTCCTGGAGCATCCCGACGAGCAGGAAGAGCGCGCCGGTGACGACGCCGTGGCTCACCATCTGGAGCACTGCCCCGTCGAGGGCCAGCGCCCGAATTCCCGAATCCGTCGCCGCAGCGGCCACGGCGACGCCGAGCACGACGTAGCCCATGTGGTTGACGCTGGTGTAGGCGATCAGGCGCTTCAAGTCCGTCTGTCCTAACGCGACGAACGCCCCGTAGAGCGCGGTGAAGACGGCCAGGGCGGCGACGAAGGGTGCGGCGGCGCGGAAGGCGTCAGGCGTCATCTGGAGGGCGAAGCGGATCAGGCCGTAGGTGCCGAGCTTCAGCATTACGCCGGCCAGGATCACGCTGCCCGCGGTCGGCGCCTCTACGTGTGCCGCAGGCAGCCAGGTGTGCACCGGGAAGATGGGGGTCTTGACCGCGAAGGTCACGAACATGGCTATAAAGGCGAGCATCGCCGCCAGCCCCGCGAGCGGCGGGGATTCTATGAACGCCCGCATGTCGAAGGTGCGCGGTTCGCTGCCAAGGTACAGGCCCAGGATCGCCAGCAATAGCGGCAGGCTCCCCAAGAGCGTGTAGAGAAAGAACGTGAGCGCCGCCCGCTGGCGTCCTTCGTGGCCCCAGTCGGCGATGATGAAGTACATCGCTACCAGCGTCACCTCGAAGAAGACGTAGAAGAGGATCGCGTCCAGTGCCACGAAGACCCCGAGGCTGGCCGTTTCCAGCAACAGGAACAGCGCCACGTAGGAACGCGCCCGCTCCGTAACATTCGCCGAGAAGACGAAAGAGACGAAGAAGAGCACCACCGTCAGGAGTACGAGCGACAGGCTTATGCCGTCCACACCTACCCGGTAGGCGGCCCCGAGCGACGGTATCCAGGAGACCTCCTCCACCTGCGTAAACCCAGCTCCCGCTCCGCGAACCCACATACCCGCCGCTCCGATCAGGGTCAGTCCAGAGACCACTATCCCGACCGCGTGCGCGCCGCGCGGCGAGGCGCCCGGCAGCGCCACGAGTAGCGCGGCTCCAAGGAGCGGGAGAAAGAGCGTTAGGGATACGAGTGGTAACATTTGGTGGCCTTTCTAAAGAACCAGTGTGCGGACGGCCAGGAACGTGAGGATCAGAACGCCGCCGGTGACGGCCAGCAGCAACTCCTTGTGTACGAGCCCGGTCTGGAGCCGGCGGGCGCGACGCCCCAGATTTCGGGTCCCCCGGACCAGGGCGAAGATGAGGCCGTCGATACCCTTCTCGTCTGTGATCCGCGATGCCCGTGCAACCGCGAGGCCCGCATGCCCGACGGTGAGTACGCCCCGGTGGATACCGCCGTCGAAAGCGTCCGTGACGCGCGCTACAGCGAGCGCCGGCCGGGCTACGAACTGCTCGAACCCTCCGCCGATGCGGAAACCCTTCTCGGCGGATGCGCGCACCGGCCCGAGCAGGCTATCGGCGGGGACGAACCACCCCAGCGCCAGACCACTGATCGCCACGGCGGCGCCGAGCACCACTGTGAGCAGATCTCTCGGGAGACCCCCCCCGACAAGCCCGGCGAGCGGCTCCAGCGCGAAGCCCAGGATGATCGCCAGCGCGACCAGACCGGACATGCCCGCGCCCATCCAGGCCATTCCAGCGACCGGCTCGTCCTGTTTCTCGCCCTTCCACAGGAGCCGCAGTGTCCGGGCGACGTAGATCCCGGTCAGCGCCGTGCCAAAAAGGGCCAGCGGAGAGAACAACCACGCGTAGGGCGACTCGAACGTCGCGGCTATTACGGCGTCTTTGGACCAGAACCCGGCGAGCGGCGGCACGCCGGCGAGCGCCAGTCCCGCGACGGTGAACCCGGCGAAGACGAAGGGCCGTTCTCTGCCAATGCCTGAGAGCTTCGAGAAATCGGTGGAGCCGCGGGCGTGCTGGAAGACGCCGGAGCCGAGGAAGAGGGAGCTCTTCATCGCCGCGTGGGCGGTGAGGTGGGCGAGGGCGGCCACTGGCGAGCCGACGCCCAAAGCCAGCAGCATGAAACCGTACTGGCTGGAGGTGGAGGCCGCGAGCAGCCGCTTGAGGTCGCGGTCGGCGACGGCCATGACGCCGGCTACCACCGCCGTCACGCCGCCCAATGCGCCCACGACCAGCAGCGTCCCCGGTGGGAATAGCGGGAAGGCGCGTATCAGCAGGATAGCGCCGGCGGCGACCAGGGTTGCCGAGTGTAGTAGGGCGGAGACGGGAGTGGGGCCGGCCATCGCGTCCTGGAGCCAGCCCTGCAACGGCGTCTGGGCTGACTTGCCTGCCGCCGCGAGCAGAATGAGCAGACTCGCGGCGAAGGCGGCGGTTCCGCCAACTTCTAACGTGTCAGAGATCTCGGTGGTCCCTGCCTGCGAGACGAGGATGAAGATGCCGACGTAGAGCCCGAGGTCGGCGGTTCGCGTGTAGAGGAAGGCGCGGGTAGCCGCTTCTCCTATGCCTTCCTCCTCGTACCAGAATCCGATCAGCATGTAAGAAGCGAGCCCGATCATCTCCCACGCCGCGAGCAGCAACACCCAGTCGCCGGCGAGCACCAACGTCTCCATCGCGGCGACGAAAAAGGACATCTGAACGAAGAAGCGGACCTTACCGCCTTCTTCCTCCATGTAGCCAATGGCGTAGAGCATCACGAACGCGCCCACGACCGCGATTACGGTAGATAGCACCGCCGTCAAGGGCGTGGCGATGAGACGCAGGGGAAATTCTGGCAGACCGGGCAGCGTCGCCGCGTAGCGCGCGCCGCCGGCGACGTTGACGAGAGTGGTTATTGCGCCGATCAGCGCGACGCCGACTCCTATTAGGGCGAGCGCCGGGGCGGCGCGCCGGATCAGCAGTATCGCTACCATCGCCGCTAATGGACCGAGTATTGTCAGGGCGACGTAGGTCATCCTTTGAGGTCCCTCGCTTCTTCCATCTCGACGGAGCCTTTGTAGCGGAAGCGGGCGGTGCCGACGCCGAATCCGACGGCCATCTCCAGGGCCATGACGGTCATCACGATCAGGACGAACATCTGGCCGGAGTAGGCTTCGGGATGCAGGAAGCGCCAGAAGGCTACCAGGTTGACCATGGCGCCGGCGAGTATAAGCTCGACGCCCATCATGATCATTACCAGGTTCGTCTGGCTGAGCGATCCGTAGAGCCCGACGCCGAAGAGTATCGCCCCCACGATGAGCGCGACGATGAGCGTAGCCACTACTGCCTCCTCTCAAGGGCCACGGCGATGGTGGCGATCATGGCCGTCAGGATGGTAATGCCCGCTGTTTCGAAGATGAGCATCGAACGCTCCATCAACTCTATTCCGAGGCCATGCACCTGCTGGTCCGGAGGTACGCTGCCCGCGATGGAGCCCCATCCGACCAGGAAGACTATGCCGACGACCACGAGCGCCCCGAGGACGCCGGCGACCTGCGAGATACGCTTCTGGTGCGTCATGTCCATCCCCATGAGGCCGCCGGGGTCCATCATGTACATCACCATGAAGATCGCCATGATCGACATCTCGGTCCCCATCATCATGATCTGCAACACGCCGAGGAACTCGGTCTGCATCGCCAGGAACATCGCGCCGACGGCGGCCTGCGAGAACAGGAGCGCCAGCGCCGACCGGACCATCGAGGAGGTGGTAAAGACCACTACGCCGAACCAGATGGCGGCTATACCGAAGAGACCCACGAAGATCGTCTGGAGCATCAGCTATCCACCACCAGCAGGACGATGCCGACGTAGAGGATGTTGAGCAGGGCAAGCGGGATGCCGAACTTCCAGAACCACTGCAGGAGGTGCTCCTCGCGTATCCGCGGGATGAATCGTCCTACGAAGAGCATCGCCGCCGCGACCAGGAGTGACTTGCCCAGCGTCCAGGCCCATGGCGGCAGTACCGGGCCCAGCCAGCCGCCCATGTAGAAGACCGTAACCGTCACCGCGAGGGTCACGACGAGCACCGCTCGGGCCAGGCGCATGATCGCCAACCGCGCACCCGTGTACTCGGCCATCACCCCGCCCGCCAACTCGCCCGGCGCCGTTGGCAGGTCGAACGGTGGCAGGAAGCAGACCGCGAGCGCCGCCAGGAAGAAGAGAATGAAACCCATAGGCTGGAAGATTACGTTCCACATCGCACCCTGAGACTCCACGATCCGGGTGGTGAAGAGAGACTCGGCCCGCATCGCGACCGCCGTTAGCGGCATCACGATGAGCATAGAGTACCCGACGAGCTGGCCCAGAAATCGCCATCCGCCTACCATCGCGTAGACCCCGTCCGGTCCCCAGCCGGCCATTAGCAATGCCACCATCACGTAGGCGAGCGCCGCGTTCACGAAGAGTGCGCCCGTCGCCAGGTCCGTAATTATGAGGCCCGGAGCCAGAGGCAGCACGGCGGCGGCGAGGAGCGCCGAGATCAGGAGCAAAACCGGCCCGACCTCGAAGAAGATTCTATCGGAGCTCCGGGTGACGACCGACTCCCGCCCCAGCATCGCCACAGCATCCAACACCGGACCCGCAGGTTGGAAACGCCCGTTCGTCGCCCAGCCTTCTAGCACGGCGACCGCGTAAGCCCCGGCGAGCAACACCAGTATGATCATGGCTGTCGTCACCGCGATATCTCCCAGGGTGAGAGATCAAGCGACCCGACGCCGACCAGCGCGTCGGCTACTTCCTTGCCTACTGTCACGGCTTCTACCAACCGGACGTTGCGCGTCGAAGGAGCGTCGAGCTCTACGGCGGTTACTTCTCCGTCTTCCAGAGTAACGTTCAGCGTTGCGCTACCGCGCGGCGTCTCAACCGTAGCTGTGCCTGTGCCGGAAGAAATGTTGTTCGCCAGGGAGACTGTGTCGGTAATAATTCCCGCTTTGAGCACGAGGTCGAGGCTCTGTACGCTTTCCTCCAGCCGTAGCTGGAAACGCGTGAGTGCGTCGTTGCCATGCCGAACTATGGGAGAAAAACTAAGCTTACGGTACGATGGGTCTTCGGAGCGCGCGTCTTTTTCTGACCCGGCTGCCCGCGCCACCGGACCGGACATGACTTCTGCGCCGGGATCGTCCAGAGCCCCGATCCCCCCAAGTTTGCTCCCGAGCAATGGTGTCCGAAGCGCTTTGCGGACGAAATTTTCCGTCTCGTTCCTTATGCGCTCAAGCTCTTCGATGTTCGACGCCCGGAGTAGCGCCAGTTGCAACCGGGCCGCTCGTTGTGAGAGCCAGCCGTCGCCGATCAGGTAGCCGAAGCTCGCTGCCCATCCCATGTGGCTCGCCGCGCGTTCGCGCTCCAGGGCGCCTATCCTCGACAGGGCTTCTTCGTCGCTGATCCCAACTCCCGACGCTTCCTCGACGGCTCTGCGAGCTAGCAGACGGTAGGCTAACGGCGTGAGCGGATCGAGCTTCGCGGCGCGTTCGGCGATGCTCTCAACCGGACCGCGAAGTAACGCCGCAGGGAAGTGTCCTTCTATACCGGGTTCCACCTCCGTTTCGGCGACCGTATCGCCGTCGAGGGTGAAGGTGAGGGAGAGGCCGCCGGGGAGTCCCGGAAACAGCGGGCCGTAGGGCGCCGGTACCCACTCCATGATCAGGCCATCGCCGCTCGCCGGCATGCCTTCGGTCATCTCGATCATGGACATGAAGTTTTCGAGCTGGTCTTCGCCGATCTCTTTCTCCCCGGACTCCTCTTCCTGGTCTTCCTCCTGGTCGCTCTCATTCTCTTCGCCGTCCGATTCGGCTTCCTCTTCGCCGGAACCGTGGTGCATGTGGCCGTGGTCCATTCCCTCTTCGCCTTCTTTCTCTTCCAGGACCACTTCGGCTTCGAAATCCTCTGTCTCGGGGGCGAAGGCGCCTTCCGCGAGGGAGCGGCGCAACTCTTCGACGCCGGCCACCAGCGATTCCTGACTTAGTGCCACCGATACGTCCGGGTCGGGAAGTGGAGCCAGGTTCCCCGCGCCCACCGCGAAGACCGCCCTCGGGCGCGGCATCTGCGCGTAGGCGACGGCCGCAGCCTCTCTGAGCCCTTCCGGCAGTTCGCCGACTAGTAACAACACACCCGCGTGCCGCGGCGTGTCCACGGTCTGTAGCCCTGCGGCTTCTACGTCGAGGCCATAGGCTCGCGCAACGTCCGGGCCGGGGACGACGAACGCACCCAATCGGCGGGCCATCGCCCTGGCGACCACCCTGTGAAACCAGGTCGGCTCCGCCTGCCGCGCCCCGGAGATCACCGTTGCCTCCTGAACGCGCCCTGGCTCCAACCGTAGAGGAGCCCAAGATAGAGAATCCCCAGAAAGACACCCATGTCGAGCAGCGCTTTCAGGCCAACCTCCCGGTAGACGACTGCCCAGGGATACATGTAGGCCATCTCCATGTCGAAGGCGAGAAACAACAGGGCGTAACCGTAGTAACGAACGTGGTAGCGGGCCCATACAGGGTCCCTGGAGAGCTTGCCGGATGTGGCCGGAACGTCCTTGCCCGGTTCCTGGCGTGTCTTGCCGAGTGAACGGGCGATGCCGTATACGCTCAGGACGAACCCCACAGCGCCGACGACCATCCCAAAAAGCAGCGCGTACTGTTGCAGGGCGCTCATACCACTGATCCAGCATCTTCTTGTAAGCCCGCGCCCGCTGTCCTCACTCGGAGCCTCCCTGTACGCCCTGCGTCTAGTCAATGGACCAGATCAGTGTATACCCCTACCCCCTATATTTTCAAGTGGACCTGTGGTCGCTAACGTTCTTCTAGCCTTATCTGGATACCTTGTTTGGGGCGCAGGGTGATGGAGGGTTGGGGAACTACGCGCTGATCTTCCGGGATCCGGATCCTGAACCTCCGTGCGATGGTCGCCAGTAGCAGGGCTGCCTCCATCTTGGCGAAGGACTGGCCGATGCACAGGCGTGGTCCGCCGCCGAAGGGGAAGTAGGCGTACTTTGGTATCTGTTTCTCCAAGCCGTTTGTCCAGCGGTCCGGGTCGAAGACATCCGGGTCCTCGAAGAAGCGCGGGTCGTGGTGAACCACGTACTGGCTTATAAAGAGTTGGGTCTCGGCGGGGACGTGGAAGCCCCCGATCTCACAGTCCTCGACGGCTTCGCGGCCGATGGCCCAGGCCGGCGGGTAGAGTCGCATGGACTCTTTCAATACGGCGTCGGTGTAGGGGAGTTGGGGGAGGTCGACTATCGTGGGCGGGCCGCCACCCAACCACTCGTCGAGCTCCGCATGCAACTTCTTCTCCACGTCGGGGTAGAGGGCGAGCAGCCGCCAGGTCCACGAGAGGGCGATGGCGGTAGTCTCGTGGCCGGCCATGATGACGGTCATTACTTCGTCGCGGAGTTGTTCGTCGCTCATGCGGCCGCCATCTTCGTCACGGGCGTGGAGCAGCATGGAGAGCAGGTCTCCCGTGTCACGGCCGCTCTTGCGGCGCTCGTCTATGATGCCGTAGATGAACTCTTCGAGCTGGCGTTGCGCCCGACGGTAGCGCAGATTGGAGGGCGTCGGGACGCTATCGGGTAGCATCCGGAGAAACACGCCGTTCCCTTGGTCCGAGAAGTGCGCCATGACCGCGCCGATAGCTTCGCCTACATTCTCGGCTTCGTCGGCGATATCGGCGTCCACGAGGGTCTTCGCCACGATCTCCAGCGTCAGGCGCATCATGTCGCGGTGGATGTCTCTCTGCTCGCCGTCGCGCCATCCCTCCAGCATCCGCTCCGTGTAGGCGACCATCGTTCCGGCGTAGTTGGCGACGCGCTGGTGGTGAAAGGCGGGCTGTGCGAGACGGCGTTGGCGGCGCCAGAATGCGCCGTCGCTGGTCAGGAGGCCGTCGCCGAGGATACTGAGCTGGCTCCGGGTTACGCGGTCTTTTATGAAGTTCCGGTTGTTGGTAACCAGCACCTGCTCTATGTGGTCGGGATGGGCGAGCAGGTAGGCGGGCGGCCCGGGGAACTTCAGGCGCACCACGTCCCCGTACTCCCGGACGCAGCGGGTCAGGAAATCCAGGGGGTCCCGCGAGTAGTCCAGCAGGTTGCCGACCACGGGGCGGCCTTTGGGACCGGGAGGAAGTTTCGCCGTCGCGAGCATCGTGCTCCTGTCGTCAGGCGGCTATGGTGTAACCGGCATCTTCGATGGCGCCCTTGACGCGCCCTTTGTCTACCTGGTTCTCGTCGTACTCCACTTCGACGATTCCGGAATCGGGATCGGCCGTGGCCTTCTCGACACCAGAGAGCTCGTTCAGCGAGTCCTCTATGGCGGCCTTGCAGTGGGCGCAACTCATGTCCGGTACGTTGTACTTGGCTTCGGTCATTCCTAGCTCCTTTCCATCTTGGCGAACCGCTCTACGGCGGCCATCAGTTCTTCGATCTTCTCCTCGGTCTTGTCCTGGTTCTCTATGGACTCCTTTACGCAGTGTTCCACGTGGTCTCTGAGCACCATTGCGGCGACCTTCTCAGTGGCGGAGACGAGGCTGGAGATCTGGGTAAGGATGTCGATGCAATAGGCTTCCTCGTTCACCATCCGCTGCACGCCCCGGACCTGGCCCTCGATCCGCTTGAGGCGGTTCTCCAGCTTCTCCTTGTGGTCGGCTTTTATGTATCCGTGCAAAGGAACCTCCGTGGGGGACGTACGATCTTCACGCGCCATTCTACAGTCACCTCAGCCTATACGGGTCCGCCGCAGCCGCAGGGCGTTGCTCAAAACCGTGACCGACGAGAGCGCCATCGCCGCCGCAGCGAGGATCGGGTTGAGGAACCCGTACTCGCCCAGGGCCGGTTGCAACACTTCCGGTACCGTTCCGCCGGAGAAGAATGGGTAGAGGACACCGGCGGCCACAGGGATCAGGGCTACGTTGTACGCGAAGGCCCAGAACAGGTTCTGCTTGATGTTGCGGATGGTCGCCTTGGAGAGCTTTATCGCCCGGGCAACGCCGCGCACGTCGCCGGAGATAAGCGTCAGGTCCGCCGCCTCCATCGCCACGTCGGTTCCTGTCCCTATAGCGATCCCGACATCGGCCTTCGCGAGCGCCGGGGCGTCGTTGATGCCGTCCCCAACCATCGCCACTACCTCGCCCTCGGCCTGTAGCTTCTTTACCTCACCGACCTTGTCTTCGGGCAATACCTCGGCCAGCACCCGATCTATGCCGAGCTCGCGGGCTATCGTTTCGGCGGTCCGGTGATTGTCGCCGGTGAGCATCGCCACCTTCAAGCCCATGCCGTGCAGCTTCTCTATAGCTTCGCGGGACTCGTCTTTTCTGGTGTCCGCGACGGCCACCAGACCCGCCGCCTCGCCGTCCACCGCGACGAACATCGGCGTCTTGCCGGTGGAGGAGAGGTCTTCACCTTCGCGTAGAAGTCCATCTCCGGCGATGTCTTCCATCTCCAGGAGCGCGGCGTTACCGGCGAGCACCTCGTGCCCGTCCACCCGAGCCTTGATGCCGCGACCTGCGACGGCCTCGAACTGCTCGGCGTCAACCAGCGCGATTCCGCGTCCCTTTGCGCCTTCGACTATGGCTTCGCCCAGCGGATGCTCGCTGCCGCGCTCTGCGGAGGCCACGAGGCGTAGGAGATCATCCTCGGAGAAGCCGTTGGTGGCCGTTACGTCCGTGAGTTCCGGTTTGCCTCGGGTGAGGGTGCCGGTCTTGTCCAGGACGACCGTGGTGAGCTTGTGGGCGCCTTCGAGCGTCTCGCCGCCCTTGATGAGGATGCCAATCTCGGCGCCCTTGCCGGTCCCGACCATTATGGAGGTCGGGGTGGCGAGGCCCATAGCGCAGGGGCAGGCGATGATGAGGACGGCCACGAAGTTCAAGAGGGCGAACGTGAACGCCGGGGCCGGGCCGAAGATCAGCCAGACAAAGAAAGTCACCGTAGCCAGCCCAATTACAATCGGAACGAAGACGCCGCTTACCCGGTCGGCGAGCCGCTGTATCGGGGCTTTTGTACCCTGGGCTTCTTCGACCATGCGGATGATCTGGGCCAGGGCCGTGTCCTTGCCGACCTTAGTAGCCTCCATTCGGAACGAGCCGCTCTTGTTGATGGTAGCCCCGATCACCTCGTCGCCCACACCCTTGCTCACCGGGATGGGCTCGCCCGAGATCATTGCCTCGTCCACCGCCGACTCTCCACCGACCAAACGCCCGTCCACCGGAACCTTCTCGCCTGGCCGCACCACGACCACGTCCCCGACCACCACGTCCTCGACGGGTATGTCCACTTCCTCGCCGTCCCGTATTACTCGGGCGGTCTTAGCCTGAAGACCGGCGAGCTTCTTTATAGCTTCGTTCGTGCGTCCTTTGGCACGTGCTTCCAGAAGCCGTCCCAGCAGGATGAGCGTGATGATGAGCGCGGAGGTATCGAAGTACACGTCCGCCCGGCCGCCGGCGAAGAGTTGCGGCGCGATCGTCGCCACCAGGCTGTAGAGGTACGCCGCGCTCGTCCCAACGACGACCAGGGTATTCATGTTCGCCTGGCCGTGTTTGATCGCACCCCAGGCTCCCTTGTAGAACCGCCAACCGGCCCAGAATTGCACCGGAGTTGCAAGCGCGAGCAGCCCGAAGTTCAGCCAGCGCATCGGTACGGGACTCGGAACCCCGAGCATGTGCGGCAGGCTGCCGACCAGGATCAGGGCCGTCAGCGCCGCGGCCCAGAGAAAGCTGTTCCGGAGCTTCCGGTACTCTTTCTCACGGGTATCCTCCGCCGATTCAGCTTCTTCCTCGCCCACCGCGCCGTATCCTGCATCCTCGACGGCGCGTTCGAGGTCTCGCGCTTCCACAGCGTTCGCCAGGTACTCCACGGTCGCTTTCTCGGCAGCCAAGTTTACGCTCGTGTCCAGCACGCCCGGTACACTGTTCAAGGCCTTTTCGACCCGCCCGACGCAACTCGCGCAACTCATACCCGTAATTCCAAGTTCGGTCTTTGCGATCTCCGCCCCGTACCCGGCGTCTTCTACGGCATCGACCAGCGTGTGGGGACTCACAGAGCCGGGATCGTAGGAAACGCTTGCCTTCTCGACGGCGAAGTTTACGTTCGCATCATCGACCCCATCGGTTTTAGAGAGGGCTTTCTCAACCCGCCTCGCGCAAGCCGCGCACGACATCCCTGTGATCGGAATGTCCAGCCTCTCCAACTCGTGCTTTTGCATCTGCCTAGCCTTTCTCTGCCGACGAAAATCTATTCTAGCATACCCCTATACCCTATCCTTGGATGGCTACCACACCCCGGCCTTCGGATGCGCTATGCTCGAAATGTGGGGTACGGGCAAGGTTGGATAGCAAGAGATAGGCTCGCTTGGTTGTGGCCGGATGACGTCACCGGGCCGGACAAGACGAAAAGGCACGACGAATCTCGTTTTCGTTCGTGCCCGACGTTCTCTCTAGTTCTGTTTGTGTGCTCTTACCAGGAAGCTTCGTGGCAGTCCTGGCACCTCCCGGGGCACCATCGGCCTGGGCCACCGTCCGAAGTTCGCTCCATCCTCACCGGGCTGCGTTACATCCACCGACCAGCCGTGGTGGGACATCAATATCTCTGGGTCGTTGGTCCCGAAGCGTCCCGGTGCGCCGCGCCGAACGAGGGCGGCCTGCATCGGCCACGCTATTGGGGAGAAGAATAGGCCCCGGTTCATCAGGTCCAACCCGAGGAGGCTGCCGGTCGTTGTTAGATCTCCCACCCTCTCCAGGAGCCTGTCTACAGCATTTCTGGTCAGATAAAAGAGCAGACCTTCTATGAGCCAGACGGACGGGTTATCCGGCTGGTATCCGCAGTCGAGGAGCGCTTCCGGCCAGGACTCCTCTTTTAGATCCACCCCGACCGTGAGCCGTCCACAGCCCGGTCTTGCCCCGGCGTCGCGGATCACGGCTTCCTTGGCGTTCAGCACCTCGGGTAAGTCCATCTCGTATAGTCGGGTTCCAGACGGCCAGTCCAGGCGGAAGGCGCGGGTGTCCAGGCCCGCCGCCGGCAAGACTACCTGACGCACCCCCAATCTCTCACAAGAGTCAAGCAGGAATTCGTCGAAGAAACGGGTGCGTACCACAGGGTACAGAGCCGGTCCCTCCGACCGCGCGGCAGCTTCCATACTTTCCAGCCAGGCGAAGCCCTCGGGGCCGGCCAGCGCGGCGGCGAGCGGGTCTTCAAAAAGACGGTCCGCCCGTCCGCTCTCCCGGGCCCGGGCCGCCGCCATCCAACGCGACGTAGGACCTATTGGGTTGGTAGTCTCCACGGCCACTGTTCGCATTCTCCCCAACGAGTTTACTGACCCGAGCGGGGCACGAGCCAGTCGTGGAGGAGCGGCTGGAGGCTCTCCTTGAATGCCGACCCGATGAACATGCCCACGTGCCCGGCATTCAGGGACACGGACTCCTTGTCGGTACTGCGGGCGAGGGTGGTCGTAGCCTTTGTCTGGGAGGGGGGCACGACGTAATCCCACTTTCCCGAGACGTTCAGCACGGAGCATTCGATGTTCGAGAGATCCACCCGGCGGCCGCGCAACTCCACCTCTCCCTTGACGAGCTTGTCGCCCTGGTAGAAGTCCTTGACCCACTGTCGCAAGGTCTCGCCCGGAAAGGGCGCGGCATCGTCTACCCACTCGCTTGCCGCCAGCCACGAGCGGAGGGCTACGTCTTTGTCAGCCCGTTCTTGAATCTTCCTCAACACTGCGTCGTAGATGCTGGATCCGCCCCCGAAGAGCCCGAGGGGCCGGACGGCCGACCCAAAGGTTATGGCCTGCGTGTAGGCTCCCATATCTATAATTTGGCTGGCGAAGTCAGTCGGCAGGTTTCCGAAAAACATTGGCACAACCGACGGATCGAAGTACGCCCCGCTGGTGCTGCTCATGAGCGTCCACATACCGAGTGGCTCCGGCCTGCGCGGGGCGAATTCCGTAGGCCCGGAGAGCAGGACGAGGTTCTTGAGGTTCTCCGGGAACAGGGCCGCGTACATGGCGCACAACGTGCCGCCTTGGGACTGTCCGAGGAGGCTGACCTCTTCGGAACCCGAGATCTCTTGTATCTCCTGCACCGCGCCGTGCATGTAGTCTAAGACGAAGTCCTCCAGCGACAACCCCGCATCCTTTGCATCGGGGATACCGAAGTCCAGCATGTAGACGTCGAAGCCTTCCCCGGTCAGGTACTCGACCAGGCTGTTCCCCGGTACCAGGTCGAAAATGTAAGGCTTGAGTACGAAACCGTAGGTCAATAGTATGGGCACGGAGCGTCGTCCCCCAATATCTCCTTCGGCGGTCTCCTCCGGACGCCGGTAACGGTAGAGACTGGCTTTACCGTTAGTCCAGGCCACCTCCCTGGGCGTGGCCCCCGTCTCTACCTCGATCTCCTTGAGGAGTATGTGGGTACCCGTGGCGTATTTCCTGGCCCGGATCGTCACCGGATCGTCGCAGTCGTTGATCTGGAAAGGCCCGAGGCCGAACCCATCCAACACGTTGTCTATCCCGTGGTCGAGCTTCGCCGCCCCTGACGCGGCGCGGTTACGAATCACACCCGACCGCCTACTACCTACCAGGCTTCGCCTCGTCGGTCTTGTCATCGTACTGTTCAGCATCGTTGCCTTTCCTGTAGTAGCCGTGGCTAGAACAACGTAGCGAGAACTCTTTGCTCGCACTATTCTATTAGCTGCATATTGCATATATATGCAGCTTAGTATATTTATAGTTGATCTTGGCCGTCTCGACAAGCATGGAAGGCCGTCTCGGACGGAAAATGTGCCGAAGGGTGTAAGCGACTCGCCGGAATGCACACTCGGGGGAAGGATTGCGATGATGGAGTCCTCTAATGTTTACAGGTCCGGTCGGCGAGTCCACCGGGGACAGGTTGAATGTCTTTTCTGGTTCTCCCTTTGTCTAATCTCCTGAACTCCTCAGCCTTTTTGGATACTGTTTACCGTCTCTCGCACCCGTTCACCTCCGGGAAGATCTACTGTAAGGTCCACGAGTTCTCTGAGGTCAGAGCCTACCGCCGTTTCTGTCTCCGCTCCGGGCTTCGCCTCCAGCAAAGAAACGCCTATATTGGCGGCCTTACGGGTCAGCTTTACAGCGTCGCGGGGATCGGTGACCTGGCCTGGCGCCAACCTTCCCACGGCGAACGCCCGATCCCACAACGCCTGTTTGCGCACCGGCGACTCGTTGGCTGCCAAGGCACGCTCGATGACCTCCAAAAGCCTTTCGAGAACGGCTACCTGGCCGCTGGTAAAAGAAGCCCTGCGGAGTTGGTCGAAGGCGAGCCCCACTACGTCGTCGAAATCGTAGTGGCCGACCTGGAGCAGGATCCGGGTCCCATTTACGTTTCTCTCTTGAACGGGTGGGGGCAGGGCCTTTTTGCCCAGGGCGATGAAGATCGCCTCTATCCGGTCCATCGCCTGCATGGAGGTGGTGGGGTCGTTGACTCCGGGGGAGACACCTTTGAGGGCTATGTCCGAAAGCTGCCGGACGCCGAAGGCGAAGTCCTGGCTGAAAGCCCGTTCTTTACCGAAGAAAAAAGCTCTGCGTACCTCTTTCTCGGCCTCTTCCCCTAGACCGTCCTCCGGGGCGGGCCACAGGCGCAGGATAGGCAGCCCCGCCGCTACAAAATGACCCGGACCGAAGGGTAGCTGGAAGACCATCTCTGCCGCTTTATTGTCTTGGGTTACCGTTTCCAGTATGTGGTCCAGGTCCACGTACTGGACGTAGCCGCTCTTTTGAGCCCGGATCTCCAACCCTTCTTCGTCCACCAATCCCTTGAACTCCGGATGTGTTCGAGGCTCTTGCTCTTCGGCGGTAGCGTTTTCGAGGTCGGTAAGGTTGGCGAGACTGCTTGTGGCGTCTTCGTGGGCGCTCTTTACGATGGTGGAGGATTGGATCATGCCCGAAATGTGATGAATAAAGTAGACGAGCAGCCCCACGCACACCAGGGTTAGCAGCACCGCCAGAGTCACGGAGATAACCGGTATAAACGTCGGTTTCTGGCTCTCGGGCGTGCGGATTATCCGCAGGGCCAGCAGCGCGTAGGTGAAGGTTCCTATGTAAACCCCCAGAACCACCTGCACCCCACGGTCCGAGGTGAAGTTGCGCAAGAGGCGGGGAGTATAGCTCGTTGAGGCCAGTTGGAGGGCGACGATGGTCAGGGAGAAAACCGTGGCGACCACCGTTATGAGGCTGCCCGCTATGGTGGAGAGCAGGGACCGGGCTGCGGTGGCGCCTCCAGAGAAGATCAGGGGAAGCTCTTCGAGATCTAGGCTGAGGAGGCGGTCGATCTGGTGGGTCACCACGAACAACACTACCGCTCCCACGGTAAGCAGGCCCGGGACGAACCAGAAGGTGGAGATCATCCCCTCCCACCTGGAGCCTATTCGTCGTCCCATCCCTTACCTCTTTCGCGCCTAGGAGCGGTGCATCTGGGGGCAGATCTAGCCATCAAGCCGTTCGTAGAGCGCCTCGTCGGCGTAGTCGCCAACTATGAGACTCGCCCCGGCTTCTCTCAACTCGTCGGGTGAGTGGGTAGTAGAGGCGATGCCGACCACCGGGATGCCGGCTTCTACCGCGCCTTTGAGCCCGGTGGTCGAGTCCTCGAAAGCCAGGGCTTCTTCGGCTGATATGTCCAGTTGATCCAACGCCGCTTTGTAGGCAGTGGGGTCGGGCTTCTTTACACCTACTTCTTCGGCGAAGATCATAGGGTCGAAGGCTTCCACCAACTTCAGTGCTTCTAGCGAGTTGCGGGCATCTTTTTTGGTGGCGTTAGAGACCAGGGCTATCTTTATCCCGCGCCCACGAGCCTCTTCGACAAAGTCGTCGAAACCGGTGATTACGCCGACCAGGTTCATCCTCTTGCGGTAGCCGTTTTCTTCGTTCTCCAGTAACTGGTCTTTCTCTTTCTGGGACAGGTTGGGCAGCAGCTCGTCTATGGCTTGTTCGGGGGAGTACTCGCTCAACGTTTCTTTGTAGAGGTTCATGTCCACGTCTATGCCGTGGGGGCGCAACATTTCGATCCAGTTCGCCAGATGCACGGCGTCGGTGTCGCTTATAGTTCCGTCCAGGTCAAACAACAGGGCCTTTACAGTCACTGCTTCGTGCCTCCTTGTAGTTGGGATGCTTTTCTGGTCTTGCGTACTGTACGAACGTTGGGCCACCGCCCGACAGTCTAATAGTTTACCTTCCTGTACTGAAACCCTTGCCACCTGGGCTGACTCTTTCGCCGACACTTGACGTGAAAAGTCCTTTTGGTCAGACTTAGTATGTGATTCCCGGCAACCTCGGTCGCATCCGAAGATATGATCTTAACAATGCTCTGGGCGCCCTGTCGGGAGATTTGCACAGACAGGTATGCTATTGCATCCTGCGGACTGAAGCATGTTTCATTGGGCTATCCGCGTCTAGCCCCGCGTCCAGTCGTTTTCGCCACGTGAGGCCAGGATCCTGGACGCTTCCTTGAGCGTTTCGCTGGCGCCTTTCAGGTCGCCTTTGCTGAGAAGCTCCGCCGCCCATCGAAGAAGGCGGCAGGGCTCCCCGTGCTCCTGATGCGGTCCAGTGCTTGCGGATAAATCAGTGAATCTCTCCGGGCCCGCGAGACTGGTGGCGTTGCGCTCCGAAAATACTCGCGCCATTGCTAGGTGAGATCCTGCCGGTCGGCTTCTTGCTCGGCGGCGCGACGGCCTTCCTTTATGGCACTCTGGGCCTTCTCCCTGGTCTCTCGGACACTCTGTTTGCCCTGCTCTACCAGGTTGTCCCGCGTCTCGCCCATGACCTCGTTTTCCTTGCTGGTGCCGGGCATGGCAAGTGCAACGGCTGCCCCTACGCCGGCGGCCAGGGCTCCTAGAGCCAGGGGGCTCTCCTGCAGTATTCGTTGGAAGCCGCCTTTGGCCCGCCGGGCCTGTTCCTGAGCCTGTCCTCCGGCCGGGCCCGCACGGTCCTGAAGCTGGCTACCTATCTGGCCGGCTTTCTCCTGGGCCTGGCCTCCGGCCTCACGGGCCCGGTCTCCGGCGCCCTGCGAGGAGCCCTCGGACTCCCGGTCTCCGAACTCCCGGCCTTCGTAGGAAGTGGTGTAGAACTGTCCCGAAGAATCGTAGTAGCGGGGTCCCTCCGTACCGCTTTGCTGTCCGGAGCCCTGTTGCCCCGAACTTCCCGAGTCTCCCTTGCTGACGTTTACCACGAGCCAGCCGAGACCTACGATGCCTGCCCCGGTCAACGCCGTGGGCACGGGATTATTCTTGACGGTGTCGACTACAGAGGAGCCAGCTCCTCTGGCCGTGTCTTTCGCCTGGGAAGTTGCCTGATCGCGCACGTACTGAGGGTTCATGCGGCCCTGTAGCGCGTAGACCGTTTCGCTCATTTGGGCGCGGGTCCGGGCCAACTCCAGACGTATCTCTTCCAGCTCGTCGTCGGATGCGGAAGGATTAGGGTCGATCTCGCCCCGTTCCCGGGAGAGTTTTTCGCGTACGCCTTCGTCCTGCATATCCTGTCCTCTTAGTTGGTCTGGTCTGTTATCCATTCCTTATCCTCCTTTAGGGTGTCTAGCGTTCTTTGCGGCATCGGAGATTCCTGCTGTAGGGTCTTTAGCCCGATCATCACCAGCGCACCACCCGCGCCGAGCACCAACAGCGCCACTATGAGGGCCGCCAGCCAGGTATACATAAACGTCGCCAGAATAGCGATGATCGCGAATATGAGCGCCAGGAAACCAGCGTACGCGATCGCGCCCCCGGCGGCGATAAAGCCGGCGTTCTTACCGACCCGAGACGCCTTCTGGCTTAACTCCGTCTTGGCGAGCTCTATCTCCAGACTGATAACCTGCGAAGCGCCTTGGTACAGGTCTCCTAGAAGCTCGCCGACGGATTGATCTTCTCTATGGTTGTCCCTGGTCCGCTGCACTAGCCCGAACCTCCGTTGCTGGGACTAGCGCTCTTGCGCAGCTCCTGGGCTTCGTGCTTCAGCTCTTCTTTGAGGTCCCCGGTCTGGCCGGCGGAGCTCTTTAGAAATCGGGCCGCAGCTGCGCCCAGGATGAACGCGCCTCCCATAAAGATGGCCGGCCGATTGCGGGCGAAGTCTTCTACTCCGCTTATTAGCTCTTCGGAGTCTTTCTCGCTCAGGTAGTCGGCGAGACGCCCGGCTTGTTCGGCGGCCTGGTCAGCGTACTGGCCGATGGAGCCCTGGTCCTGCTCGCGCAACTGCTCGCCGGTGCTCTGGAGAGCCTGGGCTATACCTTGTAGCTCTCCTGAGGCCCGCTCTTTCTGGGTCGCTATCTGGCCCTTTGCCTGCTCACGACCCTGCTCGGCGTACTCAGACGCCTTCTGCTGGCCCTGCTGGGCCACTTCCTGAGAACGCTGCTGGGTGCTTCCTCCTGATTCTTTGTTGCCGTAGTTTTCGCTCACTGTATCCTTCCTTTGTCGTGAAACCTGAAAAACCTGGTGCGATTCAGGATGCTCTACTCTCTTACTGGTCTTCCGACTGCTGGCTCTGCTCCTGCTGTGGGAAAAAGATATCGGTGACCGTCAGGTTGACCTCTGTAACGCTCAAACCCACCAGGTTCTCCACCCGGTTGACGATGTTCTGGCGTACGGTTTCGGTGAGTTGGGGGATAGATTTACCGTACTCGGCAGTCATCGTGAGATCCACGGCCGCTTCTTCTTCGCCGACCACGACGGCCACGCCACGGGTCTGGCCGCCGCCGTTGCCACCTGTGAGACTACTAATGATGCCGCCGGCCGCCTGAGAGCCGCCACTGCCCATCCGGACCCCCTCGACCTCCTGGGCCGCGATGCCGGCGACCTTAGAGACCACTACATCCTGGACATTGGTCCGACCCCGGTCGGTCTTGAGCGGGCTTTCGCCGCCTTGCCGCTCCTGCTGTCCTTCTTTGTCTTTCGTCTGTTCGTCTTTTTGCTTACCCATGCGTTTTCCTTTCTCTGCCGCTGGTTCTACCGCTGGTACGTTGCACTCGTCCTTGCGCCATCCGGTACGCCGCCGGTGGATAGGTGGCGAGAAGTCGGACTCTACTGTTCTCATTCCTCATTCGAGCGTGAGGGTCCGCTGGGCCTGGTCCGGTTTGAGGCTTAGAACGGGGATCAATACGGACCTCAGACCGAAGACCCCGAACTTTACCCGGACGTACTCCGGCAGGCCGTCCCGGTTTACGAAGACGCTCTCGACTGTTCCGAGCTTCTGGCCGAGAGGATCTCGAAGCGTGTAGCCTGCGTACCGTTCCGGCGTGTCCACTCGTTCGGTGTTCTCCTGGGGTGATTTGAGGTTTTCCACCTGGGACGATCTCCTCACTGCTGTCTTTGCCGAGCACGGTTGGCGTCGAGTGTCGGTTACGGACGCTGTTCGCCTGTCTTGGCGCCCCAAAGTCCCCCGAGGGCTCCCCCCAAGAACGGCATGAGGAGCGCGAGGATGCCCGAGATTATCGCCGTGATGCCAAGACCTTGTGGGATGCTCGTCGGGATGTTCTGCGTGATGCCGGACGGGACCGCATTGCTCAAAATATTGGAGAAGGTACTTCCGAGAATCCCGCCGGCCACCGCCAGTAGAATCACGAGGATGAGAGCCAGCAGGGGCACCAGGAGGCCGTGTTTCAGGCCCTGACGACTCGCCAGGCGTCCGGCGACGTAGCCCCCTATCAGGAATACAAGGAAGAGGGTGATTAGGAACCCTACGGAGCTCGCGATTCCTCCAGTCGTGGCGCCGAGACTTAGCAGCGCCACGACACCGCCTACGATAGCGCCGATGATCGCGAACAGGATCGGGGTCGCCCCGAGCGACGCGAGCCAGCCGAATATAACGCTCGGAAAACTCGTGCCCCGGTCTTCGTTCATGTTTGATCCTCTCTGGTTTTTTCGCCCGTCGCCCCGCTCTTCTCGACTCGCCTCCCCGTTCGGGTCTGATGTACCCTCATCTCGCGGCCTGCGCCCGGCTTCACCATTCTCGCTACCCTTGACCCGGACGGCCTCAGAGTCGTTACCGTGCGCTTTGGCCTCTTCGGGCTCCACCGGCTGCCCTTCTCGCCTATCTATGTTTCTGTCTCTGCCCACGTATTGCTCCTTAGTTGATCGTTAGTGGTTTGTCTGGTCGTCTATCTCGACCTCCTCCTTGCGAAGGTCCACCTCGACGATCTCTTCGTCTTCGACGACTTTCTTGCGGAGCCGGATCTCCTCTTTGAGCACGATCCGTTTGGAGACTACGATCTCTTCCTCGAACACTTGCACGACGAACTCGTCCTCGCCGATCTCGGCATCCGATACTTCTTTGGACTCGCCTTCTACCGGCACACGCTCGACTTCTACCTCCTCACGCCTTCGCGGGACCCGCACCTCTTCGCGTTCGGTGCGCACGCTCTTACGGACATTTACGGAGCCGGCCTCACGTTCGTGGATGCCGACCTCGACTTTCTCCTCGGTGCGTTCCACCCTCAACTCTTCCGGGTCGCCGTCCTCCGGGAGCCAGTCGCCGCGTTGTTCGTCAGTCAAATTGGATCTCCCCAAGCTCTAAAAAACCTCTGCTCCGCAAAACAAAAGCGAAGGGGATGCGCCCTATGAAACCAGCAACATCCCCAAAGGCCGCCTCTAACAGATTTCCTGCCTAGTCACGGCGCCTGGAATCGTCGTCTACCTCGACCTCTTCCTTGCGGACGTCTTCCTCGACGACTTCCTCGTCCTCGACTACGTCCTTGCGGACCCGCAGCTCTTCCTTGACTACCGGCTTCTTCTCCGTCACTACTTCTTCCTCAACTACCGGCACGCTTACCTCGTCCTCGCCGATCTCCGCATCCGGGGTTTCCTCATTGACCGCCACCCGCTCTACGTTGACCTCTTCGTGCTTCGTGGGTACCCGCACTTCTTCGCGGTCGGTGCGGACCCGCTTGCGGACGTTTACTCCGCCGGCTTCGCGCTCACGGGTGCCGGTCCTTAGCTCTTCCTCGGAGCGCTGGACCCGGATCTCATCCTCGTCTTCGAGGTCGCTACCGGGCTGGCGAACGCCTTCCGCCTCGTTGGCGTCCCCGCGGAATTCCCCGGTTTCGGTGTCACCCTTGACCATGCCGGGTCCTACCTTGGCGTCGTCCTCATCGGAGTAGTAAGCGCCGTAGTCGCCCCGTTCCCCGGAACCATCGTGGCCGTTCAGGCCGTAGTGGCCGCGGACCTGCCGCTCGAAGTCCCGGCTTATCTCCTGGTCGCCGTCGAAGCTGGGGCCATCTTTGGCCTTCTCTTTCTCGGTATCCACCGTGATCGCCTGATCCGACTCGTCCACCCGGCAGATGTCCATCGGAATGAGCGTGGAGTTCATGCCGAGAAAACCCATCTTCACGCCGATGTACTCGGGCTCGTTGCTCTCGTCTACGAACAGGTCGTCTACCTTGCCGATCTTCTCGCCGTCGCGGTCGTTGACCTCGTAACCTTCAAAGGTTTCTACCCCTTTGAACCGGTCGTTGCGCTCTTCATAATTCGCCATTGCTATTCTCCTTGCCTGTAGGCTTGCAGTGCATGATCCGCCCGCGTATATCGTGGCGGGTGTACAAAAGACCTTATTCCTCCCCAGACAAACCGTAAACGCATTTTTGCTTTTAATGGAACAATTTGTATAAAGAGGTGTAGGCTTTTGGTCCGGGTGTGCATAAGGAGGTGTAGGCTTTTGGCCCGGTTATGTAGAGTCTCGGGGCCGGGTGTCCGTTATCCTATAACTTCTCGAAGTATGAACCCGCCACTAATCTATGGGAACAACGATAAGGATGCGATGTTTGTGAACCACATTGTCATGATTCGGCTATGAACGAGGAGAATCCCGCCACGGGACTCAAAGAGGCGGCGCGCACGCTCCAGGAGCACTTCGATGAGATCTTCACCGACTACGAGCGGCGGCTGGCGGAGAGCGGTAACCTCCTCGTCGTCGGCGATGGCGCCAGCCGCGAGCAACTGGAGTCCAATGCCAGGAGCATCATGGGGCGGGCGGCGCAGGTCCTACGGGGTGAAGAGAGATCGCTGTTGGCGGTCGAGGAAGAGATCTACCGTAATATCGAGGCCTCCGAGGAACCGCTGAACCCACACCCGGACGAGTCCTTTCGGGCCGGCGTGGCGCTATGCAAGGCTGCGGTGCTGGCGGTGGTGAGGCGGTTGACCCCCGGCACCACTCCCGACGAGGTCGCGGAGATCGCCCTGGCGGTGCAGGAGATCGTGATGGATCGGATCTCGCGGATGGTGATGGCTTCCTACGTGGACTACCTGCTCACCAAGGTCAAGGAGACCCAGTACGAGGAGCGCCGCCGCTTCTCCCGCGAGTTGCACGACCGCCTCGGCCACCAGATGACCATCGTGAGCCAGAGCCTCGAACTCTACCGCGCCCTACTCGACCGCGACCCCGGAAGGGCCCAAGAGAAGTTGGCGCTCGCCCACGACACCGCCAACGACGCGCTGGAGCTGATGCGGGAGTTTTCCTCGGAGATCCGGGGCCGGGAGACTTCGGAAGGTCTAAGGATAGCCCTGGAGAACCTTATGAGGATCAGCGTCTCCTCCGAAGTCGCCTGGGAAGTATCTTTCGAGGGCGAGGAGGAACACCTACCCGAGTACGTGCGCGACCAACTCTACATGATGCTGCGGGAGGGAGTTCGCAACGCCGTGGCCCACTCCGGCAGCGACCAGATAACGGTGGAGGTCGGGATAGCTCCGGAAGAGGTCAGGGCAGTCGTAAGGGATCACGGGGTTGGGTTTGACCCCGGCGCGCCCGCCCCCGCCGAGGGTACGGGTCTACGGTCGATGCGGGAGCGTGCAGAGCTTCTGGACGGCACCCTGGAGATCTTCACCGACTCGGATGGCGGCGCCAGGGCCGAGGTCCTTCTCCCCCTGACGCGGGAGAAGGACTCATAGGCGAGCGTCTCACAGAAGACCGTTCTACAGAGGGTCGTCCTACGGAGGGCCGGGCCATAAGGGTGCTCCTGGCCGACGACCACGCGCTGGTGCGCGAGGGGATGGCGGAGATACTCACGTTGAACGAGGATATAGAGGTCGTCGGCTACGCTGCGGACGGCAGGGAAGCGGTGGCCGGCGCGCGGAAAGAGAAGCCAGACGTGGTGCTCCTGGATGTCGAGATGCCCGTCATGGGAGCACAAGAGGCGCTGGGACATCTGCTCGAGATCTCACCTCAGCCAAAAATCATTATCGTTAGCGTCTTCGCCGACCAGCGCCTGGTCCGCGAGCTGCTCGGGCTCGGCGCGAGCGGGTACCTGGTCAAGAACGCCTCGATGCTCAACCTGCTCGACACGGTGCGTTCCGTCGCCCACGGCCAGGCGAGGGATAACCTGACCGTATCCGTGCCCCGGACGATATTCGAGGGAAAGGAAGCGAGTAAGAGCTCGGAGTGCAATTTGTCGCGCCGTCAGCTAGAGATCCTGAAGCTCGCCGCGCGCGGTATGAGCAACAGAGAGGCCGCCGGTGAACTCCACCTGTCGGAGTCCACGATCAAACGCCACCTCGCCAACACTTACAAGATACTCGGGGTCGGCTCTCGCGGTGAAGCCGCGAGGAAGGCGATGTCTGAGGGGTGGATCTCCTCCCAAGAAATATTCCGGGGCCATCCTCAGCAAACTGAAGAATCGTAACCGAACTCCTCAGCTATACACACTCCGGCGTGAACCATTGCAATACTGCCGGTACGGATCGGCGCGAGCACCGGCACACTTTGTAGGTGTCCTTCGCAGGCACGGCCTGAAAGTTGATCCGTCCGCATCCGGCGAGAATGTGTCGAAGTGTGCAAAAGCAGCACATCGAAGGGCGCACTCACACGACGGCCCGGCTCACTGAAGATACGGGCTACTACACACTAACATGTGTTTTTAGGTGCAATCGGCCCTTTCCTGACTTACCGGGGTTAGATAGGTGTAGACTATCTAAATAGTCTATCTGTGGTCGATTCGTACGCACGTCAGTCTGTATTGGTTTTCCACGAATGAGGAGCGTACGGGTCGTGCGTATTTTGGTTACTTTACAGCCGCAAATGTACCGGGAGGCTCTGGCGATGGCCCTCCAGCGCCATCGTCCTGACGCCGAGGTGCTACTCGGTTCCGTAGAGTCACTGAACGTCAACGCGGAGAGGTTCGAGCCACACCTGCTGGTGAGAAACGACACGGATGGGGCTGACATGGAGTTGCAGAGGAATGTCTTGTGCTGGATCGAGATACTCTACAGCGACGGCATGGACGCCAGGGTTAGCCTGGACGGCGAGATCTGGAATATAAAGGACATCAGCATAGATGGCTTGCTGGCGCTGGTGGAGCGCACGGAGAAGCTGATCTTGGCCTAGCCAGCCTATCACTCGAGCATAGCCCAGCTTAGATGGCGAGACGAACTGCCTTCACCAGCTATCCTGCTATCCCGACTCTTCCCCGTCCGATCCTTCCTCGTCTTCGGTAATGTCTGAGATGGTGATCCAATTCTCCCTCAGTGCTTTTCTCGCGGCTTCGCCCCTTGAGTTGACGTTCATCTTTTTGTAGGAGTCGGCGAGGTGACGCTTGACGGTTCCCTCGGCCAGGTGGACGCTAGTGGCTATCTGGTGGTTGCTCATACCGCGGGAGGCCAGCAGAAGGATCTCTAGCTGTCGGGCGCTGAGTCCACCCTTTGCTCCATCCTCCGATTCTTCTAGCGCCTCACGGGGCATGCCCACTACCACGTTCTCGGCTTGGGGATCGAAGACGGCGGCGCGCACCGCGCCGATCAGGTGTCTTGAGGATGCGCTTTTTAGCACGTAGGCGCTCGCCCCCATCTTCAAGAGCTCGCGCATGGTGTCCGGATCCTCGAACATGGTGACGATGATCACCTTCGGCTGAGGCGTTATACGGCGCATCTTCTCAAGAGATTCCATGGACCGCTCGAAGGGCGTCTGCACCTGCATGATGACAACGTCGGGCTTGTGGTAGCGGGCGAGCTCCACCGCTTGCTCGTCGTTCGGAACCTCGGCGACCACCTCCAAGCCTCCATAAGAAGCCAGAAGCCCCGCGAGTCCTTCCCGGAACATGGTGTGGTCGTCGGCCAACAGCACTCTTGTCAGAGACCGCTCCATTACCCGCTTCCGTTCCAACCGAATTTGTAGATGATCCCGATCGCCGTGATCGTAATCCCCGCCTCTGGGTGATCCTCCCGAAAAGTCACTCCGGGCATTCTACATCCCGTTGTGTAACCAAGTCTACACACTTCGGCACAATTACAGTCCGACACGGCTTCCAGGGGTTTCTTGAAGAGAGAGGGTGAATTATAAAGGAGTCGTAGCCCACCGACCAACGGTGCAGTGGGGAGAGTTTATTCCCCCTCCAGTATCTCCCCACAAGCTACACGCAAACTACGGGAAAGGTAGTAGTTATGGCCGACGACACAAAGCCCCGGTCTTCGAGGCGATCAGCGACTTACTGGCTGATCGTTAAAAAAGGGTCGGAGAACGAGGATACGCTTACCCTGAATCTCGATGGTGAAGAAGAGTCAGGAAAGTCGCTGCCGGTCTTTTGCTTCAAGGAGGAGGCCGACATGTTCCTCTCGTTCGGGGCGCTCGGGGCCGGGTGGCGGCTCAAGGAAACCACGACCGGGGAGCTTGCCAGTATCCTCCTGGGTCCATGTGCGGGCATCGGGTTCGTGTCCCTGGACCCGCTACCGGAACTTTTCTACCGTGGGATGATCAGACTGGTGAGCCTTAGAAGAAAATGGTTTGTGTACAGCCTCATCGGCGCCGCACGGGCACAGCGCAGAGAGAGCCTGACTGCAAAAGAGGCGGAACCTCTCATGTCGTAAGTCCCAAGGTAGGCCAGGTGGTTTCGAGGGGTGTAGTCGGGACCTGGAATGCTATCTCTTGTCGGCGTCTTTGAGTATTTCGAAGACGTCGTTGACGAGGGCTTCGCGCTTGTCGGGTGGAAGATCGCGGGGGTGGATGGTTTGTTTGTCTGACTGCAGGTTGCGGGAGGTGGCTTCTTCGGACAGGTACTGGTCTATGAGCCGGACTATGGCGTCGACCTTCTCCCTGGGGAGTCCGTCTCCGCCGCGAGTTAGTCTGCTCCACATGCTACGCACCCCTTCTCTCCGGTGGACACTCCGTGACCCGGATTATACCCGCTGATAATCCGGGCAAAGAGAGATGCTTACCGGGCTAGGCTTCCGTGGCGACCTTCCTCCGAAAAGAGCGGTCGCTGTGTAGCGCGAAGTCGCCGGTTTTCCGCCAGGCATAGGTGGTTATTCGGAGGTTCTGGTCGTCGGTGTTCACCACGTTGAAGCTGGACGGTCTTCCGGGGCGGAGGCGGTTCGAGATGGTTCCGGCGGTGGAGACAACTAGTCCCGGCGCGGGCTCGACGGTGTGGATCGCCTCCTGATGGTCGTGGCCGCAGAGTACCAGCTCTGCTCCCAGCGAAGCGAAAGCGCGGAGGGCCAGCTCCGTGTTCGCCAGTCCGTGGCGGCCGGAGATGGGACCTTTCACAGGGTTGTGATGGATCATGACGATCCTGGCCGCGTCAGGGGCGGCGCTCTCGAACGCTTCTTTCATGTGTAGGATGTCCTCGTCTTTGACGTGGCCGATCACGCCCAGGTCCCGGAAACGCCGCGTCAACGAGCCGCGGGTTATGCCGTGGGCCGTGTTCAGGCCCGCTATGACCACCCCCGGAACTTCCAACGCCGGGCACAGGTCCTCTGAAATATGCCGTTTGTAGCGCGAATATTTGTACTCGTGGGCCTTGTTCCCGATAAGGCCCACCACCCCCAGGTTCCGGGCGACGGTCCCCAGCCACCGGATGTCGTGGTTGCCGGGGACGACTAGACAGGGCGCTATCTCGCCCAAAGAATCCAGATACCTGCGGGCCTGGATGAACTCCGCGTTAGTACAGCGCTGGGTAAGGTCGCCGGAGACCGCGATCGCCCCCGGTTGAATCTCTCTTATCTTGTCTTTGAGTGCCTTCAGGCGTTCGGAGGATGACGGCCTGCCGAAGTGTAGGTCCGAGATGTGCATGACCGTCGCCACGAGGCATCATTCTACCCGACCGGATAGAAGTCCGTTAGAGCTTAGTCAGGAAGTTTCTCAGAACGTCGTTGAACTCTTCCGGGGCTTCCATATTCGAGAGATGGCCCGCGCCGGAGATGGTGTGATGGATAGAGCCGGGAATGTCCGCCGCCAACGCACCCATGACCTCGGGCGATGAGATAGCGTCCTCCACGCCTCCAACTACCAGCGTGGGAACCTCTATCTCCGGAAGTAGAGGCTTCGAGTTTGGACGGTCGCGCATGGCGCCGAGGGCCGCGACGACTCCGTCCGGGGAACTCTCCAGCATCAGGGTCTCGACCTTGTTTACTACTTCCTGATTATTTTCGAGGGTGTTGGGCGAGAGGAGACGTTCCATCTGCATCTCCACCAGGATCTCCACGCCATCCTCGCTGACCCGACGGGCCATGTTGTCGCGGTTTTTACGGATTTCCTCGGAGTCCGGATCAGGCCGGGTGTTGGCGAGGATCAGGGCGGAGATCCTCTCCGGGAACAATCGGAGGCACGCAAAGGCGACGTAGCCGCCCATCGAGAGGCCTCCCAAAACCACCCGCTCCAGCCCCAGATCGTCGAGTAGTTCCCGAACGCACTCGGCAAAGTAGTCTATGTCTGGTTGGATTGGAGGGTTCGATGAATTTCCGAAACCGGGATAATCCGGGATCACGACCCGGTATCTCTCTTTCAGCGCCGAAACTTGCGGCTCCCACATCCTGCCGTTCAGCGGGAAAGCGTGGAGAAGTACGATTGGGTCGCCTTGCCCGTGTTCACTGTAAGACATCGGAATGTTGGATTGCTCCGCCACGCTCGCCCCTCTCCGGACCGTCGTATACCTTTTCTTTCGGATCACGTACACTAGCATTTTCCTCGAAATGGAGCGTTCGTGCGACTGATCTACACTTTGATGCTCGTCGGTGTTACCGCCGTGTGGGGCTGGACATTCGTCGTAGTCCAGGACGCCATAATCGCCTACAGTGTGCTCGGCTTTCTGTCGCTACGCTTTCTACTAGCCGGGGCCGTGCTCGCCCCGTTCCTCGCCTCAAGAATGACGCTTCGGACGCTGCTCGCCGGCGGTAGCATCGGGTCGGTGCTCGCGGCGGGATACCTGTTTCAGACGCTCGGGCTACTGTATACGACCCCTACGAACTCCGGCCTCATAACAGGGCTGTTCGTAGTCTTCGCGCCTCTTACCGCCTGGATCTTCTTCAAGGCCGGTATCCCGCGTCCGGTGCTGCTGGCTATTTTGCTGAGCCTCTCGGGTATGGTGCTGTTGGCCGGGCAGAGCGCCTCTCTCGGCCGGGTCGGCGACGCGCTCACGGTGCTTTGCGCGGCGGGGATCGGGGCGCACATAGCCCTCCTCTCGCGGTACGCGCCCAACCACGACGCCGGGGCCCTGGCGCTCTCGCAGATGTTCTCGATGGGTTTGATTTTCACTTTGCTGTGGCCGGTCTTCGAGCCCGTCGAACTGCCGCCCCGTGAAGTCTGGTTCGCCATTCTGCTAACCGGACTCGTCGCTTCCGCCGGAGCATACTACGTGCAGACGACCGTTCAGCAGAGGATATCGGCGGCGCGGGCGGCCATAATCCTCACGATGGAACCGGTCTTCGCCGCCATCTTCGGCTTCTGGCTCGCCGGCGACCGGCTCTCCCCGATTCAGTTATTCGGCGGTGTCCTGATCCTCTCCGCGCTATTCGTCGGGGAGGTACTGCCGGTTCTCCGGCGAAGGGGAAAATAAAAGGCAAATAAAGGACGGCCTCGAAAGGCCGCCCGGTTGCTGAATGATCGTATGTTGCGCTGCTTTAGCTGCTAGGGGCGTCGATGAGCCTTACGCGCTCGATCTGGCCCTCCGGGCCGAACTCCCACAACTCGTACTGGGAGGTAACGTCGCCGTTGTCGTCGAAGTCCTGCGAGCCGGCGGCTCCCTCGTAGTTTATGTCATCGCCGCCCGCCGCTGACTCCAGGCCGGAGCAGATATCCTTCGGGAGCACCTCGGCGCCGCCTTGCGAAACGGCCTGCATGTTCTCCTGGATCGTCTGGCCGTCTGCGCCGCCGCCCGCTGCCGCCGCCAGGGCCGCCAGCATTACGGCGTCGTAGGAGTTGGACGAGAAGGTGCCTGGCTCGTTGCCGTACGCTTCATTGAAGGCCGAGCCGAAGGATTCCGCGCCGGGACCCTCGGTCGCCGGGCGGGTTCCCCTCTCACCGTCGAGGTTGACCCCGGCGTCCTGCGGGAACTGCGGATCCGCCAGGCCGTCGGTAAAGAGGAATGGAACCTCACCGACCAGTCCTTGCTCGGCGGCGGACTGCATTATGCTGGTGCCGGTCTCGGGGAATGCGACCAGCAATACGGCGTCCGGGTTGCCGGAGGCCACCTCCTGCACCTCGGAGTTGAACGTGGTGCCCTGCGGATCGTATGCCACGTTGGCCCCGACCTGGCCGCCGGCGTCGGTGAACGCCTGCTCGAAGGTCTCGGCGATGCCCTGACCGTAATCGTCGTTGAGGGCGAGGACGTTTACCGTCTCGTAGCCCTCATCCTGGGCGACCTGGGCGAGTACCTGCCCCTGGAGGTTGTCCGAGGGGACGGTACGGAAGAAGTAGCCGTTATCCTCGTAGTCCGTGAAGTCCGGGCTCGTGGAGGCCGGTGAGATCTGGACGACGCTCGACTGGGCCGCCGAGTCCACCACGGCGAAAGAGATGCGGCTGGAGGCGGCTCCCACGATGGCGCCGACGTCGTTAGAGTTGATCAGCTTGTCCGCCGCCGTGGCCGCCGTCTGCTCGTTGGTGCCGGAGTCCTCGTAGAAGCCCTCGACCTCCATGCTGTTGCAGTCTTTGATCTGCTGCACGGCCAGCTTGACGCCGTTCTCCATGCCGGGACCGAACTGCGCGAGGTCTCCCGTGAGTGGAAGCACCGATCCTATGTGCAGGTCGAGGCCGCCGAGGTCGCCGCCACCGCCGCCTCCGCCAGTGTCTCCACCTTCACCACCGCCGCCGCTCCCGCCGCCGCAAGCGCCCGCCAAAACCAGCAGCGCCGCGAGAAGGCCGACGAGGGGGATAGCCCTGAATTTCCTCAAGAGTTCCTCCTTTAACGGTTCCGGGCGCCGCGACTGAATCAGAGACCGGAACGTGACAACTACATCTATTGCTTCCATATTACATAAAGCGTATATGCGGGGCAACAGCGCGTTTCGGGTAGTTTCACCAGAGATATATCTTTCATATAAGATACGAGCTTGACACGGATCGGCGACGGGGTGAAAATTCGCCCAATTCTCTCCCGTTCACTAGGAAGAAAGAAACTTGGCAGAAGCCCTTCAGTTAATAGCCAACGGCATCGTCATAGGTTCGGTGATAGCCGTCGCCGCCGTTGGCCTGACGCTCGTCTTCGGGATACTGCGCCTGATCAACTTCGCCCATGGTGACTTCCTGACGCTCGGCGCGTTTATCGCGGTGGTCGGGACCGGGGCCGGCCTGCCGCTGTACGTCGCGGCGATCCCGGCGATAGCGTTCGGCGCGGCCTTCGCGGGTGGGCTGGAGAAGATCCTGTGGGGTCCGATGCGACGCCGGGGGGCCTCCACGGTGAACCTGCTTATTATCTCTATCGGGCTCGCGCTGGTGCTGCGCTACACGATCTTCTGGGTCTTCGGTGAGGGCGTGAGCCGCTACGGGCCGATATCGCAGAGGATAGACTTTGGTCTCTTCGCCCTCACGCCGCAGGACGTAATAATCGTCTTCGGCAGCGCGGCGGCATTGTTAGCGGTGGCGCTGATGCTCCAGAAGACCCGTATCGGAAAAGCCATGCGGGCGCTGTCGGACAACCGGGACCTCGCCGAGGCAAGCGGTATAGACGTGGATCGCATAACCATGATCACCTGGCTCATATCCGGCGCTTTGACGGCCTACGGCGGCATCATGCTTGGGTTGCAGGGGCGCATCTTTGGCAATATGGGCTGGTTCTTGCTGTTGCTCATCTTCGCCGGGGTAATCCTCGGTGGCATCGGGTCTGCCTACGGGGCAATGATCGGGAGCCTCATCATCGGCGTGACCCAGGAGCTTGCGACCCACTCTCTTATAGGTATACCGAGCGACCTGAAGACCGGCGTGGCGTTCCTGGTCCTGATCGTGATGCTCCTGATCCGTCCGCAAGGACTAATGGGAAGGAAGCAGGCCCTATGATCGCTTACATAGAAGGCGTAATCCTTACGGCGGGGATCTTCGCCCTGCTGGCCCAGGGCCTGAACCTCCACTGGGGCTTCACGGGCCTCATAAACCTCGGCCACGTTGCTTTTTTCGCCATTGGGGCCTACACGATGGGCATCCTGAACACCGAGTTCGAGGTGCCACTGTTGCCGAGTTTTCTGGCGGCTATGGTTGCTGCTACGCTGCTCGGTGTGGTCGTCGCGCTGCCGGCGATTCGGCTCCGCACCGACTACCTGGCGATAGTCACCATCACCATCGGGGAAATCTTCCGGCTCGTCCTCAAGTCCGGTCCCGGCGTTACTGAGCTTACGCGCGGGCCGCGCGGAATAAGGGGTTACTCGAACGAGTTTTTCTTTCTCCGGGAAGACATCGGGCTCGGTTTCCTTACGCCGGACCAGTACCTGCTCGTGATCGTGTGGGTTACCGTAGCGGTGGTAGGTGTGCTGCTCTGGATACTGCTAAAGAGCCCGTGGGGCCGGGTTCTAAAGGGAATCCGGGAGGACGAGGACGCCGTGAGCGCCCTGGGCAAGAACCCGACGGCCTACAAAATGCAATCCTTCGCGCTCGGTGCGGCGATAGCGGGCCTCGCCGGGGTCTTTTTCGCCATGGACATCGGTAGCCTCGCCCCGGACACTTACCTGCCGATCATCACGTTTCAGGTGTGGACCATCATGATGCTCGGCGGGGCGTCCAGCCACTGGGGACCGATAGTCGGTTCGATCATCTTCTGGGCCATCTTCAACGGCACGCTCTTTATACCCCGTGAGATCATCTCCGGAGCCGAGGCGGCTTACCTGCGCCAGATCGGGATCGGCGCGCTCATCATGGCTATCATGATCTTCCGTCCCCAGGGCATCCTCGGCAATAGGGAGGAGATGGTCCTTGACAAGTGAGAACGGCAAAGCCGATGGCAACGCCGGTGGCAACGCCGCCCCGATCCTGGTAGCCGAGGACGTGCGACTCTCATTCGGTGGCGTCGCGGCGGTAGACGGAGCTTCGCTGGAGGTGGAGCCTGGTAAGATCACCGCGCTCATCGGCCCGAACGGCGCGGGCAAGACGAGCTTCTTCAACGCCGTGACCGGCTTCTACAAGCCCGACGGCGGCAGCATCTCGTTCGACGGCGGCAAGATAACGGGCAAGTCGCCGCACGCCATCGCCCGACGCGGCCTCGTGCGGACCTTCCAGCTAACCAAGTCCCTGGCCCGGATGACGGTCCTGGACAACATGATGCTCGCCGCGCCGAACCAGACCGGCGAGAAAATCTTCACCGCCTGGATCGCGCCGTGGGTGATCCGCAAACAGGAGCGTGCCAGCCGCGAGAAGGCGATGGAGCTTCTGGAGCTGTTCAACCTGATCGAGAAAAAAGACGACTACGCCGCAACTCTCTCCGGCGGCCAGCGCAAGCTGCTGGAGCTGGCCCGCGCCCTGATGATGGAACCCCGAATGATCCTGCTGGACGAGCCGATGGCCGGGGTAAACCCGACCCTCGGCGCCAGCCTGCTGGAGCACGTCGGCCAATTGCGCGACGAGGGCATGACCTTCGTCCTCGTCGAGCACGACATGGACGTGGTGATGAACGTCTCCGAGCACGTTATCGTCATGGCGAACGGGAAGGTCATAACCCAGGGCTCGCCCGACGAGGTCCGCTCCAACCAGGAAGTAATAGACGCCTACCTGGGCGCCGGTGGCGGCGCAGTAGACGAGGCGATAGAGGAAACCTTCGACGGAGAGAAAGACCCCGGCGCTAATGGCTGAGACGTTGCTCGAAGCCCGTAACCTGCGGGCGGGATACACGCCCGAGGTAGACATCATCCAGTACTGCGACGCGGATGTCGCCGAGGGAGAGTTGGTCAGCATTATCGGGCCGAACGGCGCCGGTAAGTCCACCCTCATAAAGAGCCTCTTCGGCCTGGTCCCGGTGCGCGAAGGCACGGTCAAGTTCCGGGGTGAAGAAGTAGCCGGGGCGCAGACCCACCGCCTAGTCGAGGCCGGTATCGGCTACGTGCCACAGACCGAAAACATCTTCCCGACCCTCACCGTCGAGGAAAACCTGGAGATGGGCGCCTACCTGCGCCCGAAGATAATAAAAGAACGCTACGAGGAGCTCTTCGATTGGTTCCCGATACTGGCCGAACGCCGCGGACAGCGGGCGGGGACCATGTCCGGCGGCCAGCGTCAGCTCGTCGCCCTGGCCCGCGCCCTGATGCTGGAACCCGCGCTGCTGCTGTTGGACGAGCCATCGGCCGGGCTCTCGCCGGCGAACGTGGATGTGATCTTCGAGCGCATCCAACTGATCAACTCGAAGGGCGTCGCCATCCTCATGGTCGAACAGAACGCCCGCCGCGCTCTCTCCATGAGCGACCGGGGGTACGTCCTGGAGATGGGCCAGAACCGCTTCACCGGACCCGGCAAAGAGCTATTAAACGACCCGAAAGTAATAGACTTATATCTGGGTGGGGCCTCTCGCAGCGCCTGATCCGGGCGTCCGCCTACGATCCGTTCTGCGGCTTTAACTCCCGAATCGGACCGGCGAGATCGTTGGCGAAGAAGTCGAAGAACCCTTCCGGGTCGGGACCGGCGTTTATCAAGGCGAGATGGTCGAAGCCGGCGTCGACGAATTGTTGGGCTACAGCGAGATGCTGTTCCACATCCGGCCCGCAGCCGAATGTCTCGGCCATGTCTTCTTCGGTAACGAATGCCGTTGCGGCTTCGAAGTTTATCGGATTTGGCAGCTCCGCCTGAACCTTCCAGCCCGTAACACCGAAACGGAATTTTTCGTGGGCCGAGGTAATGGCGTCTGCCTCGTTGGGAGCCCAGGAGAGCGGCACTTCGCCATACTTGGGGCCGTCTCCACCGGCCTCAGCGTAGGACTCCGTAAGCTCCGGTTTGGGCTCGGTGGCGAAGATAGCGTCTCCGAGTTCGGCGGCGATACGGGCCGAAGAAGGACCGCCGATCGCCACGGCTACGCGGGGCGGGGTGTCCGGTAGGTCGAAGACCCTCGCATCCTCTAAGGTGAGGTGCTTGCCTTCGTACGAATGGTAACCGCCCGACCATAGTAGCCGGATGATCTCCAGAGATTCACGAAACATCTCGTGGCGCGTGTTGACCGCCGGCCAGCCCCGCCCGACGACGTGCTCGTTGAGCCGTTCGCCGGACCCGACGCCCAGGGTAAAACGTCCTTCGGAGAGCAGCGCCGTCGTTGCGGCGGCCTGCGCGATAATGGCCGGATGGTAGCGGATAAAGGGGCAGGTTACGCCGGTAGCGAGTTCTATGTTCTCCGTGCGCGCCGCTGCCGCCGCGAGCATGGACCATACAAATCCCGAGTGATTCTGGCTGTCGAACCACGGGTGGAAGTGGTCGCTTACCTCCACGAAGTCGAAGCCGACTTCTTCGGCGCGTACCGCCTGGCGAACTATTTCCTGGGGTGAATAGGCCTCCGCGATCAACTTGTACCCTATCTTCATGGGATTCCTTCCTCGAAATAGCGGTTTTACATACGTCGAATGCGGTGCTCTTTGCACGACATCCCGTCTGTACCATTAGGGTCTCCGCTCCAAACCTCAGTGGCCTCTAATTACCGTCCCGGCCCTCTTTCTTCCGGACTTGCTTATCGAAACGGGAGCCGAAGTACCGGCTGGCGACGTAGGCAACGACTATGAGAACTCCGACGATAAGAGTGGCCCAACCCAGGTACTGCTCCAGGAACCCTTGGATCTCAGACCCGAAGAAGAAGATAGCGAGACCCATCCCGAAGAAGCGGGCGCCACGTCCCACGAGTGAGGCGACGATGAAGCGCCGCACCCCGAGATGTGAGATCCCGGCGGCCAGGACGAAGGGAGGATAGGGTACCGGCGTGAAGGCGGTTATCCCCAGGGTTACGGCGCCGTGGCTTTGGAAAAAGTCTTCGGCGGTTTCTATCCTCTCTCGACGGACGAACCGTTCGGCGAGCGGCCTGCCGCCGAGTCTTCCTACATAGTAGGTGATCGTGGACCCTAGCACCGACGAGACAGTGGCGATGGCGGCGTAGAGTACGGCGAGGTTGGGGTGGGCTATCGACATGGCTATAAGCAACGGCTCCGGTGGTAGGAAGACTGCAGCCGAGTCGATCAAAGAGACCACGAAGAGTATTAGCGGCGCGTAAGGCGAGTTCGACCAGGAGACCAGCCAGTCCGCTATGTTCGCCAGAAAGTCCACGTCGTCTATCTAACCTGGGGGCAGCCCGGCTACTCGGTACCTTCGCGCCGTT
Source organism: Rubrobacteraceae bacterium (assembly GCA_041745215.1). Classification (GTDB taxonomy): domain Bacteria; phylum Actinomycetota; class Rubrobacteria; order Rubrobacterales; family Rubrobacteraceae; genus SIRX01. The sequence goes on along the minus strand of JBGTJJ010000007.1, from coordinate 55,481 downwards.
TGGCGGCTTCTTGCTTGCGGTGCAGGTACTCGCCGCCGTACTTCACAGTGACGAAGCCCAGGACTAAGAGGACGAGAAACGAGATCGTAAGAAGCTCGAAATACTGGTCTATGGCGCGTTGTATCGAAGCCCCGAAGAAGTAGACCGCGAGCCCGATCAGGAAAAACCTGGCTCCGCGACCGACGATTGAGACGAGTATGAAAGGCCAGAAGCGCAACTCCGCGATACCGGCCGTTATGGTGAAGACCTTGTACGGTATCGGCGTAAACGCAGCCGCCCCGACGGCCCAGACGTCGTATCGTTTGTAGAGTTGCTCGGCGGCCTGGATCTTCTTCTCCTTGAAGAGCCGCTGGACGACCGGACGCCCGCCTTTCTTGCCTATGAAATAGCCCAACATGGCGCCGAAAACCGAGGCCGCAGTGCAGATCAAAGCGTAAAGCGGAGCCTTCTCCGGGTTGGCGACGGCCATGGCTATGAGTAGCGGGTCCGGCGGGAGCGGGAAGAAGCTCGACTCCCAAAACGCGAGGATAAAGAGGGCGAGCGGCGCGTAAGGCGTAGCGGCCCAGGACACCATCCAGTCCACGATGCTATGTACGAGTTCCAAGCTAGAAGTCAGCTCCCTGTGCGACGGTGGTCTTTCGGTCCGGGAGAGTATACCCGCCGGAAGCGTCACGTTTCACGAAAGCTTATCGCCTTTTTCGAGGATGGACCGGAGCGCGGCGAGCTCCCGCTCGGTTAGTCGTACCCTATCCTCCACTTCAGGTTCCATCTTTTGCCGGGAGTCGAAGTCCACCAAGACGGAGGCAATCGCCCCGATAAAGTAGGAGAAGACGCCGATAGCGTAGATCATTAGCAGGAACGCCAGTATGCGTCCACCGACCGTCACCGGATACAATTCGCTGCCCACGGTGGTGATCGTGGTAGCCGACCACCACAGCGCGTCCCCGAAGTTCTCGATCTGGCTGCCGGTAGCCTCTATCTCCAGTAGATAACCTACCGAGGCCCCGAGCAAGATGACCATGACCGAGATAATCCCCAACTGGCCGAGGCGACGCCGCCGGAGGAGCGTAAGCGCGGAGCCCGAACCCCGTCCCCCGAAGACCAGCAACCGGAAGATCGGCAAAGCCCGCGTGGCCCGCAAGACCCGTGCGAGCCGCAGGAACTTCAGGAACGGGAGCAATACCACCAGCACATCCAGCCAGTTGTTTCTCAAATAGCGGCGTTTTACGGGCGCCAGGGCGAACTTCGCGGCGAACTCCAGAAAGAACAGGCCCCACAGTCCCCAACTCAAGGCTTCGAGCCTCCCGCTCCACGGTTCGGTGACCTCTCCGGTTAGCTGAATGATAACCAAAAGCACTACGACGAGAGAGGCGATGGCGAGCGGTAGGTCCAGGTAACGGTCCAGTTTCTCGCGCAACTCCTCTCGGGTAGTAGGGTCGTCGCGGAGTCTCGTACCGTTTCCCATGACGTCATTCTACCGGGTCCGGTAGACGGTAAACTAAGGCGCATGTTCGTAAGATAGGGAAGGAGCCTTATGGCCCGCACGGTCGAGATTCCCGAGTACGAAGTCCAGGAGGAGGTGCGGCTAGACCCTTCACGCTCAGCGCTCGTTATCGTGGACATGCAGAACGACTTCGTGAAGGAGGGGGGATCTCTCCTCGTCCCGGACGCTGAAAGTACGATCCCGGCGATCCGGGGACTTTTGGACACGGCCCGCAACGACGGCATGAAAGTCGTATTTACGCAAGACACTCACACAGACGGCGACCCGGAGTGGGAGATATGGCCGGAGCACGCCCGTGAGGGAAGTTGGGGATGGCGGATCGTGGAAGACCTCGCGCCCCGCGAGGACGAGTTGGTGATCCGCAAGGTCCGGTACGATGCTTTCTACGGCACCCATCTGGACCACTTCCTGCGTCTGTGGGGGGTGGATACGCTAGTTATCTGTGGCACGGTCGCCAATATCTGCGTCCACTACACGGCCGCAAGCGCCGCCCTGCGATGGTACGAAGTAGTGATCCCGAAAGATGCGACTTCGGCGTTGGAACCCTTTGATCTCGAATTCTCTTTGCGGCAGACAGCATTCCTGTTTAACGGTAGAATCACCACCAGTGAGGCTATAGAGGCTCGTGAGAAAGAGGATGTCTACAGGAGCAAGGTCGAGGAAGCGGGCGATAGCGTTTAGGTGGCCTGTGTTTTCTCTGTTCTCTCCGGTAGCTGAGTTCTGGAGGTATTGATGGCTACGGCCGAGCGGCGGGCTGAGATCTACTGGGAGGGCAGTCTGGACGAGGGCGCCGGCGGCTTCATGCTCGGTGATTGGATGGTGGGGGAGCCGCCCGTTACCTGGGAATCGCGCATCGGGTCCGAAGGCAACAACGCCAGCCCCGAAGAGCTCATGGCCGCCGCCCAGGCTTCCTGCTTCTCGATGGCCCTCTCATCCATACTGGAAGAGGATGGAACCCCACCGGAGAAGATGAACATAAGCACGCTCTGTACCCTCGATGAAGTTGATGGAAAATTCAGGATCACCGCCATAGACCTGGACGTCTGGGGCCGGGTGCCAGGACTGGACGCCGAAGGTTTCAGGAGCGTCGTCGAGCGGGCGGACCAGATATGCCCGGTTACAAACGCCCTTAGGGGCAACGTGGACGTCCGGGTGAACCCTATCTTGGAAGGCGCAGAGACCGCGCAATCAGACGTGTAGACGCGCCATGGAATAGGTGTCCACATATTCGCCGTTACGGAACGCGTCGCGGCGGTGCGTGCCTTCTATCTCGAATCCGAACTTTTTGTAGAGCGCGATGCCAGCCTCGTTATCCGTGTAGACCTTTAGCTCTATCCTCGTAATGCCGAGCCAGTTGTCCGCCAAGTCGAGGGCTGCCTCCAGCAGAGCGCTGCCGATGCCTTTGCCCTGCCAGTCGTCACGGACGGTCATCCCGAAGTCGGCGATGTGCCGGATGCGCGGTCTGCTCCGGGTCATGAGGGAGATCTCCCCGACCACCCCCTCCTCTTCCACGCACGCTACCAACTGGTGAATGTTCTCGGACTTCTCGGAGAGACGCTTGCGCCACAGTTCCGCCGATGGAAATGGAAGTTGCAGCGTACCCGCGACAGCCTTCGGGCCGCTGAAGATACGCTGTACGGCTTTGTAGTCTTCCGGCTCGGCGTGACGAATGGTTACGTCCAACTGCTACCTCCTTGTAGGCCATTTTGGTGCGTCGAAGGTAGCATGCTTAGGGGGTTGGCAGCAACAAAAAGACCCCGCGCGGTTGGCGCGAGGTCTTGGATCGCAGTTTGTAGAGGTTAGTTGGTCTGTGTTTCCTGTTTCGCCTCTTTCAGCTCCTCCTCTATGTTGGAGATGCCGGTGTTGGCGCGGACGTAGATCTGATCGTAGTCGATCTGGATGCCCTCTTCCATCTCTCGCTCGGAGTTCTTGCCACCGAGGAAAGTGCCGAGTAGACAGCCTGCGAAACCTAACGGCACGGATACTATAGCGGGGCTCGTAAGCGGAAATATAGCGGCGTCACCCAGGATGGTTGGACTCAGGATCACGAGTCCCACCGACGATATGAGGCCGACCAGCATACCGGTAACCGCGCCTGCCGTATTGAACCCTCGCCAGAAGATCAGGAGCAGAAGGACCGGCACGTTAGCGCTGGCGGCGACCGCGAAGGCCAGTGCCACTAGGAACGCCACGTTCGCTCCTTGCAGGAGCAGGGCTAAGATTATCGCGAAGACCGAGATGCCCAAAGAGGTATAGCGGGCGGCGCGGAACTGTTCGTGCTCGGGCGCTTCACCGCCCCGGATCACGTTGGTGTAGAAGTCGTGGGCGAACGCGCCGGATGCCGCGATGACGAGTCCCGCGACCACCGCCACGATGGTCGCGAAGGCGACCGCCGAGACAAAGGCCAGGAAGATTGGGCCACCGAGCGCTTCGGCGAGCAGCGGGGCCGCCAGGTTGCCGCCTGGGTCGGCAGCCTCGATAGCATCTCGCCCGACAAGCAACGTCGCGCCGTAGCCCAGAATCGGGGTAAGCAGATAGAAACCGCCGATGATCCAGGTAGCCACGATGATCGACTGCCGCGCCGCTTTCGCGTCGGGCACGGTGAGAAAGCGGATCAGGATGTGCGGCAGCCCGGCTGTACCCAAGACCAGCGCGATATTGAGCGAGATCGTATCGAGTCCCGTCGTGAGACTCTCCGGAGGAGACGGTACGACCATCTCGCGGCCTTCCTGGGCCTGGACCTCGTTAAAGAGCGTGACCGGGTTGAAATTGAACTGGGCCATCACGGCTATGGCGAGGGCGATGGAACCGATAATGAGCAGCACGGCCTTGACTATCTGGATCCAGGTGGTCGCCACCATCCCGCCCGCCACGACGTAGACGGTCATCAAGATACCGACGACGATAATCGACACGCTGAACGAGATCGGCAAAAGCAGGCTGATAAGGGCGCCGGCGCCGATGAGCTGCGCGATCATGTAGAACATGCTTATCGCCACCGTGTTGAGCGCCGCCGTACTCCTCACCGTCTTGGTGTTGAAACGGGCCGTGAGAACGTCCCCGACAGTGTAGCGTCCCAGGTTCCGCAAGGGCTCTGCAACCAGCAGCAGCACGACCAGGTAAGCGACCAGGAAACCTATCGAAAGGTAGAAGCCGGAGAATCCGTTCAGAGCGATGGCCCCCGCGATGCCCAGAAAGGACGCTGCCGACAGGTAGTCGCCGGAGATAGCGAGGCCATTCTGCCAGGCTTTGATCTCACCGCCCGCCACATAATGCGATCCGGCGGAGGTGTTCTGCTTGGCCGCCCAATAAGTGATGACGAGCGTAATGGCGATGATCCCGGTAAAGAACGCAAAAGCAATAAGATCCTCGCGGTTCATGCGCTACCCTCCTCCCCGGTCTCCGAAGTAGCCGCCTGCCGGCGCGCCTCGTCTACCAGGTCATCCCACTTGTTGGACTGGCTCAGGTACAGGTGCGCCAGCACCCAGGTCATGATGAACTGGGCGAAGGCGTAGACGTAAGCCCCGGTTATCGCCCCGATGACCGAGAAGTTCAATACGGTAGTGAATGCCGTCAGAAACGGCAGCGTGAAGTAGAAAACCATGAAGAAGATGGTCGCCGGGATAATGAATGCTTTCTTACTTCTTATAAGCTCTTTGAAAGCGCTGGTGCGCTCGATCCTTACCCATTCTTCGTGACGGTGGTCCATGTGTACTCCTTTCCCCAAATTGCGTACTGGTTTCAGTTAGCACGAATCTCCTCCTATACTTCCCCCTTCTCTCACCCTTCTCTCCAATGAAACCAGCCGCACTATAGCATACGAAAATGCGAATGTGATCGCTTGTAGATATTGCTTACGAGACCACCTCTTCCGCACGTTCGAGCCGCGGCGGGACGATAACCACCGGCACTTTGGCTTCGTGTACAACGCGCTGGCTTACCGAGCCCATGATCATGGTTCCCCAAGTCCCGCGTCCGTGGCTTCCCATAACGATGGCGTCTATGTGTTCCCGATCGGCGAGGTCCAGGAGGGCTTGCGCCGGGTCTCCGAACAACGTCTCCGTCTCGACTTCTATCCCGGCGAAGGTCTCGCTGTCAGCGGTATTCTTGAGTAGGTTTTCTCCGTACTTGCGGAAGTCTTCGACGACGTGCTCACCGTAAGTAGCCAGCATCTCGTCCCGGTCCTGCGAGTAACTCATCTCGGCCACGTGCGCCAGCACTACCGTGGCTTCCGAAGCTCGGGCCATACCAGCCGCCACCGACAGAGAATTATGCGAGGGACGGGACTCATCGACCGGAACCAAGATCCGGTGAAATTCCAGAGGTTGCAAGGCATTCATTTACATTCCTCCTATCTCGCCCAACTTCCACACCCTTCAATAGGATATTTTAAGCATCTGCGACCTCAGAAGCAACACGCGCGGCGGCGTCGCTCCAGATACCACATGCTCAATAGTCCAGGCAGTTTAAAAACGAAGCCGGGAGGGCGGATGATGGTCTCCCGGCTATTCAAACTCTTTGAACTTTTTAAGCTGCGGGTTCTACGCTTACCGCGCAGGCTTTGAGTTCGGCGGTCCCCGTTTGTGGGTCTATGGCGTTGATGGTCAGGACGTTGGTTGCGACCTGATCCGGGAAGCTATAGCCCAGGAAAAGCAGTCCGGGACGCACCCTGTCGGTAACGCGGGCCTTGACCGCCGGGACCGTGCCTCTCCTGGAACTCACCTGCACGAAGTCGTCGTTCTCGATGCCGAGTTTTTGCGCGTCTTCCTCGCAGATCTCCAACAACTCCTCCGGGTCCTTGACCTTTTTGTAGTCCTGGGTCATCGTGCCCGTGTTGTAGAAGGCAAGCCTCCGCCCCGTCGTGAGTTGGAAGGGATACTCCTCGTCCGGCATCTCCACCGGCCCTTCGTGATCCACGGGGTGGAACGGCGCCTTGTTCTTTACGTCGTCCTCCCAGAGCTCGGCGTGGAGGAATAGCGTTCCGGGGCCGTCGTTCTCCACGATATCTTCGACCACCGGCGTGAGGCCACTCTCCTCTGCCCCCCTGACACCCGCGGCGAGTTGCTCCTTTGGCGTGGCGTCGGAGATCTCCTCCTCGCTCCCGTCGAGGCACGGCCACTGTATGCCGCCTAACTCCTCTATACGCTCGTAGGAGATGCCGGAGAAGTTTGGCGCGACCCGCCGGACCTCGTTCCAGACGTCCTCGGCGGTCTCGTACTCCCACCCGGCGCCCATCCGGTTTGCGATGTCCCGGACGATCCACTCGTCAGGCCGCGCCTCTCCGGGCGGGTCCACGACCCGGTGCATCCGCTGCACCCGGCGCTCGCCGTTGACGACCGTGCCTTCGGTCTCCGCCCAGCTCGCCGCCGCCGGCAGCACCACGTCCGCCATACGGGCGGTCTTGGTCATGAAGATGTCCTGAACCACCAGGAAGTCCAGGCTGGAGAAGAGATGCTCGTGATGATTCTCGTTGGCGTCGGACTGGACCGGGTTCTCGCCGATGACGTACATACACCGGATGTCGCCGTTCTCCACGTCCTCCATCATCTCGGTCTGGGTCTTTCCGACCTTCTCCGGCAACGGCGTGCCCCAGACTTCCTCGAAGAGCTCGTGCGCCGCCGGGTCGTCCCACTGCCAGCCGCCGACCATGCGGTTCGGCAAGGCTCCCATGTCGCCGCCGCCCTGAACGTTGTTCTGTCCCCGCAGCGGGTTCAGGCCGCTACCATACTTGCCGACGTGGCCGGTCAATAGACCGAGACCGATCAGCGCGAAGACCGCGTCCGCCCCGTTATGGTGCTCGGTGATGCCGAGCGTCCAATTCAGGATAGCTTTGCCCGCGTTGGCGTACATCCGGGCCACCTCGCGGATGTCCTCGGCCGGTATGTTCGTAATCTGCTCGGCGTACTCCGGCGTGTATCCGGCGACTTTCTCTTTGTACGCTTCGAAGTTTTCTGTGGCCCGTTCGACGAACTCCTTGTTGTAGAGGTCTTCTTCGATGATGACGTGGGCCATCGCGTTAGCCAGGCAGATGTCGGTGCCGACGTTGACCGGCAGCCACTTATCGGCTTTCTTTACCTGGTCGATCTTTCGCGGGTCTATGAGCACCATCTTGGCGCCGTTCTTGATCCCACGCCGCATGTGGTTGTAGATGATGGGGTGACACTCCATAGTGTTGGAACCCCAACAGATTATTAGGTCGGTGTTCTCGAACTCCTCGTAGGAAGTAGTCGCCCCGCCCGCTCCAAACGTTGCCACCAGACCGGTGACGCTGGCGGCGTGTCAAGCACGGTTGCAACTGTCTATGTTGCTGACCCCTAACACCTGCCTTATGAACTTGCCGGACAGATAATTCAACTCGTTGGACGAACGCGAAGAGCTAAATACTCCGAAGGCGTCCCCGCCGTGCTCGTTCTTTATCTCCGTCATCTTGCTCGCGACCAGGTCCAGGGCCTCATCCCAAGAAGCCTGCACGAGCTCGCCGTCCTTGCGGATTAGGGGATGCGTCAGTCGCCCGTCACTGTATAGGTGTCGCCAACCCTCACGCCCCTTTATGCAGGCTTCGCCTTTACTGGACGGGTTGCTCTTGTCGCCCGTGACCTTGCTTATGACGCCATCCTCGACCGTTATGCTCAGTCCGCAACCCACGCCGCAGAAGCCGCAGATCGTGGTGGCTTCCCGAGTACCGTTCGCCTGTTCCGTCCCGTTGGCAGTCAGGGTAGTCAAACCCACCGCCCCCTTTCATCGGTTATCCTCAAAGTCTCCTTGCGCCCATTTTACCCCAATGCGTAAACAAGGATTCGAGTTTCGAGTCCGGTAGATTGAATGTTTTGTGTTTCGATACACAAAACATTGGGAATTTAGTATATTTACACGTTGCACGGGATGGAAAACGGATTTGGAAGGGAGGAGTTATTAGTAACGGCGGATTTTTTTCTAAAGAGCGAATAACTGTAGGAGGCGACTACAACAGGTGGATGATACCGCCTGCGGCGCTCGCGGTACACCTTTCCATAGGACAGGTATATGCCTTCAGCGTATTCAACGGACCACTTTCGAGGGTAATCGGGATAACCGAGTCGGCCCCCGAAGACTGGAGACTCAGCACTCTGGGTTGGATCTTCAGCATCTCGATCCTCGTCCTCGGGATTACGGCGTTTCTGGGCGGTAAATGGTTGGAAGAAGTTGGACCGCGGACGACCATGTTCACGGCCGCCTGCGCTTTCGGCGGCGGGTTTCTGGTCTCCGCGATCGGAGTATGGACGCACCAGGTATGGCTACTCTATCTAGGTTACGGTGTGTTCGGCGGTATCGGGCTCGGACTGGCGTATGTGTCGCCGGTTTCAGCCCTGATCAAATGGTTCCCCGACCGTCGCGGAATGGCTACGGGAATGGCGATCATGGGCTTTGGTGGCGGCGCCTTGATCGGCGCTCCTCTCTCGATCGCCCTTATGAACCTCTTCGAGACCGACAGCTCCGTTGGTGTGGCCCCGACGTTCATAGTGATGGGCGTGCTCTACTTCGCCTCAATGTCGCTGGGGGCGCTTACGATCCGGGTTCCATCAGCCGATTGGAAACCTGAAGGGTGGGAGCCGGAAGAGTCCAGCGAGAACGACGACGCGATGATCTCACAGAACGACGTCCATATAGACACGGCGCTCAGGACTCCACAATTCTGGCTGCTGTGGGCGGTACTCTGCCTGAACGTTACGGCGGGTATTGGGGTGCTCGGACAGGCTTCGGTCATGATCCAGGAGACCTTCGGAGGCGCAATTACCGCCGCCGCCGCCGCCGGTTTCGTGAGCCTCCTGAGCATATTCAACATGCTTGGACGCTTTCTCTGGTCCTCGGCCTCGGACTATATCGGACGCAAGAATACCTACTTCGTGTTTTTCGGATTGGGTGCGGTTCTGTACGTGGCGGTTCCCCTTGTGGGTAGCGGTCTTGGTAGTATCTTCTTATTCGTCACGGCTTTCGCGCTCATCCTGACCATGTACGGTGGCGGATTCGCCACTATCCCGGCTTACCTGGCGGACATATTCGGCACCAGGTACGTGGGTGGTATCCACGGCAGGCTTTTGACGGCCTGGTCCGCCGCAGGCGTTCTAGGTCCGGTGCTCGTCAACTACATTCGGGAGGCCCAGATAAACTCCGGCGTCTCGCCGGCCAACGCCTACAATGTGACGATGTTCATCATGGCGGGGCTCCTGGTGGTTGGGCTCATCTGCAACTTCCTGGTGAAGCCCGTGGATCCGAAATACCATATGGCGTCCGAAGAAGAGGAAACGGTCTCCAGCGGCCGCACTAGCGGCAGCGCCAGCGGCGAACCGGCCGAGGCCTAGAAGGGAGGAAGTAGAATGGCGAACGACCGATCGCAGGAGACGCACAGCTTGAGTAACAACAAGGCCCTGATGTTCCTGTTCTGGGCTTACGTGGCTATACCGCTCGCCTGGGCGATATACAGGACCTTCGGCAACATCATGGCTCTGTTTACAGGCTAGGTTAGAAGCAGTATAGAGTTGCGAAGGCCGGATGCGCTAACATGCATCCGGCCTTCTTTTATTGAGGTTTTCTGATCCTCAGCGCATTTGCCAGGCGACTAAGCGGTTATCCTCTCACCGCCGGCGTAGACGTTGAACCTTTCTTCCCGCAAGAAGCCAATGAGGGTCATGTCAAATTCCTTGGCGATGTCCACGGCGAGGCTGCTGGGCGCGGAGATAGCCGAGACGATCGGCACTCCGGCCGTAAGGCACTTCTGGAGGATCTCGAAGCTGCTTCGTCCGCTTACCATGACGATGTGCTCGATGAGCGGCAGCTTACCCTCAAGCAATGCCCATCCTACGAGCTTATCCGTGGCGTTGTGCCGGCCAACGTCCTCGCGGAGAGTGACCAGACCTCCTCCGGCGTCGAAGAGCGCCGCCGCGTGCAGCCCTCCCGTGGCGTCGAAGAGCCCCTGAGCCTGACGGAGCTTCTCCGGCAGCGAGTAGATCGTCCGGGCCGAGACTTCGGGGCCGGGTGGGATCACCGGACACCCGCGAAGCTCCAACTGCTCCAGGCTCGCCTTGCCGCACACGCCGCAGGCGCTAGTCGTGTAGAAGTGTCGCTCCAGAGAGCGAATGTCATAGCGAACGCCGGGCCTGAGCTCCACGTTAACGATATTGTACTGCTGCTCGGCGTCTACCTCCGGGTCGACGCAGTAGCTGATCTTGAGTATGTCTTCCCGCGAAGAGACGATGCCTTCGCCGTACAGAAAGCCAGCAGCAAGCTCGAAGTCCGCGCCTGGCGTCCTCATGGTTACGGCTACGGTCTGGGTGTCATCCCCGGTTACGAGCCGTATCTCCATCGGCTCTTCGGTGGCGAGTGTGTCGGGTCTCCGGCGCGTCGCGTCACCCTCGAAGACCTTTACGCGGGTCTTCGTCTTGCTCCCGCGCCGTTTCGTATTCCGCTTCTGTAGCATCCAACTCTCCGTTCGCCGACGAACCGCATTTTGAGTTTAGCATCACGAAAGTGACCACGAATGTGCGAAGTACGTTAACATGGGGATGAGATGTTTAGATTGAGCGGACTACCGCACGTCGGGCGCTTCCCGGAGGCGGCTGTAAAGCGGATGGAAGAGCAGATCGAGATACACTTCGGCGGGCTCAACGACGAGCAAGTCATGAACGTGCCCCTGAAGTACCTGGATGGCGAAGACGCGGAAGCTTCCGAGTTGCGACTGCTCGCCCAGCTACGGCAGATCGGCTACAAAGTCCGGCAAGTTCGGCGCGAAGAGTAGCTACCCGGATAGCCCACGGACCTTTTCCCGCACTTCCCGGAGCCAGACCGTGCGCCTCAATGACTTGCTGCGCTCGACAAGTTGCGAAAGAACAGAACTCGTTAGAGAGGGTAGGGCGACGCTCTCTGTAGACTCGACGTATTCGTCGTTTTCGAGCTTTAGGATCTCCAGCTTCCCTCCATCGTAGCGCCAGACCTCGGGGACTCCTAGCCGAGCGTAGATGGGAAGTTTGTTGATCGAGGGGCTGGTAATGTCAATCTCGATCACCAGGTCCGGCGGTGGATCAAAGGCCAGGTCTATCCGGTCTTTGCCTCGAACCTGCTCTTCGTTCTGAATGTAGAAACAAGAGTCCGGCTCAAAGCCCCGTTCGAGGTCTTCGCGCCTGAAAGTCGTGGAACCGAAATCTTCCGCTTCGATATCCATCTCTTCCGTGACGGCCAGCACGAGTTGGGCGATTCGACGGTTTAACTTCTCATGCTCCGGCGACGGGCTCATGATCTCCAGCATACCCCGATCAAAGGTAAAGCGCGGCGCGCTGCTGTTCTGGTGATCCTTCAGCAGTCGCTCATAAGTTCCCCAACTAACGTTGCTTAAAAGAACTTTTTGTTCCGCCGGGCTCTTTATCGTCTCCACAGCCAACCTTCCGAAGCGATCGCTTATCCCTTAATAATTCTAGCTGGAGCCCCTTCGGACCGCTTCACGGACCTCCTGAAGCCAAGAGGTAAGTCCGAACGACTTGCTTTTCTCGACGAGATCAGATACTGCTCGGGCGGTAATAGGTGGGAGAGTCACGCTCGACTCAACTTCGGAATATTCTTCGTTATCTAGAGTGAAAAAATCCAAATCTTCTCCGTTGTAGCGCCAGACTTCCGAGACGCCTATCTGGGCGTACATAGGTAGCTTGTCCAGAGAGGGGTTCGTGATGTCCACTTCTATGACCAGGTCGGGCGGAGGGTCCACGCCCAGATCTATCCTGGATCTTCCACGTATACTCTCCGCATTCCGCGCGTAGAAGCAGGCGTCCGGCTCAAAACCACGTTGTATATCCGTGCGCTTGAACGTCGTGGAGCCGACTCCGTACACATCTACCCCGGTTTCCTCGGCGACCACGGCGACCAGTAACCCGATGTAATAACTGACGCTCTCGTGTTCGCTCGATGGACTCATGACTTCCAGCATACCTTGATCGTAAGTGAAACGGGGAACTCTATTCTCCTCACGACCGGACAGCAGGCTCTCGTAAGTTTCCCAGCTAACGTTGCTCAGAACAACTCTCTGTTCCGCCGGACTTTTTACCGTATCCATGAGCTAATGATAACAGCGTTGCGAGAATGCTTACCAATAAAAAAGAGACCGGGGGTTGCCCGGCCTCTCGGAAACCGCAGCTATCTCAGGTTAGGCGTTGATGTAGCCGTTCGCGTCGATGACGAACTTCTCGGCCGCGCCCTTGTCGAAGTCCTTGTAGCCCTGCGGGGCTTCGTCGAGGGTGATGACCGTGGCGTTTACGGCATCGGCGATGTGCGCCTTGTCGTTTAGGATCGCCATCATCAGCTCGCGGTTGTATTTGAGGACCGGGCACTGGCCGGTGTAGAAGGCGTGGCTCTTGGCCCAGCCGAGACCGAAGTTCACCTTGAGCGTGCCCTGCTGGGCGTCCGGGTCTTCCGCGCCGGGGTCTCCAGTGACGTAGAGGCCCGGAATACCGAGCGAGCCGCCCGCGCGCGTGATGGCCTGGATGGTGTTCAGGACGATCGCCGGAGCCTCGCCTCCGTCGGGACCGTGGCCGGTTGCCTCGAAGCCGACGGCGTCTACCGCGCAGTCAACCTCCGGTTCACCGACGATGCCTTCGATTTGCTCTTCTATCGGCGTGTCCTCACCGACGTTGATCGTCTCGCATCCGAAGCTCTTTGCCTGCTCCAGCCGCTGCTCGTTCAGGTCGCCCACGATCACGACCGACGCCCCTAGCACCTGGGCCGAGTACGCCGCCGCCAGGCCGACCGGACCCGCGCCCGCGACGTAGACCGTCGAGCCTGTAGTGACGCCGGCCGATATGCAGCCGTGGTAGCCGGTGGGGAAAATGTCCGAGAGCATAGTGAGGTCCAGGATCTTCTCCAGCGCCTGGTCCTTGTCCGGGAACGGCAGCAGGTTGAAGTCCGCGAACGGGACCAACACGTAGTTCGCCTGGCCGCCTTCCCAGCCGCCCATGTCTACGTAGCCGTACGCCGAACCCGCCCGAGCCGGGTTGACGTTCATGCATACGCCGGTCTTGCGCTCCCGGCAGTTGCGGCAGCGCCCGCAGGCGATGTTGAACGGAACCGAGCAGATGTTGCCCTCTTTGATGAACTGGACGTCGTTACCGGCCTCGACTACCTCGCCCGTGATCTCATGCCCCAGCGTCTGGCCTACCGGCGCCGTTGTCCGGCCCCTCACCATGTGCTGGTCCGAGCCGCAGATGTTGGTCGAGACAATCTTCAAGATTGCCGCGTGTGGCGCCTCGACGCTCATCCCCATCGCATCCGCTACTTGCTGGGGAACTTCGAGCTTCGGGTACTCGGTCTCCTCTACCTCTACCTCTCCAGGTCCTTTGTAGACCACGATCCTGTTGGTGTCCGCCATGGGGCGTCTCCTTCCATTGAGTGTTTTGATGCTTGTATTCGCGTTCGGGCAACCAAACTCGCCAACGCTACAGCTTCTGGACTATCGCTCTAGAAAGATCCTCCTTTCCCTGTCCCCGAATGACATTCAAGTTGTTGCCCGATCACGGTATCAGACGCGCTATCCTCGTGCAATACGATTTTTAAGATGTATTTTTAAGAGAACGTTGAATAAGTGGTTCGTCTTGAAAATTTACGGGTAGAATACTGTCAGGGAGTCAAGGCTCGAAGTTTTCATAGAGAGGGGTAAGGGTGTTTCTAAAGATCACCGAGGGAGATGGGCTCTGGTCCAAGATCAAGAATCATGTTGGGTTTAAGGTAGAGCATCCGGTAAGCTCCGCAACCAAGAATATCCGGTCCCGGCTCTCGGATGAGGGGGTACGGAAAACGGAGAGCGTCTGCCCGTACTGCGCCGTGGGATGTTCGACGCTCGTCTACCATCGGGACGGCAAGATCATCGACATCGAAGGCAACCCCGATAGCCCGATCAACGAGGGCACCCTCTGCCCCAAAGGCTCCGCCACATTCGGGTTGCACGTATCACCCCACCGCTGGACGAAGGTCCGCTACCGCAAGCCGTACTCCTCTGAGTGGGAAGACCTCTCGATGGACGAGGCGATGACCATGATCTCCGAACGCCTCAAGAAGACCCGCGACGAGCGCTTCGACGAGCAGAACGAGGACGGCAAGAAGCTCAACCGCTCGCTCGGGGTGACTTCCATCGGCGGGGCCGCCATAGACAACGAGGAAAACTACCTCATCACCAAGCTCTTCCACACGATGGGCTTTACCCAGATCACGAACCAGGCCCGGATATGACACAGCTCCACGGTGCCCGGTCTGGGCGTCACGTACGGTAGAGGCGGCGCTACGGGCAGCCTGCAAGACCTCCAGAACGCCGACTGCATAATCATCGAAGGTTCGAACATGGCCGAGGCCCACCCGGTCGGGTTCCGGCACCCCATGATCGCCAAGAACAAGGGCGCCAAGCTGATCCACGTGGACCCGCGTTTTACACGCACCAGCGCCATGTGTGACATCTACGCCCCGATCCGTCCCGGCACCGATATAGCCTTTCTCGGCGGCCTTATAAAATATGTCATCGAGAACGAGAAATACTTCGACGAGTACGTAAAGGCCTTCACCAACGCCGCCACCCTCATAGACGAACGCTTCGACGATGCCGACCCCACCGGCTTCTTCTCCGGGTGGGACGAAGCGTCGAGTTCCTACAGCGCCGAGACCTGGCAGTACCAGGGCCAGCCCTTGCGCCACGCGGCGGCCGGCGGCAGCCAGGACGAGTTCGTCGGAGAGTTGAAGGACGAGGGCGAGGACGGGCTCGACAACGAACGTCAGCGGCCGAACGACATGACGTTGCAGGACCCGCGGTGCGTGTTCCAGATCCTAAAGCGCCACTATGAGCGGTACACGCCGGAGATGGTAGAGCGAATCTGCGGCACTCCCAAAGAAGCGTTCCTGAAGGTCGCCGAGACAATCTGCGAGAACTCCGGGCGGGAGAAGACGACGGCTTTCTGCTACGCGGTCGGGTGGACCCAGCACTCCAAGGGAGTTCAGATCATTCGCGCCGCGGCCATGCTGCAACTCCTGCTAGGCAACGTCGGCCGGCCCGGAGGCGGCGTGATGGCGCTGCGGGGCCACGCGACCATCCAGGGCTCCACCGACATCGCCACCCTCTACGATGTGCTTCCCGGATACCTCCCGATGCCGGATGCGAACAAAAAACACGATACCTGGGAAGACTACGTTCGCACCGAGACCGCCGAGACGGGTTGGTGGAACAACTTTCCCAAGTACATCACCAGCATCATGAAGGCCTGGTACGGGGAGGAGTTCGATCCTGAGAACGCCGACGAGCTCTTCGACCACTTCCCGCGTATAAATGGGGATCATTCCTTCTACCCTGCCATCCTGAACATGAAAGACGGCGTTACGAAGGGCTGCTTCGTCTTCGGCCAGAACTTCGCCGTCGGTGGCCCGCACGTAAAAGTAGCCCAGGACGGCCTGCGGAACCTCGACTGGCTCGTCGTCCTCGACGCCTACGGTATAGAGACCGCCGAAGCCTGGAAGCTCGGCGGCAAACCCGAAGAATGCGGCACGGAGGTATTCTTTATCCCGTCCGCGCTCGTCGCCGAGAAGGACGGTTCTTTCACCCAGACCCAGCGGATGCTCCAGTGGCACGACAAGTCCGTCGAACCGCCGGATGACGCCCGGAGCGACGCCTGGTTCGTCTATCATCTGGGACGCAGGATCAAAGAACTCTACAAAGATTCCGAGGAGCCCCGCGACAAGCTCATACAGGCGCTCACCTGGGACTATCCGACGGAAGGCGAGCGGGAGGAGCCGCACATCGAGAGCATCCTCAAAGAGATCAACGGTTATACGGTCGAGAACGGCGAGCCGGTAAGCGGGTTCAAGGATCTGCAGGCCGACGGCTCTACGGCTTGTGGCGGTTGGATCTACTCCGGCTGCATGGCCGAGGGCGTGAACCAGGCCCGCCGCCGCAAACCGGCCGCAGAACAAGACCTCGTCGCCGCCGAGTGGGGTTGGGCGTGGCCGGCGGACCGCCGAATCCTCTACAACCGCGCCTCCGCCGACCCCGAAGGAAAGCCCTGGAGCGAGCGCAAGAAGTACGTCTGGTGGGACGAGGAGCAGGAGCAGTGGACCGGCCTGGACGTGCCAGACTTCGAGGCCACCAAACCGCCATCCTACCGTCCCGACCCGGATAGCGGCGGCATGGATGCGCTGCCCGGCGACGGGCCATTCATCATGCAGGGCGACGGCAAGGGCTGGCTCATGGCCCCGATCGGTGTAAAAGACGGCCCGCTCCCGACCCACTACGAGCCCGTAGAGTCCCCGGTCCCGAACCTGCTCTACGAGAACACCCAGTACGACCCGGCGGCCAAGCTCTACGAACGCGAGGACAACCCGCTCAACCCGCCACAAGATCCACGCTATCCGTACGTCGTCACCACCTACCGGCTCACCGAGCATCACACGACCGGGGCTATGAGCCGTTGGATCCCCTGGCTCTCCGAGCTTCAGCCCGAGTTGTTCTGTGAGATCAGCCCGGAGCTGGCCGAAGAGAAGGGCGTGAGCAACGCCGACTGGGTTACCATCTCCACGAGCCGGGGCCGCATCCACACCCGCGCCCTCGTCTCCGACCGCATACCCGTCTATGACTTCGAGGGCCGGAGCCTCCACACCATCGGCCTGCCCTACCACTGGGGACAGAACGGCGTGGTCACGGGAGACGTGGTGAACGAGCTGATTCCCATGACCGCCGAGGCGACCGTCGCCATCCACGAGGCAAAGGCCTTCACCGCCAACCTCGAAGCGGGACGCGTATGAGAGACTACCGGGGGACCGTAAGCACGCCGGGCGAGTCGGGGAGCGACACTTGGCAGTCGGAATCTACCCACCGCGAGGCGCTCCAACAGGAACTACTGGAGCTCGGGGCCTGGCTCGTCGAGCATCCCCGCGCCGCCCGTAAAAACCTCAAGCCGATAAGAACCTCGAAACCGCTGGAGCCCGGCGTCTACTTCAATCAGGGTACGGGAATAGTGGAGCGGGTCTACCGGCCTCAACGCATCGCTCTCGGCAGCAAGATGTTCCGCGTAAACAGCGACCCCGCCGCGCCGGTACAAGAATTGCGCCGTCGCGTCATGGAAGGGAGAGGTTAAGTGGCGACCGGATTCCTGACTGACACCACGGTCTGCATCGGGTGCAAGGCGTGTGAGGTGGCCTGCAAGCAGTGGAACCAGCTTCCCGCCGACGGCTACGAG
Organism: Rubrobacteraceae bacterium; assembly: GCA_041745215.1. Classification (GTDB taxonomy): domain Bacteria; phylum Actinomycetota; class Rubrobacteria; order Rubrobacterales; family Rubrobacteraceae; genus SIRX01. The sequence goes on along the minus strand of JBGTJJ010000007.1, from coordinate 37,751 downwards.
TTCACCGGCGATTCCTACGACAACACCAAACAGCTCTCCGGCACCACCTGGCGCCACGTCTCGTTTATCGAGAACCCGAAGAAGAAACGCCTCACCGGCGATGTGGACCTGGTGGCGCTCGCCGAAGACGTGCGTGAGCAACTGCCGGGCGGTGCGGAACTCGACGCCCTCGGGCGTTGGACCTTTATGAGCGACGTGTGCAAGCATTGCGTCGACGCGCCGTGCCAGCAGTCATGTCCGACCGGCGCGATCATCCGCAACGAGTTCGACAATGTCTTTATCCAACCCGACGTCTGCAACGGCTGCGGCTACTGCATACCGGCCTGCCCCTGGGGCGTCATAACCCGCGTCCCCGAGGACGGCCGCGCTTTCAAGTGTACCCTCTGCTACGATCGGCAGATAGACGGACTCGAACCCGCTTGCGCCAAAGCCTGCCCTACGAACTCCATCATGTTCGGCGAGGTAGAAGAGCTGGAGCAGATCGCCGAAGAGCGCATACAAACGCTTCACGATAAGGGATACACAAACGCCTACGTCTACGGCACTCCCGAGGTAGGGGGGACGGGCGGTATAAACGGCAACCGCTCCAAGTTCATCCTCATGGACGAGCCGGAGACCTACAACCTGCCGCGCCACCCGTTTTTGCCGCAAGACAAGCTAAACCAGGCCAGCGTAGCCAGCATCGTAGCCGCCGGTGTTCTCGGCGCGGTCGTAGCCTGGGCCTTCAGGAGCTAGAGAGGGGAGAGAGATGGCCGAAGCACAGGATACGTCGCAACAGCGAAACGGACACCTAGAGACCTCACACCATCCGAGGACAGACGCCGAGCGTCAAGACCAGGGATATTACGGTATCCCGCCGATCAAAGAGCACACCTGGACGTGGGAGATTCCGGTCTACTTCTGGCTCGGTGGGATCGGCTCTGGGGCGCACGTAGTAACCACCATAGCCCGACTCGTCGGACACGATGACAAGGCTCTCATCCGGGCCGGCCGGTACACGACCCTGATCTGCATGCTCCTGAGCCCGATACTCCTAATCTCTGACCTCGGACGCCCGGAGCGCTTCTACAACATGCTCCGTATCGTCAAGTGGCGCTCCCCGATGAGCATGGGAACCTGGGGCCTTAGTGCCTTCGCTTCCCTGACCAGCCTTGTAGCCGCGTCCCAGGCCGCCGAAGACGGTCTGCTCGGCCGCAAGAACATTCTGGCCCGGCTCCTCGCCGCGTTGCCAGACCGGCTGATCGGGACTCTGGCGATGCCGTTCGGACTCTTTGTCGGGGCGTATACTGGCGTTTTGATCGCGCTGACCTCGGTCCCGATTTGGGCCCGCAACGCAGTGCTCATGGGACCGCTCTTCGTGGCATCCGCAATGTCCACCGGGCTCTCAGCCATTTCTTTCGTCTTGCACCTGCTCGGCGCGGGAGAGGATAAGACGCTTGAAGGGCTGCGTCGCGCAGAGAAGAGTTCGCTCCTACTCGAAGGAGGTCTACTCGCGGCCTCCCTCTACCAGATGGGACCTTGGGGCAAACCGCTTCGCACGGGTAAGATCGGGGCCTGGTTCTTCGGCGGCACAGTCATCGGCGGGCTACTCGTTCCGTTTACGTTGCTCCAGGGCCGCGAGAGCCGCGGACGCAGCCTGCTCGCCTCCGTTCTGGTCCTGATCGGCGGCTACCTTCTGCGCCATACCATTATCGACGCCGGCACACTCTCCGCCCGCGACCCACAGGCCACTTTTACCTTCGCCCGGAAAGAGAACTTGCCGCTCCAAGAGGAAAACGTCTAGCCAGGAGCGTTTGGCTTTCGGCGGTTGTCCGGGAGGTCGGTGGCTGACTTTTCTACGCCAAATAATCTTCGTCGGTGACCGGTTCCAGCCAGTCGGTGGCACCGTCGGTCTCCAGCGCGGGGTTGATGGCTACGTGGACCATGAAGGTGTCGGGGGCGGCGCCGTGCCAGTGTTTCTCGCCGGGGGCTATGTAGACGATATCGCCGGATCGAATCTCCAGGGTTCCTTCGCCTTCTTTCTGGATGCGGCCCACGCCGGTTACGACATAGAGGATCTGTCCTTCCGGATGGGTGTGCCAGTTGGTCCGCGCCCCCGGCTCGAAGAATACCCGGAACAGTCCCGCTCCTGGCTGCGGGATCGGGGTAGCGTCCATCCAGACCGTCCCGGTAAACCATTCCTCCGGGGCGCGGCGGGTTTCGGCGTCTCTGGACGAAACGACTTTCATGGGATGGGGTCTCCTTGGCGGTCGTTTGCTGGCGCGGAACCGTCTTCTCGGGAGAGATGGTACTCGAAGATCGTCTGCAGTGTAGGGTTGCCGGAGTCTCCGTCTGTGGAGGTCGCTTTCTCTATCTTCAGGATATTCTGGCGACCCTTGAGTTGTAGGGTCGAGACGTGGTTGTTGAACCACGGGCCTTCGTGGGTAAGATGCCAGCCGACGTCCGGCTCTTTGACCCCGGCGGTGCGGGCTAGTAGCCGTCCGGCGAGCGCGCCTTTCTCGGACCATCCGGCGCGGAAGACGCGGCGCAGAGGTCCTGGAAGCGGATTTCGGAACGGAGAGCAGGTCGCCTGGTAGACGGGGCTACGGGCGTCCGGGTCGCGTAACTCCAGCTCGGCCAGGTACGTGTGATGTACGTCCCCGGAGAGGACTGCTATGGAGGCCGGTGGTTTTCCGTGTTCGCCCGTCGAGATGGATTTCAGTAGATCTGTGAACCTGTTGAAAGACTTGTAGAAGGCGGGCCACTGTTCCAGGTCCACTTTCTGGCGGATGGCCTCGCCCACGCGGGAGGCGTGTTTGCCCCAGGCCCCGGAGCAGACAGCCTCGTTCCAGGCCTCGAAGTAGTGGATGCCGGGGGCGAGGATCAGGGGCAGAGAGGTTCCTATTAGGAGGTGATCGAAGTCTCCGGTGGCGTGGCGCTCGACCCAGTCCCACTCCTGGTCGTCGACCATGAGCCGGTGTCCCTCTTCCAGCACCCGTCCGGCGCGCGAGTCCACGACTATGAGACGGGTGTTCCCGAAGTCCCGGTGGAAGCTCCAGCGGACTTCTTCGGGATTGTGGTCTGCCCGGTAGGCGAACTCGCGCAGCATTGGACCGGCGTCATCGGCTGTCTTTGCTTTCTCTAGTAGCTCGTTCTCTTCTAATTCATCCGGTGAGAGGTTACCGAGGTGTTGGTAGATCCAGTAGGACATCAGGCCGCTGGTTATTCGTTCGTGCCACCAGGGCTTGGAACGTATCTTCTTTACCCAATCCGCCGAGGTGTTCCAATCGTCGTTCACGTCGTGGTCGTCAAAGATCATGGCGGTCGGAACCGTCGAGAGGAGCCACCGGATGGATGGCTCGCCCCAGGAGTCCAGATACAGATGGGTGTACTCCTGGAAGTCCGCGACCGCCTCACCCGGAGGTTCTTCCGTGTCGCGCCGGGACCGGATGAACTCCAGCGTCCCGACGGAGACTTCGTCGGCGTAGATCTGGTCCCCCAGAAGCAGCAGCGCGTCCGGCCAGTCCTCCTCGGGCTCCCGGCGCATCCGCAGGGCCATGGCGTGGAGTGCGTCTACGTCGTAGCCCTTGGAGTCTTCCGTGCCGGTGAGCGAGTACGGCGGCTCGTGCGGTACCGCGACCCGGCAGGAGCCGAAGGCGAGCTTGAACGGAGCCTCGGGGTCCAGGGTGCGGATGACGCTTGGCGGAAAATCAGAGTCCGGTTCGGGCCAGACTTTTTCGCCGTCTAGCGTTACCTCGTACTCGTAGGACTCTCCGGGTTCGAGGCCCGAGACCTTGACCAGGGCGTAGTGATGGCCTTCAACGTGAAATGTGCGTGAGCTATGAGAGGATTCGCCAGCCTGCGCTACTACTTCGCAGGCAGCGTCCGTCTCGACCCAGATGGTGGCTTCGCGCGAGTCGGTGTACCTTAGTATGGGGCCGAGGATTAGCCGTGTCGCCAAACTCTCTAATATCTCCTCTCATCGGAAGTTCCGCATTCTGGCCTGGTTCTTCGTATAGTGTAATAGACATTAAACCTCAACCGGGTCACCTCGATGGTGAGTATGTCTACACGGGATGTCGGAACGTGTCCCGGTAACTTCAACTGTACGGGACGGTACGTTTTACCAGATCGTCCACCACGTCCTTCAGAGAGCCTCGTTTATCGAAGACCTTCCGTTGCATGTCCGCCTCGGTGCCTCGCCCGGTTATCTCTAGCACTCCCTCCAGCTCGGTTTCGCACCCGAGGTCCTGTGAGACGGGGCGTAGCTCCTCGACGAGTCTGCGAGCCAGTTCGCGGGACTCTATCTTCTTTTCATCCGTGAAGTCGTAGAAGACGGCGTCGAGACCGTGGCGGGTGGCGAGCCACTTGTTCTCGTCGGTCAGCAGCGGGTTCTCGGGCTCGCGCTCGTCGGCGGTTGCGACGAGGCACTGGGTCAGGGCGGCGAGGGCGAGTGTGTAAGAGAGGTTCGCCTGAACGTCCGGGGAGCGAAGCTCGACGGTTCCGAACTTGGGATGGGGCCGCACGTCCCACCAGCACCAGGAGTAGTCCGGGATGTTGCCGGAGGCGACGAGCGTTCCGACGTGGCGCTCGAACTCTAGCCAGTCGCCGAAGATGGGCGGGAGTCCGGAGCGGGGGAAGATCTCGAAGACCTTTATCCGGGTGGAGGAGAGTCGGGTGTCGGAGCCGCGCCAGAAAGGTGAGTTGCCGGAAAGGGAGATCACGAGCGGCACGTGTCGCGCCAGCACCCCCGCCGCCCGGATGGCCTGCTCCTCGTCCGGGACCGCCACGTGAACGTGCAGGCCGTAGATGGCCTGCGTGCGGGCGACCCAGCCCATCCGCTCCTCGACCTGGAGGTAGTGATCTCCTTCGGTAAATGGCTGTTCCACCGGGTTCGAGAACGGGTGGGTCCCGGCGGCCGCCAGTTCGACGCTGCATTTTCGGGTCAATCCGGCGAGCTTTCGGCGGAGCTTTGGAAGCTCTCTTCCCGCTTCGGGGACGCTATCGAATATGGGGGAGACCAGCTCTACGCAAGATTGGGATAACTCGGAGGAGATCCAGGGGAGCCCCTCTCCGGCGGCGAGGATGTCGTCTATCTTGGGACTAAGCTCTCGGGTATCGGGGTCTACGAGTTGAAATTCCTCTTCGATTCCGACGGTGTAGGGGGGAGAGTTGCCGAAGTTGGTGTCCATCCGGGTACTTTAGCAGCCCCGCTTGCGGAAGCCTTACGGGTCTTTACGTGTGACGGGGTTTGCGAGAGAGGAATTGCCTTATCCTGCGGGCATCGTCCAGGTCTTGCATGGCGTCGAAGAGCCGGCCTTCGGGGACCGTGACGTGCCAGCGCTCTGTCCGGTAACCGTAGCGGCGCTTGAGCTCTCGGACGGAGTCGGACGTGTAGCGGAGGGCGTAGACCATCCGGCGGGTCTCGTTCGGCTGGCGGGGTAGAAGCCCGGACCGGCCTTCCGCCCACCACGAGATTTCCGGCATCGGCTCGTCCTGGCACAGGATCAGGCCGGACTCCCATTCCACCCGTAACGCGTTCATCTCGAACGTACCCGGCCGCACGCTAAGCGGGGCCAGTGAGAAGGAATCCCCCTCGTTAAACCCGAAGATGCGCTCCAGGCGCTCTCTTTTCTCTCCTGCGCCGAGCCTGCCGTAACGGGCCCGCAGCGCGAGGATCTGCTCGTCGGAGTAAGCCCTGAGACCCACGAGCGTCGGACGTTTCGGGTCGAGGCCGCCCCTCTCTAAGAGGTCGGCGAAAGCAGCGTAGTTGCGGAGGCTCCGGGTGAGCCAGATAAAGAAGCCGCCGAGCGAGAGCACGAAACTCAAGACCATAGTGATGTAGAAAGCCTCCGCTGGAACGGGGACGCCCTGGCCTTCTATCTGGCGCTCGCCGAAGACGTTGTAGAAGAGAACGACGGCGGTCGTGAGCGTTACGAAGGCCGTGAAACCAACCAGTAGAAACGAGCCGAGACGCCGGAGCGGCGGGGTGCAGGCGGCCGCAAGGCCTTCCCAGGCCACGCGTTCCTCGCTTATATCGAAAGAGCTTGTCCTTAGTTTCTCCACGGAAGACAGTATACCCACAAACGCCGGTCTCTAGTGGGTGAAGAATTACGCCCGTCGTCGTGGATATACTTCCCATACTGTGCTTTTATCCGGGCGTGGTTACGAAAAATCATAACGGCGGGCACCGTTGGGGACCGCTACGACTTTTTCTCCTGGTCCTTTCGCTGGTATTTTTGACGTTGCTGGCATATCTGTTGCTGCCGATTGGTTCGCAGCGGGCCGTGTTGCTGGGGAGTGACGCGCGGGCGGAGGAGCCTTCGCGCTCGGACACCATTGTCGTGACGCGGGCGGGTGGAGGTTCGCTCGCCGTACCGAGGGATACGCTGGTCGAGATCCCCGGCGTCGGAGAGGATAAGATAAACGCTGCCCTCGCCTACGGCGGGCCGGACTTGACCGTGGAGACGTTGGAGGACCTGACCGGCGTCGGGATAGGCGACTACGTGGTGCTGGACTTCGGTGGGGTCGAGGAGATCGTGGACGCCCTTGGGGGCGTTACGGTAAACGTCGAAGAGCCAATCGCCTACAACCTCGGCGGCCGCTACGCCGATATACCCGCCGGAGAACAGACGCTCGACGGCTTCGAGGCCCTGGCCTACGTCCGCTACCGGGGCACACCCTCGGCGGATATAGGCAGGATCGGCAACCAGCAAAAGTTCCTGACCGCGCTGGTCCGGGAGGCTTCCTCGCCGTCGAAGTTGAGTTACCTGCCGCGCACGGCGCGGGCCGTCCTCAACAACACCGAGACCAACATGAACCCCATTGAGGCCACCCGGTTCGCGCTCCAGACGTTGCTCTGGAGAAATAGTGAGCCGGCCGAGATCTACCCCGGCTCCCCTCAATACATAGGCGGCATCTCTTACTGGGTGCCGAACAAGGACGCCGGGGAGAAGGTCGTGGAAGCGACGATCGGCTAGTTACGGCCTGCTAGGCCGCTTGCTCCCGGGCCTTCTCTTTCTGCTGAGAGATGAGACGGTCGAGCCAGGCCAGACCTTCGTCTTCTATGGTGCGTTCGGCGTTGACGTACCAATTTAGGGCTTCGCGGTGGTGTCCGAGGCGCCGGTTTAGCTCGCCGACAAGATAAGTCGTAACGGAGAGTTCGCGTCCGTAAAGATTTTCGTGTTCGAGGGATCGCAGGAAGTAGCGCACGGCCCGTAGCTGGAAGGTGCTCTCGAAGGGCTGCTCTTTCTCCTTGCGGCAGACCCACGAGGCGCGGAGGCAGATATCTCCCAGGTCTCGCGCCCGGTACTCTTGCTCCTGGCCGCAGACCTCGGCGGCGTGAAAGGCGAGCCACGGCGGCTGACTCGTATGAAAGACCCGTAACAGCCCGTCTTCCTGGAGCCGGTCTTCTATGTTCGAGCGGTAGTCGAAGGCAAGGTCCAAGTCTGCGAAATCTTCCGGGGAAGCGAAAAAGCAGGCCGGGCACATGGTGATGGCGCTTTGTATGAGCCGTGAACCGTCCGATTGACGGCCTGGGAACTTGGGGCAGAGGTCCGTCTCGCGCCCGACGGTCGTATACCCTTTTACCGAAGAGGCTCGGAAGACGTGTTCACACACCGGACACCGGGTGTAGACCCGCTCAACCTTCCCCAAGATCATCTCCAGTATGCGAAACGAACCGAATGCTGAAACTCTCGAAAGTCAAGATACATTCGAGTTTACCATAGAGGCTCGCGCTATCGGGTTGGGCCGTTCGCCGATATAATGCGGCATGGAGTCCAGCCGAGAGACGGGTGTGTATGGAAGAACGGAAGAGCGAGGCGGAGGTGGCGCTGGAGTTAATGCGGCTGGTGATGGAGCAGGCCGGGGGCCGGCGCCTCTCTCCGACCCGGACCCTCGCCCTATATCACCTCTGCAAGGAAGCCGTAGCCTACGCGCCCGAGGGGACGGTCACCGCCGAGTACCTGGAAGACAACCTCAAGAAGCTTCTCCAGTAGCCTCGCCCTCGGCGTACCGTCGGCATAGTTGCGGCGAGGTGCCATAGAGCATTATTATTCGGACACATTGTTAGTGTTGATAACTTCCCGGCATCTTTGACCGGCGTCCGGCGGTTGGCGTTCGCGCTCCGTCCAAAGAGGAGGCTCAATGGGTAAAAAGCTCCAATTGATAATACTTGTGGTGGTCGCGGCTGCGATCTCCGCCGCTTGTGGAGGTGGTGGAAGTGGCGGAGGCGGCGACACCGGCGGCAGTGGTGGAGGCCAGGGGAGCGGAGACGTGAAGCCGGCTATGGTCACGGATGTCGGCGGACTCGGAGACCAGAGCTTCAACGACTCGGCGAATACGGGACTGGAGAGGGCTGCGGATGAGTTCGGCGTGGAGACCGAAGTTCTGGAATCGAACGCCCCGGCCGACTACGTGAGCAACCTCACCCAGCTCGCCGACAACGGGTTTACTCCGGTCTACGCTATCGGCTTCCTGATGACCGATGCTCTTACGGAGATCGCCCCACAGTATCCAGAAACCGACTTCGCCATAGTCGACTCGGTGGTCGAAGCTGACAACGTCGCCAGCCTGACCTTCCGGGAACAGGAAGGAAGCTACCTGGCCGGTGTCGTGGCCGGACTTATGACCCAGGAGAAGACCGAGTACACAGATCCCGGAAACAAAGTCGTTGGCTTTATCGGCGGGCAGGAGTCTGACCTGATCGCCAAGTTCGAGGCCGGCTACGTGGCCGGGGTCAAATCCGTGTGCTCCGACTGCGAGGTTCTTTCCCAGTACGCGGGCTCTACGCCGGACGCTTTCAACGATCCGGCGCGCGGCAAGGAGATCGCGCTGCAGCAGATAAACCGGGGCGCGGACATCATCTACCATGCCTCCGGCGCGACGGGCGCGGGACTCTTCGAGGCGGCCTCCGAGCAGAAGATCTTCGCCATTGGCGTCGACTCCAACCAGGCCGAGCTCAACCCGGACGCTCCCATCCTGACCTCCATGGTCAAGCGGGTGGACAACGCCGTCTTCCAGACCATCAAGGCGGCCCGTAACGGTAACTTCCCCGGCGGCGAGGTGCAGGAGTTCGGTCTGGAAGATAATGGCGTAAGCCTCGCTCCGTTCGGGCGCTTCGACGACATGGTGCCCCAGGAAGTCAAGGATCAGGTGGATCAGGCGCGCCAGAACATCATCAGCGGCGAGACCGAGGTTCCGTCCACGCCCTAGCTAGGAGTAGCGTTTGTCCGACAACGGAAGCCCTAACGGGAGCCCCGCGTCTCCGGTAGTCCTGGAGATGCGGGGCGTAACCAAGACGTTCGGCCCGGTGAAGGCCAACGACGGCATCTCCATCGCGCTGCGGCGCGGGGAGATACTGGGACTCCTCGGCGAGAACGGGGCCGGTAAATCAACCCTGATGAAGATCCTCTATGGCCTCTACCGCCCGGATAGCGGTGAGATCCTGGTGGATGGCGAGGTCGCGGAGATACACGATCCCAAAGACGCCGTACGCCGGGGCATCGGGATGGTCCACCAGCACTTTACCCTGGTGCCGCGCCTTACCGTGGCCGAAAATATCGTGCTCGGCGCCGAGCCCCGGAAGGGGGCGTCTCTAGACCTTGAGGGGGCAGCCCGGAGCACCGAAGAGCTGTGCGACCGCTACGGGCTGCGGGTAGACCCGCGGGCGCGGGTGTCGAACCTTTCGGTAGGGGAGCAGCAGCGGGTGGAGATCCTCAAGACCCTCTACCGCGACGCCCGCATTTTGGTCCTCGACGAGCCGACCGCCGTTCTGACCCCCCAGGAGACCGAAGACCTCTTCGAGGTGCTGAGGGAGTTGGTCGCCGACGGACTCTCGATCATCCTCATCACCCACAAGCTCGGCGAGTTACTCGGTGTCAGCGACGAGATCACCATCATCCGGGACGGCAAGGTGGTGGATACTGTGGATGCCTCCAACACCGACGAGGGCGCCCTGGCCCGGCTAATGGTCGGCCGGGACGTGTTGCTCCGAGTAGAGAAAAAAGATACCAAGATGGGAGAACCGCGTCTCGTGGCGGAGGATCTCACCGTCGAGTCGAACTCCGGGACCGTCGCCGTGAACGGCGTGAGCCTCACGGTGCGCGCCGGGGAGATACTCGGCGTCGCCGGCGTGGACGGCAACGGCCAGATGGAGCTCGCCGAAGCCTTGGCCGGGACCCGTCCGGCGAAAGAGGGTCTCGTCTACCTCGACGGTGAGGACGTTACCCGGCTCGGGTCCGAAGCCCGCCAGGGACGGGGGCTCGCCTACGTACCCGAGGACCGGGGAAACAAAGGTCTGGTGCAGGACTTCACACTGGCGGAGAATAACGCCCTAAAGACCTACAACGAGCCGCCGATATCGAAGTGGGGTTGGATCTACCCGAAAGTCATGCGCCGCCGCGCCGCCGAGGCCCTACGCGCCTACGACGTCCGACCGGCCGACCCGGACCTGCGGGCCGGCGCCCTCTCCGGCGGTAACCAGCAGAAAGCCGTCCTGGCCCGCGAACTCTCCGGCGACCCCGGCGTTATCGTCGCCGCCCAGCCTACACGCGGCGTGGATGTGGGGGCGATAGAGTTCATCCACGGACAGCTCCTGGAGCAGCGTGCGGAAGGCAAGGCCATACTGCTCATCTCACTGGAGCTCGAAGAAGTCCGGTCCCTGGCGGACCGCATAGTCGTTCTCTACGCGGGTGAGATCGTCGGCGAGGTCGGGCCCGAGGCTACCGACGAAGAGCTTGGGCTTTTGATGGCGGGCCGGGGCGCGGAGAAGAGCGCGTGAGGTCTAAGGGAACGTGAGCGAAGGCCGGACTAATGGGGGCGCTGAAGAGACCGAGTCGGGGTTCCGAAGGTTCCTGACGGATTCTGCCGGCGCGCTCCTTTTTCCGGTAATAGCGATCGTGATCGCCTTTGTTATAGGAGCGATCATAGTTCTCGCAACCGGCAACAACCCGCTCGCCGCCTATGTTGCCCTTCTCCGGGGAGCGGTTGGGTCTCCGTCCGCAATCGGCAGGACTTTGCTCAACGCCACGCCGCTCATCTTTACCGGGCTCGCCGTGGCGGTCGCCTTCCGCGCCGGTCTCTTCAATATCGGCGGTGAGGGACAGCTTTACATCGGCGCTATTACCGCCGCAGGGCTCGGGGTCTCGCTCGGGTTCCTGGGATTGTTTGCGATCGTGCCGGTCCTCGGGGCCTGCATAGTTACCGGCTTTCTATGGGGCGCGATACCGGGCTTTCTGAAGGCCCGTTTCGGGGCGCACGAGGTTATCACCACGATCATGCTCAACTTCATCGCAATAAACCTGGCGACTTACCTGGCCCTTAACCCCTTGAGCGGCGGCGGGCTCGTACCCGGTACCGCAACCATAGAACCCGCGTCACGCATCCCCGTTATCGGTCTGGGCCTTGGGCGGGTGGGTTATGGATTGTTTATTGCTCTGGCCGCCGCCGTCGTCGTCTACCTGCTGCTCTGGCGCACCCGTCTGGGCTTCAGGATACGGGCCGTCGGTCTCTCTCCCGGCGCCGCAAACTACGCCGGCATGAGCATCGGGGCGAATACGATCCTGGCCCTCGCCATCGGGGGATCGCTCGCCGGGCTCGGCGGCGGCGTCGAGGTGCTGGGTGTTTACGGCAAGATGTCCATACCGTTCGTGTCGAACCTCGGCTTCAACGGTATCGGGGTCGCTTTGCTCGGGCGCAACCACCCTGCGGGCGTCGTGCTGGGGGCCTTGCTCTTCGGTGGACTCGCCTCCGGCGCGCAGGAGATGCAGTTCGCCACGGAGGTCCCGCTGGATCTCGCCGACGTGCTACTCGCCGTAATATTGCTGTTCGTAACCGCCACCAAGCTCGTAGAGTTGATCGTGGGCAAGCGCGCCCGAGCTTTGGCTTCGGGTACCCGTCTTGAGAAGGGGCTGGGGGCGTAGTGGAAGACTTCTTCGGCTCCCTCGGCCCCATACTCGCATCGACCGTTCGAAACGCGACCCCGCTCGTCTTCGCCGCGATGGGCGGCATGTTCAGCGAGCGTTCGGGGGTAGTCAACATCGCCCTGGAAGGGCTAATGTTAATCTCCGCCTTCGCCGGGGTTGCCGGCGCTTTCCTCAGTGGCAGCGCCTGGGTCGGGCTCGGCTTCGCGGTGGCTGCCGGTCTACTGTTCGCCCTCATCCACGCGCTCATGTGCGTGACGTTCGAGGCCGACCAGATCATCTCCGGCACCGCCATCAACCTGCTCGCCCTCGGCGGGACGGGTTTCTTGATGGTCGAGGTCTTCGGACAGGGCGGCACCTCGCCGCGCGTCGAACAGTTCGGCGCCGTCGGCATACCCTTGCTCTCCGACATCCCGATCATCGGTCAGGCTTTCTTCGACCAGAGTATCCTTGTATACCTGATGTATCTCCTCATCCCGGTCACGTTCTTCGTAGTCTTCCGTACGCCGTTCGGGCTCCGGTTGCGGGCCACCGGCGAAGTCCCTGAGGCCGTGGATACCGCCGGGGTGAGCGTCTACCGGATGCGCTACTACGGTGTGGCGCTCTCCGGGATGCTGGCGGCCCTCGGTGGCGCGTACCTCTCGATGGGTCTTCTCTCCGCCTTTACCGAGAACATGACCGGCGGACGCGGTTTCATTGCGCTTGCGGCCCTGATCTTCGGCCGCTGGAACCCGATCGGCGCCGCCGGAGCCGCCCTGCTCTTCGGCTTCGCCCAGGCGATAACCTTCCGGGCCGGAGGACAGGAGATCATTCCCATAGAGTTCCTCCAAATGCTCCCTTACATCCTCACTATCGTGGTCCTCGCCGGCTTCGGCGGCCGCGCAATAGCCCCCGCCGCCATCGGCAAGCCTTATAGGAAAGAATAACCTGCAAAATAGCGGGTTTTGCGGTAGCAGCCACAGGGGTGACCTCACGATCAATCCTGACAGGAAGGGGGAGCTGTGGGTAAGAGCGACGAAGACGGGATCAGGCGCAGGAAAGAGTGGCGCTACGAAGCTTGCTACACGGTCCAAAAGGCCAACGAGTCGAAGCGGCGGTCTCCATTGTGTACGGTAAGACGGCGACTGAGGCGACAGCGCCTCGGTAGCGGGCGCTTGCGGAAAGCAACGCGGACCTAGCAACCGTCGACTTAGAGAACATGACCGTTGGTGCACACCTGGATTCGTGGCTTGACAACTCCGTGCACGGCTATGTCTGACCCAGCATATTTTACCGGCGCGAATCTATCGTACGGCTGGCGGCCTTGAACCCGGCTATTGGCTTGAAACTTACTGCAGAAGCGTTGCAGTTTATTCCTCGGGTGGACGCTTTGATGTTAGGCTGATTTTTACACTATATTTGTTTTCTTCTTCTGCCGGAATGTACACATTGATGATGTCTTGGACTTCCTGTCCCTGTTCGCGTAAGTCAAGTGACAGAGTGGAAACGAAATCTTCCTTAATCGTGTCAGATAAGTGTTTATGATGAATTACGGATAGCATCGCATCATCTAAGATGTAGTAGAAATATGCGATTGTCCTAAAGTGATCTTTGTTTTTTAGCAGATGCGTCAACTGTACTTTAGTTTCATTCCAAACAGTTGTTTGGATGAGTTTACCTACGTTGCGGGTGGCTGAATCAGGCTCTTTTATGAATTCGGATAAGGTCTGTTGATTGCGACTGACTTCGAAGTTCAGAAGGTACAGTAGACCTTTTAGTTCACGCTGCCTACCGCGCCACGTTTCCCACTCACGGTAGATGAAACTGATAACTAGCGCTAATATACCCGCGCTTACGATCCAATCTAGGGTAGCGACCATACTTCGATAGTTTACGCTACCTGTCCAGGCTACAGCGGCGAATCCGTTAGAAGCCGATCTTCCTGCTTTCTTCTCGTTTCTCCGGCGACTCTTCCGTTTCGGGTTCTGTCTCTACCCCCGTGTACTCCACGCCACCGAGAAGCATCTGCGGCTCCAACTGGAGCCCTATGGCGAGTTTGCGGATCGTGCTGGGGTAAGCCCTGCGCTGGCCGTTCTCCAGTTTGGAGATCGTATCCCGCGCCACCCCACACTTCTCGGCTAGTTGATCCTGGCTCAAAACCGCCCGCTGCCGGAAGTTCCTCAAATGCGGTAGATCCACCGTTTACCTCCAAACACTGCATAAAACTTGTACAAACACTACGACAATGTTACTCTCTTGAAGTATAGCCCACTAGCGGAAGAGGAGGCGTGCAGATGAGCAGCGATCCGAGGTTGGTCATTCCCTACGTAACGGAGCAGAGTCCGCGGGGGGAGCGGACGATGGACATATACTCGCGGTTGCTATCGGATAGAATCATCTTTCTCGGCACTCCGGTTGACGATCAGGTGGCGAACGTTATCATGGCCCAGCTACTGCACTTGGATTCCGAAGATCCCGAACAGGACATAAACCTGTACATAAACTCGCCGGGTGGCAGTGTCAACGCGGGGATGGCGATCTACGACACGATGCAGTTCATCTCGGCGGACGTAGCGACGACGGCTCTGGGTATGGCGGCGAGTATGGGATCTTTCTTGCTCACCGCAGGAGCGAAAGGAAAGCGTAGCGCCCTGCCAAACGCCCGGATACTACTTCACCAACCGAGCATCGGCGGAGGACTCGGCGGACAGGTCTCGGACGTGGAGATTCATGCCAAGGAGCTCGTACGCACAAAACAGCGGATGAACGAGTTGTATGCTGAGATGACCGGCCAGCCCTACGAGAAGATCGAGCACGATACCGACCGCGACTATATGCTCGGTCCCCAAGAGGCCGTCGAGTACGGGGTCATAGATCAGGTCGTCAGCCGGCCAGGCCGCGCGGAAGGTTAGGGTTGGTCAGCCCGTACATGTAAGGAGCGAATGAACCTCACAGCCGAGTACATCCACCACCGCCTAGGGTATCGTTTCGGGGCGCAGTGTTACTGGGTTCGGATATACTTGGGTGAGAACGGCGACGCGCCGGTGGTCGTCTGCGAGGAGTTGAGGGATAGCGGGGTGCGTATCTCAGACGTATCGGAGTATCTGGCGGCCGAGGTGATCCGGGACCACTTCCCGGATGGGTTGCCGGATATTCTCCATCCTCTACTCTGGATCGAACATCGTCCGTCCCGCCGGCGCGGACCGGGCCGCTACCATCTGGTCCGCTTCTCTTCTTACACACTGCGCCCTGCGGGAGCCGGCTTCTCGCGGCGCGAGACACTCGGCGAACCCGTCCACCGCGAGCCTCTAAGCCTGGAAGAGATAGCCACCCTTATCGGAGATCGACAGAAGTCTTGAAACCGGAAAATATAAACCCCAACGACTTCGACCACGCCACCGAAAATTTAGTGCTACACAACCTGTAGGAGCCAGGATACTCGGCCCCGGCGAAAACGAAAATTATCCTTGAATTATGGTCTGTGATATTAGACAATAAAGTAATAACAGACAAGTATAAACGTACAGACTGGAGATTAGGTAGTTATGTACTGGGGGTCTGATCCGCGACATGTTCTGAACGAGGTGTCGCGGCGACAGGAAGAGTTGAGAGACCAGGCTCGCCTGGAGGCCGAGGCGCGGTGGGTCGGGCCGGCGCCCCGGCGACGGAGTCCGGCGGCCTTCAAACTCTGGCGGCTACACGTGATGTTCTGGGTCGAGAACCCGCGACCGTGAGCGAGAAGCACAGCAAGCCGGACTACGAGCTAGAAGAGGTGCTCGAAGTTCGGGAGCCGAAGCAATTTCAGGCGATCGGAGACCCTACGCGGCAGCGGATCATCAGCCTTTTATCGGAGAAGGCTGCGACGACGAGCCAGCTCGCCCAGGCGCTGGCCCAGTCTAAAGGCAACGTCGGGTATCATCTCAAAGTTCTCGAAAGCGCGGGTCTGATACGGATCGTGCGAACCCGCCAGGTGCGGGCTATCACCGAGAAATACTACGGACGAACGGCCCGGCTCTTTGAGTTCATGCACGGGGAAGGGGATCTGGCATCAGAGCCGACCTTTCACTTTCTGCGGCAGGCGATGAACGAGTACGTAGCCCCGGAGTCAGAAGATTCAGAAGAATGGTCCGCTGACTTTATGACGCTCCGTCACGCCCGCATCCCGGCGTCGAAGGCGGAGGAGTTTTTACGGCGGCTTTTGGAACTGGCCGACGAGTTCTCGGATCTCGAAAGCGTTCCCGGTGAGCGGGTATACGGGCTAATTGCCGGAACGTACCTCACCGACCTCCCCGAACTGTCCGGAGAAGAAGAGTAGCCTTTGTCCCGCGTCGGGCTCGGGTTGAATTATTGGAAGCTGTGGTCGGCGAGCACTATCTCCAACTTGGGAGATGGGATTACGTTGATCGCCGGACCGCTGCTCGCGGCTTCCCTGACCCGCGATCCGGTTCTGGTCGCCGGGGTGACTTTCGCCCAGCGTCTACCGTGGCTGCTCTTCTCGCTTATAAGCGGCGCTTTGGTCGACCGTCTTGACCGGCGGTTGCTGATGGGAACGGTAGATGGATTTCGGGCAGCGTTGGTCGGATTCCTCGGCATTTCCATAGCGTTGGGCTTCGTGAGCATCCCGCTAATGTACGTTGTTTTCTTCCTCCTTGGGACTGCGGAGACGCTGTTCGATAACGCTTCGCAAGCGATACTACCTTCAGTGGTTGCCAGGGATAGCCTGGAGAAAGCGAACGGCAGGCTCTTTGGGGGACAGGTCGTTGCTAACCAGTTTGCGGGTCCTCCTGTAGGCGGATTTCTCTTCGCGGTTGCGGCCTCGGTGCCGTTTCTGATAGACGCCGGTACTTTCGCGGCTGCTGCGGCTCTAGTGTTGGTGATGAGCGGACGCTTCCGTTTGGAGGGACTGAAGGAGGAGCCGAGGAGGACGCTCACGGCGGATATCGGCGAAGGTCTCAGGTGGCTGTTCGGACACCACCTGCTGCGGGTGGTGGCGTTAATGCTGGGAATCACCAATCTGACTTTCGCGGCGTTCGAGGCGATTTTTGTACTGTTTGCACAAAATATCCTGGGGCTTGGCAGCTTCGGATTCGGTGTCCTGCTGTCTGCCGGAGCCGTTGGCGGTGTCTTAGGTAGCTTGATCGCAGACAGGACCGTCTCGTGGTTAGGACCCGGACGTTCTTTACATGCTGTCCTCTTTGGCAGTGCCGCAGCGCTCGCAGTAATCGCCACGACCGAGAACCCCTTCGCGGTGGGGGGCATGTTCGCAGTTGTTGGTGTCGGCGTTGTGATCTGGAACGTCATAACCGTTTCCTTCCGACAGGCTATTGTTCCCGAGCGACTCTTCGGCCGAGTTAACAGCGTTTACCGGCTTCTCGGGTGGGGCGGGATCTCTATCGGGGCGCTCACTGGAGGCATTCTTGCTGACAGCTTCGGCCTTCGAGCGCCGTTTATATTCGGGGTTTTTGTTCTAGTAGCCTTATCATTGCTCACTTTGCGCTTCGTGAACAACCGGACTATGTCCGAAGCACGGGGCGAACCTGCATCCTCGTAGTCCTGGAATAGTAGACTCTCAACACCAGATGACGGACCAAACAAAGACAAAGGAACCTCCCTATCTCAGGGGAAACCCGCTGTTCGGTAGCGCCTTCGAGATGCGGCGGGACCCTCTCCAGCTCCTCACGGAGGTCCGCCGCCGACACGGAGATTTCGTGCGTTTCCGGCTCGGCCCATACAGGGTCTACCTGCTCTCGCACCCGGACTATATCTCCCACGTCCTCCGGACGAACCCCCGCAACTACCTCAAAGACGGCTACGAGCACATCGAGATCGTCGGCAACGGACTGCTCGCCAGCGAGGGAGACTTCTGGCGGCGCCAACGCCGCATCGCCCAGCCCGCCTTCCACCGAGAACGTCTGGCAAAGATGGCGGAGACGATGACCGATGCCACGGAGAAGATGCTGGATCGGTGGGATGAGCGACCAACCGGCGCCCCGCTAGACTTAGACGCCGAGATGTCGCGCCTGACGCTCGGGATCGTGGGCCGCACGCTATTCGGCGCCGAGGTTGGCGAGGAAGCCGGAGGCGTGGGAGCGTCGCTCGCATCCGTCCTCAACCTCGGCTTCCAGCGCACCGGCAGGTTCTTCCCCGTGCCGCCCGGTTTGCCTACTCCGAAAAACCGTCGATACCGTAACGCCGTGAGCCATCTCAACAGCGTGGTGGACACCCTGATCTCCGATCGCCGGACGAACGGCGGGGGAGAGGGTGACCTTCTCGACCTGCTCCTCGAAGCCCGCGACGCCGATACCGGCGAAGGGATGGGCGAACGTCAGCTCCGGGATGAGGTAATGACCATCCTCACCGCCGGGTACGAGACCACGGCCCGCGCGCTCTCGTGGACCTGGTACCTGATCGACGCCAACCCCCACATCCGGGAGAAGCTGGAGCAGGAAGTGGATAGGCTAAACGGCCGGACGCCGGCTTTCGGAGATCTAGGTGAGCTAACCTACACGAACATGGTGGTGCAGGAGTCGATGCGCCTTTTCCCGCCAGTTTGGGGTCTTAGCCGGCTCGTGGCCGAAGAGGATGCGTTCGGAGGTTACCGGGTCCCGAAAGGCTCCCGCATAGTAATAAGCCAGTACGTCACCCACCGGCATCCGGACTTCTGGGAAGAGCCCGAAACGTTCGACCCCGAACGTTTCACGCCGGAGAGAAGCGCCGGACGACCGCGCTACGCTTACTTCCCCTTCTCCGGTGGACCTCGTCAGTGCATCGGCAACAACTTCGCCACGATGGAGGCCACGCTTATCCTTGCTACGGTAGCTCGACGTTACGGGCTCACCCTCGTACCCGGACATCCCATCGAGCCCGAGCCCAGCTTTACTCTCAGGTCTCGGCACGGTATAAGCATGATGCTCGCGGAACGGACGTAGATAGAAGCCTCTGAAACTCTTCTAGCGGCGGAATAACCGTCGCCAAAAACCTTTCTCTTCCTGCGGTTGTTCCGTGGCTTCGGTCTGGTGTTCGAGGAGCGAGACCATCGCCCCAAGCGGGATGACTTGAACCTGCATGCCGCCTTCCAGGCGTTCAGGCGGCGGGCTAAGGGCCACGTACTCTACCTCTTCGCCCTGATACTCCAGAAGCTGGATCAGATCCCACGCAGATACTTCGAGCGCCGTCCAGGATTCCCCAAACTCTCCCGTCGATCCCAGAAACTCTTCCGCCTCTTCGAGGGAGTCGAATAGCGGTATCGCCTCGCCGTCGTCCAGAGAGATCGCAAGAAGTTCTTCCGTCTCCTCCGGTCCACCAACTATTACTACGTGATTCGCCGCGTCCACACCAAAACTCTACAGCAAGGGACGCTTCTCTGGGAACTAAAAAGAGGACCTGGGTAAACCCCAAGCCCTCTCGAAACACTCTCTTTGGAGAGCTACGAAGTCTCTCCCTCGGGCGGGGCGATGCCGATGCCCGGTCCTTCGGGAGTCTCTACCCGATCCAGGGTGCTGCCGTCGAGAGCCTCGCTCACGGGGGCGGCTATGTAGAGCAAGTCGTCTCCGGCGTGCTCCACGATCTGGTCGCCTTCCTGCTGCTCGCCAGCGGCGATGCCGATCTGGGTCTCGCCGGAACTCTCGTCCATCACAGGGTCCAGACGAAGCACGGAGCCCTCGGGGTGCTCGACCTCTAGAAATAGTTCCTTGGCTTCTTCGGTTACTTCGATCATGCTTCTCCTCTCCCGCCAGCGTATCCGCAAGCGAATGGATCAAAGCGTTCAGTATCACCCCTAACTTACCAGCCGAACATCGTATTTAAACTACAAGCCTCAACTCGTGGTTTGGGGTTTGTGATGGCTGAAATGCCCGCTTCCGACGTATGGTAGAAAGAATCCGGTGACCATTAAAGAGGAGATACGTTGCCCGAGAAAGAGCCTACAGAATACGCCATAAAACAGGTCGGTGAACGCTACTATCCGGTCATCATTGACCACGAAGCCGGCGGCCACTACGAGATAAACAACCCCATGACCGGCGGCGCCCTGAGCTACAATAACCCCGAAGCCGCCGAGGCTTACATCGAACGGGCAAAGGACAAAGAGCTTTAGAATGCACGCGGAGCGGGACGGATAGGAGTATGAAAGCCGTACTGCTCACCGGTCATGGAGGCCCGGAGAAGCTAGAGTATCGGGAGGATGTTCCGATCCCGGAGCCAGCGGCCGGCGAAGTCCTGGTGCGCGTCGGCGCCGCCGGCGTGAACAACACCGACATCTGGACCCGTGAAGGAGCTTATGGTTCCGAGGATGACCCTCAGTCCACGGGTGGCTGGCGGAGTGAGCCGATGGAGTTTCCCCGCATACAGGGTTTGGATATCGTGGGCCGGATCGAGCGGGTGGGCAAGGACGTGCCGGAATCGCGCGCCGGAGAGCGGGTGATGGTTGATTTCGTGCTCTACTCCGGTGAAGGGGAGGAAGGGCTCGTCGACGCCGACATTATCGGCAGCGAGTGTGACGGCGGCTTCGCCGAGTACGTCGCTCTGCCCTCGGAGAACGCCTACCGGATAAATAGTCCTCTGGGCGACGAGGAGCTCGCGACCTTTCCCACGGCCTACGTCACTGCCCTCAGGATGTTGAACCGGGCCAGGGTGAAAGAGGGAGAAACGGTACTGGTTACGGGGGCTTCGGGAGGTGTGGGCTCGGCCCTCCTGCAACTCGCGCGGGCACGCGGCGCGCGGGTGATCGCGCTGGTAGGTTCCGGAAAAGAAGACCGTGCCAGGTCTTTGGGCGCGGAAGCGACGGTTACACGGGGCGCCACGGAACTCACGGGCGCGGTATCCGAGGCGGCGGAAGGACGTCCGGTAGACGTGGTAGCCGATGTTGTGGGAGGCGGGATCTTTCCGGATCTCCTGAACATCTTGCGGCCTCTGGGACGCTACGTCACGGCGGGGGCCATCGCCGGACCGATTGTAAAGCTCGACCTCCGCACCCTCTACCTGAAGCACCTGGAGTTGATCGGCTCTACGGTGGGGACGCACGAAGAGTTCGCGGAGTTGGTGAGTCTCTTGGAAGAAGGCAAACTAAAGCCGCTGCTGGCCGGCGCCTACCCTCTGTCGGATATAAGACGCGCCCAGGAGGACTTCAAGAAGAAAGACTTCTTCGGCAAGCTGGTCCTCGTCCCGCGCTGAGATCCCTCCGGTTGCCGCTAGCAAGGGCCCATTACTTATAGGCCTGCGTAAATCTCGTCTAGATTTAGTTTCGCGCCCGGCGGACAGGGCACGTGGATTTCTCCTTCTTCGACTAGGTCGCCTCTTAGCCAGACGCCGTTCTCATCGCGCTGGTAGTGGGTGATCCTTCGTCGCTCCTGGGCAATGATGACGTATGCTCGCAGCGAGGAGATGCCCTGGTAGTTGGCTAGTTTCTCGCGGCGGTCTATCGTCTCAGTGCCCGGTGAGGTAACCTCGACCACGAGACACGGCTCGTCTTCGAGATACTCGTTCTCCGGGACATCTCCGCAGGCGACCATCACGTCAGGGTAGTAGAATACCTCTTCGATCTGGAGCTTCATGTCACTTATGTAGACCCGGCAAGAACCGCCCTCCGCCGCGTCCGCGAGCTTGCGGACGATATTGAGTGAGATCCTGTTGTGCCTCCGGCTGGCCCCGACCATCGCGTGTATCTCGCCGCCCACGTACTCATGCTTTACGGTGGCGCTCTGTTCGAGCTCCAGGTACTCTTCGACGCTCAGTGGCTGGTGTGGCGTAGTCTTCTCTACCATGCAACCAGTATAGCGTACCGGGTCGCATTCTCTACCGTGAATATCAGCCGAGTCCAGCCTCGTCCAGTTGCTGGGCGATGGGGTCTAGCTGTTCCCGCTCGGTAATGTCCCGCGCTTCTTGCTCGACCCGGACTACTTCCTTCTTCTCGAAGCGGTCGTCGATCTCTTCCAGGTACTCTGATTGCTGTTCCAGCCGGGAGCGCATGAAATCCCCATCCGCCGAGTCGGGGAAGACCCGGTTTACTATAAGAGCCCCGACTTGCACGTCGTTGCCGGTTAGCACTTTGAGGGCGCGCTCGGTTTCTTCTATAGGCAAGCGTTCTGGGATGAGGACTAGATAAAAGGTCGTGTCCTCCAGGAGCCGGTGGCGGGCGTGGTGGAACTTATCGCGACGTTCGCGGAGCCGGTTGAGGATCGGGTCTCCACCCGGCTCGTCTTTGCCGGTCAGATTTCGCATCATCCGCTCCATCCCGGCGACCTTCTCCCGCTGGCGCACCATGCCTTCGGCCCAGGCGCTGAGCAGGGCTGGTAGCGTCAAGAGGCGCAGGGTGTGGCCCGTTGGGGCGGTATCGAAGACGATGCGGTCGTACTCGTCGGGGGAGAGTGCGATGAGGTCAACGAAACGGTCGAAGAGCGCCGACTCCTCGGTGCCGGGGCTGTTCTTGGCGAGGTCCAGGTGCTGCTCGACCGTCGGGAGCACCTCAATGCTAACCGAGTCTTTTGCATCTACTTTGATCTTCTCTATGTACTCTTCGGCGTCTTTGGCGGCGTCGATCTCGACGGCCCACAGGTTGCCTTCCACGTGCCGCGGTTCGCCCGTCAGACTCATCCTCAGGATGTCGCTCGTGGAGTGGGCCGGGTCGGTTGAGACTAGCAAGGTCTTCTCCCCGCGCCTCGCGAGCAGGGTGGCGAAGGCCGCGGCGAGTGTCGTTTTGCCCACCCCGCCCTTGCCGCCAAAAAAGGCCAGGCGGCGGTCGTCGGACGCCTCGCTCAACAGCAGAAACCGGCTTCGGGGAAGGTTTCCATCCCCATCCGGCGGTGCCACTGGTGGAAGGACTCCACGAACTCCGGGTAGAGTGAGAGAGCGTAGTAGCTGGTCGGATTCGGCACTCCGAGAGCTTCGAGGAAGAGCATCGCCATCAGCGCGTCCTGCTGGCGGTTCGCCTCCTTCTGGAGCCCAGAGCGCCACTTGCTGACGAGGAACTCCTCGTTTAGCTCGTTTATCTTGTTGTAAATGTCTCGCAAACCCGGCGACATTTCAGACCCTCACCGGTTCGAGTTCATCCAGCTCGGAGCGGATGGCCGAGACAGCCTCCTCGGGTGTCGGGACGTGGCCGGAGAAGAGGACCTTGCCGTCCAGGATCACCGCATTGTAGGAGACACCTTTGTTTATCTGCCGGAAGGTCTCACCGATTGAGAAGCCCCGTTTGCGGGCATCCTTTAGAACCGAGGGGATGAGCCAGACCATGTTGCGCGGGTCCACTACGGTCATCTCCACCTCTTCGTCGAAGAGGTCTTCGCGCAGGGCGCGGTAGACCGCGCCCATCTTCTCCATCTCGTCGCGGTTGTGCCGGTAGGTGTCGGAGTCGCCGAGTTCGGTGTCCGCGCCGCCGAGACGGCCGCAGCAACCGGAGGCCGCCGTCTGCGAATCCCACTCGCGGACCAGGATGATCCGGTGCGTCATTCGCTATCGCTTTCCCGGTTGGCGACTTCCTGTCCCCGCTCGCCGCGCGCCCGGTTGAAGGCGACTATGGCCTCGACTATCAGCCACACGGAGAGGATGAAGATGATCGCATCCACGACCAGCAGTAGCCAGGAACCCTCATTGTAGAACTGCCCCAACTGGAGGAACAGCGCGTAGACGGTCATCGACAGCAGGAAGACGAGCGGCACGAGTTGGACTATGAAGTTGCGGTTGCGGGTGAAGACGTAGATCGCGATCACGGTAAGCGCGAGCCCGGCGGTGAGCTGGTTGGTGGTACCGAAGAGCCGCCACAGGTAACCGAAGACGAACCCTGCGTCGCCGCCCCGGTCGCCTCCAGGATACAGGGCGAGTCCCAGAGGTATGAGTACCCCGATCGTGGTCGTCAGCGTTACGTTGCGGGTGAGGGGTCTTATGTTGGTGATCTCCCCGATCTCCTGGATAATGTACCGTTGGAGTCGGATGCCGGTGTCCATCGTCGTTCCGGCGAAGGTGATAACCACGACCGCCGCGAAGATGACACCTATCGTCTCGGGGATGCCGAGGTTACCGGCGAAGCTGCCGACGCCCTGGGTGAAGTACCCGACCGCTCCGTCCGAGGCGGTGGCGAAGTCGGGGTAGTTCTGCTGCCAGGCGGCGGTGGCCCCGAGGCCCGCCGTGACCGCCAGGAGGGAGCCGAGGGCCAGCGAGCCCTCGCCGAGAGCACCCATATAGCCCACGTACCGGGCGTCTTCTTCGTTGTCCAACTGCTTGGATGACGTGCCCGAGGCAACCAGGGTATGAAAGCCCGAGATCGCGCCGCAGGCGATGGTTATAAACAGGAACGGGAATATGCTCGGAGAGTCCGCCGGCAGGTTCGAGTTGATGGCCGGGGCCGCGATGGTGTCGAAGCCGACGGCTATGCCGAGGAAGATCACGCCCAGAGCTATAAAGAGCTGGAAGGAGTTGATGTAGTCCCGCGGCTGGAGCAAAAGCCACACCGGCAGCCGTGAGGCGAACCAGGTGTAGGCGAAGATCAGGATGACCCAGAGTGTCCGGGCCTCGATCCCGAATACGCTCGCCAGGCCATCCACCTGTATCGGGAGCAACTGGCCGACCGGGATGAGAGCGTACAACAGCGCGACGGCGATGAGCGCCGGGATGAGGATCGGTCCTCGCCCCCGGTAGGCGAACTGGCCGATGACTATGGCTATCGGGATGATCGCCACGGCCGGTATCACCGCCCCCGGATTTGCCTCGAACAGGATCGCCATGACCACTCCGAACACGGCGTTCACGAGCGTCAGGAGGAAGAAGAGAATGATCAAGAATAGGCTCCGGGCTCTCGTGCTTATAACACCCGCAGAGAGCGTACCGATGTTCTGCCCCCGGTTCCTCACCGAGACGACCAACGAGCCGAAGTCGTGGACCCCGGCGGCGAAAATGGTGCCGAAGGTGATCCAGAGCAACGCCGGCAGCCAGCCCCAGAATGCGGCGATAGCCGGCCCCACGATGGGCGCCGCCCCGGCCACGGAGGTGAAGTGGTGCCCGAAGAGTACGTGCTTGTTCGTCGGGACGTAGTCGACCCCATCCTCGAACTCGTGAGCCGGGGTCTCGAAAGACTTGTCTAGCGCATAGACTTTCTCGGCCAGATACTTCGAGTAGAACCTGTAAGCGAGAAAGAAGGCTGCGAGTACGACCACAACGACGAATATTGCCGGCATTGCTCCTCCTATTATTCCTGTATCGTTTCCCCAGAGCTTCAAATCTTGGATCCTGAAGCCTTGCCCGGCACTATAATCCTCAAGAGTTATCATTACAACCCCGTGGCCGTATATGACACACAGACCTTACGCACTTCGGCTGAGATGGCCGCCGTAGCCGAGCTCGCCTACACCGGGCCGGACGGGCGGCCGCACATCGAAGCCCTGACACCTCTCCTGTTAGAGAAGGAGCCGGTCTTCGCCCTTCCCTACTCCCGCCTTGATCTGGCCCGGTGTCTGGGGAAAGATCCGGAGGTCTCCCTGACCTTCTCGGACTCCCGGCTCGCCCGCGTCGGGTGGAGCCCTCTCACAGTGGAGGGAAAGGTGGAGGTAACGCCGGACACCGAAGGGGATCTGTTCCTAGAAGAACCTCTCTATTGGGAGCTACGCAAGTTCTGGCCTTCGCGCCAGCTAATCGGCAGCCTCGTCCTCCGGCGCGACAACTGGTGGTACGTGCCGCGCCTGATCCTTCGCTTCACCGAGACCGAGACTCCCCGCCAAATCGCCCGCCGCACCGAACCGGACCAGGGCATCCTGGCTTGGAAAGAAGCCGACACTATCTTCTCCGACACGGTCTGGGTAGACAACTGGGACTCGGAGCGTCCGCTGGTAAGCTCCCTCTCTCAAGAAGAGTTGCCGGACGTCCCGGCGGCCCTTCTCTACCACGATTTCTCTGTCCCGGACCGGGAACAGCGCGCCTCGCTAAACCTGTCCGGAACCCTGAACAATGGCCGCCTCTCCGTGACGCACCGCGAAGGGACGCACAAACTCGAAAAACGTCCCGGTCTCCTCGCCCGCTGGAGGGCGCAGAAGGATCTCGAAAGGCGATGCAAGGCTGGGCTCAAAATCCGGGGCGTATAACACTACATACGGGGGGAGAGCAGGCGCGGGGCCGTCAGGCAGACGGCGACGGCTAGAACAGCACAGATGATCGTCGGGTAGATGAACACCTCTATCGGGGTCGTCTTGACGCTCAAGCCGAAGACGCTCTTGAGGGCGTCGTTCATGTAGGCGAAGGGTACGAATTCCCTCAGGAACGCCAGTATTCCAGTCGGGTTCTGGTTGCGGAAGAACCCGGACAGGTAGATCAAGGGAAACAGGATCGCCGTTGCATATAACAATACGTCCGCCGGAGATGTGGTGAAATTGGCGATGAAGATGCCGATGCTATTCGCCGCCAACAGCGTCGTGAATACCCCGAAAGTCGCCGCCAGCACCCACACGAGAGGCGCCGGATTGAGTAAATAAGCCACGAGCAGCGCCGGCGCCAGTTGGATAAAGTCCAAAATAGCGTTCACGATCAAAACCTCGAAGACTATGCGCTGGGGACGCAGAGGCGTCAGGGCGACGCGTCCCAGGATGCCGTCATTGAGGTCTATCGTCAGGCTCTCGCCGGCCCCGAAGGTTCCGGCCATGATCGCCACGATGCCTATGACCGCCGCGGCGTACTGAGCCGGGATGTCGGTCGCGGCTACCGGCACGATAATGGCGACCGGGTAGATCATCTTTATGAGCAGCGCGAATCTCTTGGAGAAGAAAAGCGCCACATCTTTCTTCCAATAAGCGTCCGGCGGATTAACCCTCAGCATCGTTCAGCGCCTCCCCGGTCAGCTTGACGTATACGTCCTCCAGGTTCGGCCTCCGCACCGCGAGATCCGTGATGTCGCCGCCGCACCGAACGATCCCAGCCACCACGTCCTCGACGATACCGGGCCGGTCCTCGCAGTGGATCACCAGATCCCGGCCTTCCGGTACCACCCTATCGACCCCCGAAACTTCGCTTATAGGTCCGTACTCGATCGGGTTTCGTAGTGTTGACACGATGCGCCTAACACCTTTGATGGAGGAGATGAGGTCTTCCGGTTTACCTTGGGTGACGAGCTTGCCCCGGTGCAGGAACGCTACCCGGTCGCAGAGTGCTTCCACCTCGTCAACCTGATTGCTGGCGAGGAGTATCGTCACGCCGGAGGCTGCCAGGTCCCGCACCTTGCGCTGGTAGGCGAGTTGGGAGGTGTAGTCGAGGCCGAGCGAAGGCTCGTCGAGTACCAGGAACTCCGGGCCGTGGGCCATCGCTTCGATCAGCGCGAGCTTCTTTCCCATTCCATAAGAGTATGTCTTGACCTTGTCGTCCTTGTACTCGGTGAGGTCGAAGTAGTCGAAGAGCTCGGCGAGCGAGCGGTTGGCCTCTTTCTCCTCCATCCCATAGGCGCTGGCGAAAAAATAGGCGTTGGCCCAACCGCTCAGATCCTTATAGTGAGTCGGGCGGTCCACCATGAGGCCCATCCGCGCACGGATGGCTCGTTTCTCCTTCACGCCGTCCCGGCCGGCGACCTCGAAGTCGCCGGAATCCGGATCAATGGCGGTGGACAGTACGCGGAGCAGGGTGCTCTTGCCGGAGCCGTTGGGTCCCATGAGACCGAAGATCTCACCCGGACGCGCGTCCAGGCTCACGCCTTCGATACCGCGTCCGCTGCTCTTGTACCGGAGCGTTATGTCTCGCGCTTCGAGCGTGGCCTTTGCTTTCACCGTTTCCATTCTCGGATCTCTGGGGCAACGAGAGTATTCTAGCTCTACCCGGCCGGACGCGTTGTTAGGCGGATCACCCGGCGTTTACGGAAACAGGCGGCGTGGTAGGTTTTGTTCATGCCGACTATCTGACACGAGGGAGAATTTGGAGATGACAGACAACGCTACAGAGGCCGCCACGGTAGCCGTTCTTGGAACCGGGATCATGGGCGCCGGGATGACGCGAAACCTACTCTCCGCCGGTATGGAGGTGCGAGCCTGGAACCGTTCTCGGGAGAAGGCCGAGCCTCTGGCCGAAGACGGAGCTACAGTTACGGATAGTCCTGCGGAGGCTGCAGATGGTGCGGACTTCGTCGTAACGATGCTCTCCGATGCGGACGCTGTGGCCGAAACCGTTGGCGGCGAGGTGCTATCCGGGTTGGCGGAGGGTGGAGTCTGGATCCAGGCGAGCACCGTCGGGGTCGAAGGCAACGAGCGGCTCGCTGAGATCGCTGAGGAGCATAGCGTTCTATACGTGGACGCGCCAGTGCTCGGAACCAAGCAACCTGCGGAACAAGGACTGTTGATCTTGCTGGCCTCCGGGCCGGACGACGCACGCGAGAAGTGCCAGCCGGTCTTCGACGCGGTCGGCGCCAAGACGCTCTGGCTCGGGAAGGCCGGCTCCGGTAGCAAGCTCAAGCTCGTGGTGAACAACTGGATACTGGGCCTCCTCGGAACGCTGGCCGAGACGATTTCCTTTGCCAGGGCGACCGGCGTAGACCCGAACGATTTCCTCGAAACTATCGAGGGCGGCCCATTGAACCTGCCCTATGCACAGATGAAGGGCCGGATGATGATCGAAGAAGACTCCCCGACGAGCTTCTCCGCAAAGCTGGCCCGAAAAGACATCGGCCTCGTACTCGAAGCTTCCGGCGCGGAAGGCCTCCATCTGGCGCTCGCCGAGGCCGTCGCCGCACGCTTCGACGGCGCCATAAACGCCGGACACGGTGAGGAGGACATGGCCGCCATTTTCGAGGCCATAAAGTCCCAGGACGGACAATCTGGAAAGGAGACATCATGGTTGTAGCCGAAGTGAGCATAGTCCCGGTCGGGACCGGCGGACCGAGCGTCAGCGAGTACGTGAAGGCGGCTGCGGAAGCCCTCGAAAACAGCGGCTTGAAGTGTACCCTCAACCCGATGGGAACCACGGTCGAAGCCGAAAGCGCGGACGAGGTTTTCGCCGCCCTCGCCAACGCCCGTGAAGCGGTGTTCGAGATGGGAGTCGACCGGGTCTACATGGTGCTCAAAATGGACGAGCGTCGAGACGAGGATCGCGCGGCGGAAGACATGACCCGTTCGGTTCGGGGTGATTGAGTCAACGGAGCCTACTACGCTTTAGAAAAAGGATAGAAGCCCCGACCGACCCCGAGTGCGCGGCGACGTTGCGGATCTGACGCTTCACGAACCTGCGCTGTTCAGTGTCTTGTGGGAACTCCTCGTAGAGATCCTGCAGTCGGCCTTGCTCTTCGTCGAGCTCCCGCGACAAAGCGCCCAGGCTTTCGAGCGACGCTTCCTCGACCTCCCGCTCGAACTCTTCTTCCCGAGCCGACATCGCCCAACCCAGCGAGAGAGGCGAGGGAGCTCCTTCCGGGTGGCTGGGCCTTCCGCGGCCCGAGACCAACTCCTCCGGCTCCACGCCCAGCGCCCCGGCGACTTTTCGGAGGGTGCCAAAGTGGGGGTGGGAGATCTTCCCATTCTCAATGCCGGAGACCGTCGTCGGACTAACCCCGGACTCTTCGGCGAGTCTGCCCTGGGTCCACATCCTCGAACGACGTATAAGCAACAAGTTTTCGCCAATATTCGGCACTTTCACCCAGCCTTTCCGCGTTTCTAACAGAAATCATACCGCAAACTGTAAATAAACTCTATTTTATTAAGGCTATCAGCGAAAATTCTGCGAAAATATGTAAAAAAACTGTTTGAAACTGTAAATAGATGGGTATAATGGTGATCGTAGAGAGGCAATTAGCCTACGCCAAGGGGGCGGGGCTGGTAGATAGAAGGAGGTAGATGGTTATGTTGAGTCCGTTCAAGGGTTTCAGGGACGTTCGCAGTGAGATGGAGCAGATGTTCGACGAGATGCTCGGCGGGCTCTCCCGTCGTCCGGTACGCCAGAGGACGCAGCAATTTACCGAGTGGGCGCCGGCGATAGACGCGGTGTCCAGGGATGGCGACCTCGTGATAAAGGCCGAGTTGCCCGGTGTGAAGTTGGAGGACGTGGACATCACGCTTCAGAATGGCGTCTTGACCGTCTCCGGCGAGCACAAGCAGGATCAGGAAGAAGAACGTGGGGGATACCACGTCCGGGAGCGCCGGTACGGTACGTTCCGCCGGAGCATGACGTTGCCGGAAGGGGTGGATGAAGACAAGATCCACGCCCGCTTCGAGGACGGTGTCCTGGAGGTGGTCGTTGAGGGTGCTGCAGCGGTACAGGAGCCCAAGCGCATCCAGATAGAGGATGGCGGATCAGCGGGTTAGGCCTCGTTGCGAAGAACTACGTCCACGAGGCATAGAGAGGATCAGAGCCGATGATAAAGCTCCGATCCTCTCTACGTCGGGGGATATCACGAGCCTCTTTGTACGAGCTTTCGCTGAAAATAGTTGCTCGACGAAGCATATATTGGTCCGAGAGTTCCCTACAGTTTCAGGAGGCCGGGTTTGACACGGTTGTTCAAAGAGATTACGCGCCTCACGACGAAGTTCATCCGCAGCCCGGTTTTGTTGCTCGGAGGTATGGTCCTGTTCGCGCTGCTCAAGCTGCTTACGGCTCCCAAAGACCCCAAATAGAAAGAGGCCGGGAACCTGGAGATCAGGCCCCGGCCGGAGGTAATAGTCGAGGCGCGCGAGCCAGGATGGGAGGGGGGAGATAATATCCTGACCCGCGCTTCCTCTGTCTATATATACGCAAGACCCTTGCGAAAGTTTCGCCCCGCTCAGAATAGGTGAGATCACCCCGGATAGCCGGCCTCTCATGGGGGAGGTTGGAAGTCGGGGACAAGTCCTTCAAGGACGTCAAGCTCTTCCCCGGCGACGCGCTCTACAGGCTGCGTGCCGTGGATGATCCCCGCAAGGGTATAATCTTTGTGGAAGTACAGCGGAACGAGGGAGATTTAGAGTGTCGGACACCAAAGATATTACCTGGGATCCAGAGGCCGACCGCCGGATAA
This sequence comes from Rubrobacteraceae bacterium, assembly GCA_041745215.1. Classification (GTDB taxonomy): domain Bacteria; phylum Actinomycetota; class Rubrobacteria; order Rubrobacterales; family Rubrobacteraceae; genus SIRX01. The sequence goes on along the minus strand of JBGTJJ010000007.1, from coordinate 6,932 downwards.
AGCGGAGCCCGTTTCTGATGCGGCGCTTTATCCGGAAGAGGATAGAGGACCGGGTCGCCTCCCGCGGCCGCGATCACGTGACCGAGGCCGATGTAGACGAGAGCGCCGGCATGTACCGTCAGTACCGCTTCAAGTAAAGAGCGGCCAGGGGCTCCACGCCCACGAAACAAATTTCTCGTCCCACTTGAACCATTCGGCAAGCCGACTATAATCGCAGCTTCGTTTATTTGGTAACCGATGACCGATGGAACGTGCCAAAAACAGGGATGACGCAAATGATACTCCGGTCCGTATACAGCACGGGTCAGCGCAGCTTCGGGCTCTATCGGCTACGGAATCCAGCCTTTTTATCCGCCTCTGACAGGGGCTTCACGAGAGGGGACTACCATTATCGACGACCACGCAGACTCGTGTTTGCATACGCTGTTCGAGCAGCAGGCGCGACGCTCGCCGCAGGCTCCGGCGGTCCTTGACCCAAGCAGCTCGCTAACCTACGAAGAGCTCGACTGCCAGGCGGAGCTTCTCGCGGGTTATCTTCGGGGACTCGGGATAGGACCGGACAAAGTAGTGGGTGTCTACATGGAACGGTCCGCCGCGTACGTGGTCGCCTGCCTGGCGGCCTTGAAAGCCGGAGGAGCATTCCTTCCTCTGGAGTTGGCCTATCCACCCTCGATGCTGAACGAGGTCATAGCCGACTCCCGGCCTCGCATCGTGCTTACAAACGAGGATTACGAGGATAACCTGCCTGAATCCCAGGAGCGCTTCTGCCTGGACGCGGGGTGGTACCGGGACTTGGACCCGGATGATGCACCCGGAACCGAGTCCGTGGCGGACAACCTGGCCTTTTTTTCTTACTCATCGGGGACCACGGGCAAGCCGAAGGGGATAGCGAACCCGCATCGGGCGGCCGTGCGCTCGTACCTGTGGCGTTTCGACGTCAGCGACAACGGGCCGGGTGACCGGGTAGGGTGCAACGTCTTCTTTATCTGGGAGATGCTGCGGCCGCTGCTCAGGGGCGCTACTACCGTGGTCATTCCAGACGACGTGATCTACGACCCTCCCACCCTACTCCGTTTTCTCGAAGAGTACGAGATAACCGAGGTCCTTGTAACCCCGTCCCTTTTGGAGTCTGTGCTGAACTCGGGCGGCCCGGAGGTGGGAGAGAGGCTGTCGGCGCTGAAAGTATTGTGGCTTAACGGCGAGGTCGTTACTCGCACCCTGGCGCGGCGGGTACTCGACCTGCTGCCCGAGACGCGGGTGATGAACGTCTACAGCATCAGCGAGACTCACGAAGTAGCCGCCGGAGACCTGCGCGAGCTCTACGAGACCGGAAAGACGTACTGCCCGGTTGGAGCCCCACTGGACCCGGAGCACACCTACATCCTCGACGAGGACAAAAAGCCCGTCCCGGATGGGGAGGCTGGGGAGCTGTACGTGGGGGGAGATTGTCTGGCGCGCGGATACGTGAACCGTCCAGAGGTCACCGCCCAGCGCTTTACCGAAGATCCCTTCGCCCCGGAGACCGGCGCCCGGATGTATCGCACGGGCGACAGGGTCCGCGAGCTGCCCGAGGGTGAGTTGGAGGTATTGGGGCGCGTGGACTTCATGGTAAAGGTCCGGGGTTACAGCATCGAGCTTGGCGCGGTCGAAGCCGCTATGGAGAAAGAGTTGGCCGTCCACAACTGTGTAGTGATCTCCGAGGGCGAAGAGGGCGCGGACAAGCGTCTCGTCGCCTACCTCGTTCCTTCTGAGGACGCGGAGGAAAATGGTCGCTACACCGGGTGGGAGATAGATGAAGGCACGGGACGCAGCCCGGATCTCCGCCGCGTCCTCCAGTCAAGCCTGCCGCATTACGCTATACCCTCTGTCTTCGTCGAACTGAACGCTCTTCCGTTGCAGGCGACTACTGGAAAGGTGGACCGCGAGGAACTACCGGAGCCGCCGGCCCGCGTCGAGTCTGGGCCGGGGACCGCCGTGCATGAGGTGCCAGAGGAGGCAGAACGGCCGGAGAAGGAGACGGCGATGGCCCGGCTCTTCGAGGACGTGCTGCGTCTGGACGAGGGCGACGTAGGCCCGGAAGACAACTTCTTCGACGCGGGAGGGCACTCACTCGCCGCCGCCGAGCTTCTGGGGCGTGTGGAGGAAGTCTTCGGCGTCCGGCTGCCGATCAACGTCCTGATCAAAGAACCGACGGTTCAAGGGCTCTGCGACGCGACGGACGCCCGGCTGCGCGGCGCTACCGAACCCGAGGCTGGTCCGGACCTGATCTCCGAGGCTGTTCTGGACGAGGATATTTATCCCGACAAAGAGGCGAAAGATACCTTCATCCTGCAGCGGGCACGCCGGATCTTTCTTACAGGCGCGACCGGGTTTCTCGGGGCTTTCTTACTGGATTCACTGCTCTTGCGGACGGAAGCCACGCTCTATTGCCTGGTCCGTCCCCGTGAGGATGGAGACCTTATGGCCCCGATCCGGGCAAACCTCGAAGGGTACGGCCTCTGGCGTCCCGGACGCGCCGGGCGTATCGTGCCGGTCGCCGGAGATTTGGAGGCCCCGCTGCTGGGACTGGCGGAGGACGAGTTCGACGTCCTGTCTCACGAAGTGGACGTGGTGATCCACACAGCGGCCCGAGTCAACCTGGCCTATCCATACGAGGCGCTCAAAGGTCCGAACGTAGACGGTACGCGGGAGGTCCTCCGGCTCTCCTGCCGTAACAGGGCAAAGCACCTTCACTACGTATCGACCAACGGAATCTTCCCGGCCGGCGGCCACCGCTGCGAGGAAGACGCCGACATCGACGGGTTGTCGGGGGCCCGTGGGGACGGTTACGGGCAGACGAAATGGGTAGCGGAGAAACTGGTGCGTCAGGCGGCGATGCGCGGTCTGCCGGTCACCGTGTACCGTCCCGGCAACATCTCCGGCCACAGCATCAGCGGCATATCCAACCCTCGTGACTTCCTCGGGGCGGTCATCGCCGAGTCTCTCCGCATCGGGGCAGTCCCGAACGTCGAGGGCTGGCGCGTGGAGATGACGCCGGTGGACTTCGTGAGCGGCGCGATCTGCCACCTCGCCAACGAGCCGGACGCCTCGGGCAACACGTTCCACCTCGCCGAGCCCGACCCCGTGCCGGCTGACGAGGTATTCGGATGGCTCGGGCAGATGGGATATTCGCTGGAGCAACTCAGCTACCCCGACTGGTTGGAAGCCCGCCGCGCCGCAACGCGCCCGGACGCCAGAGGCAGCAATATTATCGGCGGCGTCTTAGACGGCGCAGCCCCAGGGGATCACGAGCTCTGGGACGGCAATGTCTACGACGACAGCAACACCCGTCAAGTCTTGCAGCGTACCGGGCTGCGCCGTCCGGACATCAATCCCACGCTTCTCGGCAACTACGCACGCCACTTCGCGGACCGCGGCTGGGTCGAAGCTCCTCCCGGAAAGAGGCCGAAAGGGGGCCGGCGTGGATAGCCGCGCGGAGAGCCCCTTGCGGGATCGGGTCGCAGTGGTTACCGGAGCTTCTAGCGGCATCGGGGCGGCGGTCGCCCGCTCTCTGTCGCGCGAAGGGGCGCACGTCGCGCTCGCCGCCCGGCGAAAACCGGAACTGCTAAAAGTTCAGGACAGCCTGGAGGGTAAGGGGCGCAGCATGATCTCCCAGACCGACGTCACGGACCGCTCCCAGGTCAAGGATTTGGTCTCCATGACCGAGGACGAGCTCGGCCCGGTCGACTTCCTGGTCAACTGCGCCGGGGTGATGTACTTCACCCTGATGAAGAACCTCCGCGAAGATCAATGGGAGCGAACGGTGGACGTTCTGTGCAAGGGGATGCTCAACTGCGCCGGTGCGGTACTCGAAGGGATGCTCGACCGGGGCCGGGGACACATCATCACTATCTCCTCGGACGCCGGACGCAAAGTCTTCCCCGGCCTCGCGGTCTATTCGGGGGGCAAATTTTTCGTCGAGGCTGTCTCCCAGGGTCTGCGTCTTGAGACAGCCGGCACGGGCCTGAAGGTGACGACTATCCAGCCCGGCAACGTCGCCACGGAACTTCTGGAGTTGAGCGAAGACGTCGAAGCGCTCGAAGAGTACGGACAATCTACCGGGGCGAGAGTCCTGGAACCGGAAGACGTGGCCGCCTCGGTAATCCACGCATTGAGACAGCCGGACCACGTCTCCGTCAACGAGATACTGGTCCAACCCCGCGACGAGCCGGTGTAGCCCGGCGACTCAGGGCAAAAATATCCGGACCGGGGAGCCATTCCTGCGAATGTGCGACCACCGGCCCGGTCCACGACACTGCTCGTGGAGGTTTTTGGAACTTAGTCCATCGGACTCTTTCCTCCTCCTCAAGGTGCAGTGACTACGTTTGGATAGTACCATCTCTCACGATCCGGGTCCATACACATTTCGGTTTATCTTTTCTGTCTGGTCTAGGTGTCTCCGAGTGTGTGAGACGGATGGGTGTGAACGAATGTAAACTCCCGCCCTATGGTCCTTATCCTTATCTTCTCGGTGGCTTTGATCGCCGCGGTGCTCCTCTCGGGGATTGCGGAAAGAACCGTGCTCTCGACGGCGGTGCTCTTTCTGCTCGTCGGTTTCGCGGCGGGAGGTCTGGATCTCCTGGCTCTGGAGCCTGGCGATTCGCTGGTCAACCGGCTGGCGGAGCTGGCGCTCTTCTCCGTTCTGTTTACCGATGGGATGCGGGTGGGGGTCCGGGATCTTACCTCGGCCTGGCGACTGCCGGGGCGGGCTCTCGCGCTCGGCATGCCGCTAACGCTCGTGTTCACGGCGCTCTTCGCCCACTACGTGGCCGGGCTGCCGTGGACGGAGTCCTTCCTGGTCGGGGCGGTTTTGAGTCCCACGGACCCGGTCTTCGCTTCAGCCATCGTCGGCCGAGAGGAGGTTCCGCTAAGGCTCCGGCACCTGCTAAACGTCGAGAGTGGGGTGAACGACGGGCTCGCGCTGCCATTCGTGGTGGTGTTGCTGGCGGTCGTGGGCCAGAGGGACACGGAATACGCCCTGATCTTCGGTGAGCTCGCCCTCGGTATAGCTATCGGCGTGGTAGTCCCCTATCTGATGCTCCGGCTGGAACGGACGCGCCTCTTCGACCTCTCCGCCCGCTACGAGCCGCTCTACGCCTTCGCCGTGGGAATTTTCGTCTACGCGCTGGCCTCGGTAGTCCATGCAAACCTCTTCCTCGCCGCCTTCTCCGCCGGGGTTACGATGATAACGGTAACCCCGCATTTCCGGGACGCCTTCCACGAGTTCGGCGAGTTAATAACCGAGTTGCTGAAGCTGGCCGCAATCCTGGTGTTCGGCGCCCTCATATCTCCGATGTTCCTGGGTGAAATCGGGATCGGCGGCTACATATTTGCACTGCTCACCCTTTTCGCCGTGCGTCCGGCGGCCATACTGCTTTCATTTCTCGGCAGCCGGATCGGCATGCGGGAGTGGTTCGCGGTGGCCTGGTTCGGGCCGAAGGGCTTCGCCTCGGTGGTGTACGGTCTCCTGGTGCTGGAGTCCGGCGTGGCGCTGGCCGACGAGATGTTCCACATCATAGCCATAGCCGTCGTTGCCTCTATACTGCTTCACTCCTCGACCGACGTGGTGGTAGCCCGTCAGTTCGAGAACATCGAAGGATAATTCGGCGAGCAGAAGAAAGCCGCCCGTGAAACGAAATCCACGGGCGGCCAGGAGTTTAGGGGTTTTGCGAGTCCGAGTTAGGCGGCGAAGCCCCCGTCTATGGACTTGCCGTACTCGCCGTCTTTGAGAGCCTGGACGGCTTCGCGCTGTATCTGCCGGACCCGCTCGCGCGAGATGTCCAGCTCCTCGCTCAGCTTGGCGAGCGTGGCGATCTCCTGCCCGTCCAGGCCGTACCGGCGTATGAGAACGTGTCGGGCTCGCTCAGGGAGCTTCTCGACGGCTTCCTTTAGTTGCACCGTCTCCATCTCCCGCATAACCTCGCCAGGGGTGTCGGAAGCCTTCTCGTCCTCGATAAAGCTACCGAGCTCCGAAGAGTCATCCGCGGTTCCAACGGGCTTGTCGAGGCTGGAGGCGTCGGGGATCGCGCTCTTAACCTCTTCTACCTCGTCGACCGTCCAACCGAGCCGCTCGGCGATCTCCTCGTTGGTGACGTCGCGCTCCAACTCGGCTGAAAGCTCGTTGTAAGCCCTCGAAACCTTCCGGATCTTCTCCGTCATGTGTACCGGTACCCGGATGGTCCGTCCCTTATCAGCTACAGCCCGCTGCACCGCCTGACGGATCCACCAGGTGGCGTAAGTGGAGAAGCGATACCCACGGCCGGGATCGAACTTCTCGACGGCCTTCATAAGACCGATGTTTCCCTCCTGGATGAGGTCCTCGAAAGGCAGGCCGTATCCGCGGTACTTCTTGGCTACGGAGACGACGAGGCGGAGGTTTTTCTCGATGAGGCGTCGGCGGGCACGGGTGTCACCGTCCTTGGCACGGTTCGAGAGGTCGATCTCCTCGGCGTGGGTCAGCAGGTTGCCCGTATCTATCCGGGCGAAGTAGCCCGGTATGAGATCCGGCGTCTGCTGCAGGCGTTTCTCTGCTTTTTCTTCGATGTAACTGGTGGTCACCCCATGCTCCTCGATAGTAGATTTGTGTTGCTATCTCAAATAGCCCCGAACAAGATACACGGAAGAGCCGACGACATCCAGTGTCGCCGGCCCCCGTTGACTGTTTAAGCTAGTGCTTAAGCAGTGGCTTTCTTGGCGGCCTGGAGGCCCTCCTTGTAGTAGGCGAAGGGGGCGAAAACGAAGTCCATGTAAGTGTCGACGGACTCCTCGACCACGGTCTGGAAAGCCTCGCGCTGGTTCTCGGCCCGCTCTACGAACTGCTGGGTGAGGGCGCGGTTCGACTCGGCCTGCTGACGGATCTCCTTGACGGAATCGTCGGCTACGGTCTGGGCGAA
>JBGTJJ010000006.1:0-55923 GCA_041745215.1 Rubrobacteraceae bacterium | reverse complement strand
GCAAATTCGAGTTCAACATGGCCGCCGGAGATGCGCCGTTTGAGTTCAGCGGGTGTACCCTCGGCCACCAGTTTGCCCTTATCCAGTACCGCAATCCGGTGGGCGAGATGATCGGCCTCGTCGAGATACTGCGTCGTGAGGAAGATGGTCACGCCGCCCGCCGCCAGATCACCGATTAACGCCCACATCATCTGGCGGCTGCGCGGGTCGAGTCCGGTGGTCGGCTCGTCGAGGAAGATCAAATCCGGAGTCACCACTATACTCGCCGCGATGTCGAGCCGACGCCGCATCCCCCCGGAATACTCCTTGACCTGACGACCCGCCGCATCGGACAACCCGAAGGCGTCGAGCAACTCGCCCGCCCGTTCCCTGGATTGCTTGCGCGAATGGCCCAGCAGCCGGGCGATCAGGACTAGATTCTCAAGCCCTGTGAGGTCCTCGTCGACCGAGGCAAACTGCCCGGTCAGGCTCACCCGGCCACGCACCGCATCCGCCTCGCGCACGACGTCGTGGCCGAATACCCGCGCCGTGCCGGAGTCGGGGCGGAGCAGGGTGGCGAGCATGCGTATCGTCGTGGTCTTGCCGGCCCCGTTGGGGCCGAGGAAACCGTAAATCTCACCTGGGGCTACTTTCAGGTCCACGCCAGCGACCGCTACATTGTCCCCAAACCGGCGAACCAGTCCCACGGCGTGGATCGCCAGGCCACCCGTACCCTCCACCGAATCACCTCCGGCACTCATCTCTCCACCACCTTTCCTCACGTTTCTTTCCCTGCAGGGCGCTCCAAAATAGAGCCCTTTCTCCGGCACTTTCGAGTCTTTCTGAGTGTAGGCCAGGAACTCCCATTTCCCCACACCGTTCTTCGAGCGCCGGCAGTTGGGACGAATGGAAGCCCGTCCCTGCTGGTGTAGTCGGCCTCGACTCTCAACCATTCTCACCGCGCCGCAGTCGTTCGAGGATCTCGTCGACGCGCCGCTCGGCTTCGGTCTTCTCGACGAACTCGTAGTAGGGTTCGCCCGCAGGTGCGATGCCGGGTACGACGAGGTCGAAGTCGAGGGTGCGGATCAACTCCAGGCTCTCGATGTATCGGTCCCGGTCGCTGACTCCGTCGAGTACCGCCGCCCTCCATGCGCCCCGGACAAAGAAGATCGTATCCCCGGTGAACAAGATGCGATGCTGCCCCGTGTCCCACAGGAAAGCGGTCGCCCCGCTCGTGTGTCCCGGAATGGGGATGACCTCGAAGTCTTCATCGAGCTTGTGGCGTCCTGCGAAGGTCTCATCCACGTTGCAGACTCTGGAAGCCTCAGATGCATCCTCCTCGTGGACGTGAAGCGGGGCGCCGAACGTTTTGGCTACCCAATCGCAGGCGGGTGAGGCCTCATGCCAATGGTTGAGGTACTGGCGTGAGACGCCGCCGAGGTCGTTGATCTCCTGTGTGTCTCGCTCCAGCATCTCGGAGCGGTAGACGAGCAGGTTGCCTCGATTACGCCGAAGCAAGAAGGCCCGGATCTCCAGCGAGGGGCCGAACCCCAGCGGCTCGGGCGCCGATGCGTGGAGCTTGGGTGTCACGGTTTCCATACAAAGTCCTCCTCTTTCGTTGCTTGCTCTCTGGTTGTATAGCAGCGCGCAGGGGTCGGCCACAGGTAAGGCACAGTCGCGTCTGCCAGAAAGCGAGAAGCTCAGTGCGTACCGCTAGCCGTGGCGGATTCCTTCAGCCGCTCGTAGTTCAGACGGAAGAGTTCCAGGACACCGGGCACGTCTTCGGGTTCCCGAATATAGTAGCTCACGAGGCCCGCCAGGCCAGCCCCGCGCGGCTTCGCCCGGCCATCTGAGATCAGCTCATCGTGTATCTTCTTCGGGAACGTGAGATCCGCCACGCCGCCGTGGTGGACGTGTCCGATCTCCCTGCGTCCGAATCTGTAGCTGATGAATGGTGGAACCCAAAACCCGCCCCGGCCCGGGCCACCACTTCCTGTCTCCTTACTGACTCCGGGCCAGCCCAGAACTTCGCGCTCTACCTGCGCCAATAGTTCGTAGTTCATTTGCTACCTCCACTTGTGGCTTAACACTGAACGCCTCTCCTACTCGCTGGCCGAAAAGCGAGTGAAGCCGGCAAAGTGCGGCGTCACACTCACGACTACCCCTTCCTCGGAGAACGGCCGCAAGCCCTCCATCACGGCCTCATCGGGCTGCCCGTAGATGTCCAATCGCTTCACCGTGATGTACTGCATCACGTCCCGGATATACGGGTCGGACATCTGCCAGTGGGAAAGGATGGACTCGGAGTCGCGGTAGAGTTGGAAGCTGTAGGCCCGCATGTTTTTCTCGTCGACGTAGACCTCCACCATATGCTGGGGACCTTTCGCTTCGACGAACGCGAGAGATCTCCGCACGCTCTCCTTGAACTCCTCTAGCCTGCCGGCTTCGATCCGCATGGTATTGATGAGCATGATGGATTCGGACACGGTGTTTCTCCTCTTGGCTTGCACGTCTTTATTTTGCGTCGGGAACAAGATGAGAGCATCGTGCGAAGGGACGGTTTTCGGCCTGAACCTTCGTCCAGGTCGGCTGGCCGGTGATCTCCTCGACCGACGGACAGTTGCAAAGAGGCCCTGTTCTCAGTTCAGCAGAGCGCGGGCTTCAACGATGAACTCTACTGCGGGCATCTAGTCGTCGCACGCACGCTTGGACTCGTCACATTGGACTCGTCGCATTTCTATTCCTCCTATTTCGCTTCAGTTAGTGAAAGGATTTGCTCCTCGCTGAGCGTGATACTTGTTGATTCAAGCGATTCCTTTAATTGCGCTTCGGTACTTGCCCCAACAAGAGGAATCACGGTAGGCGTACCTTGCATCATCCAGGCAAGCACGATTTGATTAGGTGTCGCGTCAAGTTCATCGGCTACCGTTTTGAGTGCTTTTAGACGCGCGTCTGAATCAGGCCCGAGATACTCAGTAGGAAATTGACGGTCTGCTCGTACATAAGCACCACCCAGCAGAGGCGAGTATGCCAAGAGTGTGAAGTCATCATTCGTTGCACAGTAATCCAGCAACTCATCATCAACGGTTTCCTGAAAAACGGAGTCTGCACCTGGTGCGGGACGCAGGTAAGAGTGTCCTTGTTGCACACCACAGTACTCAGCCCAACCGTTGGCGTGGCTGATGTTTCTGGCTCGCTCGATTCGCCACGTCTTCATGTTACTACAAGCGATGTGACGCACTTTGCCGCTTTCGACGAGCTTGTTAAAGGTGGCAAGCGTTTCTTCGAGATCGCTCTCGCGGTGGTCGATGTGGGCGTAGTAGAGGTCGATATAATCTGTACGAAGACCGTCCAGACTTTTGTATATTGCTTTTTCAATCGCCGTGGCTGAGAGGCCTTCAACCATCTCGGGATAGCCGCCAGGAACGGTAGGATTGGCACCGACTTTTGTTGCCAAAAAAATGTCCTCACGGTTGCCACGATCATCAAGGTAGCGACTCAGAATGCCCTCGCTTGCACCGTACATATTCGCAGTATCCAGAAAACGTCCCCCTGCTTCCACATACTGGTCGAGAAGCTTGAATGACGTTGCCTCATCAGTGTAGTTGCCAAATCTCATGCAGCCCAAGGCTATGGCGCTGACCTGTTCTCCTGTTCCGCCTAACGCTACAGTGTTCATAGTTTCATCCTCCGATCGGTAGGTGTTTTGGTCTTTTGCAATTTCGATACGGGGATATAACTATTACTTCTCCGACGCCGCGTGTCGCCCGGCTTCCCGTCCGGCACGGGCCTTCGCGCGATCGTAGTTCATACGGAAGAGCTCGATCACGGCCTCCACGTCGCCTGGACCATCCATCCGGCGGCGCACCCAACCCGAGTCGGGTAGCGGCGGATGCACCGAGGCCCGGCCTTCGGAGATAAGCTCGTTACGGACCTTCTTCGGAAAGGGCAGGTCTGCGAAGCTGGAGCCGTGCAGGTGTCCGAGCTCCACTCTGCCGTAGCTGAACTGCAGCCCGCCCCTTCCTGTGTCGCCCGTGGTCACCCCCGGCCACCTCAGAACCTCGCGCTCGATCTTCGTCAGCGGTTCATCGTTCATGCAGTTCCTCCTCGTTCCGAAGCTTCTCGACAGTGCCATGAAGCTCGAATATATGGTTACGAAGAGTGATGATAATTCTTCAACCATACTTGAAGTCAAGGGATTTTCTTGATTAAATTCAAAAGTCATGGATAGTTCCCTCGACATCTCGAAACCGTTGACCGTCGGAGAGTTGGCCGAGCGCACTGGGGTTGCCACTTCTGCGCTGCGGTTCTACGAGGAGCGCGGCCTCCTACAGCCGGGGCGCAACGACTCAGGACACCGTCGCTACCCCCGCTACCTGGCGCGGCGTGTGGCGTTCATCGTGTTTGCCCAGCGGGTAGGTCTCACTCTGGAGGAGATCCGGGCCGAGCTTGACAAGCTACCCAAAGGCCGGGTGCCCGGCCGCGAGGACTGGGGCCGACTGTCACGAAACTGGAGCGCGCGCATCGACGAGCGGATAGAAGAGTTGAAGCGCCTCAAGGTCGGGCTCACCGGCTGCATCGGCTGCGGCTGCCTGTCGCTGGAGAGCTGTGCGATCCTCAACCCCTACGACCGCGTGGCGAGTCACGGTCCGGGGCCTAGGTACTGGAAGGGGGATCCACGGCCGGCTGGTTGAGGGGTGCTCTCCAAGCCATTGCGGGCCGGCCGATCCTATGCCAGGCAGGCTCTGGCGGCCGGCGTGGGTCGCTTACCGCGGAGTGGAGTCTTTGTAATGGCGGACCGACACTTCCTGGTAATGGTTGCATTCCGGGCAGGTGAAGGGGCGGACGTTGCGGGAGCCGTAGGCGGGAACTATGGTCGTCTTGTTCCAGTCGAAGACGTAGCCGCAGTTCTCGCATTTTTGTTGAAAGGTTACGACGGTGCCCCGCACGTTAGTGATCTTGCCGCCCGTCATCTCCGCCGGCATTCAGTCCTCCATCGTTCGTGTTATAGAAGCTTCGGACCGGATTCTACCGGATGTATCAGGAACGCCGCCCGAATATCTTCAACCATGAACGCGGCGACGAGGATTTCTCTCCGGTATCGTCCGCGGGGGCGTCGAGGTCCAGGCCATGTTCCCGTCGAACGGCGTCGCGGCCTCTAACGACCATCGGGTCCGTTGCCCATTCTTCGCCGACCTCTTCCCGCAGTTGCCCGGCGATGCGCTCCAGCGCGGCGTCGCTTACGCCGGCGATCTTCGCGGATTCGTACTTGATCCCGAGCAGGACGAAGTCCCTATTCTCCTTGGTCATCCTGTGTGGGTCGCGGAGGCGCGGCGCTCCTTTTTGAGTTCTTGCTTGGCTATCGCGGCGCGGTGGACCTCGTCGGGGCCGTCGGCGAGGCGCAGGGTGCGGGAGGCGGCCCAGAAGTTGGCGAGCGGGAAGTCGTCCGCAACACCGGCTCCGCCGTGGGCCTGTATGGCACGGTCCAGGACGCGCAGGGCCATGTTCGGGGCGACTACCTTTATCTGGGCGATCTCCGAGCGGGCTTCCTTGTTGCCGACGGTATCCATCATGTGGGCGGCGTTCAGGGTGAGGAAACGAGCCTGGTCTATCTCCGTGCGGGAGTCGGCTATCCACTCCATGATCACACCCTGCTCCGCCAGAGGTCTCCCAAAAGCCTCACGCTCTTTAACCCTATCGCACATCAGCTCGATGGCCCGCTCGGCGACCCCGATGAGGCGCATGCAGTGGTGGATGCGGCCCGGTCCGAGACGGCCCTGGGCTATGGCGAAGCCCTTGCCCTCGTCCCAGATCATGTTCTCCGCCGGGACGCGCACGTCTTCGAAGGAGATCTCCGCGTGCCCGTGGGGCGCGTCATCGTACCCGAAGACCGGCAAGGTGCGCTCTATCTCGACCCCCGGCGTGTTCAGGGGAACCAGGATCATGGACTGCTGCTCGTGGCGGGCGGCCTCCGGGTCGGTCTTGCCCATGAAGATGGAGATCTCACAGCGCGGGTCCCCGGCCCCCGATGACCACCATTTCCTACCATTTACGATGTATTCGTCGCCTTCTCTTTCTATCCGGGATTGTATGTTCGTCGCATCCGAGGAGGCCACGTCCGGCTCCGTCATGCAGAAGGCGGAGCGGATCTCGCCGTTTAGCAGCGGCTTGAGCCACCGTTCTTTCTGTTCCTCCGAGCCGTAGCGGGCCAGTACCTCCATGTTGCCCGTATCAGGCGCGGAGCAGTTAAAGACTTCCGGGGCGATCGGGGAGCGGCCCATGATCTCGCACAGCGGCGCGTACTCAAGGTTGGTCAGGCCGGCCCCGTACTCCGAATCGGGCAGGAACAGGTTCCAGAGCCCGGCGGCCTTTGTTTCCGCCTTCATCTCCTCCATGACGGGTGGGATCATCCACCGGCTCTCGGCCTCGTTGAGTTGCGTGTGGTACGTCTCCTCGTTCGGGTAGATGTACTCGTCCATGAACTCCTCCACCTGCGCCCGGAGCTTCTGGACTTTCTCGGAATAATCAAAGTTCATGGATACACTCCTTTGTTATGGTCCGGCTTACAGGCCTGACCCTCTGCTACGCTTCCCCATCAATTTGCGTCTTGTGAAGCCGCATTCTTCCACAGCGACCCGGCAGCCGCAATCAATCCGTTCCGACTCTGGCAGAATGTACGTCGTATGAGGCTCGCCACGATAAAGACCGGAGACGCGGAGACAGCAGCCGTCGTATTGCCCGAAGGCGCGCTGTCCCTCGCAGAGATAAACGTTGCTCAGGGCGTCGACTGGCCCACCGAGGTTTTTACTTTGCTGGAGAGCGGCAGGGCACATGATTTTCAGTCATGGTTTCAGGGACTGGATGAAGCCGTGACGGAAGATTTGAAGGATAGAGCCTCCCCGGAGCGCATCGAATACGCTCCGCTTTATCGGCGGCCGCGTAAGATCTGGGGTATCGGCCTAAACTACGCCGAACACGCCGAAGACCTCTCCGAGAGCGCCCCAGCGGAGGAGCCCGCCAGCTTTATGCGTCCCGACACGACCATTATCGGGCCCGGTGACGAGATAAGGCTACCGTCTCAGTCGGAGCGCGTTACCGGAGAGGCCGAGCTGGCGGTAATTGTCGGCCGCGAGGCGAAGAATGTATCAGTAGAGGACGCGCCAGCCGTGATCGCCGGGTTTACCACAGTGTTGGACATGACCGCCGAGGACATCCTGCGCCGCAACCCGCGCTATCTGACCCGTTCCAAGAGTTTCGATACCTTCTTCAGCTTCGGCCCCGAACTCGTGACGCCGGACGAGGTGGATGACGTGAATGCGCTAGAGGTCGCAACGGTCCTGAACGGTGAGATCCATCGCGGCAACACCGTCTCGAACATGACTTTCTCACCGTGGGAACTGGTCGCTTTCCACTCGGCGGTTATGACGCTTCTGCCGGGAGACATCATCTCCACCGGGACTCCTGGTGCGGTTGTCATCCGGGATGGTGACGCGCTGGAGTGCCGCATAACCGGCTTCGAGCCGCTCTCCAACCTTGTCGTTCGCTGACTTGGCGACGGAGCAGTGTTGATGCTCGTCTGCGTACTTGCTCAGGGTATAGTCCTGATATGGTTGCTTACGGCATCCGGTTGGGAGGAGAATTGGATCTACCTGACCCCAGACCCGGCGATGTCGATAGCAGCGCCGTAAAGGATCTGGACAACCGACGATGAAAGGAGTTCCATGCCCGGAACTACAGACCCAGTACAACAGCACGAGTCCCCCAAAGAGCGTCAGACGAGGATCGTTGACGTACTGGTAGACGCTTTCTCCGAGCTAATGGCCGCCGACCCCGAAGCGTTCCGCCAGAAGTTCCGGAAGATGGCGGCCAGCCCGTTCGCGTTCTATCGCGGCACCGCGCCGCTGTTCTACGCTGACATGGAAGGCAAAGAGGACCGCTGGGCGGGTGAGCGCACCAGCCGAGTCTGGATCCAGGGCGACCTGCACGCGGAGAATTTCGGCACCTACATGGCCGGCGACGGGGTGTTCGTCTTCGACGTGAACGACTTCGACGAGGCGTACATAGGGCACTTCACCTGGGACATCAAGCGGATGGTTGCGAGCGTGGCCTTGCTGGGATGGACGAAGGCTATCTCGGACGCGGACATCGCGGCGCTGATCGAAGCGTACGTCCGGGCCTACATCCAGCAGGTGCATTACTTTGTCGACACCGACCGGGACCACGAGTACTCGCTGCGCTTGGAGACTACAGACGGCGAGATCCGGAAGATGTTGCTGAGAACCCGGCTGAACACCCGCGTCGAATTGCTCGAAAAGACTACCCTGATCGACGAGGGTTTCGACCGGAGGTTCCGGCTTGGTCCGGGAGTCCGCGAGCTCGGCGAGACCGAGCGAAACCAGGTGATGGCCGCATTCGAGGCGTACCTGGAGACGATACCCGAGGCAAAGCGCTTCCGCAGCCTGACCTACGAGGTGAAAGACGTCGTGGGACGCAAGGGATTCGGTATCGGCTCCGCCGGCCTGCCCGCCTACAACATCCTGGTGGAAGGCCCTACCCAGGCACTGGAGAACGACGTGGTTCTGTCGATGAAACAGGGTAACATCGCGGCGCCCAGCCGGGTCGTACACGACGAGCGCATCGAAGGCTATTTCGAGCACCACGGCCACCGCACGGCGGCCTCGCAGCGGGCGCTCCAGGCGCACGCCGACCCGTGGCTCGGCCACACCGAGATAGATGGGATCGGGTTCGTCGTCTCCGAGCTCTCGCCCCACGTCGAGGACATAGACTGGTCGGACCTTACCGAGCCCGAAGAGATGGCGCCGGTGCTGGCTTACCTCGGCCGGGCGACGGCCAAGGTCCACTGCGTGGCCGATGAGGACTCGGATCCGGCCATCGTAGACTTCCAGACCGAGGATGAGATCGTCGAGGCCGTCAGTGGCAACGAGGAGGAGTTCGTCAGGGAGATGGTGGACTTCGGTATAGCCTACTCCGAGGTCGCCCGCGACGATCACCGGCTATTCGTAGACGCCTTCCGAAACGGCCAGATCCCCGGATTGTCGAGCCGATAACGTTTCGGCCCCTGGTCTAGCCGGATCAGGCGCCGTTGAATATTCCTCATATGATCCTATAGAACGCTGGAATAGTCGTGGTATGATCGTCCGCGTGCCTGTCTACGAACCGCATTCCACTACTGGTTTTTCCGCAAGATGAGCCTGCCGGACACCCTTAAGTTCCGTCCGATGCTTCTCGCCGTCGCGGTCGCCACGGCGGGCGTGATGCCGGCTTTCCTTACGGGTGGTCTCGCGGTGCAGGTGCGGGGGGAGCTCGGTTTCGGCGAGGCGGCGCTGGGGCTGGCGGTAGCGATGTTTTTCGCCTTCTCTTCCATCTCATCCGTCGCCCTGGGCCGGGTGGTGGAGCGTCTCGGATCCCACCGGAGCATGAGGCTCGCCGCAATAGGGAGCGCAATTTCGCTGCTCGGTGTAGCGGTTTTCGCCCGTTCGTGGTGGTTGCTCGTCGGGTGTCTGGTGCTCGGTGGGTTCGCCAACGCCGTTGCGCATCCTGCTACACACCTCTCGCTGGCGCGGGAGATACCAGCGGGCCGTCAAGGATTCTCGTTCGGGATCAAACAAGCCGCCATACCGACCGCCACCCTCCTGGCAGGTTTGGCGGTGCCCGTACTGGCCCTGACCGTCGGTTGGCGTTGGGCGTTCGTCGGCGGGGCTGTGCTCGCCCTGATTGTCGCATTCCTGGTCCCGGCCGAGACTCACAAGGGCGTGCCCAAAGTAAAGGAAGCGCGGGCGGGCGACGTGAAGACCGGGCCGCTGGTCTTGCTGGCGGTCGGGATCGGTCTGGGCTCGATGGCGGCGACGCCTCTCGGGGCGTTTATCGTAGAGTCGGCGGTCGCCGCCGGCATCCAGCCGGGCCGGGCGGGACTTCTTCTGGCTCTGGGGAGCGCCGTTGGGATAACGGTCCGGGTGCTGTTCGGGTATCTCGCCGACGGCATGGGCGGAGGACGGTTGAGGCTCGTCGCGGGGATGCTCGGGGCCGGGGCCATCGGCTTCGTTATGCTGTCGACCAGGATGGATTCCTTGCTAGTAGTTGGGACCGTACTCGCATTTGGGGCGGGATGGGGATGGCCGGGCCTCTTTAACTTCGCCATCGTGAAGACGAACCCCGGCGCGCCCGCCGCCGCGACCGGCATCACCCAGACCGGGGCCTCTGGCGGGGCGGCGTTAGGACCCCTTATATTCGGCGTCGTGCTCCAGGGTTACGGCTACACGGCCGCCTGGATCTTCTGCGGCTCGTTCGCCTTGCTCTCCGCTATGGCTATCCTTTTCGGCCGCTACCTTCTCCTCGGTGACCGGGCGCGGGCGGCCGAAAAAGGCTGAGCGGCGTATGCCCTAGAATTCTACGCATGACCTGTCGGAACCGTAGATGAAGCCTCGCCGCTATTCTACTTTGGCGATTCTCGCGCTTGCCGTCCCGGCACTGGCGATCCTCGTCGGCCTCGGCGCCTGGATAGGCTCCCGCGAGTACCCGGAGCCCATACCGCTTCGGATGGCCGGACTCCTCGGCAACGGCTCTTCCGTATACCCGATCCCGCCGGAAGAAGCCCGCGGAGCGTCATACGTGCCCGGATCCAACGTACTGCAACTCCCCGACGGCGACCTGCGCTACCTGCCACCCGGCTCCGACGAGCCTGTCACGGTCCCTCCGGAAGACCCCGGCGCCCGCGCATCCATCTCAGAGACCCGAGCCTGGCTGAAAGATGGCGAGGTACCAGGAGAAAATATCTCTGAACGTATGATGGCCGAACGCGCGCTCTTGGACCTGCGTCTACTAACAAGACCGAACGGGGCCGCGACCGCCGCCGCGTACCCGCGATGGGATTACGTGTGGCCCCGCGACGCGGGATTTACTGCCGTCGCTTTCGCCGCCACCGGCCATCACGAAGAGTCTTACAAGACCCTCTCGTTCCTAGCCCAAAACCAGAAAGACGACGGGACCTGGGAGGCCCGCCACGAGCCGGACGGGTCTCCGGTTCTCGACGGACGACCGCCGCAACTCGACGCGACCGGCTGGTTCCCCTGGGCCGTCTGGTTCCACGCCGCCACCGCGCCCGAAGAACTCGATAGGACCCGTTCGCTCTGGCCCGCCGTTCGGGCGTCGGCCGACGCGGCGACGGATTCCCTCGGGCCGAACGGACTGCCACCCGGCGGCGCGGACTACTGGGAGATGAAGACCTGGAGGCCAAACCTCGGCACCGCCGCCCCGCTCCGCGCCGGGCTCCGCGCAGCGGCGGATCTCGCGCTAAGCCTGGGACACGAACCCGAAGCCCTCCGATATTCTAAGGCCGCCGACCGGCTCGACGGCGCCATCAAACGCCGATTCGCGCCGCACGACTACCCGCGAACCACCCGCCCTGGAAGCGGCGCGGACGCCGCTGTAAACTTCCTGGCGCCGCCCTTCGCCCCGTTCGATCCCGACGTAGCGGAAGCCGTGGAGATCACCGAGGAGCGGCTGACCACAGAGAATGGCGGCGTGGTACCCGGCGAGAAGTGGCCGCAAGACCCCACCGTAGCCTGGACCCCCCAGACGGCACTCTTCGCCCTCTCAGCCGCGGCCAGTGGCGATGAAGACCGCGCGGAACGAAGGATCGGCTGGCTCGCGGATCATCGAACGAACCTCGGCGCATTCCCCGAGAAAGTCGACCGCGCAGGAAACCCCAAGACCGTGGCTCCGCTCGGCTGGACGAGCGCCATCGTAGTGCTGACTTTGGCGGCCAGTGAGGATCCACTGCCGATCCCCGGCGAAGATGCCTCCAGGTTGAACTAGCTCGTTAGGCCGAAGCTCCGTAACCGCCGCCGCCCGGTGTATTGACCGTCACTATATCGTCTTTCTGAAGCTCCCGGCTCGTCTTGGACGGTAGCTCTTCGCCGTTTAGGAGGTTGCTGCCGGGCTCGCCGGGCTTGCCGCCTTCGAGTCCTTGCGGGCCGTGACGCCGGCGGTCGGCGAGGAGAGAGAGGCTCGCGGGTTCGAGGACGCGCATGGAGCGGACTATGCCGTCGCCGCCGCTGCGTTCTCCTTCGCCGCCGGAGCCGTAGCGCAACTCGTAGCGTTCGACGCGCATAGGGTACTCAAGTTCCAGGGCTTCGGTCGGGGTGTTGAGCGTGTTGGACATGCCGACGTGGACGCCGGAGGGACCGTCACCGTATTTGCTCGCGCCCTGGCCGCCGCCGATCGTTTCGTAGTACGTCCAGCCTCCGTTGCCCGATCCCCCGATAATGAGGTTGTTCATCGTGCCCTGTCCCCCGGCTACCAGGTCCGCCGCCTCCGAGAAAGCGAGCAATATCGTGTCCGAGATGCGCTGGCTAGTCTCGACGTTGCCCGCGACGACCGCCGAAGGGCTCTCGGCATTTACCAGGCTTCCTTCCGGGGCGTGGATGGTGAGTGGGGCGTAAGTACCGGCGTTGGCCGGCACGTCGCCGGGTAAGAGGACCCGAAGAGCGAAGTAACACGCGGACCGGGTAACGGCGAGCGGGCAGTTCACGTTGCCCGCCACGGCCTCCGAGGTACCGGAGAAATCTATTACTATCTCCTCGTTGTCTATTTCCACGGAGACCTTTATGGGGATGTCATCGTCGGTGGTGCCGTCGCCTTCGATCTCACTCTCCGCGCTGTAGTGGCCGTTGGGGAGGGCTTTGATCTCCTCGCGGGTCCGGCGCTCGGTGTAGGAGATGACCTCGTCGAACGCGGCCAATACCGTCTCCCGACTCCGGCGTTCGATCAACTCCGCCAGACGGGTCTGGGCCAGGTTGTTCGCCGCGATCTGGGCCCGCAGGTCGCCGCGACGGAGATCCGGCGTTCGGACGTTGGCGAGGATGAGGTCCAGGATCTCCTCGACGTACTCTCCCTCGTGTACGAGCCGCACCGGCGGAATGATAAGACCTTCCTGATACACCTCCCGCGAGTTGGACGGCATCGAGCCGGGGCTCATCCCGCCCACGTCGGAATGATGCGCGCGGGTAACGGCGTAGCCGAGGATCTCACCCTCCACCGCTACCGGCGAGACGAGGGTGATGTCCGGGAGGTGCGTCCCGCCGGAGTAGGGGTCGTTGAGGGCGTAGACGTCGCCGGGCTCAGGGTTCCGCTCCATCACCGCCGCTACGGCTTCGGGCATCGCGCCGAGGTGGCCGGGGATGTGTTCGGCCTGGGCGACCATCCGGCCCTCGGTATCGAATAGGGCGGTCGAACAGTCGCGGCGTTCTTTTATGTTCGAGGAGTAGGCGCCCCGGATCAGGACGGCTCCCATCTCCTCGGCGATGCCGGAGAGGGCGCTCGCCAGGACGGAGAGGGTTACCGGGTCGAGCCTTCCGTTGCTCATTCCACGTACTCCAGGATCAAGGTTCCAACATCGTCTACCTTTCCGCCCCAGCCGGGCCGCACGACGCAGGTGGATTCCGCGAACTCGACGACCGCCGGACCTTTGACCTCCGAACCTTTGCCCATCCGGTCCCGGTCCATCACCGGCACCTCCACCCACTCGCCGTCGAAGTTTGCGTTGCGTCGCCCGATCTCCGCCTCGCCTTCCGGCTCCGGCTCGTCCAACTCGGGCTTCTCTACCGGAACGGTGGCTATGAGCCGTAGGTTTACCAGCTCCACGCGCTCTTCGTCCATCCGGTATCCGTAACGACGCTCGTGAGACTCGTGAAACCTGTCTTCCAGCGCGTCCAGGTCGTCGGCCTCCACCGTTAGCTCGAAGGACTGACCCGCGTAGCGCAGGTCGGCCCGGCGAGTGTACCCCGGTTCGCCCAGATGGTCGGCTGCCGTTTGCTCCAACGCTTCGAAAGCGTCTTCCAGCCTGCTCTGCTTTACTTCGTCGAGCGATGCAAGGAGCGGGGTGACGTAGTCGCGGCGCACGTCGGAGACGGCGAGTCCCAGGGCGCTCAAAACGCCGCTGGCCCGTGGCACGAGCACCGTGGTCATGCCGAGCTCCTCGGCCAGGGAGCAGGCGTGCAAGGGGCCTGCTCCCCCGAAAGCAACCAGTGCGAACTCCCGAGGGTCGAGGCCCTTCTCGACGCTGATGACCCGCAACGCCTGGACCATCTCGGTATTTGCCACCTGCACGACCCCGAGCGCCGTGTCTTCGACGTTCATGTTCGCAGCCTCCCCGACTTGCTTCAGGGCTTTCTCCGCCAGGCTGCGGTCCAGGACGACCTCGCCGCCGAGCTTCGCGCCGTCCTGGAGGTAGCCGAGGAAGAGGTTTGCGTCGGTGACGGTTGGCTCTTCGCCGCCCTTGCCGTAGGCGGCGGGGCCGGGTTCGGCGCCGGATGAGTGCGGCCCGACTCGCAGCGCGCCGCCCGCGTCCACCCAGGCTACGGAGCCGCCTCCGGCGCTCACGGTGTGGACGTCCACCATCGGGAGCTTTATGGGGACTCCGGCGATGGCGGCCTCTGTGGTAGTTAGAGCTTCGCCGTCCAGGATCGCCGCTACGTCCGAGCTGGTGCCGCCCATGTCGAAGGTGAGCAGGTCCCGGTACCCACCGGCCTCCGCGACGTAGGCCGCGCCCACGACCCCGCCTGCCGGCCCGGAGAGCACGCAGGCAGCTGCGCTTCGGGCGGCTACTTCGAGGTCCGTTACCCCGCCGGAGGACTGCATGACGAGCGGCGTCGGCATCCCGGCGCCTTCGACCTCGCCTGCCAGGTTATTCAGGTAGGCGGCCAGTTTCGGGCCGAGGTAGGCGTCGGCGGCCGTGGTCGAGAACCGCTCGTATTCCCGGAACTCCGGCAGCACCTCGCTGCTCAGGGAGACATGAATATCGGGAAGCTCTTCGCGGAGGACTTCTCCGATGCGGCGCTCGTGTTCCGGGTGCATGAAGGCGAAGAGCAGGCAGACGGCGACCGCCTCGATTTCGGCTTCCTTGAGGGCGGTGACCGCTTCTTTCACGCTGTCTTCGTCGAGCGGGGAGATCTCACCCTCCGGCCCCATCCGCTCGCGGACGGTAAAGCGCAGCTCGCGCGGGACGAGCGAGGGGGGACGGTCCTGTGTCAGGTCGTAGAGAGAGGGCCGGTTCTGGCGGCAGATCTCCAGCACGTCCCGGAAACCTTCCGTGGTGACGATGGCGGTCTTGGCGCCCTTGCGTTCCAGCAGGGCGTTCGTGGCGACCGTCATGCCGTGGGCGAAGGCCGCGACGCTCCCGGCCTCTATCTCCGCCGTCCGGACGCTGTTCATTACGCCCACGGACTGGTCCTGCGGAGTAGAAGGAACCTTCGCCATGCGCACGTCGCCCCCGCCGAGGGCCACCAGGTCGGTAAAAGTACCGCCGACATCCACCCCCAGGCGCATATCGCTCATCCGCCGCCCCCGAAAAGGGGCGCAAGGACGCTGAAGATCGTGCGTCCGCCGAGGAAGAGGGCGATCAGCACGACGATGGCGCCGAGGACGTTGCCGACTATGCCGTTACGGTAGTTGCCCAGTAGATCGCTCCGGTTCATCACTATAAGTAGGAACACGGCGACTAGCGGCAGTAGGAGACCATTCGCGGCCTGGGCGAAGACGATGATCTGGGTCGGACTCGCCCCCACGAAAGCCGCCAGTACCGTGCCGAAGACGAGCACCACCATCCACACCGCCCGGAATCTCCAGCTTTTGAGGTCCCGGCCCCAACCGAAGGCTCCTGTGGTGGCGTAGGCCGCCGCGAGCGGGGCCGTAACGGCGCTCGTCATCCCCGCCGCGAAGATCCCGATGGCGAAGAATACCTTCGCCGCCGGTCCCAACAACGGTTCGAGCTGCAAGGCCATATCCGCCGCCGTCTCTATCTCGGTGTTCGATCCGAAGAAAGCCGCCGCGCCGGTGACGATGATCGCCAGCGTGATGATTCCACCCAGGGCCACGCTGGCCGTCGTGTCGAAGCGGGATTCCGAAAGCGCCGCGTCGGTCGGCACGCTCTCCGGCCACTTGTCCTGGACGGAGCTCGAATGCAAGAAGAAGTTGTAGGTGACGACGGTGGTCCCGATAAGCGCGATGACAGTGACCAGCGAGCCCTCCGGGATACCCGGCGCGAACAACCCCGCCAGGATATCCCCGACGTTCGGCTGCACGATGACCGCCGTGGCTATAAAAACGACGCTCATTACGATAACCAGCGCTACCAGCACCCGCTCGATGACCTTATACACCCCCGAGGCCAGTAGCGCGAAAGCCGCCACACCCACGATGCCCGACCAAACAGCCGATGAGAAACCGCCGATGGATGCGAGCCCCGAGGCTGCTCCGGTGATGTTTCCCGTCTCGAAGGCCGCCGTACCGATGCCGATGGCGGAGACCACCAGGATAACGGCTATGGCTTTCACCAGGGCGTTGTCGAAGGTGGTTCGCAGCGCCTCACCGAGCCCCTCCCGGCTCACGATGCCCAGCCGGGCGCTCATCTCCTGCAGGATGATCGTGGCGATGATTGAGAACGCCAACGCCCACAAAAGCGCATACCCGGTGCCCGCCCCGGCGACGCTCGCCGTCGTCACAGTCCCCGGCCCGATAAACGCCGCGGCCACCAGAAGCCCCGGTCCCAGATTCCTGAGCCTACTAATCACTTACGCTACCCTTCCCTTCTCCCACACCCCAGGCCTTTTTCTGCGCTTCAATAATATGCACAAGGTAGCACCTGGGACAACCTCGGTAAATGGCCCGTCGGATAAACTTGGCTGCGTCTTGGATCAGACCTCGTACTCGGCGTTGAGCCGGTCGGTTACGAACATGTGGCCGGGGCTGTGCGTGATCATTAGCGGCGGACGCGCGCTCATAGCCACCGCCTGGGGCGTTACCCCACACGCCCAGAACACGGGCGTCTGATCCTCGCCTATTGAGATGGGTTCTCCGAACTCCGGCGCTTCGAGGTCCTTTACGCCCAGAGAGTCCGGGTTTCCGACGTGTACCGGCGCGCCGTGCATCGTCGGGTAACGGCCCGAGGCGGAGACCGCCGTCGGGATCTCCTCCGGCTTATACGGGCGCATGCTGACGACCATCGGGCCGGAGAAGGGACCGGAAGGAATACATTCGCGTCCCGTAACGTACATCGGCACGTTCCTACCCTGATCCTGGTGCGCTATGTTAAGTCCCGCTTCCAACAGGGCAGTCTCGAACGTGAAGCTGCACCCGATCAAGAACGACACCAGGTCGCCCTCCCAGTACGACTCTATATCCGTCGGCTCGTCTACCAGCTCGCCTCCCTCGTAGACTCGGTACTTCGGTACGTCGGTACGCAGGTCCGCCTCCGGGGCCATGACCTCCGGTGTGGGGGAGCCCGCGTCTGTCACCTCCAGGACCGGACAGGGCTTCGGGTTTCGCACGCAGAACTTCAGGAAGTCGAAAGCGTACTCCTCCGGCAATACAACCAGGTTGGTCTGGACGTGGCCCGGCGCGAGCCCGCTCGTGGGACCGGCGTACTCGCCGGCCCGGATCTTCTCCCGAACCTCTGGTGGACTCAACCCTCTCACGACATCTCTATCAAGCAACAGGTATCCTTTCGACTTCTTTCACAAGCCCCGAAACTCACACTAGGCCCCGTTTAGCAACCCGCGTCGGGCCGCTTCCTTCATCGCTTCTCCGACATCTACGATGAGTGGTCCGTTCGGGTCGAGGCTTATCTGCACATGGTCGTCGGGACCGAGCTCTATCTCCCGTTCGCCGTCCAAGGCGAGACTGCCGGCGACAGGCTCGATCTCTACCGTCTCTCCGGGCTCGATGTGATGATGTTCTGCTACGCCGATCGGGACGACGAGGCCGGGGGTGAGCGGCACATTCAGCACGGTCTCCGCTTTCTTTGGGTCCGTTAATCGGACGTGGAGGCCGTGTTCGGCGGAACGGGGGACGGGGTCGAGGAGTCCGGCTACCGACGAGAGGCCGACGGCGTCCGGGCGGGCGGAGGTGACGAAGAGCTCGGAGATCCCCCCGGCCCGCCACAGCGCCCGCGCCCCGACGAACCGCTCCGACGTTACCGCCACATCAACCAGGGCGCAGTCGTGATGGGGGTCTCCATTCAGGCCGACGCGCAGGATCTTCTCGCGGCGCAACGCCTCATCGTCTATCTCACCGGTGGCTATGAGGCCGGTGGCGATCCCCGCGACGGTCGCCTCGCGCATCTCCGGGAAGGCGTTGTTGGTCCCGGTCGAGAGGGTGCACAGGGGCACATCCGGGCCGCAGTGGCGGGCGACTACCCGGTTGGTCCCGTCGCCGCCCAGGACCACTATCGCGGACACTCCGCGTTCGCGCATGGCCTCCACCGCCTCCACCGTGTCGCGGGCGGCGTGCCGGACGGTCATCTCCAGGAACTCGAAGTCCGGTAGGGCCTGCTTCTGCGGGTTGGAGTCGTTGCCGCGGAGCGCCCGATCGAGGCTGTCGTAGAGGCCGGAGGCTGCGGGCATTACCAGGACTTTCTCCACGCCCATCGCCCCGAGGCCCACCATCAATCGATAGACCATGTTCCCCTTCTCGGCGTTGTCAAAGACGGAGGCGCCGGAGACGAGCCGGCGGATGTCCCGGCCCGAGGCCGGATTGGCGATAATTCCGACCGTCGCCGACCCGATCTCCGTCACGTTCGGCTTAACCCTGGCCGTCGAGGAACTCCCCGACTATGCGGTTCGTTTTGCCCGCTGACTCCATCTGCGGCATATGGCCCGAGTCGTCGAGGATCTCGACGCGGGCGTGCTGTGGCAGGTTTTCGGTGTGGGAGTGGGGGATCACCTGGTCGTCCCGGCCCCAGATCGCCAGGATCGGGACCTCCACCCCGGAGAGGTCCGGGACGTCGGCCTGCTTGCCGTCGGGGAAGAGCTTGTCGGCCACGGCGCGCAACGCCTCGTCCACCCCATCCATCCTCTTGAAACGAAGCTCGTCGTTCACGAGCTGGCGGGTGACAAGCTCCGGGTCGGCGAACAGGAGTTGCAGGACGTTCTTCATGTCGCGGCGTTTGTTCGCCGCGATAAAGCCCTCGATGTAGTCGCCGTTGATCTCCTCCCCGAGCCCCGCGCTGGCGGCCAGGATCAGGGACTCCACCCGCTCGGGATGGGCGAGCGCGAAAGAGCCCGCGATGGCTCCACCCATCGAGTGCCCGAACAGGTGCGCCTTCTCCACGCCCATTTCGTCCATAAAGCCCGCGACGGTCTCGACGAACGAGTTCAGGTCTCCATCACCAATGTCCTTGGAGGAGCCGCCGTGGCCGGGCAGATCCAGGGCGTAGACGGTGCGCGCGGCGGCCAGGGTCTCCTGGTTGAAGACCCAGATGTTGATGTCGCCGCCGAAGCCGTGCAGGAGGATGAGTGGTGGTCCCTCGCCCTCGCCGACCTTCAGGTACTGGAGTTCCCTGCCTCCGACTTCGACGGTCTCCGGTTCGGGACCGCCGGCCTCCTCCTCTTCGGGGACGAAGGTGGACTGGAACTCCTCGACGTAGGCGTCGATGTCGGAGTCCGGCACGGAGGAGTCGGAGATCACACCGAGCAAACCCCCGACCGGGATCACGTCGCCCTCTTTGGCGACCCGCCGCCTCAGGACGCCAGGGGCGGGCGTTTCAACGGCGTTGTTGATCTTCTCGCTCTCGACCTCGATGACCTCGTCGCCGTTATGTAGCTCCGTGCCTTCCTCGACGAGCCACTCCACGACCGTCCCCTCGGTCATCGAGAGGCCCCACTTGGGCATCCCGAGCTTGGTGATCCCGGTCTCGCTCAAGAGGCCACGCCTTGTCCGACGGTCTCCTTGACGGCCTCGACGATCCGGCCGGGGTCCGGGACGAAGAGGTCTTCGAGGGTGGGGCTGAACGGCGGTGGTGTGTGAGGCGCCGTCACCATCTTCGGCGCGGCCTTAAGGTCGTCGAAGCAGTTCTGGGCGACGAGGGCCGAGATGTCGGTCGCCATGTTGCACCGGGGGTAAGACTCGTCCACGACCACGAGGCGGCCGGTGTTCTCGACGCTCTCGTAGATCGTCTCCTCGTCCAGCGGCGAGGTAGTGCGCGGGTCCACGATCTCGCACTCTATCCCCTCGTCGGAGAGTGCTTCCGCCGCCTGCTCCGCCATCCCGACCATCCGGCCGATGGCGACGATGGTCACGTCATCGCCCTCGCGCACGTACTCCGCCTCGCCAAGGGGGATCGCGTAGGGTTCCTCAGGGACATCGCCCTCGACGGCGTAGAGAACCTTGTTCTCGAAGAAGATCACCGGATCATCGTCGCGGATAGAGGCGATCATGAGCCCCTTCGCGTCGTATGGGTTGGACGGCACGACGACCTTCAGGCCGGGAATGTGCGTGAACATCGAGTACAGGCTCTGGGAGTGCTGGGCGGCGGCCCGGATGCCGGCGCCGTACATAGTCCTTATCACCATCGGCGTGACGGCCTTGCCGCCGAACATGTAGCGGAACTTTGCTGCCTGGTTGTATATCTGGTCGAAGCACACCCCCATGAAGTCTACGAACATCAACTCGGCGACGGGCCTCAGCCCCGAACAAGCCGCCCCGGCCGCCGCCCCGATAAACGCCGACTCGCTGATTGGTGTATCGAGGATCTGGTTCGGGAACTTTCCGTACAGCCCCTTCGTAACGCCCATCACGCCGCCCCAGGCGTCCATCTCGCCCGGGCTACCCGTGCCGCCTACGTTGTCCTCCCCGAAGACGACGACCGTCTCGTCCCGCTCCATCTCCTGCTCAAGAGCCTCGTTGATCGCTTGCATAAACGAAATCGTGCGCGCCATATTTCAAGCTCCTTTCTTGGTTTTGTTTACTGCTTCCGGTAATGGTCGACTAGACGGCCAATCGCTTGGGCGGCGAGTACGACGGGGAAGAGCAGCACAGTTCCCAACGCCGCAGCCTGTCGCAACTGTCTGGCCGAGAGTTGTCCTTCGCGTGATGCCCGTTGATAGAGGTACACGGCAAGCGGTACGTTAACGCCGAGACCCGTTGCTGTTCCGGGAGAATAGTCCCGGTAGAAGATCGTTTGCCCCAGGTGTCCCAGTGCGTTGACGAAAAGTGCGGCCGGCAGGGCGAGGCCCAGGACGAGTCGAAGACTCCCCTTCGGGCTACGTGTAGCGGCGACGGTAACGGGGAAGGGCAGGAGTGTCACGAGGATTATCGCGACCAGCATCTGTGTCCTACTCATAGTCCAGCCGTGCCTGTTAGCGTAGTCCACTATTGCCGGGTACTCCTCGGCGTTGTGCGCGACCATCGCAAACGGTGTCAACCACAGTGCTTTACGAAAGTGCAAACCGCCCTCGCCGTCCAACACGCTGTAACTAACCCCTAATAAGACACGTATACGTCGGTGAGCAGCTTGTCGGGATCTGGCTCGGGGGCCGCTTTCGCTTTCTCGACGGCCTCATCTATAAGCTGCTTGACTTCCTCGTCTATTCGGTCCAGGTCCTCGTCTTCGACCAGGCCGGCGGAGGTTACGCGCTTGCGGAACAGGTCGAGGCAGTCCTTCTCCTTGCGGATGTTCTCTACCTCGTTCTCGGCCCGGTAGGTCTGGGCGTCGCCCTCGAAGTGGCCGAAGTAGCGGTTGACCTTGCATTCGATCAGGGACGGCCCGCCGCCTTCCCTGGCGCGCCGGATCGCCTCTCCCGCCGCCTCGTGGACCGCGAAGAAGTCGTGCCCGTCCACCACGATGCCGGGCATCGAGAAACCGTCGGCCCGCTTGGCGATGTCTATGCCCTTGGAAGAAAATGCCTGGGCCGTCGCCTCGGCGTAGCCGTTATTCTCCATGACGAAGACGCACGGCAGATCCCACGCGGAGGCAAGGTTTAAACTCTCCAGGAAGGTCCCCTGGTTCGCACCGCCGTCGCCGGTGAACGAGACGCCGACCTGTTTCGTGCCACGAACTTTGGCCGAGAGACCGACGCCGCAGACCAGCGGCGGTCCGCCGCCAACGATGCCGTTCGCCCCGAGCATCCCCTTTTCGAGGTCGGCGATATGCATCGAACCGCCCTTGCCCCGGCAGATGCCCTCGTCTTTGCCGTAGATCTCCAACATCATCCCTTTTACGTCACAGCCCTTGGCGATAGAGTGGCCGTGCCCCCGGTGGGTGCTGGCTACGTAGTCGTCGCCGTCGAGGTGCGCCATGATCCCGGCGGCTATAGCCTCTTCTCCGGCGTACAGGTGAACGAAGCCGGGGATCTCACCCGTCGCAAACTCCGTGTGCAGCCGCTCCTCGAAATCCCGGATCGTGCGCATCGTCCGGTAAGCGTCGAGTAGCTGCTCCTTGCTCAGCTCCGTAGAGCCGGCAACTTCAGTCATGGGTCCACCTTTCCTTTATCCCCTTAGCAAAACTAAGATATATAGGTGTAATGCCTGTGTCAAGGAAAGATTCCAGGAAGCCCTGAACCTATCTCAGGAGGATGTCCTGCGACGAGTTTGTTCGCAAGTTCAGGGTGCGGAGTAGATACGTAGTAGAGGTGGTGCCGAGAAGATTCAAGAGGCGGATAAAGAACTACCGGACAAGCTGGACACCGAGACCGACGCCGGGCTGCTCTCGAAGTACGATCTGGACCCGTCCGAGATGCAGGAAAAGTTCAGGGGGAAATCCCCGGCCGCAGGTTAGGCTCTCCGAGTTAGGTCCATCCTCCGTCTTCCACCTCGTCCGTGTGCTGGCCGAGGGTCGGCGGCGAGCGCCTCACGGGCGGACGCTCGCCGTCCACCCGTACCGGCGATGCTAGCAGCTTTACTTCACCGGCCGTCGGGTGCTCGGCTATCTGCAGGATGCCCGATCCAAGGACGTGCTCGTCGGAGAATACGTCTGAGAGGCTGTTGACCGGACCGCAGGGTACGCTGGCTTCGCGGATGGCGGAGATCCATTCTTCCGCGAGCCGCTTCGAGAACTCCTCTTGCAGGGTCTTTACCAACTCCTCGCGGTGTTCGACCCGGCCTGGGTTCGTCGCGTACCGCTCGTCCTCCGCCAACTCGTCGCGCCCGATTGCCTTGCACAGGCGCACGAACTGGGTGTCGTTGCCGACGGCCACGGCGATCTTCTTGTCCGAGGCGTCGAAAGTCTGGTAGGGGACGATCGTGGGGTGGGCGTTGCCCATGAGCCCCTTGTCCTCACCGGAGATCAGGTACTCCTGGGCACGGTTGGC
This sequence comes from Rubrobacteraceae bacterium, assembly GCA_041745215.1. Classification (GTDB taxonomy): domain Bacteria; phylum Actinomycetota; class Rubrobacteria; order Rubrobacterales; family Rubrobacteraceae; genus SIRX01. Next base: position 32,842 of record JBGTJJ010000006.1, on the reverse strand, counting down.
GAGCCACGAGAGCGTCGATTCGAAGAGCGGAACCTCGATACTGGCTCCTTCACCAGTAGCCTCCCGGCGGTGGAGCGCGGCGAGTATGGCGTTCGATGCGTAGAGGCCGCAGACGATATCCGCTATGGCGACACCGACTTTGGTAGGTTCTCCATCGGGCTGGCCGGTGATCCCCATGACGCCGGATCTTGCCTGGACCAGGAAATCGTAGCCGGGACGGCCTTCGTCCGGTCCGGGACCGAAGCCGGTTATCTTGCAGTAGACGAGGCCGGGATTTTTCTCTTTCAGGGTCTGGTAGCCGAGGCCTAGCTTTTCGAGGGTGCCGGGGTTCATGTTCTCGATCAGGATGTCCGCGCCCTCGGCGAGGCGTTTTATCTTCTTCAGGTCTTCCTCGTCTTTGAGGTCCGCTGCAATGGAGCGTTTGTTGCGGTTTACAGAAAGGAAGTACGCTGATTCACCTCCTGCGAATGGCGGTCCCCAGTGGCGGGTATCGTCGCCGGTCTCGGGACGTTCGATCTTTATAACGTCCGCGCCCAAGTCCCCCAGGACCATCGTCGCGTAAGGCCCGGCAAGGACCCGCGAGAGGTCCAGTACCTTCAACCCTTCGAGTGGTAGCTTCATCTCGGGCAATTCAGTCTCACGTATCCAACCTTCCCCGTCCAACCCTGTTAGCTTCCAGTATAGCCGAGACGCTCCGCACCCGGACTCCCGCTGATATAGTTTGCGGCGGCGAAAAACGGGAAGAAGGAACAGATATGTCGCAGATGAAAGCCATAGTGGTGGAAGAGTTCGGCGAGCCGGAGGTTCTCCGTCACGCAGATGTAGAGCGTCCCGAACCGGGCAACGGCGAAGTCCTGATCGAGGTCCGCTCCGCCGGGATCAACTACGCCGATACTATGCGTCGCCGCAATCAGTACCTCGTCCGCCAGGAGTTGCCGTTCGTTCCGGGCTCCGAGGTGGCTGGCGTAGTCGCCGAAGTGGGGGAGGGTGTCGACGACGTGTCGGAGGGCGACCGGGTGGTGTCCCTGATCGGGACCGGCGGATACGCCGAGTACGCCGTCGCGCCGACTGAGGCCATCATCCCGCTCCCCGAGGGCCTGGACTTCGACGAGGCGGCGGCTATCCCGCTTCAGGGCTTGACCGCATATCACATCCTCAAGACTTCCGGGGCGATGCAAGAGGGAGAGAGCGTGCTGGTTCATGCCGCCGCCGGTGGCGTCGGTACGCTCGCTGTGCAGATGGCGAAGCTGATGGGGGCGGGGAAGGTGATCGCCACCGCGAGCAGCCGCACGAAGCTGGATCTCGCGGAATCCCTGGGCGCCGATGAGCTGATCGAGTACACCGACGAGGACTGGCCGGAGAGGGTCCGCGAAGCGACCTACGGTAACGGCGCGGACGTTATCCTCGAGATGGTCGGTGGTGACTTCCCGTCGAAGAACCTCCGCTGCCTAAACGTCTTTGGGCGGATGGTCGTCTACGGCGCGGCGAGCCGGGACCGGGGGAGCCTCGTCCCGGCGGAGTTGATGAAGCGTTGCCACTCGGTCGTAGGATTCTACCTGCCCCAGATCATGAGCCGTCCCGAGCTATTCGTCCCGAGCCTCCGGGAGATGCTCGGTTGGATCTCCTCGGGCGACCTACAGCTCGTCATCGGCGCCCGCTATCCTCTCGAAGAGACCGCCGAGGCTCACCGCGCGCTCGAAGGCCGCGAGACGACCGGCAAGATAATCCTCAACCCGGTGACCTCCTAGAAATCCCGATATAGACAGCCTCTCCTCCCGGAGCAGTGGCGCCCTGAGCTACGTTGAAGCCGGAGCCGAACGCCCGGTGCTCCTGGTCCACGGTAACTTCGCCGGTAAGTCCTGGTGGCGCGAACTGCTCGAAGCTCCGCCACCGGGCTACCGCCTTATAGCCCCGGACCTGCCCGGTTTCGGAGAAAGCCCCGGCGGAGAAAACTTTACGCCCGACATACCCAGATACGCCCGTAGCCTCGCCCGGTTCCTAAAGCATCACGATATCGAGCGCCCTGTATTAGTCGGCCCCACTCCTTCGGAACGGCGGTCGCCATAGAACTAGCACTGACCGCCCCCCGAGAGCTTCCCCGCCATGATGCTCCCGAGTCCCACGCCGCTGGACGGACTCCAGACTCCGCGCTACCTGGAGCCGATCCTGGATGGCTACCGGATCGACCGGCGCGGTCTCAGCCGGGCCCTCAGGCGTACGATGCGTACCCGCACGCCACCTTACTTCGACGAGCTCGTGGCGGAAGCGGGCATGATGCATCCGGCGAACTTCTCCGGTAACGCGCGCCTGATCTCCGCCTGGCGCATGGACGGACAACTCCGGAGCTATACGAACCCCGTGCTGGTCGCCTCCGGTGATCGGGACACCATCGTGCCGCCCTCCTCCGCTGAGGCCACCGCCCGCGCCTTTCCCAACGGCTCCTACGTCCGCATCCAAAACGCTGGTCACAGTCCTCAGATAGAAGCTCCCCGGAGAGTCCGGGATCTACTTTTCTCGCTTCTCTAGTCGTCAGTCTCGCCCTCGAATACGGCGAAGATTGCTCCCTGCGGGTCACTTGCGACGGCGATAATTCCCTCACCCGGTTCCATTGGCCCGGCAAGCGTCTCCCCACCCAGTTCTTTGACATGCGCCACGGCTTCGGCGCACGAATCCACTATGAAGTAGGGGAGCCAGTACGATGGCGCTTCGCCGCGATCCTCCATCACCGGCATGATGCCGCCGTTCATCCGGCCGGCGGAGGTCTTGATCGTCCTGTAGACCGTCGCTCCGTCCTGCTCGATGGGCTCCGTCGTCCAGTCGAAGAGTCGTGAGTAGAAGTTGGCCGTGGTCTTCGGGTCGCGCGTCTGTAGCTCGTTCCATCCCAGGCAGCCGACATCGTTGACCCGCGCCGCGCCGACGTGCCCTCGCGGCTCCCAGACACAGAGTACGGCCCCGCCCGGGTCGGCGAGTACCGCCATGCGCCCGGCCTCCATCACGTCGAAGGGCTCCTCGTACACGGTGGCGCCCAGTTGCTTCGCCTTGGCAGTGGCCTCGTCGGCGCTTACGACGGTAACGTAGTTGTTCCAGTGCCCAGGCTGCTCGTCCTGCTGCATGATCGCCGCTACCTCGTCGCCCTGGACGTGGCACATCGTGTAAACGCCGCCACCCGGAATGTCGCTGTCCTCGAACTCCCATTCGAACAACTCACCGTAGAAGGCTTTGGCGCCATCGGCGTCGCCCGTCGACAGGTCCAACCAGCTGAATGTACCCGGCTCGTAACTCTCCCTCTTGCCCATGCGCCGCTCCTTCTCACCGCTCCAAACTTGACCTTGCAATTCTATGACGAGTCCATTCGTCTCCCAAGTAGCAAAAATACGCGGGCAAGAAAAAAGGCGGGGAGTTACCCCCGCCCAAAAGCTAACAAATCGTCTGTCTGAAACGCTTTTAAATCACCGAGCTGGAAGGACCGCCTGAAACGTAGATCGTCTCTCCGCTTATGTAAGAGGCGTCGTCGGAGACGAGGAAGGCGACCACGTTGGCTATGTCCTCGACTTTGCCAAAACGCTTGAGCGGGATGTTGGAGGCGAACTGCTTCTTCATGTCCTCCATCGTCATGCCGACCCGCTCGGCGGCCTCCTTTGTCATCTCCGTCTCGATCCAACCGGGAGCGACCGCGTTGACGTTGATGTTGAACCGTCCCAACTCCAGCGCCATCGTCCGGGCCATCGCCTGTAGACCGGCCTTCGCCGAGGAGTAGTTGACCTGACCCTTGTTGCCGAGCGCCACGATGGAACTGGTCATCACGATCTTGCCGTACTCCTGCTGCACCATGTACTTCTGGGCAGCCTTTGAGCATAGGAAACTGCCCTTGAGGTGGATGTCCAGGACCGTGTCCCAGTCTTCCTCGCTCATCTTGAACGAGAGGTTGTCCCGCAAGACACCGGCGTTGTTGATGAGGATGTCGACCCGGCCAAAGCGGTTCGCTATCTCCTCGAACGCCGCCGTAACCTGCTGCGAACTAGACACGTCACACGCAATGGCGAGCGCCTCCGACCCGGTACGCTCCACTGCCTCCACGGTCTCCTGACAGGCCTCCGCCGAAAGGTCGAGGACCGCGACGTTGGCGCCATCCTGGGCCAGACGGATCGCCTCTCCAGCCCCGATACCCCGCGCAGCCCCCGTTACAACCGCCGTACGTCCGCTAAGTCTTCCCATCGTCCTGCCTTTCTGCCAGCCGTGCCAGACTCGTAGCGTCGGCACGGCAAATTACAGTTAATCGAAAGTTAATTATATACTTTAGAATATATATGTCTATGGCAGATACGTGCTAAAAGAAGCTACTTGCGAGTGCGAATTTATTTTGTATGTTTAGTCTACAAGATCGGCGGCGGGACGGTCCATGGTCCGTTTGGTGTACGGATAGCACGAAGCCCTCTCTCAAAAACAGAGAGGGCTCCGTGGTTCGGTGAGTTTTAGGTCCTTTTAGGTTCTTATATAAACGCCGCCGTTTATGTCCAGTGCCTGGCCCGTGATGTAGTCGCCATCCTCGACCAGGTAGCGGGCGGCGCGCGCGATCTCCTCCGGTTTGCCGAAACGGCCCAGGGGTACGGTCTTCAGGAGTTTCTCCTTCGCCTCTTCCGGGATGTTTGCGACCATGTCAGTCTCGATGAATCCGGGGCAGAGGGCGTTGACCGTTATGCCGTAGCGGGCCAGCTCCTGGGCGGCGGTCTTCGTGAAGCCGAGTAGACCGGCTTTGGCCGCCGCGTAGTTGGCCTGGCCGATGTTGCCCGCCTCGCCGATGAAGGAGCTCATGTTTATAATGCAGCCGCTCTCCTGCTCTATCAACCCCGGCAGCGCGGCGTGTACCGTGTAGAAAGCGCTGTTCAGGTCGGTCTGGACGACTAAGTCCCAGTCCTCGATAGAGAGCTTCTTCAAGGTCTTATCCCGGTTGATGCCGGCGTTGTTTACCAGCACGTCTATCCGGCCGAATTTTTCGATGGATTCGTCGATCAAGCGCTGCGCCTGCTCAGCATCCGAGACGTCGGCCTGTACCGCTATGGCCTCCGAACCACCCTCCGTCAGCTCGTTTACCAACTCTTCCGCCGGTTCTTTACTCCGTGAGTAATTTACGACGACCTTGGCCCCGCCCCGCGCCAATTCCTCCGCGATAGCACGTCCCAAACCTCTGCTTGCGCCTGTCACGACCGCGACCGCGCCATCCAAACTAGCCATTGCTAGCCTCCCTTTCCCGGACCTTAAGCCCTATCAACCCTATCAAACGACACGGTCAGTCTACTTGCGGGTAAAATTTGAATCAAACTATATACACGAAGCATATATAGCCCTTCAGACAATCAGGTATTGTAAACTTACAACACGAAGCGCAAAGCGTTACAATGTAGAGCAAAGAAGAAGCGGAAGAGCAGCGTTGACCCAAACGACTATAGACGTCCTTGACAAATGGTCATTTATATGTATAATGCACATAGAATATGGAAGAGAGTGTAATGGGCAAAGAGGAACACAAGAAAGAGAATGAGGCGAAACAGAAGGAGCCTCGGGGTCTAGAGGCGCGCCCGCGGAACTGGCTGGTTCCGGTAATACTGTTGTCGCTGCGGGACTGGAACTCCTATGGGTACGAGCTCATGGAGCGGGCCACGACTTTCGGTTTCGGGACCATGAACCCTGGAACGTTGTACCGGACTTTACGGCAGATGGAGAAAGACGGTATAGTCGAGTCGACTTGGGAGACTTCCAAGGGTGGACCCGCGCGGCGGATGTACACGATCACCGAGGCCGGAGAGACCTACCTGGGGTTCTGGGCCAAGTCTTTGGAACAGTACCAGAGGACCATGGATACCTTCTTCAGCATGTACACTGGCAAGCCGCCGAAAGGCCGGGACAAGAAAGACGAAGAATAGGCCCTTTGGGGCGTAATTGAATACGTGTTTTTGAGGGATCGGACCGTAAGGTTTGGTCCCTCCGGCATTATGGTATGCTGGTCATAGGATGAGCTACTGGGAAAGGAGTTGTTCATGGACAATCAGCAGGCAAAGAGGGTAAACGAGGCTGCACAGAAGTTCGCCGAGGCGGTCAGAGAGTCGATGCAAACTGTGTCAGATCAGTCGACGGAAGCCCAGGAGCGGAGCCGGGAGCTCACGCAAAGCTTCTTCGATTCCGTAGTTCAGGAATTGCGGACGCAGGCTGAGAGCAATCAATCCGCATCGCAGCAGTTGATGGAGCAGAGCCGCAAGCAGCAGGAGGCTTTCCAGCAACTCACGGAAGAATCAATGGGGGCTTACAGAGAGTTCCTGGGATCGATGTTCTCTTACTATCAGATGAACATGGAGCAAGCCCAGAAACGGACCAAGGGATAAGGCAGCTTTCAGAAGTATGAAATGGGGGTCTGGTCCGCGTGACCTGGCCCCTCTTTTTGTTTATTCTACGTAAGAGGAATAACGAAGCCAGAAGAGGAGGAGCATTATGAGCTTCGGCAATGGCAACGGTGGCAGGATCGTCATATCAACGCCCTTGAGGACGGCCATAGGAACGTTCGGAGGGGCGCTCAAGGATACACCAGCCGTCGAGTTGGGTTCCACGGTCGGCAAAGAGGTTCTCTCAAGGGCCGGTGTGGAAGGCGATCAGGTCGATCAGGCGGTTATCGGGAACATCTTGATGGCCGGACAGGGCATGAACCCCGGTCGTCAGGTCGGGATAGGAAGCGGTCTGCCAGTGAGCTCTCCGGGGATGACGCTGAACCGGATGTGCGCCTCGGGTCTGCAGGCGATAGTCTCGGCGGCGCAGGAGGTGGCGCTCGGGGATGCGGACATGATCCTGGCCGGTGGCGTGGAGAACATGGATCAGGCGCCGTTCTTGCTTCCGAAGGGCCGCTACGGCTACCGTATGGGTATGCCGGACGCCAAGATCCTGGACCACATGGTCTACGATGGCCTGTGGGACGTCTTCGAGAACTATCATATGGGGACTACCGCAGAGAACGTAGCCGACAAATACACCGTGAGCCGCGAGGACGCCGACGCCTACGCCGTGCGGAGCCATCAGCGGGCCGCTAAAGCCATAGATGAAGGATACTTCGAGGACCAGATCGTCCCCGTGGACGTGAAGCAGAAGAAAGAGACTGTCCAGTTCACCAAGGACGAGCACGTTCGCCCGAACGCCAGTATGGAGGGCTTCGCCAAGCTAAGGCCGGCCTTCAAGAAGAGCGATGACGCGACCACGACCGCGGGTAACTCCAGCGGCATCAACGACGGCGCGGGCCTGATGCTGGTCACAAACCAGAGCAAAGCTCAGGAGTTGGGTGTCCCGGTAGACGGGGTGCTCATTTCTGCTGCGGTCTCCGGTGTGGAGCCGTCCATGATGGGAGCGGGAATGATCCCGGCTTCCCAGCAGGCGCTCAAGAAGGCTGGCATATCCATAGATGAGATCGACATTGTCGAGGCTAACGAGGCATTCGCAACCGTGGCCGTTACGGTCGAGCGTGAGCTTGGTGTACCGGAGGAGAAGATGAACCCGCTGGGCGGCGCGGTCGCTTTGGGACACCCGATCGGCGCGACCGGCGCGATCCTGACGGTAAAGATACTGCACGAACTCAAGCGTACCGGTGGCCGCTACGGTTTGGTGACGCTGTGCGTCGGCGGCGGTATGGGAATAGCAGCCATCTTCGAGAACCCGGACGCCTAAAGAAACCGTAGCCGGTAAAGGGCGTGAGGATCGGGAGCATTCCCGGTCCCCACGCTTTTGAGTCAAGTCTCTGGCGCCTGACCTTCTGGTAACTGTGGGCATGTTACCCTTCGGGCTGTTTTTACCCGCCGGGTTTGATGTTCTGGTTGACGCGGAAGAGGTTTGCCGGATCGTATTTGCCTTTGATCTCCGCCAGCCGGTCGTAGTTGTCGCGGTAGGAGGCTTTCACCCGATCCTGTCCCTCCTCCATCATCATGTTGACGTATGCTCCACCGGCTGAGTGCGGGTGGATCGCCGCCCAGTAGTCCCGAGCCCATTCGGTAACGCGCTCTTTGTTGGCCGGGTCGGGGTCCACGCCGGCGATTACCATCCCCCACGTAGCCTCCCGGTAGCTCCACGGCGTGTCGCTCTTCCCGACCCGGTGCGCCGCGCCGTTGATCGGGTACAGGTGCATGGTCGAGTGCATCGTGGGAGCCTCTGCAAACTTCATGTGCTCCTCGATGGCCTCGTCGGAGAGCTCGTTGATGAAGTCCGCCTTCCAGTACCATTGCAATCCCGGCGGGTAGAGCCCGTCGAAGGCGCTTTGCAACGCCGGATAGGGCATCTCATGCACACCGTGCAGCGCTGGTGTACCAACCTCCTGGACGGGGGCGAACACCTCGTCGGCCTTTTCTTCGGGTCCCGTGTAGCACCATACGACGCCGCACATCTTCTTCATGTGCAGGTGCTCCGGGAAAGGCGGGCCGGGCGGTACGGTCAGGAAAGCAAAGAAACCGTTGAGGTCTTCGGGAGCGTTCGCTATGAAATCACGGTACCATCGCATGACCTCGGGGGCCTGATCCAGTTCCCATAGCGTCGGACCGCCGATAATGGTGCTTATGGGGTGCAGCCTGAACAGGAAAGAGGTGACGACGCCGAAGTTGCCCCCGCCGCCGCGCGCGGCCCAGAAGAGATCCTCGTTCTCTTCCTCGCTGGCCGTAACGAAGCTACCGTCCGCGAGCACCATGTCAACGGCCAGAAGATTATCTATTGACAGGCCGCACTTGCGCGTCAGATGGCCGAGGCCGCCGCCCAGGGTGAGGCCGCCGACGCCGGTGGTGGAGATGATGCCGCTCGGGGTGGCGAGGCCAAACGCGTGGGTTGCGTGGTCCACGTCGCCCCAGGTCGCGCCGCCTTCGACCCGGACCGTGCGGGATTCGGGGTCTACGCGGATGCCGCGCATCCGGGAGAGGTCGATGACCAGGCCGTCGTCACACATGCCCAGGCCCGCTCCGTTGTGTCCGCCGCCGCGGATGGCGAGGAGCAGGTCGTTCTCGCGGGCGAAGTTGACGGCAGAGATCACGTCTGCAACGTCGGCGCAGCGCGAGATCAGGGCCGGCCGCCGGTCGATCATGGCGTTGTAGACTTCACGAGCCGTCTCGTAACTCTCGCCGCCGGGTTGGATCAGCTCTCCCCGCAGACCGGCTCCGAGAGCCTCCACGGCCGATTCTTCGAGTTTCGTCATAGTAACCTCTGACATGTTTTCGACCTCCTGTGAATGATGAATGATTACCCGCCGCTGTATCAGGCGACGCGCTGCTCTTCAGAAGATCTTTCATGGCGGCGAATGGCTTTCTCCCAGAGCAGACGACCATCCGCCTCCGGTAGCCAGCGCAATTCGTCCACATGGCCGCAAGCTTCGCTGGGGTAGCGGAGTACCCGACGTCCATCGCTGTTCAGGATCGGCTCCCGGTCTTCCACCTCATCCGTCCGGCCGCGGAAACATAACTCTTTCATCGTTCGTCTCCTTCGTTCACTTTGGTTTTCGTCAAGGAGCCTAATGACCCGACGTTACACTTTTGTTACGGAGGGTCCGTCGAGGCTCGCCAGGATGCGACCGCGCGGTGCTAGGCCGACGGCTCTTCTCTACGTGGTTGATGGTCAAAGCACTCCCGCGATCACCAGCACTCCCCATCCAACAAGTATTACGCCCGCAATCCGCCCCACCAGGTGACCCGCCGGAGCCACCTTTTCTAGCAAGACGAACCCCGCGATAGCAGCGACCCAGAGCAGGCTCATTACCCCCGCGACGAAGAGCAAGGACATAAGAAACCAACAGCAGCCGACGCAATAACCACCGTGCTTTAGTCCCATGAGAAAAGCGCCTCGAGTGCCTTCTCGCCACTCGTTCAAGATGAATCCTAGAGGGGACCGGCAATGACGCAGGCAGGCGCTTTTGAGAGGTGTCCATTGGTAGACTCCGGCCGACAGGAGCAGGGCGCCGCCCAAAACAGGAGTGGTGCTCGCCATCATTGGAGACAGTAGGGAAGCGGTGTGGAGTCCCCACTGGGACGCAGTAGCCAGGACGCTGAACGCGGCCCAGACTATCAGATAACCTGAAAGGAATATACTCGTCAGCGCGTACGGGACCTGCCGCTCCCGCCGCCTCCGGCTGGCTCCGGCGAACGTGAGGATCATCGGGGCCGCGGAAGGCGTCATCATGGCTACCATCATCACCGCCCACATGACGAACATCAGGGTGAAGTCCGCAACGCCCCAGGCCTCCATCCGGGGCATTGCCATCTCCATGTTCTGCATGTCACGGGCCAGATAGAACGTGTAGGCCCAGGCGAGCGCTATGATGGCTACGAGGCCGGACAGCACAACTATGCGGTCTCGCTTCAGCAAGATCTCGGCGAGCCCGGCCGACACGGTTTCAGACTCCTTCGTAGGTAAAGGGCGAGAAGAAGCCATTTCGCTCTGAGATCTCCCACTCGTACCCATGGTCCTGGTAGGTCAACTTGCTGGATGTGGCGACCACCACGGGGTAGCCGGGGGCAACAGCCAGGGGATGGTTGCTTATCGTAATATCGGCCTCGTTCTGGCCGGCGACGGCTGTGATCTCTGCTTCTGCCACAGTGCCGATCCTGATGCTGCGCTGTTTCTCCCCGGCGTTATATTCAATCGCCGTGCTCTCTACGCCCAGCACTTCGCCTATGTGCTCACCAAGGCGCGCGGGGTGTCCGCCGACCTGCCCGCCGAAGATCTGGGTCAGGGCGCCCTGCTGATCCTGGTCGGCCTGCTCATCCAGGTAGAGTGCGGCCTTCCAATCCACCTCCAACATGTGTCCGGGAGAATGTACCGCGAGCGCCACGTTGAGTCCATCAAGGTCGACGTCGCCGAAATTGCCCTCATCAATGTGCCACGCGACGAGGGCCGTGCACTCTCCCTCCGTAGGGGGACTCAGGAAGACGCAGGGACAGGCAGCCGCACAGTTACACGCCTCGAAGTAGGTTCCGTCCAGTTTCCATTGTTCAGCCATGATTGTGTCTCCTTTTCTGTAGAGCTCGATTGATCTGCGTTGGATATTCGATTCCTCGCGGCTTGACCTCCTTCGCTAATTTGCTTTCGTCAAGGAGACTAACGATCCGGCGTTACACTTTTGTTACAGGATCCAGATCGGCCCTGAAAAGACGAAGTGCTAGCCTCGTCCTCCGGGAATAGAAGATGCCTCAGGCAAAGACTTCAGCTATAGTATCGCTACAACACCGAGCATCGGCGGGTGTAGGCGCGGGCTTTCTACCCTCTCTACCTGGTTTTCGTGGAGTCGCCTAAACGATCATGTCAAAACAATGGTCGCTCAACGCAAGGGGGCCAACCTGCCGGCATGTACCGTGTCAGGCATACCTCGACGCACGGCGCAGTACCCATAGCGCCGGAACCACGGTCAAAGCGAGCCCCGCTGTTCCAAGCCCGACGAGTCCGGCCTCCGCCAGGGTAACTCCCCCTAGCGAAACCAAAACCGCGCTAAGAAGACCCGCGATCAGGTCGGTAAATCCGAGGATCTTTCCTCGCTCGACCGGAACCGTCTTGTCGGCCAGATCGGCTGTGGCGGCAACGTAGGAGAAGTTCCACCCCAGGCCGATCCCAAAGAGCGCTATGGATGTTGCGACGACGCTCCCGACCACCCACACGACCGAAACGGTAGAAAGGCCAATCAGTAGCAAACCTCCTACCAGCGCCCTGAGACGGCCCACACGGTCGATGATGGTTCCCACGATGAGCATCATCCCGAACATGCCTATGAAATGCGCGCTGAGCACGGGAAAGACGACCCCAGCATCATGACCATGGCCTACGAGGACGTACCCCGTCAGGGTCATCATGCTGGCCATCACCGAAAAACTCGCCACGGCCGCGACGAGGGCCGCCAGGACCCCCGGACGGCGCAGGATCTCACCTAGTGGCGCCGCCGTTGCCGGCGAAGGGGTGATCCCCGCGCCGGATCGCTCCGCCAGCAGGGCGGCGATGCGCCTGGGGTCAGGACGCACGTTTAGGATCAAAACCAGCCCAACGGCCATGAAGCCGGCCGCTCCGAGCCACGGGGCCATGAGCTGACCCCCTTGCGCCCCCTCTTCGGCAAAGAGCGGAACGAAGACGAATGGACCCAGGAGTGCGCCGAAGACGGCGCCGAACAGAACCAGCGCTATACCTCTGGCGCGGCGCTCGGGCGGGTACATGTCGGCCGCCGCGGCGCGAGAGAGCATCACCGTGCCGAACGAAGCCCCGATGAGGACGAGTCCAAAGACCACAACCACTACGGAAAACAACGACGCCCCCAGGCCGGCGAGCACACAACCCAGTATTCCAAGGGAGAAGCCCCCCGCGAGCACTGGTACCCGGCCGAAGCGGTCCATCGCCCGTCCCGCCGGCAGAGCGGCCAGAGCCCCCGTGGTCATGAATATGGCCGGGCCCAGCCCGACGAGTCCTTTCAGGCCCGTGACGGCTTCGAAAGTGATCGGCGTAACCGCCGCCCAGAGCTGGACCATCCCGTAGAGCGCCGCCATTCCGGCCGAGAGCAAAAAAGTGTTGCGGGCGACCGGCAGTTTTGCGGGCATCGTAGCCAACGGTTTCCCTTGTTCAGTCATGGTTGTATCTTCTTTTTGTCGAGTTCGATTGACCTGGGTTGAATGGTTGATTGTTCGTCGCTTAGCCTCCTTCGCCGTATTCCATAGAAAAACTATGCCCCAGGGCGCTGCTTCTCGGTTAATGACTCACGCCGGCGTTACACCTTTGTTACGAGACCAGCCCACCGCTACCTGCAACGTCAGGATAGTTAAAATCCTACGCCGCAAATGCAGCTAATGCAACAAGGGCCAGGCTCCAACCGATCAATCCGGCGCCCAGCGGCGCACTGATCTTCTTTCCCCACGGCATGTTCTTCTCCACGGCCATCACCGTGCCCAGCGCCAGCATCCAGCCGAGGTTGCCGACACCGACCACGAACATCAGCAGCATCAACGACCAGCAGCAGCCGACGCAGAAGATCCCGTGGTGTACTCCCAGCCGAAAGGCCTGCGAGCGCTCGTGGCTCCCCGTCCAATGTTCAGTAATGAAGCTCAGAGGAGATCGGCACTTGTCGAGGCAACTGTACTTGAGCGGCGTGAACTGGTAGATGCCGGCTAGCATGATGGTCCCCGCGCCGATGGTCCACTCGTTGGTTGCGAGCCAGACGCTGTGCTCAATGCCCGCGTGTATCAGCAAATCGCCCAAATGAGCCAGCCCGCCAAAGAGTATCCATACAAAGAGGTAGCCAGTTATAAGGAGCGCTACAAGCCGCGAACTGTCCGAGCGCCGTAGGGTCAGGCGGCGGAAGAGGAGGACCAGCGGCATGCTGGTCGGGAGCATCATGGCAACCAGCATGAGGGTCCATCCGGCGACGAAGATGCTCAGGAAGACCAGATATTCACGGCTGATGGCGAAATCGAGTTCGCCCAGTAGTTGGTGGTCCAGGAACCGACTGTAAGGAGAGAGGCTCCAGATCCCAAGCGCCAGCCAGGTCAGGGCGACCAGTGTCGCCACCAGTACGGCGAAGAGTCTGCGGTCGTCGTTGCGTGCGGCCCACATGGATACAGAACCTCCCTTTATCTAATCAACGGGAGCCGACGCTAGACGTCTACTCCCGCTCGTATCTGTTCTCAGGCGGCGAAGTTGAAGTACCCTTGAACCGCGTTGTGGCCTTCCAGGTCGATGTCCCGAAGCCCATAATCGGATGAGTTCCTCCGGTACCGGGTCGCCTTGCTCACGTAGGCGGGTGAGCCGGGGATCGTGGAGAACACTGTTTCCTGCAACACGGTCGGTTTCTCGGTGGCCCCCATGTAAGAAGCGATGTCGGCCTCCATGACCGGGGTCATGCCCGAGCCGATCTTGAGCGTACCCTTGCCCTCTTCGACATCGAAGGTGATCGGCGCCCGCTCTACCGAGACTACCTCGCCGATGAGTTGCGCGACGTCCGCCAGTGGCCCGCCGAGTTTGCCGGTAAAGACGTTCAGAAGGGCTTCCTGCTGATCGTCCGTGGCCTCATCATCCACGAAGACGGCCACCTTCCAGTCGCCGTGAAGGACGTTGCCGGGTATGTAGGCTATCAGGGCCAGGGTGCGGCCCGAGATATCCACGCCATCGACCGTTCCTCTATCGACGTGATAAGCTAATGCGGCTTCGCAGGTGCCGTTGTCCGGGTCCTCGCCGATCCAGCAGGGACACAGCACCTCGCAGTCGCAGACCTCCAGCAGTCGTCCCTCTAGCTGATAGGACATCTCTTACCTCCTTGGATGGTTGATGGTGGAATTCGGTGGTCCGGCCACTGGGCGGTAGATCTCGTCCATGTGCTTCATTCGCCTCCTCTGGCTCTGTTCGCGTTTCTTGCCTGGAGGCTAGCTGTCCGACGTTACGCTTTTGTTACGGGAGTGAGGATCGCGGCCGGAAGATACGGTGGATAGGCAGCGCGAAGGTCGAAAAATCACTCATTTGGGGGATGCGACCCGTGCTGCCACCTGTGCTATGGTGTCTTTTGTAACATGATAATCAATATCCTGTATTCGTGGGCCTCAAGGCTGGGGGTAAAGGTGGCGAGGCTGAGGATAAATCTGTTCGGCGAGTTCCGGGTCTGGCGCGGAGAGGAACTCATAGAGGGCAAGGAGTGGGAGCGTCAGAAGTCCCGCTCCCTGCTGAAGCTGCTGTTAACCCGTCCGGACCACGTTTTTTCCAGAGATGAGATCATCGAAGCGCTGTGGCCCGGCACGTCTCCGAAAGCCGCGGAGCGGAGCCTCCGGGTAACGGTCAGCCTGCTGCGGCGGGTGCTGGAGCCGGACCTCGGACGCGGTTCCGACTCCCGCTACGTGCTTCAGAGAAAGCCCGGCTACGCATTTGATTGCGAGGTGGACTGCGAGGTTGACGTCTGGGAGTTCGAGAAGCATCAATGGGAGGCGTACGAGGCTCGGCAGAACGAAAAGATCGATGAGGCCATCCGCGAATATCATGCGGCCCTCAGTCTCGTGCGGGGGGAGTTTCTGTCTGAGGAGCCCTATGAGGAATGGGCGATGGAGGCCCGGGAGCGGTGGAGAGAGAGCCAGCTCGCGCTCTGTTCGGACCTTTCGGAGTGCCTGGCGCTCAAGGGCCGCTACTCGGAGGCTATAGAGACCTGCAAGCGCGCATTGGCTCTGGACGGTTACCGTGAGGATCTCCATCGCAGGCTCATGCTCTACCATTACTGTGCGGGGGAACAGAACCTGTCTCTGCGAGCCTTCCGAAGCTACGCCAGAATGCTAAAAGAAGAGTTGGACGCTGCTCCGTCGGCGGATCTGCAACGCCTCAAAGCCCAGGTGGAGGCCCGTGACGTGCCCGGCGTCGATGAGTCGCGGCGCTATCCCAAACCACGGCGCCCCCTGAGACTCCCCTACTCTTTGAGCCGCACACATTTCGTGGGCCGCGATGGAGAGTACGGGTTGCTCGCCGAAAGGCTGAGGGAAATTTCGGCCGGTAACGGAAGCACCATCGCGGTCGAGGGCGAGGGCGGGATCGGCAAGACGCGCCTGGCGGAAGAGTTCTTGGGTTATGCTCGCTCCCGAGGCGTGTGTGTACTCCGCGGACGCTGCTACGAGCGGGAACTGGGACCTCCCCTAGAACCGGTAATGGAGGCGCTCGGTCAGATGGAAGATCTGGTGGGCGTGGTTTCCGAGGTGTCCGGGCGTGACGGCGAGGACTCCGGCCACCCGTGGACCGACAAACCTCACGGCGCGGCGCGCGTCTATCACGAGTTGACCGGGAAGCTCATCCGCGAGTCCCAGTCCGAGGGCTTGATCCTTTTCATAGACGATTTGCAGTGGGCGGACCCGGCGACCCTGGACTTCCTATCCTACCTGGCAAAGCGCATCTCGGATGAGCGGGTGGTACTGGTCTTGACCTACCGTCGGGAACAGGCGCCGGAGCTCTCCGGGTGGTTCGAGAAGCTGGCCGAACGTAGGGCGGTTACCACGGTTAGCCTGGATCGCCTCTCTCTGAAAGATGTCAACCAGATCCTCGTCCGTATGTCTTCCCGGTCGTTCGGTGACCTGTCGTCGCTCGCGGAGTTCGTCTATCGGGAATCGGAGGGTAACCCTTTCTACGTCCTGGAGTATCTGAGGTGGCTCATAGAGTCCGGCGCCGTCGAGATAGATGCCCGGCGACGCATCTCGGGTCTGAAGAGCGAGGTATTGCTGGATAGCGCATTGCCCTCAGGGGTACGGGCACTCATCCAGGCCCGCTTCGGTGGGCTGAACGAAGAGGCTCGGGGGTTGTTGGAGGTTGCCGCCGTCATCGGTCGCAGCTTCGATCTCGGGTTGCTGTGTAGCGTCGCCGGTTGCGGGGAGATCGAAGCCTTTACCACGATCAAACCGCTTATGAGCTCGGGCCTGATCGTCGAGACCCCTCAAGAGAAGAAGTACCATTTCTCCCACGACAAGCTGCGCCAGGCCTTGTACGAAGACATCGACAGCCTCCAACGCCGGATGATGCACTTGCGGGTTGCGGGGACACTGGAACAAGAAGGTTGCGAACCAGCGGAGCTTGCCCACCACTACGTGCGGGCGGAGGAGTGGCGGCCTGCATTGGAGAACCTCGTGCGAGCGGGGCGCAAGGCGGAGGGGGGCCATGCTTGGGAGACTGCCCTGAACGACTACAAGCGGGCGCTGGAGGTCGTGGAGAAGGTACCGGGCTCCGGAGAGACGAAGTTCGATCTGCTGGCTGCGCGCGAGAGTCTTCTCGAGCACATGAACCGTCGGGAAGAGCGCACCGCGACGGTACAGGAGCTATTCGAGTTGGCGAACAATCTGGGAGACCGGGCCAGGATCGCGGAGGTTCACATCCGTCGTATAGGGATCCTCATGGTCACGGCTCCCGAAGAAGCCGCGGAATCCGGGCGGGCGGCCGTGGACATTTTCCGGGAATTGAACGACATGGCCGGCGAGGCCAGGGCACACCGAGAGATGGGCTACGCGCGCTGGGTGAACCGTGACTACGCCGGTGCTCTGGAGGCCAACCTCCAGGCGCTCTGGATACACCGCAATCTCAGCTACCGGCGGGCTGAGGCCGGGGACGCAAGCAACCTGGCCCAGGTCTACCGCGGGATGGGCGACTACGATAGCGCTCTGCGCTGGGCAGAGGAAGCCGTCCAGATCGACCACGAAGTGGGCGACACGCTCAGCGAGAGCTTCAAGATGAATACGGTGGCAAACATCCACCGCGAACGAGGAGACCTGAAGGCTGCACTCTCGTTTCATCTCAAGAGCGTGGCGATGTTGACGGATCTCGGGATCAAGAATCTGCTCGCCACCCAGCACCTCAACTGCGGAAGGCTGTACCTGAGCCTCGCGGCGCCGAAAGAGGCCCTGGAGCACTTCCGTTCCGCTGCCCGTCTCGGCCGAGAGATAGGTTACACTCGGGACGAAGGATACGCGCTCATGGGCATCGGTGTCTGCCTGGAGCACGGTGGGGATCCTTCGGGCGCGGCGGAGACTTACCGGGAGGCGGTCGAGCTAATGGAGAAGACCTGTGTGGACTCCGGTCTATACGAGGACCTCTCCGGAAAGGCGGAAGCCATGTCTCTCCTGGGAACGGTACTCCACTACTCGCTCGTCCGCCCGACCGAGGCACTCGACGCCTACGCGGTGGCCGCCAAGATATACCGTGGGCTTAAGGACCTCGGACGCCTGCGGAAGGTCCTGATGAACCTGGCCGGGTTGTGCTGGAAGATGGGAGACCCGGAGGACTCGGCCCGTCACTACGAAGAGGCCCTAGAACTCGCGCGAGAGCACGGCGAGCCGGAGCATAGGGCCGCATCTCTCGCCAGCCTCAGCGTCGTCTACCGTGAGCTGGGATGTCTCAAAGAATCTATCCGGAGTGGTAAGCGGGCGATGGAGCTGCTGCGAGGATTGGATGATCCTCAGGCAGAAGCCTACGTTCTTACCAGCGTGGCCGAGAGTTACCACGGTCTCGGGCATCACCCGAGCGCGTTCTCCTGCCTGAAACGCTCGCTGCGCTTGCGCCGGAAGATCGGGGACAAAGAGGGCGAAGTAGGAACTCTATATGACATAGCCAGGGTCTACGAAGCTCTGGGGGATCCGGGCCGCGCCCGGAACTTTTCGGAAGAGGCTACGTCGAGAGAAGAAGCATTGGAAGAAGCACCGGTAACTGTACCTGTCCCGGAAAGGAGAAGTTAGATGCCTAAATATATCCTCGTTCGTACGGTCGGAGATGTCTCCGAAGAGGAGATGGAAGCCGCGGCATTGAGGTCCCTGGAAGCCCTGGATCACATGCCGGGGGTACGTTGGATCCGCTCCTACTACTCTGCCGAGGAAGGCAAGCTCTACTGCGAGTACGAAGCTCCCAGTGTAGAACTGGTATACGAGCACGCCCGAAAGGCCAACCTGCCTCTCGACCGGTGCGCCGTGGTGCAGGAACTAGAGCCTTCCATGTTCCGCTGATAACTCCTGACGGTACGAAACGGTACTTCTCCCGGCAGCTTCAACCCCGCCGGATTCACGTCAGGCCGCCTCAGTCTGAATACTTATGTCTACGTGCTCCACACCATCCTCCCACTTTATGTGCTCGGGAAGATGTAGGCTACGCAGCATGCCCAGCATTTCGCGGTTCTCGGGCATGACCAGGGCGTAGAGATGCCCGATGCCCTGGGTGCGGGCAACCTCGATCAAGCGTCGCGTCAGCGCGATACCGAGTCCTTTACCCTGTATCCGATCCTCGACTACGGCAGCGTACTCGGCCCGGTCGGTATCGGCTTCCCGATCGTAACGCACTACGCCCACGATCTCTTTCTCGTCCTCGGGGTCCAGCGCGACCAGCGCGTACCGATACCGACCGTCTACCTCGGCGAAGTACCGGGCCTGCTTCTCGGATAATTCTTTCATGGACCCGAAGTACCGCATGTGGATGGATCGTTCGCTCAGCCGCTCTACGAACCGCCGCAAAGCGGCAGCATCGCCTGGTTCGATTTTACGCACCGGCACACAGCTTCCGTCCCTCAAGGCCAGAAACTCTTGCCCGTTGGATGACATCTACTCTACCAGCATTCGGGATAGCTTCTTTGTGTGCAAACAACACATAGATAATATCCTATCGCCAACGGTACAGGGGGCAATGCATCGAAAGTTGTGAGTTTGGTTTTTTCACCGCTTCGAGGGTGCTCATATTCAGGTCACGCCGGAGGACCGTCCCGTGTCAACCGGGGCGTCCGAGTCCCGAACGGGTAAGTTCGAGGAACTGCTCCTGGGTTATCTCCAGGAACTGCCCAATTTGTTCGGGGGTCATGCGTCCGGTCATGGTTTTCCGGAGGATCTCGCGGTTTTTCTCCAGCATCTCCAGGGCGCGCCGGTGATCGTCTTCCAGGGAGCCGGTCCAGGTCTTCTCCGACTCTTTGACGGCCTCTTCGAAGGTCCGGCCCTCCAGGACGAGCGCCGCAAGCTCCACGGAGCGACAGGTCGAGGTCGTCAGGCGGCGTTCGGTGGGGGAGATCAGCCCGGCGGTGGTGTTGAGGCTGACGACGTAGCGGAGCAGGTCCGCCAAGTGATGGGCTTCTTCTTTCGTTACCCGAAGCTGTGCCGAATCTTCGTTAGCCGGACCGGACATTTTCTTCCTTTCCAGCGGTCAACCCGAATGTTCTTCGGCCCGGTGTTCGCCGTTTCTCGGGGGAGTGGGTGCGAAGGCTTTGTGGCCGGTTATAGCCTGGCCGACGATCAGGGTGTTCACGTCGTTGGTTCCCTCGTAGGAGTAGACGCCCTCGATATCCGCCATGTGCTCCATGACGCGGTAGTCGAGCAGGATGCCGTTGCCGCCCAACACGTCGCGGGCGAGCGCGGCTATCGTCCGGGCCTTTGCGACGTTGTTCATCTTGAACATCGAGACCGTTGGCGCGTCCAGTTCCCCGGCATCCTTGAGGCGTCCGACGTGGATGGAGAGTAGCTGGCCGAGTGAGACTTCGTTGACCATCTGAACGAGCTTCTGCTGCGCGAGTTGGAAGGAGGCTATCGGCTGGCCGAACTGCTCGCGTTCATTCGTGTACGCGAGCGCCGTTTCATAGCAGTCCATTGCCTGGCCGAGCCCGTCCCAGCCAACGCCGTAGCGCGAGTGGGTGAGCACGGAGAGCGTCGAACCCAGGCTCCGGGCTTCCGGTAGACGGCCCGACTCGGGGATGTGGCAGTCTTCGAGCTTTATGTGCGTCTGCCAGACGGCGCGTTGGGAGCCTTTTCGGGGGATGATCTCGGCGTTGTAGCCTGGATTATCGCCTTCGACGAGAAAGCCGGAGATCTTACCGTCCTCCATCTTCGCCCAGATCACGGCGATGTCCGCGAAGGAGCCGTTGCCGATCCATCGCTTCTCTCCGTTCAAGACGTACCCACCGTCCTTTTCCACGGCGGTCGTCTTCATGGAGCCGGGATCGCTCCCGGCGTCCGGCTCGGTAAGACCGAAGCACCCGACCTTCTCGCAACGGGCCATCGACGGTAGCCACTCTTGCTTCTGCTCTTCGGAGCCGAGCTCGTGGATAGCCGCCATCGCCAGCCCGCTCTGAACGTGCAGGAAAGTCGCCAGGCTGCCCGAACCCCGCGCAAGCTCCGCTATCCCCAACCCGTAGGCAACGTTGTTCCAGCCCGTGCAACCGTATTCCTCGGAGAAAGTCGCGCCCATGACCCCGAGCTCCCCGAGCCCCGGTAGCAGGTCGAACGGGAACTCCGCCTTGTCCCAGTAGTCTGCGGCGGTGGGGATCACCTCCCGGTCCACGAAAGTTCGGACGCGACTCCGTATATCTTTTTCTTCCTCAGAGATGAGCCGGTCGGCGTTTATGAAGTCCACCGGCTGATTTTCGAGCCGTGCAGCATCGGGAGATACGGTCATGTTCAACCTTTCCACCACGTTGAAGTATCTCCCGAAACTATATATAAGCGTTCCGTTTTCAGCAATAAGGGCGGGCCCGAAGTGGACCCGCCCTCTCTGGATACGTTGGTTTTCGCCGAAACTAACTCGAGCGGGACTCCAGCCAGTCGGTTACCTTGGGCCAGAGACCTTGTTTGGCGCCGCGGCCGGTCATGAGGCCGACGTGTCCGGCGTCGAGGACGAAGAACTCCTTGTCCTGGCTTGAGATCAGGTCCATGACAGCTTCGGCCTGCGGGACGCTGCAGATGTGGTCCTTCTTGCCGGCGATGGTGAGAAGCGGCGTCTCGATGTTGGAGAGGTCCACGCGGCGGCCTCGCAGTTTTATCTCACCTTTGGCAAGCTTGTCCTGCTGGTAGAACTCCCGTATCCACTGCTTGAAGGTCGCGCCGGGGAATGGGGGGCCGTCGTTGACCCACTTGTTCATGGCGAGCCAGGTCTCCATTGGCTTCTCTTCGAAGATGCGCTCCCACATGTTGACGTAGGTCCCGACGTAGTTGGTGATCGGCTTTAGCATCCGGTTGCCGGTGTCGATCATGTCTCCGGGAATGTTCCCGAAGGCGTCGGCGAGCAGATCCGGGTTCATGTACTTCTCGCTGGTGAACAGGCTGTACAGACCCATATCTTCCTTTGGGAAGCTGATCGGGGCCGTCATCAGGATGAGGTTCTTGAGGTTCTCCGGGAACAGCGAAGCGTACATGGAGGTCATGGTGCCGCCCATGCAGTAGCCGAGCAGGGTGAGCTGCTCCGCACCGGAGTTACGCAGGACCTTACGGACGGCCCTGGGTATGTAGTCCAGTACATAGTCTTCGAAAGACATATCTTTATCCTCGTCGCCGGGGATGCCCCAGTCGAGCATGTACACATCGTAGCCCTGGCCGGTCAGGTGCTCGATAAAGCTATTGCCCGGCATGAGGTCCAGTATGTAGGGCCGGTTGATGAGGGCGTAGACGATCAGGATCGGGGTCGCGTGCTTTTTCTCGTTCTCGGTCTGATAATGATAGAGCTTCGCCTTGTTCTTGGTCCAGACGGTCTCTTTCGGAGTCTGGCCCGTGTCGGCCTGTGCGCCCTCCACCACGATGCTCATGCCCTGGCTGTACTTGTCGAAGAAGTTCTCGACATCCGCGGGTACGACGTTGTTCTTTTCCGTCTGCTCCGTCATCTAGCTCGCTCCTTTCTCGCGTACGTCGCCCACCGTGATCTGGCCGTCAGCGCCGCTACCCTGCACCTCGGAGAGGTTCACGCCTAGCTCCTGGGCCTTGCGCCGGGCGGCGTCCGTCGCCTTTATCTCTTCCTGCGCCGGCTGCGCGTCCTCCGAAACCTCCGAGCCGTTGGACTCTGCGGCGCTGCCGTTCGTCGAGATACCCTCTATGGCGGCGAGCAACTGGTCTAGCTTGCCTTCAACTCGATCTATGCGCTGGTCTAGCGTCCCGATGCTTTTCTCTAGCTTCCCAACGCCATTCTCAACCGAGCCGATATTGCTCTCCAGCTTCCCGATGCTCTCGGCGGTGGCGGGCTCAGCATAACCGTACTCGAAGTCCTCGAAAGCTTCTTCTATGCGATCTACCTTGTCCTCCAGCGCCACGATGAGACTCGCTACCCGCGTTATGTCGGAACGGACCGGGATCTGGAGGTTGCTCAGGTACTCCTCGGAGTTGCGCTTGAAGACTTTGTAGAGGCTCGCGTAATTCTGCAGGAAGCGGCTGGAAGGCTCCAGTATTTCCTCACGCTCTATTAGCTCTTGCACGAACTCGGAGACCGGGCCGCTGGTCGCGTTGTACCACTGAACCGCGAACTCCAGCGGATCCCTGGCAGGGTTCTTCGCTGCCATCATATTGTCACGCGCCTGCTCCAGAGCCTGCATCCAACGCGGCGTAATATCCATCATCTCCGTGCTGAGCTGGGCCGTCTTCTGCCAGGAGTCGGCCGAGGCCTCGAACCACTTGTTCCACAGGTTCTGCGGGTCCATGGTCCCCGTGCCCTCCTGGGACATTCCCATTGCCGGAATCCCTTGAATCCCCGGAGCGGACATCATCCTATCCCGCATCTGCTCCATGCCGTTGAACCACTGCCGGTAGAGTCCGTAAGGGTCCATCAAGCCCTCCTGGCCTCCACCCATGACATCCGACCACATCTTGGAGCCGGTCTCATACCACTGAGACCAGAGCTCTGTCGGGTCCATCCCCACGCTACCTCTCTCTTCCGTCACCCTGAAAACATCTCCTTCCTGCTCGAACACTCTACTCCGTGCATCTTACAAACATTTCAGACTTATTCCTTGATAAGTATATCAGTAAACCGGATCTATGTGTAAGTTGCATATACTGTGCGATTGCCTCTGGTTTTGGCGGGGTATATATTACCCTGGGGTTTTCCGGGAATCGGAGAGAGGAGCATCTTCGTGAGTGGTAATGGATCAAACTACGAGACAGTCTTTACGATGGAGGCTACGCCGCTAAAGTATGGACCCGGTTCTTCCGAGGAGGCTGGCTGGGAACTAAAGCGGATGGGTGTCGGGCGGGTGATGCTCATCTCGGACCCTGGAGTGGTGAAGGCCAATATAACGGGGCGCATCCAGGAGCTGATCGAAGCCGAGGGCATCGAGGTAGAGGTCTGGGACAGTTCCAGGGTGGAGCCGACGGCCGATTCTTTCCAGGCTGCGGCGGATTTCGCTTTGGAGGGAGACTTCGACGGGTTCGTGGCGGTCGGTGGCGGGTCGAGCATAGACACGGCGAAGGTGAGTAACCTAATCGCCACGCACGGCGGCGAGATCATCGAGTACGTCAACCCGCCGGTCGGCGGCGGCAAGAAACCTCCCGGTCCGTTGAAGCCGCTCCTGGCTGTCCCGACCACATCGGGAACCGGAGCGGAGGCTACGACGGTCGCCATTTTGGATATCCCGGATCAGAAAGTGAAGACCGGCATATCTCACGCGTACATGCGCCCGGACCGCGGCATCGTGGACCCGCTGCTAACCATGTCGCTGCCCTCCGAGGTAACGTCTTCGTGCGGCCTGGACGTCGTCTGTCACGCGGCCGAGTCATACCTGACGAAACCGTACGACGAGCGCCCGAAGACCGACAACCCGGACGATCGCCCACCTTATCAGGGGGCTAACCCGATAGCGGACATGTGGAGCGCGAAGGCTCTGGAGTACGGCGGGAAGTATCTGCGGCGGGCTGTGGATAACGGTGACGATGTAGAGGCGCGGGGCGCGATGATGCTCGGGGCTTCGCTCGCGGGGATCGGGTTCGGCTCGGCGGGCGTACACATCCCGCACGCCTGCGCCTATCCCATAGCCGGTCTCAAACACGAGTGGCAACCGCCCGGTTACCCACAAGACCACCCGTTCGTACCACATGGATGGTCCGTCATAGTGACCGCACCGGCCGCTTTCCGCTTCACCTACGACGCCATGCCGGAGCGGCATCGGGAAGTCGCGGAGCTTCTGTCGGGGGAGAGAATAGAGAGCCACGACGAGAACACGCTGCCGGAGATAATTATCCAGCTAATGAAGGACGTCGGCGCACCGAAGGGGGTTAGGGAGCTAGGCTACAGCGAAGACGAAATAGACGATCTAGTTGACGGCGCGATGAAGCAGCAGCGCCTGCTCGTCGGCGCCCCGAAGGAAGTCTCTGAGGAAGACCTGGCGAACATAATCCGCGAGTCGATGGAGAACTGGTAAAAGAGCTAGTCAGCCGGTTAGCATGCAGCCTCCGGCGGCTCTCAGCCAGTCAGCAAAAACAGAAGGCTGAAGCGCTGACAAGCTGAAATGCTGACAGGCTTCCCGACCGGAAGGAGAAGCAATGGCGGACGATCTGCGACTATACATGATGGAGTGCGGCAGCCTGAAGACTCAGGTGCAGTTCATCAAGATGAACCAGGGGCTAGGGGACCCGTACGAGATACCGGTTCCCTTCTTCCTGATCCAGCACCCCAGGGGTAACGTCCTCTACGATGGCGGCAACGCCCTGGAAGTCGCCCAGGACGCTCGCGGGCACTGGGGAGCCGTGACGGACGCATACGAGCCGGTGATGAGCGAGGACGACTTCGTGGTTCATCAGCTAGAGCGGATGGACGTTGACCCGGCATCGGTGCGCTACGTCATCCAGTCTCACCTGCACCTCGACCATTCGGGGGCAATAGGCCACTTCCCGAACGCCGAATATATAGTGCAGCGCCGGGAGCTCCAGTACGCCTACACACCGGACTGGTTCCAGAAGCCAGCCTACATCCGGCCGGACTTCGACCGGGACGTAAACTGGCTCTTTCTGGATGGCCCGCACGACGACGGCTACGATCTCTTCGGCGACGGTGTCATAAAGACGCTCTTTACGCCGGGACACGCGCCGGGTCACACGTCGGTGATCCTGGACCTACCGGACGAAGGCCCTATGATGCTGACCGCCGACGCCTGCTACACCATGGACCACTACAACGAGAAGGCGCTGCCCGGACTGATCCACTCCGCTGCCGACGTCGCCGACTCTAATCGTAAGGTTCGCCGCACCGTGGAAGGCCTGGACGCAACGCTCGTCACGGGCCACGACCCGGAAGAGTGGCCCAAGTTCAAGAAGGCGCCGGAGTACTATACGTAGAGGACTTCGTTAGTCTAGCCGGGTGGTGGGACGTATCCTGGCAGGGCTTCGATCCGCTCCATCCAGGCGCGGATCGCCGGGAAGCCTTCGAGATCGTATCCGCCTTCGTGACAGATGCGTGGGTAGACGTAGAGTGCCGCGTCGGCGACCGTCGGACGACCGACGAAGAACTCGTTGTCGGTCAAATGGCGCTCCATCACGCCGAGGGCGCGGTAGCCTTGCTCGAATAGGCCGTCCAGCTCCGTTTTTCTCTGGCTCGTGATCTCGACGCCCCACATGCGCCAGAGCCGGGGCCGGGAGAGATAGAGCAGCAGACTGTATTGCTCGAAGAACATCCAGCGCAACACCTGCGCCCGTTTCACCTTATCCTCCGGCAGATAAGAGGCGCCTTCGGCGAGATAGAGGAGGATCGCGCCGGACTCCGGGAGCATTGTCCCGTCGTCGAGTTCTAATACAGGTACTTTACCGTCGGGGTTTATGGCCAAGAAATCAGGGGTGTGAGTCTTGCCGCCTTTGGTGTCGTAATCGATTGTCTCGCACTCGGTCCCCAACAATCCAAGAAGTAGCCGGACTTTGTAGCTGTTGCCCGACTTAGGGGCGGAATGCAAGCGCATCTAGCCTCACCTCACCTTTTCGTAACCCTCGAAAAACAACTATATCTTACCGTCCTGGTCTCCCCGTGCCACGGCCTTTCTACCGCCAGGAGGCGATGCCGGTCAGGCCGAGGCTGAGAATGGGTACTGCTGAGTCAGGGAGGATTCCGTTTGGCCGATCCGACCCAGGTACCACTGCAAGAAAGACTCGACCGAGCTTTCAGTTAGTTCCGAGAAGGGGCCCGGCTCGTAGGCGAGGGACTTTATGCCGGCGTAGTTGTTCTCGCACAGCTCCCAGTCCTGCTCGGAGGTCGCCTTCCAAACGTGGGCGACTTCTTCCGGTTCGTAGTCTTCGCCTTCGACTGCGGCCTCGTGGACCAGGAAAGAAACCTCGACCCGCGTGAGTCCGGCGCTCACGGGCGTGAGACGCGTCGTCATGGTGTAGTCGCAGTTCGCGTGGCCCCAGAAGTTGGGTAATGTGATGATCCGCAGGCTTCCGGACTTTTCGTCGGTCAGGTCTCCCATGAGCGGGGCGACCCGACACCCGTCGAGGCTCTCGGTAGTGAAGCCTTTCTTTAGCGGCAGACGTGCGACGCGATAAGGGTGGCCGTTCGGGAAGCTGATCTCTCTCGGAGAAAGGCCGAGTTCCCGCCACCGTTCGTACTCGCTTTCGAGGAGCGAGTCGTAGCCGGCGTCGCTGCGCGTATCGCCGGGCAGGCCGAGGTCGTAGTTGGACATGCAGAACTCGGGATGGCTTACCCGGCAGTGGTAACATTCCCGGTTGTTCTCTATCAGAGTCTTCCAGTTCGCCCGGACCTCGTAGTGGTGTCGGGCCACGATCTTCGCGTTCTCCAAACCGTGCGGCCCTAGCTGGGGTTCTATCGCCGCGTAGAAATGGTCGAAGTCCGGCGTG
Organism: Rubrobacteraceae bacterium; assembly: GCA_041745215.1. GTDB lineage: Bacteria > Actinomycetota > Rubrobacteria > Rubrobacterales > Rubrobacteraceae > SIRX01. The sequence continues at coordinate 5,801 of JBGTJJ010000006.1, read as the reverse complement.
GTTTCGTCCGGCGCCAGGCAAACGAAGAGTAGTCCGGCGACCTCGCGGACTTCGGCGGATCTCAGCCGGTGCCTGTCCGGGTCGAAATCCGCGCCCATGAGCCGGGCGTTCGTCAGTCTGCCGTCCAGCGCGTAGACCCACTGATGGTAAGGGCAGACCAACGCTTTGGCGTGGCCGCAGGGTTCGGTGGCGATCCTGGAACCCCGGTGGCGGCATACGTTGAAGTGTCCGCGCGCCTCCCCGGTCTTATCGCGTAGAATCAAGATAGACTCCTCGCCGATGTCGAAGGTGAAGAAGTCTCCGGCCTCCTGTATCTCGCACGAGTGTCCCGCAAAGAGCCAGTTGGTATGGAAGACGCGGCGCAGGTCTTCCTCGAAGATCGTTTCGTCCAGGTAGAACTCACGGGCCAGGCTACTGTCCGGCACCCGGTTTTGTATGAGGGCTTCGATGCCGTTATCTGTCATGCTATCGCTTCGTGGTCGTTCTTCATACCTATGAATTTAGGCCCGTATGTGGGCTATGTCCAATACGTTTTAGATAGGCAGGTATAAGCTGGCGTTATGGAGTGATTCGTTGTGCCGGACAAGGGTGGATATTGGCTCCGGATACTTTGGACGCCCGCTATAATACGGCCCAGGGTATGGAACTACGACAGCTCAGATACTTTGTGGCGGTCGCCGAGGAGTTGAACTTCAGCCGGGCGGCTGGCCGCATCTATATGTCCCAGCCGGCGTTGAGCCAGCAGATCCGGAAGCTGGAGCAAGAGCTCGGTGTTGCGCTGTTCGACCGTAATGGGGGCCGTATCGGCCTGACGGAGGCCGGTACGTCGTTGCTGGAGGGCGCCCGGCGAATACTTGTAGAGGTCGAGCAGACCACCCGCGCCGCGCGGGCTGCGGGCGGCGCCGAGCGGAGTCATTTGAGCGTCGGTTTTCCAGAATACGCAAACCATACGGCCGTGGCGGATATCTTGCAGACTTTTCAGCGTCGCTACCCGTACGTGGACCTCGAAGAACACGAGATGTTCACCCTGCAGCAGACTCTCCAGCAGGTCGAGGATCTCCAGAAAGGTACTCTGGATGTGGCCTTCCTGTTGTCTCCGGTAAAAAACGAGGCACTGGCAACCGAGCATGTGCTGAACATAGAGTTGGTAGCCGCCCTACCCGAAAACCATCCGCTCGCGGATCGGTCCAGCCTCGCGCTGCGGGAACTCGCCAACGAGCGCATCATTCTGTTCTCCCGCCGCTTTCACCCGTATTGTTACGATTATGTGGTGCAATGCTGCAATGAGGCCGGCTTCGAGCCCGATGTCGTGCAGAGAAAGGAGCCGCAACTCTACTCGGGGGCCACGACTTACAGGATGGTGGCTTCCGGGGTTGGGGTGGCTATAGTGGCCCGGCCCCTGGTACACACTTCGCGACTCCCTGGGGTAGTCTTCAAGCCATTGCGTGAACCGGCGCCGGTTCTGGAGCTTGCGGCGACCTGGCGGCGGGAAGATCTAGCATCCAACCTGCGTGCTTTTCTTGAGGTGGTGCGAGAGTTCGCGCCCGTGGAAGCGCGGGCCGGGGGTCCGAAGTCGTCCGCCGGAGATCTATCCGCTAACTTATAGCACTGGCTGGTTTAACTGCGACTCTCTAAAGGTCGCCGCCTTCTTCGACGAGCCGGTTCAGCTCGCGGCTCAAGAGACCGAGACGGGCTTCGCGGAGGAGCGGGACGCGGCGGCGGCGTTGCATGACGCTCTTCAGGTCGAGGTCGGCTGTTACCATGTCTTCTTTGTATAATGCGGCCTCAACCATTACGTTGCCCAGCGGGTCCACGACGTGGGAGTTGCCCCAGAAGTCGAGGTCTCCTTCCGTGCCCACCCGGTTGACGAAGACCACGTAACATTCGAACATCCGGGCGTAGAACCGGGTGATGTCGTGCCAGTACTCGGTGGTATCAAGGTCTCCGGGGAAGCGGCTGTCGGCGCTGTTGGTCGGTATTAGTAGTACGCGGGCGCTATCCTGGACGGCGAGAAAACCAAGCGCCGGTTGCCAGGCGTCGTTACAGATCAACATCGCCATGCGTCCGAACTTCGTCCCGAAGGCGAGCATCCGCTGGCCGGGGCTGAAGAACTTACGTTCTTCGAAGATCCCGTACGTCGGCAGGTACAGCTTACGGTGCAGATGGGTGAGTGAGCCGTCCTCGAAATAGGCGGCGCTATTGTAGGTACGGAACGAGCCGCTGTCCTCGTGGAAACCCAAAGCCACAGAGACATCTCCGGTCCGCTGGATCATCGCCGTTAGACGCTCGTCGAGCACTCCCATAGAGACGTCGTCACTGATCTCACCCAGGGAGTATCCGGTCAGGCTCAATTCGGGGAAGACGACGAGGTCCGCGCCTTTTTCGCGGGCGTTCTCTATCGTCTCTTCAGTTTGACGGAGGTTCGCGTCCACGTCGCCGAGGACGGGGCTTATCTGTGCCAGGGCTACTCTCATAGCCCCATATTACAGTTTTTGCAGTTTTGCGCTGCGGACGTCTAGCTGCGGCTAGGCGGTTGCGAATCGCCCGATAGTATCCTCCGGGTCCACGCCGCCGAGATGCTCGGCGAAGATCTTGTAGTAGGCCATCTCCTCACGGGTCCGCAGGGGTGGATCTATTTTGTCCTTTTCGCGCTCGAACTCCTCTTCGGAGACGCTGTTCTCCATGCGTTCCTTCAAGACCGAAGACGCGCCGGAACCGTCGCCGAACTGGGCTTTCTTGCGCCAGAGAAAGTCTTCGGGGAGCCAGCCGTCGAAGGCCTGACGTAGGAGACGTTTCTCCGGTTGGTCTTCTCCCGCGAGCTTCCATCCGGCGGGGAGGGAAAGTCCTAGTTCGATCATTCCCAGTTCGAGGAACGGGACCCGGGCTTCGAGGCTGTGGGCCATCGAGGTCCGGTCGCCGCGCTGGAGGTTCAGGTTGTGGAGGCCTTCGATGCTCCGGATCAACTCCTCGTGCAACTCTTCTTCGGTCCCGAAGTCCTCGTAGTATTCATAGCCGGCGAATATCTCATCCGCCCCCTCGCCGGTCAGTACGACCTTGACGTATTGGGCGGTGAACTCGGCCAGTATGTAGTTCGGTACCGCGCTCCTCACTAGCGAGGGATCGAAGCTCTCGATGGCGCGCACTACCTTCGGCAGCACCCGCACGGCGTCTTCTTGCGTATAGATGGCCTCGTGGTGTTCTGTCTCCAGGTGCTCGGCCACGGCGCGGGCCGCCAAAAGGTCCGGCGAGTCCTCCAGGCCAACGGCGAAAGTCATGAGCCGGGTTCCGTTTCGTTTCGCCCACTTGGCGGCGATGGCGGCGACCAGGCTTGAGTCAAGGCCGCCGGAGAGAAATACTCCCACTGGCACGTCGCCCATCATCTGTCCCTCTACAGTCTCGATCAGCTCCTCGCGCACTTTCGTCAGGATTTCTTCCGGGATCGGGGCTCCCGGTTCGGAGGGGCCGTCGAACTGCTCCAAATCCTCCATGTCGCGCGGTACGGCGTAGGCGAAACGCTTTAGTCCTTCTTCGGGCGTCCAGTAATGTCCCGGCGGAAAGACCTTCGCCTCGACGAGCCATTCGTCCTCGTAGGCCCTTAGCTCCGAAGCGAAGACTATGTGGCCGTCGCGCTCCGACCAGTAGAGCGGTTTGATGCCGACAGGGTCGCGGGCCGCCACGAATCGTCCGTCCTCGCCGGCGACTATAAAGGCGAACATGCCGTGGAGCTCGGAGATCCTCTCCGGTCCCCACTGGTCCACGACGTGCAGCGCCACCTCGTTGTCCGAGTTGGTCTTGTACCCCACGTCGGGCAGCTTCTCCCGGACCTCTTCGTGGTTGTATATCTCACCGTTCCCGATCAGGTAAAGCTTGCCGCCGGATTTGGATTCGGTCACGAGCGGCTGACGGCCGCCGCTAACGTCCACGATAGAGAGCCGCCGGTGGCCGAGCCAGTTCCCCCCGACCTCGATGCTACCCTCTTCATCCGGCCCCCGGTGGACTATGCGGTTCAGCATCCGACCGGCCACCTCCGGTTCCAGACCTTTGTAGACGCCGATGATCCCGCACATTGGTTTATGCTCTCCTCTCGGTTTGACTCTGATCTCAGACCACAGGCCGCAACCCGCGCAACGTAACCCAATTTATTTGGGTGGTGCGCCCTCGTTGTTCGTTTCGCGTGGGATTTTTCGCGCATCCTGCGTTTCTTGCGGCATTATGGTGGCATATCTTCCTCTGGCGGGCAGCGGATGTCAATTCTACCGTTGGATAACCAAACCCCACTATGATCCGGGAATTATCCTACATCGGGCCGATGCGGCGAGCCTCAAGTCAAAACTACACTTCGTATAGATCTTCTTTGGGCTCCATAGAATGTGGAAGATCCGGATTGTACGCAAGGTCAAAGGGGAGGCGAATTATGGCACAGGTGCTCCGGGGAGACTTTGGTTCCCACAACAACGTCGAACTCGAACCTCCGGTCTTGGCCTACGAGGGCCGGCCGATGCAAGGTACCGCCAGCGTCGCATCCTTGAACCTCAGCCCCGAACCCGGCGATGTAGAAGGCAACCTGCTGCTCGCCGAGGAGGCCATAACCGGGGCGAAGAAAGCGCACCCGGATCTCCGTTGGGTCGTGCTGCCGGAGCTTTTTATCTCCGGATACACGAACCTGGGCACCGCGCACGTATACGCCGAGGATGCCAAGGAAGGTCCGGGCGTTCAAAGGTTCGTCGCCCTGGCCCGCTCGCTCGACATCCATATAGCCTACGGTTTCGCCGAGCGTCTGCCTGGAACATCCGGCCCGTCAGGCGTCGCCGACAGCGCGAACCTCGTGGGGCCGGAGGGTGTGATGCTCACCTATCGCAAACGTCACCTGGTTCGGGAGACCGGCGAGGATCAGGTCTTCGTGCCCGGAGTGGAACTTCCTACCGTAGAGGCCGGAGGTTTTCGGGTTTCGCTCGTCATTTGCTGGGACCTCGGGTTCCCGGAGGTCGTGCGCGAGGCCGCCCTCGACGGGACCGAGTTGATCCTGGCTCCCGCGGGATGGCGGGAACTCTACGGACGTCAGTACGAGCTATCCTGCGCCGCCCGCGCCCTGGACAATGGCGTCTACCTGGCGAGCGCCAACCAGGTCGGAGACTATCCCGAAGCCCGGTTCGGACCCTCGGGGGGCGTCTACGGCCCCGATGGGGGTTGCACCTCCACCAGCGTCGGTGACCGGAGCGTAGGCACTGTGGACCGGGGCGTTTCCGTTGACTGGAGAAACTGTTACGGCAATACGCTATATCGGTGTTACGGCAATACGCTATATCGGGACGAAACGGCCGCAGCCTCTCTTGAGGCTTGTTCTTGAAAATACGGGTTTGAGCCTACCCTACCCGGACGCATCAAAATCCCCCATAATGCTTCAAAGAACGCCGGGCATGGACAACGTCCGCTAAGGTGAATACCAGAGGCCGGGACAGGCGTTTTTGTGGGTAAAAATGGAGCATTTGAAGCATTTGTCCGTTGACCGTATATCCGAATCTCTGTATACTCAAGCCGATTAGGAAAGATAATGCAGCGCTTGGAGCGCGAAGGAATGGACCGAAAGGGGCGCGGTAGCACGGGTACAAACAGGTTTTCTCAGCAGCTTGAGTGGGTAGATAGGAGAGTTTTTTGTTAGATTTCCTCGAATATTTGATAAACGATTGGGACGATCTGCTTGAGGACTCTATCGCCCACGTCCAGGTAGTGCTTCTGTCCCTGATCATCGCCACTATAATCGGCGTGACCCTGGGCGTGCTGACGTACCGGCGCAAGGCGAT
>JBGTJJ010000005.1:0-60028 GCA_041745215.1 Rubrobacteraceae bacterium | reverse complement strand
TTCGCCCAGACCGTAGCCGACGATTCCGTCAAGGAGATCCGTCAGCAGGCCGAGTCGAACCGCGCCCTCACCCAGCAGTTCGTAGAGCGGGCCGAGAACCAGCGCGAGGCTTTCCAGACCGTGGTCGAGGAGTCCGTCGACGCTTACATGGACTTCGTTTTCGCGCCCTTCGCCTACTACAAGGAGGGCCTCCAGGCCGCCAAGAAGGCGACCCGGTAACCCGATAACCCACTAACTCTGGACGGAGGGGGGACCTCCGCTTATACAAGGCCGGGCCTTTCATGGTCCGGCCTTTTTCGTGTCCGCTGTCGAGCGCTGGCTGGAAGCAGCCTACCGGATCATGCGGTCAACGGTTGTATGCTCTCGACCTCGGCTCCCACATCTTCCTGGGCGACCTCCAGGTCGTAGTGTGTTTGGAGATTTAGCCAGTACTGGGCGGATGTTCCGAAATAGCGGGCGAGCCTGAGCGCCGTGTCGGCGGTAATCCCGCGCTCTCCCGCCACGATCTTGTAGATTCTCGGCGGGTCTACGCCGAGTGCCTTAGCCAGCGCATACGGTGTTATATTGAGCGGCTCCAGGAACTCAATCTCCAGGAAGCGACCCGGTTGCATTGGTGGATATGCTCTTTTCTTCTCCATCTCTTCGTCCCTTTTAATGATAGTCCACTACCTCGACGTCTTGGGCGTCGCCGCCTTCGAATCGGAAGCACACCCGATACCGCTGATTGATGCGGATAGACCACTGCCCTTCTCTGTCTCCACGCAGTTTCTCCAGCCTGTTGCCCGGGGGAGCCTCAAGCTCTCTCACGCTCGTGGCGATTTCGACGCTCAAAAGTTTCGCCAATGCCCGCTCGCGTATCCGCATCGGTACCGCCTTCGACCTGCGCCCGTTCCAGAGCTTCTCCGTTTCTCTATCCGCGAAGCTCTTGATCACAACCCTAAATTAGCGCACTTCGCTAATAGTGTCAAACGCTAACTTATATGACTTCGTCTTCGCGCCCGCCGGAGATCGTCGGACGGATCCAGCGTTGCCTGATCGTCGGCAAGATTCGAGGTTGGCCGGGGGCGGACGTAAAGTCTTGCGGCGCGCCCGTTTGAGGTCAGGCGTCGAAGGGTAGTAGCCGGAACGGTCTTCCACGGGCGTTGCGTAGCGGACGGAAGTGTCGCTCATCCAGCGTCAGGATGTCGAGGGTGTCGTGCCGGTCGGCGAGTATAACGTTTGAAGCGTCAGCCAGTCCTATTCCGAGGTCTTCATACTGTCGGAGCAGTGTGGCGGTATCTGCCACGTCTTCCGCCGAGAACGGCTCCAGCCGGTATGCGCCGTTTGCAACCTCATCGAGCAAAGCCAGTTCCTGAACGTAACCTACTCGCGTGAGCACCATGTAGTCTAGCTCCGCCAGAACGAACGGTGAGAGGACCAGGCTGGTTTGGTTGCGTTCGAGGACCTCTCTGGTTGCCTGGTGGAACCTCTGGTCAGCGTCCACGGCGGCGAGAAGACCGCTCGTATCGAGAACGATCGTCATTCGCCGAAGCCGCGAAGCTCCTCGTCTACCCTTTCGGCCAGCGTGGGGTCTCCGCTGCGGAATAACGGCAGGCGGGGGCGTGGCGGCGGCGTCGAGTCGAGAAAGCCGCGCACCGCCTCGCGGATGATCTCCGCCTCGCTTCGACCCTGTCGCGCGGAGGCCCGTTTCAGGGCAGCTTCTAGGTCTTCCGGTAGATACACGGTGGTCTTTTTCATACCATACATTGTGCCATACATCGTTTACGAAGGGCAAGCCTTTCGAGGTGACTCTGGCCTTAAGGTCTTGAGAGCCTCGTATCGCGGCGCATGAAACAGGCGCTTCCGAAAATGCGATGATCCGGCTTTCTTGTGTGCTTTAGAGTCCGCGCCACTCTTCTTTGGAGACGCCGGATTGTTCGAGGACCCTGCCGAGCAGGTCTCTGCTTATATCGCCCCGGTGGGGATTTGGAATCCTCGGCGTCAGGTCGCCCTTGACCATGAAGTCGTGCTTCTTGCCCTTGTAAGGTCCCTCGAACCCCAGTTTCTTGAGGTGATGGATCAGGTCCCTCCGGGTGGTCGGTCCGAAGGCGGGCATCGAGGTGTCAGGCCACGGAAGGAGCTGAAAGCGTGACTCCGCCGATGGAGGGTATCGGCAGGTTCCTGGACAACCTGAGGACTATCCATTCTTCGAGGACCTCTTCGAGCTCCTCACGGGTCTCTTCCAGTTTGCCGGCGTTTGCCCAAACGCCCTTGAGACCCTCTATCTCTCCGTAGAAGCTGCCGTCCTCAAGAACCTCGTACTTCGCCGCTTTCATGGCGGCTCTGATGTACTCACCGATCATCGTGTCCCCGATTCTAAACCAACGAAGAGTTCCCCGCTATCCGGGAGGATTACTCCGGCGAGGAATTCCGCGCTCAGGGCATTCTCCGTAGCGATGTTCCGCGGGCAAATAGAAGCTGCGCTGTGGGGATCAAACAGGGCAAAGAAAAGCGTCCCCGGAGGGGTGACGAACGCGGCCATCCGGCTGTAGCTCGATGCGGACTGGAGACCTTACCGCAGACTCGCACCACTCGCGCCGCAGGTATGGACTCTTGATCTTCAAGACCCGCTCCTCAAAGCACCAAGTCTTCTACACCGCTTCAATGATACGATATCGAACCATCGAAGCCAGGTTCTCTGAAATGCCGTTCCAAGGCAAAGAGAAGCCCCCATCGTAGAGCGGGGGCTTTCGGCGTTCGCTCTGGGTGAGGGCTAGAGTTGTGGTGGAGTTTTCACACCGCCTTGGCGCGTCCTGGCCTCTGGGGGTCGGCGGGTGTCAGGCCGAGTAGCAGACCATCGGTCTCAAGACGTGAAAGGTCCACTTTCTTGCTGGCCTCCGAATCTATGTCGATGCCCAGCACGTTGCCTGCCGAGTCGAGATCGAGGGCGAAACCGGGAGCGACCTCCTCAGACTCCTCGACCCGCCCCGCCTTGAGGGCTATATAGAGTGCGTCAGTATCGGCATCGTAAATGAACTTCACCCCGCTCCTTTCCTGCGTTTACGGGCATACGTCCGGTCGAACATGGCGTTGTGAACCGTTTCGCCGTCCTCCAGGGTGACAACGCGCAGGTATTTGCCTGCTTCCGGGACGTAGAGCCAGTGACGGATCCGTCCGCCGGGCTCGACTTCGGTCCGTTCCGGGTTTTTCAATGCCATTTCGCACCACTCGCGCCCGCTTCAATGATACGACATCGGGCCGATTAGGGGACTGTACTTCCGCGAGACGGAGGATGATCGGATAATGGAGAAAGTGGACGCGGACGGCAACGTCCTCGGGTTCTCGATAATGAGAGCCATCTCGAAGGGCTATCTTTCAGCGGACAAAGAAAAGCGCCCCCGGAGGAGCGCCCATCTTGCTGTCGTGTTATGGTGTTGGCGCAACCTCGGTAACCCTGCCGTCTGCGGTCGTGAACGAATAGCTCGCACCACCATTGTCATTGACTGCCGTAGCCGTCCACACGTCTGCGCTAGGCGCGGGAACGGTCACGGTCACATCTGCGCTCTCGTTAAAGCCGTAATCGCTGGCAAGGAGAGGCTTGAGGCAGGTTGTATAGACGCCATCATTGTCGGCAGCGCAACTGGTAGCGGCGGCAGAAGCATTTCTCAGGTCGCTTCTGGCAGCGGCTTCGTATGCATTCGTTCGCTGGGACAAGAACACTGGAATGGCGATAGCCGCCAGTATCCCGATAATGATCACGACGACCAGAAGCTCGATGAGGGTGAAGCCTCGCTCGTCCCGCTTCACCTCTTGCATGTACCTCAACTTCTTTCCGAACCAGTTCAGCATGTGTTTCTCCTTGTCTGTAGTTTTCATGCCTACACTATCGTTAAGCCCACTTTTTCGGACTCTAGACACTTTTTCGGAAATTTCTTTGGAAACTTTAGCCGTCAGGCCGTTTTTCGGGACCGTAGCGTCTCCGGCGCACGCGGAAGGCCCGGCGTCCCCGAAGGAACACCGGGCCTGTTTGCCCGCGGGTATCCGGTCCGGTTACAGGACGTCTCTCGCGCCCACGTAGCCGTTGAGGTACTCGATGGGCGTCTCGGTCACCGTGCCAGTGTACTCGGAAGCGTGGATCACGGTCCCGTCCCCGGTGGCGATGCCAACGAGGTTTATGCCGGAGCCGTACTCGTTGAAGAACACCAGGTCGCCGGCCTTGCCGTCGGACGCGACCCCGTAGCCGAACTGGGCGGCGGGGCTGTCGGGCAGCGAGACGCCGAACTGGCTCATGACGAGCATCGTAAGCCCGGAACAGTCAACCCCGGCGGCCGAGGCGTCAGCCGCGCCCCCGAAGTAGAATGGCGTCCCGATCCAACCTCGGGCCTCGTTGACCACCTGCTCGCCGGACGCGCCGACCGTACCGGCCGTCTGGGCCTCGGCCTCCGTGTCGAAGCCTACCAACAGTACCGCCGAAAAAAGCGCAACAAGGGCTATAGCAGCAACGTGCCGCATGTAAGATCTCCCTCCAGATTGCTATCAATTACGGCGGGGATACTAACAGCGGAACGGCGCGTGTCGAGGCGTTCCGGAGGAGAATATATCCGCAAAAGTGAATACGTTCACCACCGCAGGGTGTCCGGGGCGTGACGCCGGCGGTTACGCGGCGCCGACGCCCGTGATTTTCTTCGAGGCACAGTCGGGTTACCCGCCGTACTCCATCGGGGTGTCGAGGCAGACGAGTTTGAGTGAGATATAGCCGGATTCCGGAAAGACGGAAAATGTTAGACTCTTCCTTATGGATGCGGAAGTGGTCAGGCTCGGCAAGAAGGGGCAACTGAGCGTGCCCCGTGAGGTTATGGAGCGGCTCGGGCTGCGTGGCGGGGAGATGCTCGTGTTGGAAGTGACGGACGAGGGGGGCATCGTCCTTCAACCGGCGGGGGTCTATCCGCTGGAGGTATACAGCGAGCGTCGCGTGGAGGAGTTCCTCGACGCGGACCGTCTCTCCGAAGACGAGGAAGAGAAGCTTTCACGGATCGCCGAACGCGACGCAGGGTAGGGTGCCTTCCGCATGCTAGGATGCAGTGGTAAGCGGAATTCGTAGGAGCGGTACAGGAGAGACCTTGCGAGCCCTGGAGTTTTACGACAGGATAACCTCTGGAGGAGGAGCCTTGATGGAGTCTTTGCTCGGCCTCTTCGAGGAAGAAGATATCCGGTACTGCGTCATAGGCGGTCAAGCGGTCAACTACTACGTCGAGCCGCTGGTTAGCCTGGACCTCGATCTGGTTGTCGCAACCGATCAGATCTCCACCGTGGAAGATCTGTTGGCGCGGCGGTTTACCGTGCGAAGGTTCCCGCACAGCATCAACGTGAAGCTCGGAGAGAGCGACCTACGAATCCAAATACAGACAGACCCACGCTATGCGGACTTCGTGGAGCGCGCTGTTAGGGGCGAAGTGTTGGGAGTCGAGATGTCTGTAGCGTCTGTGCGAGACGTGCTTCAGGGGAAGGTCTGGGCCGCCCAAGACCCCTCACGACGGGCCAGCAAGCGTCAGAAAGACCTGGCTGATATAGTCCGTCTCATCGAGGCAAATCCAACTCTAAAAGCATCAGTTCCGCAGGAGATCCTACAGAGGATAGAGTTTTAACCACCGTATTCCATCGGGGTGTCGAGGTCTGTGAGGATGTCGGCGGGGCGTTTGAGTTGGGAGGCGACGATCTCACCGAGGTACACGGTGTGGTCCCCGGCCTCCATCCTGCCGACCACCTGGCATTCGAGGTGCGCGAAGGCGTCGTCGAAGAGCGGGGCGCCGGTCTCTTTACCGGGTTTGTAGGACGCGCCGCCGACCTCGCCGTCGCCGGGCTCAAGGGGCTGGGTGAAGGTGCGGGCGAGGTCTTCTTGCTCGGAGTCGAGGAAGTTGAGCGAGAAGACGCCGGAGTCTTCTATCAGACCGTGGGTATGCTGGTCTTTCTTGACGGCCACGATGACCTGCTGCGGCTCGAAGGAGACTTGCGAGACCCAGTTTGTAGTAAAGCCGTTCGCCTCGCCGCCGGTCCCCAACACCCCGGTAATGTAGAAGCCATAGGGGATGGTCTTTAGGATCTCGCTCTGCGTCTGGGCCTGCTCTTCCATGCGAACCTTTCTCTAGCCTAGCCAATCGCTCTTACACTTACCCGGCGAGTTTATCGGACAAACTTCGTATGCGAGTCTAGTCATAAGGTATTATTTAGTTCAATAAACTGGAATTGGAGACGGTAATGGCTGACGAAAGGGTAGGGACTCACGAGGCGAAGACGCACCTGTCGGAGTATCTGAACCGGGTACGTTACGCGGGGGAGCGGATCGTTATAGAGCGTCACGGGAAGCCGGTCGCCGCTCTCGTGAGCACGGAAGACCTGGAACGTCTGAAAGCCTTGCCGGAGTCTCGGGAGACCGCCGAGGAGCGTTACCGGCGTGGTCTTGAGGAGGCTGGTATAAGGATTAATTATCCTACCGGAGAGCGGGCTCCGAAGAAACGTCGCCTCCTAAAGGTAAAAGGCAGGCCGGTCTCCGAGCAAATAATCGCCGACCGACGTTAGCCGGCTCGACATCGTGGCGTACTACTATTTGGACGCGAGTGCCGCCGTCAAGGGTTACGTGGAAGAGCGTGGATCGGACAGAATCGTTGCGCTTTTGGACCGTGCAGCGGAGCACGAACTGTACATCAGCCGGATCTGCATCGTAGAGGTGGCGGCGGGTATTCTGGGGAAAGTCAGGACCGGAGAAGCGGCTTTCGAGGAAGCGGTAAGCTACGTGCGGGTTTTCCTCGGAGACCTGGAAGATATGTATCAGGTCGTCGAAGTGGATGCCGTAACTACCGAGAAAGCGGTCGAAGTCGCCCAAAACCATTTGCTGAGGGCTTATGACTGCCTGCAACTAGCCACAGTTCCCTTGCTGCAAGAACAGAGGGATCTGGCCGGAATGGAGCCGTTGACCCTCATGTCCTCGGATGTGGAACTCAACGCCGCCGCGGAGGCCGAGGGCCTGGCCGTCGAAAATCCGGTGGACTGAAGTTACAGCCTTCCCGACCGGATGATCCCGATGAGGATGGCGATGCCGAGGATGGCCCGTCCGCAACTATCCGGGCGCCAGCACTTCCACGCCGTTGGCTTTCGCGGCCTCCGCGAGACGGCTATCGTAGGTGGTAATTCCTTCGAGATGCTCTCCGAGGGAGAGGGCCGTAGCCAGGTGGATCGCGTCGAGCGACCTGAGGCTTCTCGGTTCGAGACGGGCTGCGGCATTAAGGATTGTGGCGCCGATCTCGATGAGCCCGAGGCGGGCGAGCACTTCCTCGGCCCGCCGGAATACCGCCCCATCCTCTCCGGCCCTCCTTACGGCGCGCAATACCTCGACACGGGCCAGGGCGCTCGTAACCCGCTCTGGACGGTTTCTTAGGAGGCGCAGGAGTTCTTCGGTCTCCGGCTCGGGCAACACGAGCTTGACGATGGCCGAGGTGTCGAGATACAGGAGCCCTTCGCTCAAATACGCTCTTCACGGTCTTTTTCCAACGCGTCGCTGAGCCGGGTGGAAAGCGCGCCTTCGGGAGGACCTAGCTCCAGCACGTCACCTATGGGCGCCTCAGCCTGTCCCGTTGCAACCAGGCGTCCCAGAGGCGTGGATTCCTCTGGAAGTGGAGACAGAATGGCTACCCTACGGCCTCTCTCCGTGACCTCGAAACTTTCGCCGACCGCCACCCTGCGGAGATAGGCGCTGAGGTTCTGCCTGAGTTGCCGCACGCCGACCTGATGCAGGTTCCGTTTCATGTAGCACATGGTAGCACAAGCGTAAGATCAAAGGTTCTATCACTCACATATTCGGATGTGAGCCCAACGCCCCTTCGAGCCCGAAGCTACAGGCGGCCCGACCGGACGATCCCGACCAGCAGGGCGAGGCCGAGGACGGCGGCGAAGACGAAGCCGACGAGGCCGAAGACGCTGACCCCGAACAGGGTAGCCCCGGACTCGGAGAAGATGCCGAGCATAGAGGAGCCGAGTATGAGGGCGGCTATGAGGACGGCGAAGACCAGCCGGTTGGCGAGGATGTCTACCTTGGAGATCAGGTCGTCCAGTCCCCCGTGTTGGAAGCGGACTTCGATCTCTCCGTCTTTTAGCTCGTTTAGCAGGGCGTGGATCTGGCGCGGGTAGTCGGCGTAGGTGTCGGGTTGTGCGAGCTTTCGGATGGTGCGCGAGGCGACGTATCCTGGGTCCCGGAAGCGGGCGATGACTTCTTCGGCGGCCTCCGCTGCGGCAACCGTCCCAACATAACCGGGGTCTACACCTCCGACCCGTCCTAGCTCCTCGGCCCGGACCAGAGAGTCCAATAATTGGGCGGTCTCGGCCTGTAGCCGCGCGTCGCCCCGGCGGGCCGCCTCCAGGCCGCTGTCACGGATCTTCTCCAGAGAATGTTCCGGCCAGAGCGGGCCACCGAGTGTTCCCATCGTCTCGCGCAACTCCCGTCGCAGGTCCGCGGCTTCCTGTGGTATGTGGGCGCCCGCTATCGGAAGGGCGCGAACCATGCCGTCTACATCCCCCCGCCGCATGGAGGCGAGACTTTCGGCCACGCCCCGCAGCCGCTCCGGATCGAGGACGAAGATCTCCGTCGGGTCCGCGAGCCACACCTCTTCACCGACGGCGATGAAGCGTTCCTGAGTAGGCTCCGCCAGGAAGATGCCATCCCGGATAGCCATTCGCGCCAGCGCACCCGCCGTCGTCTGGTACTGGCGGGGCTCAGGCGGCGTGGTAAGGTCCGGCGCCGGGGCCTCGAAGGTTATGCACCGGCCCATCGAGTAGTCGCGGTAGATGTCCGGTATCCGCAGCGGACCATCCATTTCGCGCAACCGCCGGATGGTCTGGGCGGTGAAGAACATGTCCCGGCGGTGGGCGGCGTGGTCTGCGAACTCCGCGACGATCTCCGAAGGGTTCAGCGGCAAACGGTCCCCGAGCCGTCGGCGTATGAGGTCGGCCACCGGCCGCATCGCCAGCAAGTCCCGTAGCACGGCGGGCCGGTTCACGACGATCAGCGCCGGCCGGTTACCCGGCAATACCGCCCGGTGTGACTGGGTAAACACTCCTGTCCGAACCGGCTCGTCGTCGAAATCTAGGAACAGCCGCTCCAGCGTGTTGCCCAGCTCCCGCTCCACTACAGTGCGCACCTCGCCGGGCGTCGCGGGCCTCAACCGCGTCGCCGAGCGTCCGAGCTCCGAGGCTACGTCGGGCGGCAGGAGGTCCCTGCGAGTAGAGAGGTAGCGGCCAAGCTCGGCGAAGTTCGGCCCGAGTTCCTCGAAAGAAAGCCTCAGCCGGGTCCCGAGCTTACCGGGGTCCGCGCGCCGCCGGGAGAATAGCCGCCGCCGGAACACGAACCCGAAGCCGTAGCGGGCCCCGACCCGCGCGACCGCCGCCGCCCGCCGGGCCGGGCCTTCCGGTAGACCGCCTGTGAACTTCTTCTGTACCACCTCCGAAAGCATACCAGCCAGTTAGCTATTAGCCGTAAGCGATCAGCGGTCAGCAAAAAGAAAAGGCACGAATCTACGCAGCCGTTAAAATAAATGGACGGCAAAACCTGACGGCTGAAAGCTGATACCTGACAGCTAACTATGAAGGAGCGAAAATGAAGTACGTCCACACCTGCTACAGAGTTTTGGACCTCGACAAGAGCATCGAGTTCTACCGGGACAAACTGGGCCTCGAACTGGTCCGCAAGACCCCCATCGGCGACGACGCCACAAACGCCTTCTTCGGCGTTCCCGGCGACCCCGAGCCTAGACTGGAGCTCACCCTAAACCACGACCAGGAAGAGCCCTATACGTTGGGCGACGGTTACAGCCACGTAGCCTTCGCCGTCGAAGACCTCGACGCACTCGCCGAGAAGCTCGAAGAAGCCGGTGGCGTGGACTTCGAGAGCAAACCGCACGCCATGAGCAGCGGCACCCGCCTCTTCTTCGTAAAAGACCCCGACGGCTACCGCATAGAGTTCATCGAACGGAAGTAGGTGATCGGTGGAAGCCGCGCGAAACCTGCAAACGGATCTCGACTGGCTCGTCGGGCGCATCCGGGACGGGTACGAGCCGGAGAAGATCATCCTCTTCGGCTCCCTCGCCCGTGGCGACGCCCACGAGTGGAGCGACATAGATCTCATCGTCGTCAAAGACACGGAGATGAGCTACGGTGAGCGGGTCAAGGCGCTGCTGCCGGCATTACGCGGACGGCTTGTCGGCGCGGATATCGTGATCTACACGCCCGAAGAGTACGAGCGGGGCAAACAAGCTCGTTGGGGCTTGGTTCGGGACGTGGAGCGCGACGGACGAGTTTTGTATGAACGCTCCTGACGATCCCACGACCTGGCGAAGTTTCGCGGATAGGGCTATGGAAGCGGCTCGTCTTATTTTCGGAGGAGAGAGTTCGCAAGCGCTGGCTTCCATTGTTTGCTTCCACGCTCAACAGGCCGCCGAGAAGTATCTCAAGAGTTTGCTGGTCGTCCACGACGAAGAACCGCCGCGCATCCACGCGCTGCCCGAGCTGCTTCGAAGAGCGGTCGTCCACGTACCTGACTTGAACACGTCAGCTCTCCAGGATGCTGCTAATGGCCTGGACCAGTTTTACGTTCCGACTCGTTACCCGATCGAGATCGGCGGACCTACCGGACCAATAACCACCGATGAAGCTACCGAAGCCCTGGCGTGGGCTGAAAAGATAGCCTCCACCATTCGCCCACGGCTGGAAGGTTAAAGTTTGGCTGTCATTGTGTCGATGAATAAACTGTGTACGTAGCCTGGACAAATGTAATCCGTGCGCGAGGAGACGAGCGAGGTTTTACTCTACCCGAGGTGTTGACGACCATCGCCATCCTGGGCATCCTGCTCGCCATCGCGATGGCGATTTGGAACAGTGTCATCGAGGCCCGCCGGGTAGACGCCGCCGCAAATCAGGTGGCTTCGGATATGCGACTCGCGCATACTCGGGCGACTAACCAGTTGATCGAATGGCAAGTAATACTGGCTCCCGAGAGAGCTGATGAAAGTGAGGGACCGGATTATTATCTCGCCAAGATGCAATCGCCAGCCCTTGTCGTCCCGCGAACCTTTCCAGCCAACGTAAAGATCAGGAACCACAAGTCCTCTCTCCTGGACGATACGGCTGTCGATCTTGCCGCGGTTCCGCTTCCCGAGCCACCGAGTAACACGCGGACAATGGAGTTTAATCCGAATGGTACTATGGCCTTTGAAGAAGGACCGTCGGGTTCAGTGTGTGTAACCGTGGATGAAGAGCCTGAGATCAGAACAACCGCGCTCTCAACTACCTCAAGGGTGGAGATCAAAGACGAAGATTGTGAGGCGGTGGACGTTGATCCATAACCTCAAAAACGAAGCAGGCTACTCACTGGTGGAGGTGATGGTGGCGATCATGATCCTCGCCCTCGCCATACTGCCGATGGTCAGCATGTTCGACGCAGGGCTGCGGGCGGCCGTTCTAGGTGGCAACTACGATTCCGCCCGAACGTTCGCCAACGAGAAGCTGGAGGAGACCAAGGCGCTTTCCTTCGACGATGCCCTGGTCCGCTACCCGGAGGACAGCGCGGAACCCTGTGATCCTGGTCCTCCTGCTGGCTCGCCGGTTACTTCCTGCACGGTGGAGACTGACTACGTGGAGATAGGAGCATCCGCCGTGAATTCAACCGACGACAGCGGGGACTACGAAACGACGATGGCCCAGGTTACCGTAAGGGTAGAGTGGAACGGCGGCGACTATACGACGACGGGGCTGATCGCGGAGTGAAGCGGTTGAGAAAAGCGGCGCGGCGTCTTGCGCGCGAGGAGAGTGGCTTCACGCTGACGGAGGTGCTGGTCACCATGGTCATGATGATCACTGTCATGTTTGCCCTGTACTCGATCTTCGACATGAGCCTCCGGGTATTCAGCTTCGGCAACGACAAAATCGAGGCCGTCGAGAACGCCCGGCTCGGGATGCAGCGAATGGAGCGCGAGTTGAGAGCCGCCTACCCGTACACCAAGCTGGATGGCGACAGCACCAACAACGATCTCTTCCCGAGCTACGGTTCCAACCCGTCGGACTCGATCACTTTCAGCAACGACTTCGACGGCGACCGGCAGGTGGACACGGACACCTCTACCGAGGAGATAACCTACAGCTTGAGCGGGAGCGAGCTTCAGAGAAACAGCCAGCCGCTCGTGGATTTCGTGGTGCCCGGCAGTATGCAGTTCGAGTATTTTGAAGCGGATGGGTCTACGCCTGCGTCCAGCGAATCAGACGCGGAGATAGTGCGGATATCGTTCACGACCGAGGTGGACCGTGGCCTTGGTGGGCCTGCCAGGCAAACCCTGACCACTGACGTAGCTCTGAGAAATAGGATGCAATGATAAAGAAACTCGCAAGAGATGAATCAGGCTTGGCGCTTCCGCTGGCGATCATGGTCATGGTGATCGTCGGAGTGATGGGAGCTGGGCTCCTCGTCTTCGTCCGCAACGACCTTGAAGCTGTTGTGGAGGTCAACCAGGGACAGAAAGCCTTGGAGATAGCGGAAGCGGGTGTTGCGGTCGCAAAGCAGCAGCAACTCTCCGATGTCGTACGCAGGCATTACGATGGAGACATAGCCAACGATTGCTTTAACGGACAGATTCGAGCCACATCAGACGACTGGTCTCCGAACACCACGGTTTACTCGGACCCAAAGGACTGTAGTAGCTCAACGACTACCCGTGCACGCGCCGGAGTTACCAGAAACTTCGCCGATGGTGCGTTCAACGTGAATATCGAATGCCTCAACCAGACTGGCGATGATGCCGCTAACGATCCCTGCGCCGGTGCCGGGATCGAAAGTGCACCGGAGAACATTGAAGCCTCAAAGCGAGCGTACTTTAAGATTACCTCTACAGGCTACTACCCGGCGGATGGTAGTGGCGCGGCCCGCACGGTGCAGGCGATAGTTCATACCAACAAGCTCGATGTACCGACGGCATATTACACGCCGAAGACGATCCGGTTCAATGGTAGCCCGGACGTGAGCGGTGTAAGTTTCTTCGCTGGAGAGAACATAATCCTCGGCTCCGCCGACCTGAAACGAGGGCCTTCAGACCCTCTGGCTCTGTACCGTGATTGGGACACTACCAACGCCGCCAACTTCACGCCGACCTCCAATCTGAACACCTCACCACGCCGCACCCTGCCGGATCCAGCCTCGCCAAAGGTCGAAAAAACGGGACTGGGGGCCGAAGGCTTTATTTGCAGCAATGCAGGGAACTGTAATGACGCCTCCGACAGCATCGCCGACGGTATAAACGACTACGACTCAACTACCAGTTCAAAAGGCTCCCAGCAAACGTTTGCGAGGAAATCTGTAGACGAGATCAACAACAATGTGGCGAATGATCCGGGTAAGATTACCTATCCATTCAACCCTTATGCCAAATTCGACCTAACTACACTGGAAACCATAGCTAGAAGCCAGGGCAACTACTACCAGGGTGGTATAGACATCGTGGATACTCGCACCAGCACTAGCGCCACCAACAAACAATACCCGGACTGCTCGTCGGATCAGACGGTATTCTACGTGGAGGCGAACGGGAACGATGTCAACTACAGGGCTGACTACGAAAAGGCTACGCCTCCCCGGGCCGATTGCCCGACCCAGGCCAAAGGCTTGATAGTCGTGGAAAACGGCAATCTCGATATAAGCAACAACTCCAACGGGTTCGAGGGGGTGATAATCGTCACCAAAGACCGGGGCGACCCGGCCAGCGCGACCGGCGTATACAACAATGGAGGTAACGAGACCGTTGAAGGCTTCGTGATCGCCGACAACGAAATGATTATCGGTGGTACGGTGGACCCATTTTCTATAGTTGGCGACTACACTCAGCACCCCGGTTTCTACAACATCGAGGAGTGGAGCTGGCGAGAGTGCTACAGCGTGAACTGTAGCTAGGCCATCCCCGGCTCTTCGTCCCCGAAGGGGTTGTCTACTGGGCCGTCGGGTCCAGGGCGTAGGGGCTACGCGGGCGGAGCCGCAGTTGGGACACTGCATCTCGTCTTCTTCGGGGTCTTCCAGCTTTAGACGGGCCTCGTGCTCGCTGAACACGGTCCCGCAGACGCGGCACACCAGACGGCTCTCCGTGCGGCGTTCCTTCCTCTGGACTGCCAGCTACCTCGGGGCGATCTGTCTCCGAATAGTTAAAGTTTCTCTGGAGCGACAATCCGAAGCTCGGGGAAGTAGTTTGCGAAGATCCTGGTATCGGTGGTAAGCAGAGTCTTACCGCCCAGATGCAGGGCGTGAGCGCCGACGAGGAAGTCCGCGAGTATCCTCCTCGGTCCGGGATCTGCTCCCTGTTGCCTGCGGTCATGGGCGTAGGCGCCATAGCGGGTACCGGCCGCGCGCCACACGTCCTTGCCGATCTCCCAACTCACTCCGATGCCTTTCTCCGAAAAGAACGTTTCCACCATCTCGGGCTGCCTTCCCGCCACCAACTCGGCGTAGACTGCGGGAGAGACGATGAGTGCAGCCCGCGTTGCAGCTTCTTCCAGAGCTTGTTGCGCCCAGGGCGACGCCTCCTCGTCTCCAGCGAAGAGCGAAACAAAGACGTTGGTGTCTATAGCGGTCCTCATCAACTTTCGTTTTCGTGCCCGCGTAGCTCGCGGACGTAAGCGTTGACCTCTCTTACGCTCATGCCATCATCTTCTCGCCAGATGCCCGCATAGTCGACGAAGCTCGCCGGCTTCCTGGCAACCCGTACCGTGACTTCGTCGCCAGCGTCATTTACCTCGAAGAGCAGGTTGTCACCTGCTCTGACACCAAGCGCCCGTCGAACTTCTTTGGGGATCGTAAGCTGTCCCTTGCTGGTGATCTTGGCCTTTAATTCCACGCCCACCTGTCCCTTACCAAAGTTTCCTTACATTTGAATATTTTACCTTACCAACGTGGGAATCGCTGTCCTCGGTCACAGATTGGACCTCACTTCGTTCAACGGGAAGGCTGCGGGTGTAGGGGCTACGCGGGCGGAGCCACAGTTGGGTCACTTCATCTTGTCTTGCTACGCGACACGTTAGCCTCCTCTCCTCGTGGTATTTGTTGTTGACTGCGGGCGTGTAAAATGGTAATGACACATAGACACAAATGGTTCTCCATTCGTAAGGAGGTGGTTGAGGGTGACCAGGGTCAGGTTGTCGGTGGATATAGACTCTGAGTTGCGCCGACGGGTGAAGATGGTAGCCGCCGCCAGGGAGCAATCGGTCAAGGAGTGGGTAGAGGGGGCGATGAGGGAGGCTTTGATCCGTGAAGCCCAACAGGCGAAATTGTACACGCCTGATGAGTCGGATAACGGTGAGGACCGGACGTGGCTCGATAATGATCTCTCCAGACTGGGAGAGTTCGAGCCCTATGAGTGGGAGGAAGGGGAGCTGGAGGAAGGAGAGCCCGTGAGCTACGCGCCGGGCGTCGGAGTCTTCGTGGAGGGCGGAAAGCGGCGTGACCGGCGGTAGCGTGGAGTCCGGCGAGCGTCTGGAGATCGGAGACGTCGTCTCGGCCCTGTTCCCGCTGCACCAGCCCGGTGGGCGCGAGCAGGAGGGGTATAGGCCGGCTGTGGTCGTTGGGTTACCCGAGCTTGTTGGGACTCCACGCTTCGGGGTCTTGATCGTCGCTCCCATGACGACTGACCGAGGACAAGAATGGGCGAAGCGGAGCCCTGAGCTGTACCCGCGATACCCGGCGGGAACCGCGAACCTGCGGTCGGCTTCGGTCTGCCTTCTGGACCAGGTGAGATCTCTGGACGTTGGCCGGGTGAGAGGCTATCGAGGGACTTTGAGCAGAGAGGAATACTCGCCCATACGTAACGGTCTCACGAAGGTGATCGGCGAGCTTCGTTGAATAAGGAGCCCGCGCGCTTCAGGATATCCCCGACTCTTCTTCGTCATCGAAAGGATTGTCCACGGGGCCGTCGGGGTCGAGGGCGTAGGGAGCTACTCGGGCGGAGCCGCAGTTGGGGCATTGCATCTCGTCTTCTTCGGGATCTACTAGCTTTAGACGGGCTTCGTGCTCGCTGAAGACGGTTCCGCACACGCGGCACACCAGCCTGCTCTCCATGCGGCGCTCCTTTCGGTCGGCTTCACGGATGTGCTGTTATGTTACACGCGCTCCCGCATCTTCGCCCGGAACGCTAGAATAGAGCGATGGAGCAGAAACAGGAACAGCGGAGCGCCGTCAAGGTCGGGATGGCCTGGGGCGGCATTGGTGGGGTACTCGGGTTTTTTGTCTCTCTGCTGGGTTCTGTCGCGGGGATCATCTTCGCGGGGTTCGTCGGGTTCTCCTGTGGACGGCGGGCCGCTTCGGCGGAGGAAGGCCGGCGCCCGGGTGCGTTGGCGGGGCTCGTCGGTGGCGCGGTAGCCGCTCCGGTCTTCGTACTCGGCGCTTCGCTGGGATCTGCGGTGGCGGTTCAGCGTATGGGAACCGCGGAGATCGCAACCATCCTCTCGGACATGCTGGGGCAGGAAATATCCGCGGATCAAGCCTGGCAGTTCTTCCTTCTGAGCCTCGTAGTAGCCGCTTTTATACAGGCGGGGCTCTTGATCCTGGTCTCTGCGGCGGCGGGAGCCTGGACTACTCGAAAGAAATGAGCGCTTCAGCAATTCGGCTAGGATAAAGGCCGGCCTGATTCTCACCATGTGTCTTATGCGTTATCCTGTGGATGTGTATAGAGGCGCTTACGAAGGAGCCTGAGGCTATGTTGCCCGCCGAGGTCAAGAGACACCGTTTTACGGCCCAGGAGTACCATGGGATGGTTGACGCTGGCCTATTGGCCGAAGATGACCGGGTGGAGCTCATCGACGGGGAGATAGTAGAGATGACACCGATAGGAGCGCGGCACCTGGCCTGTGTCGTAACTCTTACCCACCTTTTGATGGAGGCTTCCGGCGGCAGGTATTTCGTGAGCGTGCAGAACCCGATCTTATTAGACGAAGGGAATGAGCCCCAGCCGGATCTGAGTCTCTTGAAGGCGAGGCCCGACCCGGCGGGGAGCCTGCCCGGCCCTGACGACGTGCTTCTCGTCGTAGAGGTTTCCGACTCCACGCTCTCCTATGACCGGAACGTCAAGCTTCCCCGCTACGGGCGGTCCGGCGTCCCCGAAGTCTGGATCGTGAATCTCGAAGCCCGCAAGATCGAAATACATTCGGACCCATCCCCCCAAGGCTTCCGCTCATCTCGCGTCGTAAGTTCGGACGAACAGGTGCACTCTACAACTGCGGCCATCGAATTGCCCGCCGAAGAAATCTTTAATTAGGAAGCAGCAGTGTAGTCTGCCTCAGAAAGCCAAAATCGCTGACTAGCTCTCTTTCGCCGCCTCCGCCGCGCCTTCGCCGAATATGAGGCCGCCTTCGTCCGGGCGGCTGACGCCGGCGTCGTCGAGGCGCTTGTCGCGCTGGTACTTCCTTATGGCGGCCTTGAGGGTGCCGAGGCCGAGCGTGGCGCACTTGGGGCGGGACGCCACGACCTGGCGGCCGAGCTTGTCCATCATCTCGTTGTAGTCCATCTCCAGGACCTCGTCCATCGTGAGGTTTTCGTCGTGGATCTGCTCCAGGAGCATGCTGGACGCCGCCATGCTGATGGTGCAGCCCTCGCCCTCGTAGGTGGCGTCTTCTATGTGATGATGGTCTTCGCCGCCCTTGAGGTACACTGTCACAACGTCGCCGCAGCCGGGGTTGCCGCCCGGCATCGCAACGTCGGCGTCTTCGATCTCACCCCGGTGCCGGGGCTTCTGGTAGTGATCCAGGAGTATCTGTATCTGCAACTGCCTGTCCAAGTGCCTCTCCATAACGAAATCGCGTACCGGACGATTCTACCGCATCAGTCCGAGACCAGGGAGACGGTTCTTCTACCGGATCGTGACGATTTTTACCCGGGCGTCCGGGATGTTTGCCCATGCCTTATCGGCGGTGACGGCTGGTAAATTTAACTTTTGGGCGGTCGCCAAACACGCTCTGTCACCCAGAGAGAGCCCGAGTCCTTTTGTTCCCATCCATAGTGCGGCGGCGCTTTCGGCATCCTCTGTCTCGAACGGAACGGGCAAAATCCCCAGTGCCGCCAGGTCAGCCCTCAAGCCCTTTACATCCACGCCCCTACTCAGGCTTTTCTGTATCGTCTCTGAGAGGTTGACCGTCGATATCGCCGAACGATCGAGGAATGATTCGACCTCGTCCGCACCGCGTTCCCCATTCAACCATGCTAAAAGCGCCGAGGCGTCTAATAAATATTCCACCGCCGCAAGCTCTACGATTCGCTCTCCCTACGAGCCTCTTCGCGCCGCTCGGAGATCAACTCATCAACGAGACTCGCATCTTCGGACACACTTGCGAACCGCTCCTTGACCCTTCTCAGCACATTCTCACGTTTCTCCAGAACCACACGCCCTTCTTCGGCGCGCGCCACCAATTCGTCGCCCGTCCGGATCTTCAACTCTTCCCTCAGCCGGGAGGGAATGACGACCCGACCCTGCAACCCTACCTTCACCGCCGCTTGCGCGTTAGAGTTTTTCTTGGCCCTCATAGATCGATTGTGGCACAAAAAGTAATTATGTGCCACTACAATACGAAGTTGCCAGACGTGCTGCGTAGCACGCTGGTTGATCTTTGGTACGAGCCTTCGTCGTTGCCCTCACCACTCCCGGCCTTTCAGCTAGTTTACTTGATACCGTTTGATACACTAACCTGCATGAGAGTAGGAATTGTAGGACTGCCTAACGTCGGCAAGTCGACGGTATTCAACAGCCTGACACGGGCCGGGGCCGAGGCCCAGAACTACCCATTCACCACCATCGACCCGAACCTGGGTGTCGCGGTGGTGTCGGACACCCGGCTCTCCGCGCTGTCGGAGACGATGCACAGCAAGAAGACCGTCCCCGCCACCGTGGACTTCGTGGACATCGCCGGGCTCGTGAAGGGCGCGAGCGAGGGCGAGGGACTCGGCAACCAGTTCCTCGGGAACATCCGGGAGTGTGAGGCTATAGCCCACGTCGTCCGGTGCTTCGAGGATGAGAACGTAGTCCACGTGAACGGCGCCGTGGATCCGGCGGGCGACATCGAGACCATCAATACCGAGTTGCTGCTCGCCGACCTCTCCACGGTCGAGCGCCGGATGGAGCGGACCGGCAAGGCCGCAAAGAGTGGTGACGCAAAGCTAAAAGCCGAGGCCGCGGAGCTGGAGAAGTTGCGCGACCACCTCTCGGACGGCAACCCGGCCCGCTCGTACCCGGCCTCCGACGTGTTGGCCGAGGCGCTCGGCACGCTCATCACGGCGAAGCCGACGCTCTACGTGGCGAACGTGGACGAGGAATCGGTCGCCGGGGGCAATAGCTACAGCGCGGAGGTCGAGAAGCTGGCCGAGCGGGAAGGGGCGGAATCGGTGCGGCTCTCGGCGGCGCTGGAGGCCGAGGTCGCGGAGCTCGAAGAACAAGAGGCCCGTGAGTACATGGATATGCTGGGCGTCGAAACTACCGGCTTCGAGGAGTTCGTGCGGGCAGCGTACCGGCTGCTGGGGCTCATTACATTCTTTACGGCGGGTGAGAAGGAGAGCCGGGCCTGGACCGTTCGGGACGGCTCGACGGCCCGGCGGGCGGCGGGCCGCATACACTCGGACATGGAGCGTGGCTTTATAGCGGCCGAGACCGGCGACTGGGCGGACCTGGTGAAGGCCGGGTCCTGGGCGAAAGCCCGCGAGGAGGCGAAGGCCCGCCTCGAAGGCCGCGACTACATCATGAAGGACGGGGACACAGTCCTCTTCCGATTCAACGTCTAGTGACATCGTTCGTAAGACCTGAGAAGCCGCTTGCGGAGCGCCGGATTGCGCTCGTCACGACCGGCGGGGTGCATCTGCCGGATCAGCCGCGCTTCGATATAGACGACTTAGCGGGAGACTGCTCGTATCGGGAGATCCCGACCGGAGCCGAGGAGTTGACCTGGACCCACGCCTACTACCGGCCCGACGAAAACTCGGACCTCGACGTGGTCTTCCCGCTTTGGACGCTAAGACGACTGGAACAGGAGAAAATCGTCGGCCGGCTAAACTGGCGACACTTCAGCTTTATGGGCGCCATCCATGACCCCGACCGGCTCGTGCGGGAGACCGCCCCGGAGGTGGCGGACAAGCTGTCAGACGACGGAGTCGATGCCGTTCTACTAACGCCCTCGTGACCGCTCTGCCACCGGTCCGTCGGGCTGGTAAGCGGGGCAATCGAAGAACGCGGGATACCGACGGTGACGCTCGCAATGGAGCACGGCGTCGCGGCTTCGCGGGTTGGTTACGTACCGTTTCCGTACAACTTCCCGATGGGCGAGCCGGGAGACCGGGAGCGTCACCGGGAGGTCGCGCTGGCGGCGCTCGTTCTGCTCGACGAACTGGAGGAGCCCGGCGAGGTGGAGTTGCCGGTAGGCCCGTGGCGAAACCCATGGCGAGGACGCTGAAGGATCCGCAACCCCGTTCGGGGTCTATCTTTTGCAAGATACCACCTTGCGGGATCAAGTTGTATCCGACCTGGAAGATCTTGCCGGCCTCCGCGATGAAAGAGTCCTGCCGCAACCCTGGCTAGAAACGTTTCGCCCCGAAGACCGTATGTTCTGGAAGAGAATAGTCTCTTGAGCGACGGTAGTATAATGGGATCGACGTACAACAGTTTAAGGCGGTAAAGTGGCTCTCGTATTTGTGGCGTTCCTGGCGTTTGTGTTTATAGCGTTTCTCTTTTTGTTGCCGATCCTGTACTCACTGCAGGCAGTCGGGAGCCTGTTCGTCTATCCGAAGCAGCTAAAAGCGATGTTTGGGAACAAAATCCTGCGCCGCAACCACGCCCTGGAGCACGCGACGATAGTCGTGATGATGGAGCGTCAGCCGGGCCGAAAGTTCAACGGATTCTCCACCGACGACGGCTTTTTCGTACAGGGCGTCCGGTCGCTGGAAGAGGTAGACAGCGCGGCCCGCGAAGCCCTGGAGAGACTGAAGGGCGGTGAACGGAAGCTCGCCATCCATCGCAACTGCGGTACGACTATCGTTGCCGCGAACCTGCTGGCGGCGGTCTTCTTTCTGGCCGCTTTGGGTGTCGGCCTGTATCTGAGTCTCTCATTGGGCAACCTCTTCTTTTTGCTAATAGGGGCGATGTTGCTCTCGTTTGTATTGCGGGTTCCGTTGAGCCTCTTACTGCAGCGGTTCGTTACCACCGAACAAGACCTCACCAACGCCGAGGTCGGCTGGGTCGAGGCAGCGAAGCCGGGGGAGTTGCGGGGCGGTATTCTCGGGGTATTGCTCGCCGCCTCTACCGCCCAGGTAAGGGTCTTCCACACCGACCCGGACATAGTCGAGATCATTCGCGACGATGGAGCCGTCGTCAGGTAATATCCCTGGTCTCTGGCGCGTCTAGCACCTTAACGCCCGAAACTACTTCCGCCGCCCGTGACGCGGCTTACGTGTACGACGCGGCGTGTGTGTAGTAATGGATGGGCAACTCAAATCTCGGAAGGAGACGAATGGCGAACGGGTCCGTTTACGATGTTTTGATCATCGGCGGGGGGCAGGCGGGCATCCCGCTGGCCTACAAGCTCGCCGGCGAGGGGAAGCAGGTGGCGCTCGCCGAGCGCAAGCATCTCGGGGGGTCCTGCGTAAACTTCGGATGCACGCCGACGAAGGCGGCCATCGCCTCGGCGAAAGTGGCGCATCAAGCGCGGCGCGGCGCCGAATACGGGATCAACATTCCCGAAGTCGAGGTGGACTTTCCGGCGGTGATCGAACGGGCGAAAGGCATGGCAGAGAAGAGCCGCAGCGGTATCGAGAGCGGATTCGCGGACTCGGAGAACCCCATTCTGATACAAGGCCACGCCTCCTTCGAAGGACGCGACGACAACGGATTCCGGTTGACGGTCGGTGACGAGACCGTAATCGTCAAAGAGGTAGTACTAAACACCGGCACGCGGACTACGATCCCACCGATAGACGGACTGGGCGAAGTCGATTACATAGACTCCGGCAACTGGCTGGAGCATACGGATCTCCCGGAGCACGTAGCCATAGTCGGGGGCGGTGTCATCGGGCTGGAGATGAGCCAATTCTACCGCCGTATGGGCAGCCGCGTAACCGTCATAGCGGGCAGCGCGGGCCGCGTGGCGCCGAGTGAGGACGAAGAGGTGTCGGATGCCATCCAGGGTATCTTGGAAGACGAGGGCATTGAGTTCCTCCACAACACCCGAGCCGAGAAAGTCGAGAAGAACGGCGATGGTATAAAGCTGATTCTAAGTGGCGATGACCCGTCGGAGATTGAGGCTTCGCACCTGTTCATAGCAACGGGCCGGACCCCGAACACCGACGACTTAGGTCTGGAGAACATCGGCCTCGAAACCGAGAAAGGAATAGTCGAAGGCGGCGAACGGTTGAAGACAGGCGTGGAGGGCGTCTGGGTTGCGGGGGACATTCGGGGCGGCCCGCAGTTTACCCACACCTCCTACGACGACTTCCGGGTGCTCCTCTCGCAGATAGCGGGCGATGGCTTGCGCACCACGGACCGGGTAGTGCCTTACGCGATCTTCACCGATCCCGAACTAGGCCGGGCGGGTATGACCGAGCGCGAAGCGCGGGATGCCGGTTACGACATCGACGTCATGCGCTTCGAGATGAAGAAAGACGGCAAGGCGACGGAGATCGGTGAGACTAAAGGCTTTATAAAAGTAGTCGCCGACGCCTCCAACGACAAAATATTGGGAGCGTCGGTACTCGCCGCCGAGGGTGCGGAACTGGTCCACATGTACATAGACTTGATGAACGCCGACGCCCCGCTCGACGCGATGCGAAACGCCGTACACATCCATCCGACGCTCGCCGAGGCGGTACAGAGCGCAATCGCCTAGAGCGGTGCGATTCTACCGGACCTGTTGGACCTCTCTCTATCGGGTCCGGTGAAGGTTCCAGAAGCCCGCTGAAGACCGGCAACGCCAGGGATGGAGATCGCCGAAACGGCATGCGAGATAGTAGATGAATATATTGCGCGGGCGTATTGCGCGGTCGAGGGCGGACTGTTCTGGAGTCTGGAAGGTTAGAGGCTCTGGACACGGCCTCCCATCCGGGCGGACGTAAGAAGGGCGCTGATGGAACGGGCATTGCCCAGTATTTCGTCTGGACCCACGGCCGGATCCCGCTCTTCCCGGACCGCCGCCGCGAATTCCTCTAACTCCGCCAGATACGGATTGCCCTCTTCGAAACTCTCCGTCTCGGTTTCCCCGCTTCGGGTAATCTCCATTTTCCCTCCGGCTTTATCCGCCCGGAACGGGGCGTCGAGGGTTATGCGGCCGTCCGCGCCGATGATCTCCAGCCTCTCCCGGCGGGCGCTCGAGATGCTGCACGAGATGATTCCGACTCCCCCGTCGAACTCCAGAACGCCGGCGAGCTCCCGGTCGGCGCCGTCTTCGTCGAAGCGGGCGAAGGCCGATGCCCGGCGCGGTTCGCCCCCGAAGGCGAGCCGCACCCCGCTGATCGCGTAACAGCCGACGTCTCCCAGGGAGCCTCCGCCGAGGGACCCGAGACCTCGAACGTCGTCCGGGTCGTCCAGACGGTGTCCGAACTGCGCCACCACCTGACGCACGGCGCCGATGGCGCCCTCTTCGATCATCTCCCGGAGACGTAGCGTTTGCGGATGGAGCCGGAACATGAAACCTTCCATGAGCGTAAGTCCCGCCTCGCGGGCCATCTCTACCGCCGCCTCCGCCTTCGAAGCCTCCAATGCGAACGGTTTTTCGCAGAGGACGTGCTTGCCCGCCTCCAGCGCCTTCGAGGTCCATTCGACGTGCATCGAGTTGGGCAGGGGGATGTAGACGGCGTCCACTTCGTCGCTTTCTATCAGGGAATCGTAGTCCTCGAATAGTCCGGCCTCGGGAGCAAGGTCGCGGATCTCCCCCGATTTCTTTCCTCCGCGGGTGGCGACGGCGGTCACCTCGACCGTGTCCGTCTCCTTAGCTGCGGGGATGATCTCCTTGCGGGCGATGTTGGCGAGCCCCAAAATTCCTAACCTCAGCGGCGAGTTTTGCATGGAGTTTCTCCCATCCTCGTTTGGCCTGGATTCTACTCCTCGTATAGGAGCTTGGGGTCCAGGATCCAACCTTCGAGGGGATCACATTCCTCGGGAATCCCGTAATCTGTATCCCGCCTCGTGTAAGCCCAGGCGGCCTGTACCGCGCACAGCAGTGAATCGAGCGTGTCGGCGCCCGGCTCCCGGATGAACCTCTCCCGCCAGCTATCGCCTATCTCCACAACGAAACCGTACTCCTCTCTCAGAGCTTCCGATTCCAGTCCGGCGACCAGTTTCTCCCTGGCGATTCG
Organism: Rubrobacteraceae bacterium; assembly: GCA_041745215.1. GTDB lineage: Bacteria > Actinomycetota > Rubrobacteria > Rubrobacterales > Rubrobacteraceae > SIRX01. Next base: position 35,661 of record JBGTJJ010000005.1, on the reverse strand, counting down.
CTGCTCTGATGACTGTTTCCGCCGTTCGTCGTTCTTGTAGCTCGTCCTGCCCAGGAACCGCCGGGCGACCACGGCGGGGTAAGCCTCCACCGCCACGCGCCCGTCGTTGTTCGGACGACACGGCGCCACGCTTATGTCCGAGGCGAGCAATCGTGGCGCGCCCTGGAAAAACATCTTGCCGACCGGCACCCGGAAGAGCATCATGGCGCTGCTGGACCCCGAACGCCGGTCCGCGAGCCGGTAGCGCCACTTGCCGCCTTTCGGCCTCTTCGCCATGTCCGACCGGATGGCGTCCTCGAAGTCTCCTTTCGGCATCGCCCCGACCTCACCGACGTAACCTTCCCAACTCGTAGGCCAACCGAGCGCCTCGACGAGGCTTCGGGGCTGGCCGAAAGGGAAGTCCATGCCGCAGACCCACGGTCCCGGACGCTTCAGAAACTCCTCGAACTCTTCGAAGTCCGTCATCTCATGCGAGTCCTCGACGTGCAGGATGTTCGTGTCCGCGTCCAGCGTGCAGCCGAGGGCTATGAGCGGCTTGCGCTTGCCCGGCGCGCTGGTGAAGTCGAGGCCGTGGATCCTCACCCGTACATTCTACAGAACGCCCGATCGTAGCCGGGAAGATTCGCGTTGCGTTCGGCTATCTCGTCAGTACACGCCGTTCGGATAGCAGGGCCGCCGCCCGATCCGGGGTCGGTATCTCTTTGACGAGCGTCGTGGACCTCCGGTCCCTGTCGCAGAGCTTGAACCAGCACTCGCCGTTCACGTCGTCCCAACTATCGAACAGGATGCAGTATTCACCGTTCCAGGCTACGAGCGCCGGCATCTCACCGGACCTCGGACCCGTCTCCCAACCCTTTTCCTCGAAGTCAACCGAAAAGTCGTCGAAGCACCTTAGCAGTCGCCATTCCCAAACCATTGCGCGTCTCCTTTCCTTGAGCGCAAAGTTGCAACCCCACATGCGCTGTATATCACATGCGAGGATATTGTGAAGCCAGAGACTGGCAGGTTCTATGGACGCCCGGCCAAAGAAACTCTCTTCCGGGGAGCTTGCGTTGGTACGTTGGTTCAAAAGGGATATGGTCCGGGCTAGTTGTCTACCCGGCTTCTCAAGGATCTCGACGCCGCGCCTGTGAACGGGCCTGCTTCGCCTCTCCGGTGTTCTCGACGTACTGTTTGCCTTGCCGGGAGCCTTCGCGCTTCTTCCGTTCGGTCTCGCGCTTCTCTTCCTCGCCCATGTTCTCCCAGGCTTTCTTGGGGAGGTAGCGGGCCGTCTCGTCTTCTCCCCGAGCTCGCGCTTCTCCGTCCTGGGTCTGCCACTCTTCTTCGGTCCACTGCTCCAGGTTCTTCTGGTCCTCGTCTTGCTCGCCCTTGTAGCCGCCACCCTGTTTCTCGTACTCCTGGGTGAGAAGTTGAGATTTGCGGGCGCTCCACTGGCCTGGGTCCCCGCCCTTATCACTCTGCTGGATATCCTTTTTTATCTCCTTTCGCATTTCGGGATGGGTGTATTTCTCCTCGTAGTCCTTTTTAGCCACTGATAGCTCCCTTCTCGTAAGGTCCGGCGCTGTAGCCGATCACCGCGTACAGTGGATCGCTGAACATCCGGCGCGGGCTCCGGTCCAGGCCGTGTACGTCTCGCCAGTTGCCGGCTTCCTGTAGATACTGCTCGACGAGGCGCATATGGCCCGCATCATCCAGGCCGTGCCAGACGGCGACGGCTTTGGTCGGGAAGCAGCGGTTGTAGAACTTCTTCAAACGACAAACACCAGATCGGTTTCCAGTTGACGCTCAACGACGATAGCCGGGAGGCGGAGCTGTCGCTGTCATAGCTTACACAGGCCCTGCACACTCACCGATCACCGCATACAAAGGATCGCTAAACATCCGACGCGAACTGCGATCGAGGCTGCGGATGTTCTCGAAGTTACCAGTCTCCCGAAGATACTCTTCTACTAGGCGGATGTGGCCTTGGTCGTCGGTTTGGAGCCAGATGGCGACCGCCTTGTCGGGAAAGCACCGGTTCGAGAATGTGACTACTAGCGGGCTGCCGACCTTGAGGACGCGCCCGACCTCTTGTAGGATCTGTACTGGCTGAATTAGGTAGTCTATTGATACGCAGATGCCGGCTCCGTCGAATTCCGCGTCCCCGAACGGCAACTGCGGCGTCCGATTGAGGTCCTGAATCACGTACTCATCAAGCCGGGGATTGTGTCGCAGCTCCTCCTCGTTCATCCCCAGGCCGACGACGCGCCGGTATTTGACCTCCGGTGGCAGATGGCTGACCCAACTGCTCATCAGGTCCAACACCGCGCCGCCCTCCGGGAAGTGCTCCCGGTAGAGCTGGGTGACAGCGGCTATGGCTTGGTCGTCAATATGGGTGACGAGCCGAGGAGACCTGTAGAACTGTTCGTCCGGGGTCTCATCGTAGCGCTTGAACTCCCCTGCTGAGAATCGCGACATCCGTTATCCTCTCCTGCTGTAGCATTGTTTCCGATGATCTTACTCGCAGAATCGCAGCCTTCTGTAACGTCGTGCTCATCTCCGCCCTCTGGCTGCAACTCCCTACTCTTGCAGCGCCAATCGGGGGCCGACAAGAAAGCACACCGGTTAATGGTATCGCTGGATAGTTCAGGCTTAACAACTGTACGAACTGACTACACCCCGAAGGTTCGCTTTAGCGCCACGCTGGGCGCTGAACCGGAGGTCGAGGTGGCGCTGGGCTAGCTGTCATGCGCTCGTATCTCGGGTCAACACTCCGCGTAATATCGGGGAAGCTGCTAACGCCAGAGATGATAGCATCATCCCTCGGCTAAGAAGAACTTCTCGAACTTGGGGAGGACCGCGCGCTGGATGTGATCGTGGATCTCGCTTAGCCGTTCGAGGGGGTCGCCGACGGATATATAGCGCTGGCCGAACGCGATGTATTGGGGCGAGTGATACTTCACGCTCACGTTCTCCTCCGGGTGCTTGAGGGTGAACCACAGCAGCTCGGTGCCGTCGTAGAAGTGCCCGCTTGCCGAGCCGAGGTGCTCGACCTCGTCGTTGGTGATCTCCACGTAGTTTCCGGCGTCGTCTATCCTGCCGATCTCGAATTCCTCGTAGTCGGACAAGGAGTACATGACGCTCAGCGTCCGGTGCCGGTCTATGCGGGCGTATTCGTTGAGGACCCAGAGAGGGTGCATTTCTGGGTCGTCCCCGTAGTAGGGTTGCAGCCCTTCGATGATCTTCTGCGCTTCTTTCGGGAGCGTTCGCATCTTGCCCAGCCCGCTCTTGGCTGTCGGCACCCCCTTCTTTGTTCGATCGTGGAAGTCGTCTCGGTCTATGTAGATCGGGAAGGCCGTGTTGCGCGGTGGCTCGTTGCCGCCCAGCTCCGCGAGCGCCCAAGCGAGGTGGTCGAGGGCGACCCGCATGTTCTGCAGGCAATCCCCCACGATCAGCGGCAGCATCTCCGGCGGCTCGTGCGACAGGTGCCCCCTCAGCAGGAACCTCCGGCCGGACTCATCCGAGTAGAGCACCGTGCTGTGCGGTTGCGAGGACAGGTACGCGTCGATCTCGCGCTTCAGCTCCTGCAGGTGCAGCGCCGCCCGGTAGAGCTTAAAGACGACGCCGGCCATCTGCCCCGGCCACGGCCGGGACGGATCCCTAGCCATTAACCTTCGCGTCTGTACCGCAGCCCATGCCAAATAGTATACTTGGCGCCCACTTCCATCTCGAGCCAGGCTCGGCTAGGTGTCGGCGAGGAACTCGTCTATGGCCCCGACGTCGCCGTCCTGCAAGGTGTGCGAGCGCCAACGTTTGTGTCCTTCAACTTCCTCGACGGTCATACGCACGCCCACGAAACGCGGTAGGTCCACCCAGGGCGACGGCTTGACAACCGGACCTCGCGCCCTGGTCTGGTAGGTCGCCTTTCCATCCTGGAAGATGACGAGGGCGATCCCGTGCTGGGAGGCGTACTCTATGGCCCCCTGCTGAAAGCCCCCCGTGGAGAACATCATCCCCTTGTGCGCTCCCACGTCGGCCAGCTTGGCGTGCAGGGTCAGCACGAGATCCCGCTTAACGGTTTGCGCATAACGCTTGCACTCCACGAGCACCACGAACTCGGCTCCTCCGAACCTAGTGAACCTGGCGACGACGTCGAACTCGTACTCGCCGCCGGAACCGGTGATCTTCTTCAGGTGTTTGACGTGCAGGTCGGCCTGATTGCTCTCGCTGGCGCGCAGCCAGGCGAGGACTTGGTGCTCATATTCCTCGGGCGTGACTTCGACCGGCTCCTCGGGGTTCCACGGGCCGTCCAGGTGGCGACTCCGCAACGCGACCGCCTAGCCTGCCTGAGTGGCGAACCCGAGGAAAGCCTGCATGATGGAACTGGTAAACCATCCGTGCCACTGCATCGCACCGCTGAACTTGGACAACGGATAACTCATCCTTAGATCATGTAGTGTGGTTAATGAGAAGGCTGCGCACCGAAGATGTGAAAGTTCGTTCTTCCTCTCCGAGATCACCGGCCGACAGGTCGAACCCGTACTGGTAGAGGGCGATGCCCCCCACGCGGCCGACTGCACGAAGTCCATGCCTCGACTTCTCTTGGTGAGGATGGACTATCACTGCGACAGGAGCGCCGTAGGAAGCGGCGTAGGTCACTGTCTGGTTCACGTCCTCACGGTCTGCCCTGGGCTTGTAGACTTTGTACTTGACCTCGAATATAGCCAGGCAGTCGTCTTCTGAATCGTTGGTATTGGAGCTCCGCAGAACAATGTCCGGCGTGGCCCGGCTCTTTGCACCTAGGTCGTCCGGACTGGTAATGGAGAAGAGGTTCTTGCCGCCGCCTGTTGGCTCAGCGCTATTACCGTTCAGCACTTTCAAGTCGGCCACAGAGTCGCGAAGGCCGGAGGCGAGCACGACCCTCAAGTACTCCTCGAAGACACTTTCGAGGTTGACCGCCAGGGAAGCGAGCTCGACCTCGCCGCCGCGTTTACCGAAGGCCACCCCTGTGCCCCGCGCAATTATCGCTGCGAGCCGGAGCGCGCGTTCGTAGTAGGTGCGGTTGGCCGGCAGCCTCCGCGGATCTTCAACCAGTGGGTCGTAGAGGAAGCCCCGCGTCGGATCGAGAGCTACGCCGCCGAACATCTGGTAGAGACGGTTCAGGTTCCCCAGGAGCTGCCTGTTCTGCGAGTTTCTCCCTGTGCCCTCGAAACGCTGCGCTAGGTACCAGACGGCGTGCTTCACGCAGCGGTTAGCAGGCGTGTCGACGGAAGGCTCAAACCAAGAGACTGCCACGCGGTGGTGCATACCGCGCGCTTCGTGGCGGCGCATAGTTTCGCTCATCAGTATACGGCCGCGCGGGAAGGAGGTATCGGCGTTCCGGCGCAGATACTGTCTGTGCAGCCCCTCGACTTCTACGGCGGCGAGGGAGTCCACTAGGCTCTCAGCGAGGGACTGCAGTAAGGAGGGGGTGCCGATGGCATGCTCGGTGTACTGGCGCGTGTGAGGGGCGAGGGAGAGGGGCTTCTGGTTAGCAGCGCGCAGGACGCGCTCTAGGTTGGCGAACGGCACACGTGGGTGCACGTTTATTATTACCCGGTCGTTCACCGGGATCTGGCCAACGTATCCCCCGGCGCGGAACACTAGGTTGTCCTTGGCAAGAACTATCGTGAACAGGTTATTACCCGTGACCTCCGGGTACAGGTCTAGCTTCCCGTCCGCGAGCAGTTCCCCGAGTGGTACGTCGACAGACCCATGCTCCTTAGCGGGGTAAACCTTGCGTGCCTTAACTTGAGGCGCGTCCACGGGCACTCCCTCCAAAGGTGGTCTCGCTTCGTCGTTCGCGGGCACGCCTACTGCGGAGGTTTCGATACTTGGAGTAAGGTACTGTTCGGGTTCCGCCGCCACGCCGCTCAGCCCGAATAACCCTGTGCGGGGGTGGAGAGCACGGTGTTGTGCCAGCGCCCGCTCACCTCGCGCAGCCCGGTGGGATCGAGTCGGAAGGCCTTCTCCATGTGGAACCGGAGTTGGTGGTCCCACAACCTCCGGAGGTTGTCTTCGTCGCTGACGGCGCGGAAGTAGGCGTGGCCCACCTTACAGTACTGGTTATCATGGCTTAAGAGATAGTCGAAGAAGGAGAGAAGCCGGTTGCGTAGATCCTCTGCCATGCCGTTACCTTCGAGGAAACGCTCTAGCTGGTTGCGATTGGGGTCCATCGCTATCTTGGCGAACCGGCGCTCCAGAGCCGCGTCCACCTCGTCAACGCCACGGTCCATCGGGTTCATGGTCGTCAGGAACACGAGGTTCTCCGGTATCGAGACGACCTTGCCAGAGGCAAGGCTAAATGTCATACCCCTGCGGGTGCTCTCCATGTAGGTGAGCGCTTCGCCGAAGACCCTGCCAGGGTCGCTCCTGCTCAGTTCATCTATGACTAGCATACAGGGCGCATTGTTAGATTCCTCAGCTTTCCTGCACATGTCAAGCAGGTGCTTAGGTTCGAGCCTGAACCCGCCGCCCTCCTGCGGGACATACCCTTCCACGAAGTCCTCATACTGATAAGAGGCGTGGAACTGGATGTACCGGACCCGTTCAGGTTCGCCGTCGGCAAGTTTCGCTGCTATCTGGGCTGCGTACCAACTCTTGCCGGTCCCAGGTGGTCCCATGAAGATGATTCCTCCGAAGCCGTCGGCGAGCAGTTGTCGAACCCGGGAGAGTAGCTCATCATTGTCTCCGATGGTAGAAGGCAGACGCATTTCTCCTTCGTCTTCGGCCTGCTGTGCGGGCATTATCCCGAGTTCTTCTGAGGTCAGGGGGGTAACCTGCTCTTCGGAACGCAACCTGCTCCTAACGTAAGGAGGGGTCGTCATACAGCTGTGAACCAATCGCTATTCATGTTTATATCCTCGTCTTCGTAATATAGATGATGATACTCCTCGTCGGCGGTCTCGAAAGAGGCAATCGTGTAACCGAACTCTTCCCGGAACACCGACAGGAGGTCTGCCGCTGTCGGCTCCTCCCCTAAGAACGTGTAGTCTCGGTACAGGAACGTGGAGAGCGGCAGGACAGGCACGCGGGTGCCCAGGGCAAGATGCTGAAGGGCACTCTCCCAGTGCCTGTCAGCGAGGGAGTAGCGGAGCCCTTCGATTCTCACGACCCGCCGAAACGGGGAGACGGGACGCAGCGAACTCGGCGCGTAGCTCCCTGCGACGTTGCGATTGAACCATCGGTTGGCATCCGAAGTAGCGGAATCTGAGAAGGGCACGAAGTACGGCTTCTGCTCCGTCGCGTCCGAAACTCGCAGAAAGGCCTCGAAGAAGTCCTTGAACGCTCTCGACTCCAGATTGTCTGTACTGCCGTAGGCCGTAGCCGCCCTCTTCAGGCTCAGATATCCGGCGAAGGTGCGGTGTACCTTCTGTTCTTTCAGCCTCCGCAGGCTCTCGGCCACCGCCTCCGCGCGCACGCGCCTAGGCACGTGTCATGCCTCCCCGTATGTCGGGGACAGGGACAAGACGATGCGACAATACAACACCTTGGTTACTGCTTGATCTCTTGGCCAAGCGGTACTTCAAGGTTCTGCGGCACGATGAGGTCCACGCCGACCGCCGAGCGCCCGAGCCTCTGCGCGACCCTCAGTGTCGTACCCGAGCCCATGAATGGGTCGAGCACGACCCCCGGCGAGGACTCCTGCTCCTCACCTTCGTTGTCTCCAGTACACTCGCACGAGGTCCAGCCCGCTGTCTCGCGCTTGGCAAAGGTGAACTCCCGGAAGTACCCGCCCAAAGCCTCTTTCGCCTCGGCGGCAAGGCGTTGCACCTCGGCGGAGTTCCTGCCGGTGCCGTTCTGGAAGAGTTGAGCCTTGCCTGCATCAGAGATACCCGTCGCCTGTATAGCAGCGATGTGGACGTCTGTGAGCCCCTTCTCCTCAGCGAGTTGCATCGCCCTACGCGCCTGCGGGCGGTTCGTATCCAACTTAGCTGTCCGGCGGACGATTCTCCTGCTTGGCTCGCCGCAGCGGGCGCATACCCTACCTGGGCACGCGAGCGTTATCGCCCGCTCAACGATCTCCTCCGGGAAGGGCGCAAGGTGTGTGCCCTTGCCCCTGGTGAGCGCAACGTTCCAGATATCGCCGGGGTTCGCCCCGTTGCCGAATCGCGCCGTATAGCCGAACATATCGTAGTAGTAGTCGTGATTTGCGACGAGGTGAAGGATGTACTCGTGGCGGTTCGCCAAGCGGTTCTGCGCGGGCTCTGGCATCCCGCTGGGCTTCGCCCAGATGATGCGGTTGCGGACGATCCACCCGGCGTCGCGCGCGGCGTGTTCCACGCGCGCGGGCACGCCAGCGAGGCTCTTATTGTGGTACGTGTCGCCGATGTTGAGGAACACCGAACCTGTGCGCCGCAGGACTCTCTTCCACTCGCGGAGTGCATCAACAATGGCGGCTACATAGTCGCCCACCAACGGCTCTTGGCCAATCTGGCCCGGCACCCCGTAGTCGCGCTTCTTCCAGTAAGGGGGCGACGTGACGACGAGGTCCACGGAGCCATCATCTCGCGGTACATTGCGTGCGTCGCCTTGGACGACCTCCACGATTGCGCCTTCGGCGACTGACGCGTCGGTTCCGGCATAGGCTTGCGCTTGCTCTGCGGCGAGGATCTCCGCATGTTCGGCTTCGTCTTCCGGCTCGTCAACCTCTAGGTCTCCACCCTCGAACAGAATGTTGCCATACCCTACCCTGCTGTTGTCCGTCAATCCACCCTCCCCTGGCTCTCGGTTCCTCCGTACAGCAGATCCTCCACGTCTAAACCATGCTCCTTCAGTTACTCCCGCGTATCACTCGGCTAGCAATCCGGTTCCCGTTACGCTACGTTATACGTCGGTTACCGTGAAGCCATCGCCTGCGGCGCTCCGGTCAAGTACTCTACGCCCACGCCTAGGGTATCGGCTAACTTCCTAACCGTCCTGGGTTGCGACCTCATGTGTCCGCACTCAGTCTTAGTTATTGCGTCCATCGAAAGCCCAGCCTTCTTGCTGGTTGCGCGGATTTCCGCTGCAGCCTCCATTGGCATCCTCTGTCACACTACTCTTGTCCACAGGAACATTAACAGAAAGAACGTCGAAAGACAGCCAGTAGTTCGCTCGAAACTCGCTGCAGCTACGATGGTAATAGAGTTGCTAGGAAGATGATCCCGGAAGTAGTGGGGATGGCACGGAAGAAGAGTTGGTACTAAAGGGGTAAATTCCGTGCGAGCGCAGGCATATGAATGTCTCGGCGACAGTCTGTGCCAGGTGAGAAGTCAGCGAGTAAGGCGTAGCTTTACGGAGCTCGCCCTTCAGCCATCCACGCAAAGACAGCATCATGCTCCGCAGATACTCGACGAAGGTGGGAAGTGATGGGGCACTGACCAACCGTAGACGGTACCTCGAATCATAATTTATGCCGAAATATGGCATAATATAGGCAAGGTAAGATCATGAGAGAGGCGGGATGTTCGATCCTTACGACGAAAGGTCAGCAACAGAAGATGCGGGATCAGCGCTAAAGAGGCTGCGCGCGCTGCTTGGGAACGTGCCGGAGAAACCGATCCGGTCTCTGCGAGGTGCCAGGCCGCAGGAAGAAATCGCCATGAAATCGCGCGTCTCGCAAGAGCAACTCAGTCGTTTGGAGAATGGCAAGCGTACCCTGACACCGGAGATAGCCGAGAGGCTAGCCACGGTATTTGGGAAGACATCAGAGGAGTTGGAGGTGGCGTTGGCCCTCTCGCGAGTTCGGAGCATGGCGGCGGAGGGTCGGATCGTGGACATGGAGGAGTACCTTCGGGCGATGCTCAGTGCGAACGAGCATTTGTCCGATACATCGGCTGCGAATGAGATTCGCGCCGCGATGGTCGAGGCGTTCAAGGAAGAGTTGGAGAGTCTCAAGGTGAGGGCTGTCTCTACCAAGAGCAGGCAGGTGGACGGCGCACGGGACACCTTCGGCCGTCAGAGGAACAAGCGATACGGGAAGGAGAGGTAACGATGGCTAGGGACGCACGAGGTCGGAGAATCGACAAGCCTCACGGTCTCCTAAGACGCGAGGGTAGTTGCTCCTCGTCATACCGGGATTCCGCAGGCCGAAGATCGAATAAACCGCACGATCCGCAACGGCGAAGGAGATAGCAACGTGACGAAGATCGAGCAGCTTGAGGTTGAGTTGGCAGGGCTCAATACTCGTATCGAGGCCGCTGCAGTTCAGCAGGATGGCGAGGAATATCTCCGCCTGTCAATGCGCCAGGTGGCCCTTCCGTACCTGATAAGGGAAGAGACGGCGGCACCTATACGCGATGACATATGCCGTTTGGAAGAGGTCTTGGCTGAGTTAGAGGTCGAGAGGCAACGTATCCAAGCGGAGCCACCACCGGAGGTTCCATCGGCTCGTCGGGGATACGTGACGCCGATCATGGCGAGGAATGTGCAACTCAAGGGCATCATTGACCAAGAGCGAAGCTTGAGTATAGAGCTCAACCGGAAACGTAGGGAACTGGAGCAGGCCGCGCGAGAAGGCGTGACGCCTCTACTGTAGTAGAAGAATGCCTCGCCGGGTGACAGCCCATTGGCGAGGCAGAAAGGAAGTGATGTGAGCGTACAACAGGAACGGCCGGCTATCAACAGGAAGGAGAGGGCCGTGGCGAAGGGCATCCTCAAGGGGATGGACGTCTATCGTGTGAAGCAGGCCATTATGCGGGCTGAGCGGAAGACGCTGACGAGCGACGGCCGGACGTACCGCCTGGGGGCCAACGCCTCGGAGCTCTCCTGTTTCCTGCTACGCCGGGACGGTCAGGGCGAGGCCGGTGATGAGATCCACGCCACCGCGCGGCAGATCAAGGAGGAAGTTGGTCTGACGAAGAGGCAGCAGGAGACGGCCCGGCGTGTTATGGCGGACGAGGGACTGCTGGAGAGCCGGGTGGGGCACCGGCCCTCTGATGGACAGCGGACCGTCTACTATCGCCTGGACATGTGGGAGGTAGCCCGCGTGGTGGTCGAGGCCGAACTGGAGAACATAGAGGCGATCCTGGCGCACGAGGGGCGCAAGACCGAGCGCGACCGGCTGAACAAGGAGCGGCGGAAGCTGGAGAGGTCGGCATCGGACCTGCGCCTGGACTTCCTCGATGATCCAAGCGCAGACGTTGGGGGTGAGACCGCCGGAGAATCTGACAGGGGGGTTGGGACAACTTGGGGTAACGGTTATACTAGGTTGGGGCAACTACAGAACGATACACATACCGTTACCTCCGTAGATAAATCTACTACGGTGCACAATCCTTCTGAGGATCGCGCAGTGGATCATGTTATGAAAGAGATCTACCACCACCTCAAGGACCACGGCTATCCGCTCGATAAGGGCGAGTACTCATTTAACCTGGAGCGTCTGGACACCCTCTACAGACATTATGCGCCGACCGAGGCCGAGCTGGCCGAGCTGCTGGAGATCTGCTTGCGGTACTTCGAGTTTGCCGGCCGACTGGATGTGGCAAATGCCGTCCGGCGCCACCGCCAGCAGTCAGTCCGGCGCGAGCTAGAAGCAGCGGAGGCGTGGTGGCGTGGTGGAAAGAGCAAAGGGCGAGGGAGGACCTACTATGGACCCAATGGACCCGACCGGAACAGAGGAAGGGGAAGAAACTACGTTGAGTTCGACTAACCGCTGGAACCTCGATCCCGAGAAGGCGAGCCGCCTGCACGTCGCGGCGGTGGTCGGCCGTGTGGAGCTGGCCCGCGAGCTGGAGCTGACCGGGATCTGCACCGAGGACGAGAGCCTGGAGGAGGCCCGGGAGTTGTGCCCCGGGATCTTGAAGACCATGGACAGCAGCGGAAAGGACTGGAGATGAGCAGGGAGGCTGCGGAGGCGGAGCGTCGGTACTGGGCGGTCCGCAGAGAGCTGGTGCGCCGGAGGCTGCGGCAGACGAGGCATCAGACGGCGCGACCGGAAGAGGACCGGAAGACCGCCGAGAGGCTGGCAGACCGCTTCGAGCAGAGGGGGCGCCTATGAGGGATTCGTGTGTTATTACCCGGCCTGATGGCGCATGTCGGACGCACACAGAGCACACACGGGAGGGCTAGGGATTCATGCGAGCGTGGGAACCACTAAAGGGCGAGACCAGGGGCCAGGGCAAGGCGTGGCGGGCGTTCAAGACCTTCAGGGACCTAGGGCCGGAGAGGACCTTGAAGCAGGCGGCTATGGCCTTCTACGACCGTACCGAGGAGGAGCTGAAGGGCCACGAGTACGATCAGGTGCGGCGGTGGTCGTCCCGGTTCGACTGGATGGAGCGGGCGCAGGCGTATGATAGCTGGCTGGAGATGCACCGCCGCGATGCCGTCGAGGAGCATTTGCGGAGCAAGGCCGAGGACTTCGGCCGCCGCGAGGCCGCCCTCCAGGAGAAGGCGTTGGAGATCCGCGAGCTAGCCATGCGGCAAAGCGCGACGATATTGGAATGGCCGCTGAGTGAGCAGCGCGTCGTGAGTGAGGGTGAGGACGGCGAAGAGGTCACGTACGTGTTCATGCCAAGTCGATGGAGTAAGGCCACGGCCATCGGCCTGTATCACCTGGCCGTGGGTGACGGACGGCTGGAGCCCGAGGAGCCAGAGGCAGACTTCGATTTCTCGGGCCTCAGCGATGACGAGGTGCGCGAGTACGTTCGGCTGTCCGGCCTACTCGGCCTCGTACCGCCGCGCCCCGAGCAGCCTTAGCCGCGCGCGCGGCAGACCGCAAGCATACCCCGTACTTGTGGTATAGGTATGTATTCAGCTTACATATCGGCAATACCCTTGACAATCTCGCTACAAGATGATATAAAGAGGGTGTAAAGAAAGATGGCCCCGCAGGTGTGCAACCACCCCGAGGCCCGGCCCACGGCCCCAACTTGGAAGGAGAAACCGTGGACACCAGCAATTCTAGCGCGAGACCCGCGCAAAGCCCACCCGAACAACAGCGAGAGACCCGTGAGTGTATCGCCTGTCTTGGCAGTGGTCAGGTGATCGAGGATGTGGAAGTTGCTTTCGGCTGGTGGGAGGCTGTGTTCGCGACCTGTTCCTGGTGCGATGGAACTGGCACTAGGAGCGTCTGGCTCTACCCGCACGCCAGGAAGGGGAGCCGGTAGTGGCCCCGCTATACGGACGGCTCAAGGGACGCGGCAAGGAGATCACGGCGACGGCCAGCAAGGAGATCACGGCCACGCTGGAGACCTGGGAGGCGAGGGTGAGCCTGACCCTATTCCCTGGCGGCGAGTTCGTGGTCGAGGTCGGCGAGAAGTACGGGCCCGGCGAGGTCGGCTACAAGGGTAACGCCCACGAGGGGAGGAGCGCATGATCGAGCTATATACGGCCCGCTACCGGGCGCTGGAGGGACCCGGTACAGAGGGGATAGTGCCGGTCCGGGTCGGTCCTTTGCCGCCCATCGTCCCGGCCTCCTTCCCGCTGGAGGAGATGGAGGTCGCAAAGACCCTTATCCCAGCCCGTGAGACGCTGGTTAGTGGCGGAGGTGAGTGGAGGCCCCTGTGCTACGCCTATCGCCGCCAGCTAGACGAGGTGGGCGCGGAGGGGATCGTGGAGGAGCTGGCCGGGATCTCCGAACGCCACGGCTACAGACCGCTCGCGCTGGCCGGAGAGGACGACCTGGAGCGCGGCCACCGGGACCCGCGCATAGTGTCTGCCGACTGGCTACAGGAGAAGCTGGGTATCGTGGTGCTGGAGCTGACCGCCGACGGCCGCAGGCTCCGCGTCGAAGACTTGCCCAAGCGGGTTCGACCCAAGCGTGCCAAAGAACACGATGCCCGGTGGACCCACGGCGCCGAGCCGCTGCGAGAGTGGCCCCTCACGGACGACGACCTGCGGGAGTGGATAGCAGCCCGCCACTGGCAGTTCGCCAGAACCTCTCCGGGAAATCCGCACGAGTACAGCCATCGCTCCTGGGGCGATGAGGGGATGTTCCTGCGGGTGGTCGCCCACATCCGCGAGCGCGGCCGCCAGGAGGAGTACGCGAGCGACATCTACACCGTCTACGATCTGGACGATTGCTTCTACTGGACGATGGGCGATCCGGCCGCTGTTACGGTAATCTTGAATAGAAAGTATCATGATTCGGAGAAGCAGGCCCGTCTCGCGGAGCGGATGACCGGCAGGAGCCGGGAGGAACTTGGTTTGAAGATTGCGCGCCCAACCCAGCTGGAGACGGTGGACCGTGATGAGCGTCCGGTTGAGATGGGACTGTTCGACTTGAAGAAGGAGGAGAGATGAGTAATCGGGTGGTACTTTACGGGCGGGTTTCGACAGAGGAACAAGTCGAACATGGCTACTCTCTGCCCGCGCAGGTCCGTAAGCTGAAGGAGCATGCGACCGCTCAGGGATGGCATGTGGTGGAGGTAATCGAGGACGACGGATACTCGGGAGCCGACCCGTACCGGCCCGGGCTGCGGCGCGTCCTGGAGCTTGCCGAGAGCGGCAAGGTAGATGTGGTTATAGCCGCCAAGAGGGACAGGTTGTTCCGGTCCCGATTCTACCGCTTGAGCTTTGAGCGCGACCTGCAGGACTTCGGAGTTCGGCTGGAAGCACTCAACGATACCGGCCACAAGATAGGCGACGGTGTGCTGGACGACTTCGCGGAGTGGGAACGCGAGGAGATAGCCGGAAGACTGCACGGCGGGATCGAGAACATGGTCAGAAATGGCGAAATCAAGGCTGGTCCGAAGCCGCCATACGGTTTCCAGATCGATGGTAAGAAGCTGATCGTGTACGAGCCGGAGATGAAGGTCTTGCGGCGGATCTTCCGGGAGATGGCGCAGGGTACGAGCGCTGGAGAGATGATCCGGGGGTTGGACGCCGAGGGCATACCCAACCCCACCGGGCTTATGAGGTGGAACAAGAAGAGCATCGCGCACTTTCTACACAGCGAGTTGTATGAGCCGCGGCCCGCCGACGAGGTGGCGCGGATGGTCTCTCCCGACTTGGCCGCGACGCTCGACGAGGAGCGGCTATACGGACTTTGGGTGTGGAACCGGCGCAAGATGACGACGCGCAAAGAGTGGGACGGCAAAGAGTACGTCGCTCGCTACTCAACGACGGAGAATCCGCCGGAGCAGTGGCTTCGCGTGCCGGTGGACATCACCGAGGCCGGATTGAATCGCGGGCAGATCGAGCTTGCCAGGGAGAGATCGAAGGACCGATACAGAAAGCCGTCGAAGGCTGCTGGCCGGTTCTGGCAGCTCCGGGGGGTCGCCCGGTGCGGGGAGTGCGGCGCGGTACTATCACCGCACGCCGTCGGGCGCGAACGGGCAGATGGCAGCCGTCCTAAGACGTTCTACTATCAGTGCCGCAGGAGGTTCAATACCGGTCCCAAGGACTGCGACCATACGCGCAGCTATCCGGCGGCGTCACTCGAACAGTTGATCTGGGAGGCGGTCTACGATCTCATCTCCGACGTGGATAGACTCAGGCGCCAGCACGAGCTGTATATGGAGCAGAGGCGGCGAGAGATGGGTCGGCACCCGGAGAAGGCGGCTACGGCCCTTGTGGATCAGTTAGGAAAGTTGGAACGTCGGAAGAGTGGCTACATAGATCTCGCCGCTGACGGTGACATGAGCAGGGAAGATTTGCGGCACAAGCTGGCTGTACTGGAACGAAAGGTCGCGGATATACACGAGGAACTACGACGGTTGAAGAACCACCGGCACGACATAGAGAAGACGGAGCGGGCTTTCAAGCTCACGATGTCGCTACTGGAGTATGGCCGGATTACATATCTGGTTGCCACTCCAGAGGACCGGCATCGCCTCTACAGTGCTCTCCGACTCCAGGCCGAGGTGGACCAAGATGGGACAGTGCGTTTGAGCGGGATCTTCGACGCGGACGTTAACTTGCGCGATGTGATGCAGGACGGCCCCGACGATACTTCACAGGCTGTGCCCAAGGTCCTGGAAGGAATGGACGTTGTCGTTTCAGGAAACACTCATTCGAGAAGGAGATTATTACCGGGGCTCCGGGTTTCAGCACGCGCCCGAGATCCCGCAGCGCTTCTATGGGACGAGTCAGGTAGTCGATGGATACACAGATTCCAGCCCCGTCAAACTCAGCGTCTTCGAACGGAAGCATCGGCTCTTCGTTGAGGTTTTGGACCACGTACTCGTCCAGGCGTGGGTTCTGTCGCAGCTCCCTCTCGTTCATCCCCAGGCCGACGACGCGTTCGTATTCAACCTCCGGCGGCAGGTGGCTGATCCAACTGCTCATCAGGTCGAGGAGGGCTCCGCCTTCTGGAAAGTATTCTCTGTAGAGTTGCGTAACGGCGGCTATCGCCCAGTCGTCTATGTGAGTGACGAACCTCGGCGTTCGGTAAAATTCTTCGTCCAGCGATTCGTCTTGCCGCCTGAAAGCCTCTGTCGGAAATTGTGATATTAGATGTTCCTTTCCGATGTTTTGAACTTTCCGCAGATCATACTTGTGCTGCGCGCCTAGTCTGTAACTTTGTACTCTGCACTGAGCATCAGTAAGCGCTTTACCGGTAGAAGACACAGCCGATTGTCTCTACTAAACTTCAATACTATGGTAGGGGAGAATGGGGATGGGAAGGGTTTCTCGGGAGGTAGCGGTGGCGCGGGCGGATACCGTTTCCAGGCGCTCGCCGCAGCGTACGTCTGTGCCCACGCCCTAGCTGAGCACGCTTTAAACTGGGTCGGCGCCGGTGCTGTTCCTGTTGCTGTCTCCGCGGAGACGGGTGGGCCGGGAGATGATCTCAGGGTAGAGTATTCGGGCGGTCCGGGTGGAGAAGGTGGCGTCCTAGAGGTCCAGGCGAAGCGTGGACTTACAAGAGGAACGAAGCTCTGGGAGGCTCTGTTGTCACTTGCCCGTGGCTTAGACGAGAACCCGACCTTGCGCTGTGCGCTACTAGTGGATTACACAGCGAGTCTTCCAGTGCGGAAGGAACTTCGGCGAGATTTCAAGCGCCTCGCCCAGGATCGCTCCGACCGTCTGAAGCCCATCACCAGAGAGTTTTTGGAGAAACTCGAAGCGGATGGCATAGAGCCTGAACGTTCCTTGTTCGCTAGACTCTCCGTAATTGTGGCCGACCTCGGGGATCGCTCTGAGGGTGAAGGTACAGCGCTCGCCTTACTCTCTAAGGCTGTAGACAAGGCTAGCATACCGAATGTCTGGACTGCATTTAGAGAGGATGGGATGCGCCTCGCGGAGATCGCGGGCCAGCGAGATGTACCAGGTCTGTGGGACCTGCTCGAAGAGAATGGAATACGATTCGTAGATAGGATGGCAGCGTCTCTTTCTCAGAGCGAGGACCATGTACCGCCCTACCCCCATCCCTTCGTAGGCCGAGATGACGTTGTGGAAGAGATTCGGGAGTTGCTATCTGCCGCTGGGGGTGAACCTCGGCCAGTCGTTGTGGTGCAAGGCTTGCCCGGTTCTGGCAAGACGGCCGTGGCTACGGCGGCCGCCGACGGAGCTAGGCTAGCCTTTCCTGGTGGGGTTCTCTGGACCTCTATCGGACCGAATCCCAGCCCGCTCTCCGTGCTTGCCGACTGGGGCCGGACCATTGGAGCAAGAGATCTCGCGGATTATAAAGACGGCAGCGCCGCATCGGCCAGGATGAAGGCTTTGCTGCGGGACAGGAGGATGCTAATCGTTCTGGACGATGTTTGGGAGGCAGAGCACATCAGGTCTCTCACTGTGGGCGGTCCCGAGAGCGCGTTGCTCGCAACGACACGATCTAGGCGCACGGCCCGGGAGATAGCCTCCGGTGGAACCGTAGTCGAACTAGGCCCACTAAGCGAGACTGAGGCAGTTTCCCTCCTCGAAGAGTTGGTGCCCTCCCTGGATGAAACAAACCAAGGGCCCCTCAGTGAACTCGCCGCAAAGCTCGGGTGTCTGCCTCTGGCTCTGAAGGTTGCTGGACGTCTCTTGGAGGAAGAGGCCACGCTTGGCCTCGGGGTCGCGGATTTATTAGCCGAAATCGAGGAAGGGGAGAGGTTGCTCACGGCGGCCGTTCCTCCAGATCTAGCCGACCTTGTCAATACCACTACGCTCACTGTTACCACTCTGCTCGGAAGGAGCACAGATGCTCTAGGAGATAACGAGCGGGAACAGTTTGCGCGCTTAGCAGTTTTCGAACTAGGTCCCGCCTCCTTCGACCTCTCCGCGGTCGGAGCCGTATGGGAGGAGGAAAGTGAACAAGATATCAGGGCTACGCTTGGGACGTTGGTAGGACGCGGATTGGTCGACCCGGATGGCTCTGGCCGCTTCTCTCTGCACCCAGTGCTAAGGATGCAAGCGAGGTATCTGCTCGGCCGTGCGCCGGACAGCGATCAGATAGCATACTATTTGTACACTACTCACTATCTCGGATTGTTGCGCTCGGCGGACGCACTCTACCATGGTGGTGGCGAGGCCCGTACGATTGGGTTGGCACTCTTCGACACGGAGTGGGAGAACATCCGTGCGGGTCAGCTTTGGGCAGCGTCCCGATTCGCCGAGGACCAAGAGGACACTGAGACGGCACGCCTTGTTAGTGGCTACGCTTATTTCGGGTGCCAGCTTCTGCCCCTGCGGGTGAGCCTCGACGATCTGGCCCGCTGGCTGGAGAGTGCGCTCGAAGGAGACCAAATCTTGATAGAGGCTAACGTCCCTGCGGAGACTGCAGACGATGATCCAGAAGAGACCCAGAAAAGCTATCGCACTGCCCAGGTACGCCACCTGCATGTTCTAGCTCATGTGCGCCACCACGCACGGAAAACCGACGATGCCTTCGCGCTTGAGCAGGAAGCTCGCGAGATCTGCCGTTCGCTTGGGGACCGTCGTGGAGAGAGCAGGACTCTCAACGGGCTCGGCGCTCTCTACACGACTCGGGGCGAGTACTCCCAGGCGGAACAAAGCTACTTGAAGGCAATCGAACTCTTAGACGAAGAAGCTGACGATCCTAAAGCGGACTCTCATCCACCGAAGAGCCACGATAGGGACAGAGCCGCGGTCCTTGGCAATCTGACCAATCTTTACAGAAGCAAGCACAAGCCTGAACTGGCGAATGAGGCAAGCAGAGAGACCATCGCTATCTTCCGTGCCGTTGGCGACATGATCCAGGTAGGTATAGCCCTTGACAACCTCGGCGCGCTCCGCTCGGAACTTGAAGACGACAAACCGGGTGCCATAAAGGCGTTCTCGACCGCTCGTCGAATTTTTCGTTACCTGGGTAGCCGCAGCAATGAATCGGTCTCTCTCATGGCCTTGGGTAGGGAACACGCGAATGCTGGCGATTATCACTCTGCGGAAGATAAGGCGAGAGAGGTTATCGCTGTGTGCGAGGACCTTGGGGATCATTCTCAGAAGGGATGGGCGCTCGCCGTCTTGGGTGACGCTCGACGTGGCCTCGGGCACCGAGATGAGGCCGCAAAGATCTACCAAGAGGCGCTCACCATCGCCAGCGAAGCGCAGGACGTGAGACTGGAGACTCTGTCTCGTGAGGGACTTGAGAAAGTTGCTCATGCCCGTGAGAACACCTGATTCATCCTTTTTAACGGTGGACTCCGAAAATCGAGTTACGCCGGCTACCAAACCTTGACTGTAATGCGTTCCGCCCGTCTCTCTAGTGTAACCTGCACTTATGGACTGGCGTCAGAGCGGCAGACATTTCACGGTCGCGGTCTTCGTGGTCCACGACGGAAGTGTGCTACTCCACCTGCACCGGAAGCTCGGGATGTGGCTCCCGCCGGGCGGCCATATCGAAAGAGACGAGCTACCCGACGAGGCTGCCGTGCGCGAAGTGCTGGAGGAGACCGGGATAGAAGTGGAGCTTGTCGGCGAGAGGCGTGAGGACATCGAAGACCCGGTGCAGCTTCACCGGCCCGCCGGAGTTCAGTTGGAGCACATTGGGCCGGGGCACCAGCACATAGACTTGATCTACCTGGCCCGGCCGACTGGCTCCATTCAGATTCGGGATGAGTTCGAGAAAGACAAAGTCGGCTGGTACGCGCCCGAAGACTGGACCAGTATGGGCGTGAACGCCGAGGTCCGGGGGTGGTGCGAACGGGCGCTCGCCGCACTCGACGAAGCGTAGCGAACGCCCGCAGATCTCTAGCTGTTCAGCGTCTCCGCGTGGTGGCGAATATGGTCCTCCATGAACGTGGAGATGAAGTAGTAGCTGTGATCGTAGCCTTCGTGACGCCGCAAAGTCAGCGGCTGTCCGGCTTCTTCGCAGGCTTTTTCGAATACGTTGGGAGATAGCTGTTCGTCGAGGAACTGGTCGTCCGTTCCCTGATCCACGAGGATGTGCCGGTCGTCGGAACTCGTCCTAACCAGCTCGCTGGCGTCGTGTTTCTTCCAGTCCTCTTCGTCCGGGCCGAGGTAGTTCGAGAACGCCTTCTTGCCCCAGGGTACGCGGGTGGGGGCGCAGACCGGAGCGAAGGCAGAGACGGATTTGTAGAGGTCCGGGTTCTTGAGCGCCAAAGTGAGTGCTCCGTGGCCGCCCATCGAGTGGCCGAAGACGCCCTGAGCGTTCTCGCGGGCGGGGAAGTGTTCCAGGATCAGGGCCCGCAACTCTTCGGTGACGTAGGTGTACATATTGTAGTTCTCCGACCAGGGTTTGGCTGTCGCGTCGAGGTAGAAGCCGGCGCCGGTCCCGAAGTCGTAGTCGTCGTCCTCGCCGGGGATGTTCGCGCCTCGGGGGCTGGTGTCGGGGGCGACGAGCATCAGGCCGTGCTCGGCGGCGAGCCTCTGTGCTCCGCCTTTGATCATGAAGGTCTCCTCCGTGCAGGTGAGACCGGCCAGGTAGTAGAGAACCGGCACGGGACCGTCCGCCGCCTGGGGTGGCTCGTAGACGGCGAAGTTCATCCCGGTGTTGGTGGCCTCGGAGTCGTGGCTGTAGAAGCTCACCGTGCCGCCGAAGCAGCGGTGGGTGCCGTTGGTGGTTGGTTTGTCGGTCATCATGGCCTTTCTAGAACGTAACGACGCTGCGGATCGACTCTCCGCTGTGCATCAGGTCGAAGGCGTCGTTTATGTCTTCGAGGGGCATAGTGTGGGTGATCAGGGGATCTATGTCGATCTTACCCTCCATGTACCAGTCCACGATCCTCGGCACGTCGGTCCGGCCCCTAGCCCCGCCGAACGCCGAGCCACGCCACGACCGCCCGGTGACGAGCTGGAACGGTCGCGTGGAGATCTCCTGTCCCGCTCCGGCGACCCCGATGATGATCGACTGCCCCCAACCCTTGTGGGCACACTCCAGCGCCTGGCGCATGACGTTCACGTTGCCGATGCATTCGAAGCTGTAGTCCGCGCCACCACCCGTAAGGTCGACCAGGTACGGAACAAGGTCGCCCTCGACCTCCGCCGGGTTGACGAAGTGGGTCATGCCGAACTTCTCGGCCAGATCCTTCTTCGCCGGGTTCAGGTCAACGCCCACGATCTTGTCCGCGCCGACCATCCTCGCGCCCTGGATGACGTTGAGTCCGATGCCGCCGAGCCCGAAGACCACAACGTTCGAACCCGGCTCGACCTTCGCCGTGTTGACGACCGCCCCGATACCAGTAGTGACACCACAGCCGACGTAGCAGATCTTGTCGAACGGAGCGTCTTCCCGGATCTTCGCCAACGCTATCTCCGGCACGACCGTGTGGCTGGCGAACGTGGATGTGCCCATGTAATGATACAAAGCATCGCCATTCATGGAGAGACGGCTGGTGCCGTCCGGCATCAGGCCTTGACCCTGGGTCCCCCGGATCGCCTGGCACAGGTTTGTCTTCGGGTTCAGGCAATACTCGCACTCCCGACACTCCGGGGTGTAAAGAGGGATCACATGATCCCCGACCTCCAAACTCTTGACGCCCGGACCGACCTCAGCGACGACGCCCGCGCCCTCGTGGCCCATCACGGAGGGGAAAAGTCCTTCCGGATCGGCGCCCGAGCGCGTGAACTCGTCCGTGTGGCATACGCCGGTCGCTTTGATCTCGACCAGCACCTCACCCTCTTTCGGGCTGTCTAGCTGGACCGTCTCGATACTAAGTGGTTTCTCCGCCTCGAAAGCCACCGCCGCTTTGATATCCATGTTCTGTTATTCGCCTTCCCGTATAAGTTTCCCAGCGTACACATGGTCATACCTTGGCGGTTGCGCGTCAAGTATGAGAATAACTCGGGATGGGAGGGATGGTGCGTCTAGGGGTCGGAGCAGTCGCGGCGGTAGCCGCAGTTGGGGCAGATGAGCTTGCAGTGAAGGCCGTACATCTCCGAGTCGCAGACCTCGCATTCTTCGCCGGAGGGCTCTAGCGTTTCGGTAGTCTGATGCCGTTCGTTCGTCTCATCCATGATGTAAGTATAAGGGGTGTCCCGCGACCGGAACACCCCTCGATTCGTAGACTGAAAGTCTTTTTAGGAGCGGTCTTCCAGCGGGATGTATGCGGCGTTGCGGGGGCCGGTGTATTCGGCGCGCGGCCGGATCAGGCGGTTGTCGGCCTGTTGTTCCAGGACGTGGGCGGTCCAGCCGGACATGCGGCTCATGGCGAAGATAGCGGGGAAGAGATCCGTGGCGATGCCGAGCTCGTGGTAGAAGCTGGCGGAGTAGAAGTCCACGTTCGGGAAGATGTTCTTCTCCCGGATCACGGTGTCTTCCACTATCTCGCTGATCTCGAACCACTTCGTGTTTCCGGTTCGCCCGGCGAGGTTCCGCGACATGCCCTTGAGGATCTTGGCCCTCGGGTCCATTACCCGGTAGACGCGATGTCCGAAGCCCATGATCCGCTTTCCGCGTTCCAGCGCATCTCTCACGTACTCTTCGGCGTTCTCCGGCGAGCCGATCTCCTCCAGCATCTCCATGACACGTTTGTTTGCCCCGCCGTGCGAGGGGCCCGACAACGCCCCGATGGCTCCCGCAATCGCGGAGTACATGTCCGCCTGCGTGGCGGAGATAACCCGGCTCGTAAAGGCCGAGGCGTTTAGCTCGTGGTCTACGTGGAGCACGAGCGCCGCGTCGAGTTCCTCCGCCGACTCGGGTGCTGGCTCCTCGCCGGTTAGCATGTACAGGCAGTTGGCCGCGAGCGGGAGGTCTTCGCGCGGCCCGACGATTTCCTGACCGTTCCTCAAACGCTCTATGTAAGCGACGAGCGTCGGCGTTTGGGCGACGAGCCGCACGGCTTTACGGGTGTTCGCTTCGCGCGACTCGTCCCCGGTGTCCGGGTCGTAGAGTCCCATCGCTGAAACAGCCGTCCGCAGGGCGTCCATCGGCGTGGCGTCTTTCGGAAAGCCGCTTATGAGGTCCACGACCTCCCGTGGCGGGCGCCGATTCTCAGAGAGTCGTGCGTTCATACTTCCCAGTTGCTCCGCGTTCGGCAACTCGCCGTTCCGGATCAGGTAAGTCGTCTCCTCGAACGTCGAACTCTCCGCCAACTCGAAAATGTCGATGCCCTGATATATGAGCCGACCCTGCTCGCCGTCCACGTCGCTGATCGCCGTTCGCGCCGCCGTAGTACCCTCTAAACCACCCTTGCCGTTAGTCATCTCGCACTCCTAAATCGCCTACAAGCAAATAGATTCCGTATGTATATATGTGCAACAAACACCGCATATTTTACAACACGTATACCTGGGACGAGTTGAGGCTACCTGGAGCGGGTCTTGAGGAAGTCGGTGAGGCGGACGGAAGAGAAGGTTTTTAGCTCGGTATAGGAGAGGGCGCGTTGAGCCTGGCGGAGCGAGGTGGAGAGGGCTCCGGTGAGCACTTGTAGGGTGGCGAGGTTTTGCTGGAGTTCGGAGATCCGGACGGGCAATCTTTGTGCGCGGGCGTCGAGTGAGGCGAGTCTCTCCTCCATCTCTCCGGTACGGGCGGCGAGATGGGCCACGTCCTCAGAGAGTCTGTCTTGAACGCCCAGGCGAGTACGCCGGAAGCTGAGCCAGGCCCGGGCTGCGGCCACCGCGCCCACGAGAGCCAGTAGCGCGCCGAGTAGGAGCAGGACAAGCAAAACAATACCCATAGTGAGGCTACGGTATCATGCGGAAGACGACCTTTACAAACGTCCCAGTGGTGCTAAAATCCTTCTTGCGACGCGGGGTGGAGCAGTCTGGTAGCTCGTCGGGCTCATAACCCGAAGGTCATAGGTTCAAATCCTATCCCCGCTACTAATGGCCCGGCCAAATGGCCGGGCTTTCGTTTTTCCTGGGGTTATCTAAACTGTTCTCATGAAAACAAGCGAGTTCATCGAGGCCGTGCGGCATACCGTCGAACGTTACGGTATGAGGATCTTACGTCCGCTGGTAATGGTTTCGGGCGGGCCGGATTCGGTGGCGCTATTGAAGGTGCTTCTGGATCTTGGGGCGGAGCCGGTGGTTTTGCACGTCGAACATGGGGTGCGTGGGGCCGAATCCCTGGAGGATGCGGAGTTCGTGCGGAGGTTGTGTGGGGAGTTAGGTGTTGCTTGCGAGGTACGGCATCTGGAACTCGGGGGCGTGTCGAACTTTCAGGAGACGGCGCGATTGGAGCGGTATCGGGTGGCGGAGGAGTTGGCCGATGCGCTGGGGCTGGAGTGCATCGCCACCGGACATACGGCGGACGATGTCGCCGAGACGGTTTTGATGAACCTGGCGCGGGGCTCCGGGTTGCGGGGGTTGTCCGGGATCCCGCCGGTTCGAGGTCGTTTGGTGCGGCCTCTCATCGGGGTCACTCGAATCGATATCCTGGAGTATCTCGAAGCTCTGGACCAGCCTTACCGCACGGACCCGACCAATCTCACCGACAAGTACGCCCGGAACCGGGTGCGCCGGGAGGTCTTGCCGGTATTCGAAGAGCTGTATCCGGGGGCGAGCATGAACGCCGCCCGTGCCGCCGGCCTGTTGCGAGATGACCTTGAGACCCTGGAGGAGCTTGCCTCACACGTCGTTCGGTGGAACGGTAGTGAGGTCGCCATACGTCTGACGGAACTGCTGAATTTGCCGCGCGGCCTGAGACGCTACGCTATCCGCCAGGCCTACCGCGCGTTGCGTCCCGAAGCGCCGGGGCTAGAATCCGGGCTCGTGGAATCGGTACTGGGCCTTACGGGTGCGGGAGGGGGTACGCGGACCTTGAACCTCCCGGAAGGAGTCGTGGTTGCGGCGCGCACTACCGGGGAACTCGCTTTCTACGAGTCGGAAGAGCCGGAGACGGGCAACGTCGAGTTGGAGATCGGAAGTTTAGTCTTCGGCGGCTGGCAGGTGGAGGTCCGGGAGGTGGAAGCGCTCGATGTCGAGGATGCGGCGCGGGAGGAGGTTGTCTATCTGGATGCCGGGCGTGGGCCCTACCGGGTGCGGATGGCGCGGGAGAGGGATAGTATTCGTCCCTTGGGACTCGGCGGAACGAAGAAAGTGATGCGGGCCATGATGGATCGGGGAGTGCCGGCGGATGTGCGGCGCCGGACGCCGGTGGTCTTTGACGGGCGTGGAGAGGTGGCCTGGATATTTTGCGGAGAGCTAGGGGAAGAATATAAGGTACGCGGGTCGACGGAGAAGATACTACGGCTGGAGGTCGGAGAAGTTCATGGAAATGTCTAGCATGATGCCTGACGTGAAAGAGGTGCTCATTCCCTCCTCGGAGATCCGGGAGAAAGTACGGGAGATCGGGGAACGCATCACCGAGGACTACCGGGGCGAGAAGCCGCTTTTGATCTGCATTCTGCGCGGCGCGTTCGTGATGCTCGGAGACCTCGTGAGGTTCGTGGACCTGCCGTGCGAAGTGGACTTCATGGACATAAGCTCCTACGGCTCCGGGACAAGTAGCAGCGGGGTCGTCAGGATACAGAAAGACCTCGAAGAAGATATCACCGGGCGTCACGTCCTGATCGTAGAGGACATCATAGACTCCGGCCTCACGCTCTCGTACTTGAGGCGTTCGTTGCTCGCCCGTCAACCAGCTTCGCTTGAAGTCTGCGCCCTGCTGAGTAAACCCTCGCGCCGGCGGGCGGAGCTGGAGGTGAAATACCTCGGTTTCGAGGTGCCGGACGAGTTCGTCGTCGGCTATGGCCTCGACTACGACGGGGCCTACCGCAACCTCCCCGACGTGTGCGTCCTAAAGCCCGAAATCTTCGGCGCGCCCGGTTCCTAAAGCGCCTTTTAGAGAGGCTAGTAACGCGAATCACCTTGATGTCGGGCGCAGGTAGTATAATCTCCGTGTTCTTAACGTATCTTACGAGAGGTAAAGACAGTTGGGTAGAATGATGCGAAGCGGAGGGTTACTCTACTTCATTATCTTGATGGTCTTCGCGGTGATCCTGATAAGGGTCTTATCCGCGGGCAATCCTGATGTGAAAGAGCTTAACTCCCAGCAGTTCCTAAAGGCCGTGGACGAGAACGCTTTCGTCACAAATCCGAATAATGAAGAGAACCAACTCACGGTCAAAGACCAGGACCAGACCGTTACCGGCGTTCTCAAGGAAGGCAGCCCTGCCGGACAGGGTGAGTTCGAGTACGCGTACCCGGAACAGTTCGATATAGCGGCGTCTTTCAACGGGGCCGACATACCGTTCGAGACCGACCCTCAGAACACGGGTTTCTGGCTCACGCTAATCGGTACGATCGCCCCGATCTTCCTTATCATCCTGCTCTTCCTGTTCATTATGAGCTCGATGCAGGGCGGCGGTAACAAGGTGATGAGCTTCGGCAAGAGCAAGGCGAAGCGGATGACCAAGGACTCGCCGAAGGTTACTTTCGACGACGTGGCCGGGGCGCAAGAGGCCGTTCAGGAACTGACGGAGATCAAGGAGTTCCTGGAGAACCCGCAGAAGTTCCAGAAGCTCGGCGCCAGGATTCCAAAGGGAGCACTGCTGGTCGGGCCTCCCGGAACGGGCAAGACGCTTCTGGCACGGGCGGTGGCCGGCGAGGCCGGGGTCCCATTCTTCTCCATCTCCGGTTCGGACTTCGTGGAGATGTTCGTCGGTGTCGGCGCGAGCCGGGTGCGGGACCTCTTCGAGCAGGCCAAGCAGAACTCGCCGTGCATCATCTTCATGGACGAGATCGACGCCGTTGGTAGGCAGCGGGGCGCCGGCATGGGCGGCGGCCACGACGAGCGGGAGCAGACCTTGAACCAGCTCCTCGTCGAGATGGACGGCTTCGACGCCCAGGGCGGCATCATCATGATCGCCGCGACCAACCGGCCCGACATCCTCGACCCGGCGCTTCTCAGGCCGGGACGTTTCGACCGCCAGATCACGGTAGACCGGCCCGACCTTCCTGGGCGGGAGAAGATCCTTCAGGTCCACACCCGGGGCAAGCCGCTCGGCGACGACATCACTGTCGAGACCATTGCCCGCGGGACGCCCGGATTTACCGGCGCGGACCTGGCGAACCTGGTCAACGAGGCGGCTCTTCTCGCGGCCCGGTACGACAAAGAAGAGATCAACATGTCCGAGATGGAGGAGGCAGTGGACCGCGTGATCGCCGGCCCGGAGCGCAAGACGCGCATCATCTCCGAGAAGGAAAAAGAGATCACCGCCTACCACGAGGCCGGGCACGCCGTCGTTGGCGCCCTGCTGCCCGAGGCCGACCCGGTACACAAGATCAGCATAATCCCCCGCGGACAGGCGCTGGGTGTCACGATGAGCCTGCCCACCGAAGACCGCTTTATGATGAGTCGCGGGCAGCTAATGGCGCAGCTCGCCATGATGCTCGGCGGCCGGGCGGCGGAGAGCGTGACGTACGATGAGATCACCACCGGAGCCTCAAACGACCTGGAGCGCGTAACACAGACCGCCAAGCAGATGGTCACCCGCTACGGCATGAGCGAGAAGCTCGGTCCGTTGTCCTTGGGCCACGCCCAGGGACAGGTATTCATGGGCCGGGACTTCAATCAGCAGCCGGACTACTCCGACGAGATCGCCTTCCAGATCGACAAAGAGATCCGGCGGATAGTCGACGAGTCATACGACAACGCGGAGGATCTGCTGATCCGTAACCGGGATCTGCTAGAGAAGCTCTCGAAAGACCTGATCGAGTACGAGACCGTCGACGCTGCGCATCTCAAGCGTCTGATCGACGAATACGCCGTGGACGAGGTGCACATGGGCGGCCCGCCGCACCGTAACGGCCACCAGGAGTAGATGCGACCTACAACCTTGACCCGCAACATGCTCAGGGTCGGAGACCGAACTCTCGGTCCCGGCCCTGTTCTTATGGGCATCCTCAACGTAACCCCCGACTCTTTCTCCGACGGCGGGGACTTTCTAAACCCGGATCATGCGGCGAAACAGGCCGCGAACATGTTGGAAGAAGGAGCCCGGATAATCGACGTCGGCGGCGAGTCAACCCGTCCCGGTTCGGATCCCGTTTCGCCGGAAGAGGAACTGCGACGGGTAATACCGGCCATCCGCGGTATCTCGGAAGCCCATCCCGGAGCCACCATCTCAATAGACACTTATCGGGCCGCAACCGCCGAAGCTGCTCTCAGAGCCGGCGCCCACATCGTCAACGACGTGACAGCCCTGCGCGGAGACCCGGCGCTCGCGAGCGTCGTGGCTGAGGCCGGATGCCCGGTCGTCCTCATGCACATGCTGGGCGAACCCAAAACCATGCAGCGAGAGCCGCGCTACGGGGACGTAGTACACGAAGTGCAGGGCTTCCTCGCCGGGAGGGCGGAGTACGCCGAGTCCGAAGGAATCAAAATGGAGAACATCGTCCTCGACCCCGGCATCGGCTTCGGCAAGACGATGGAGCACAGCCTGGCGCTCCTGAACCACCTCGACGCAATCGTCGAGCTTGGCTATCCGGTTCTTCTCGGGGCGTCTCGCAAGAGCTTCATCGGCAAAATCTCCGGGCTCGAAGAAGCGAAGGACCGGGTCGCGGGCACCGTGGCGACGAGCGTGCTGGGCTACGAGCGGGGCGCTACTTTCTTCCGGGTTCACGATGTTCGGGCCAACCGGGAAGCCCTTGAGGTGGCCGCAGCTATATTGGATGTCACGGATGAGCCTAGCCTATCTAAGCCTCGGCAGTAACCTGGGCGATCGGCTTGCCCTGTTGCGTACAGCCTTGGATGCGCTGGCGCGCGGGCCACGCTTGGAGTTGATAAAAGTCTCTCGGATCTACGAGACGGAGCCGGTCGAGGTCGAGGGGGAGCAACCGGACTACCTGAACTGCGTGGCGGAGGTCGAGTGTGCCCTCTCCGCGTTGGAGCTACTCCGGTACTGTCAGGGGATAGAAACCGGACTGGGACGTGAAGGCAAGGGTGAGCGGGAACCTCGCACGGTCGACTTGGATGTGCTGCTCTTCGGTACGGAGGCCATAGAAGAGCAGGACTTAGTGGTACCGCATCCTGGTGTGATGCGGGCCTTCAACCTGCGGTGTCTGGCGGACCTGGACGCAGGCATATATATTCCCGGATACGGTGTGGTGGGCGAGCTTCTGGCGGAGGCTGACCTTGGCGGGGTACGAGAGTGGGAGGAAGAGACATGTTGATGGCGGTTGACGTAGGGAACACGCAGACGGTGGTCGGTCTCTTCGGAGAAGACGGACTGCGAGGCCGTTGGCGGCTGGCTACCGAGTCGCACCGGACGGCGGATGAACTCGGGGCGACGTGCGCCGCGTTTCTCGGGCTGCGAGGCATGGACCTGGGCGAGGTGGAGGCTCTGATCGTCTCTAGCGTCGTGCCGGTGCTCACGCGTTCCTACGAGCATCTCGCGCTGGAGGTCATGCAGGTTCCCTTTTACTCTGTGGGGCCGCAGATGGAGACCGGCTTGAAGAACCGCTACGACGATCCGGGTTCCGTGGGGGCTGACAGGATCGTCAACGCCGTCGCGGTCGTGCATCATTACGGCGCGCCGGCGATCATAATAGATTCCGGGACTGCCACGACCGTCTGCGCCGTGGACGACGAGGGCGCGTACAAAGGCGGGGCGATACTGCCGGGACTGTACGTCTCCCTGGAGACACTCGTCTCGCGGGCTGCCAAGCTCTCGGACGTAGACCTGGAGGAAGAACCGCCACAGGCGATAGCCACCAACACGCCCGACTCCATCCGCAGCGGCTTTGTATACGGTTATGCCGGAGCGGTTGATTCCCTGATCCGTCGGTTCAAAGAAGAGTTGGCCGCCGACGGCGTATCTCTGGAAGAGTTGCCGGTGATCGCAACCGGCGGACCGGCGGACATCATCGTGCGCCACTGCCGGGAAATAGACGAGGTGGACCCCGACCTCACGCTCAAAGGCCTACGCCTACTCTACGAGCGGAACGCCGGCAAATAGACTGGAAGTTACCGAAAAAAGCTGCAAATCCTCGTTGACACTTCTGTAACCCGCCCTTATACTCATCGCTCTTATGACAGACAAACACCAGGAGCTAATCACCCCGGAAGGGCTCGAAAAGCTTCAGACGGAACTTACACATCTAACCGAGGTTCGGCGACGTGAGATCGCCGACCGTATCCGGCAGGCTCGGGAGTTCGGGGATATCTCCGAGAACTCCGAGTACGACGACGCCAAAAACGAGCAGTACATGCTGGAGCGACGGATCAGCGAGGTCCAGCGCCGCCTTCGTACCGCGAAGGTCGTTGACCCATCCAACGCCGAGGCCGACGCCGTGGATCTCGGTACACTCGTTACCCTCAAGCCACTGAGCAAGGGCGAGGAACGCACCTTCGAGATAGTGGGCGTCAACGAATCTGACCCAACGAGTGGCAAGCTCTCACACGCCTCACCCGTCGGCCGCGCGGTTCTGAAACGGCGCGTCGGTGAGAAAGTTACGGTTTCTACCCCTCGAGGCTCGACGGAATACGAGATCACCAACGTCGAGGTGGCGAGCTAGACACCCTGGCTGGCGCGGTCGCGCCACCGACCAACTTTATCGGAGTGCAGTATGAGCAGGAGCAGACTTCCCATACCCGATTGGGCTCGGCGTGTTGCGGAGAACCTCGGCGAAGGCCCCCATGTGGTCGTCAGCGGTATCAGTCCCTCCGGCAATATCCATGTCGGTAACCTGCGTGAGGTTCTCGTCTCGGAGGCCGTGGCCCGCGCCCTCAGTTCCCGTGGCGAAGAAGTCCGCTTTATCTTTCACGCGGACACCATAGACCCACTCCGCAAGATAGCTCCCGGCGTTCCGAAAGACTACGAGAATTACATCGGGCACAGCCTCTCACGCGTCTCGGACCCCGAAGGATGCCACGAGAACTACGCTGAACACTTCCTCGCGCCTTTCGAGGAGGCTCTCGAAGAGATGGAAATGGACATTGAAGTCCTCCGCTCGCACGAGATCTACGAGAGCGGCGTCTACACGGGCGTAACCCGAGAGTCCATAGAGCGGGCGGAAGACCTGCGCCGGACACTCGGAGAAGTCAGCGGCCGGGAGATGCCCGAAAGCTGGTCTCCATACCAGCCGCGCTCGGATTCGGGAGATCTTACCGGGAACCGGGTCCTGGATCACCTACCCGACGAGAGCAAGGTCGTCTTCGTTGACCGGGACGGAAACGAAGGCGTTGCGTACTACTCGAAAGGAGAGGGAAAGCTCGGCTGGCGGGTGGAGCTTGCGGCCCGGTGGAAGGCGCTCGGCGTTACGTTCGAGCCGTTCGGTAAGGACCATACGAGCCGCGGCGGCTCGACCGACACGGCGGATAGGATGGCCCGCGAGGTCTTTGACTACCCCGTTCCGGGCCGTTACGAGTACGAGTGGATACAGCTAAAAGGCCGGGGAGCCATGAGTAGCTCGAAGGGCATCGTCCTGCTGCCGAAGGATCTCCTGAGAGTGATGCCGCCCGACGCCCTGCGGACGCTGGTACTGGGGCGAGACCCGGCCCGTGCCCTGGACCTGGACCTCACGGAAAACTTTCCGCGTTTCATGGACGAGTACCGCGAGTCCATAGGGGAGAGTCAACTGCCGTTCACCCATCTGGTCACCGTCGCCCAGACCACCGGCGGCGACACGGCCTTGGCGGTGCGGATGCTCCGGCGGGGCGGATACGATGCGGCGGCTGACGACGAAGCGAAGTTAGAAGAAGACCTCCGCTACGCCCGCAACTGGGCCGAGGAGTGGGCGCCGGAGTCGCTTCGGCTGCGGATACTGGAGCCCCAGGAAGCGGAAGAGGCAGCCAGAGAGCTCGACGACGAGCAGCGCATCTACCTGGCGGCGGTCGCCGACAAGTTAGATCCGGATCTCGACGACGACGCGGCCCAGGATCTGCTGTACTCCACCGCCATCGAGATGGAGGTCAAACCGAAGAGAGCCTTCGCGGCGGTCTATACGGTCTTGATCGGCCGCAAGCACGGACCCAAAGCCGGGCCTTTTATCGCCAGCCTGCCGACCGAGCTGGTCCGGGAGCGGTTCTCCGGTGTGTGATGCGGAACACCACCGCACTTTGGGCCGGGCGGTAGTCTTTTTATATTGTGTTGGAGAAGGCTATTGGCGCTGGTAGCGTAAAAGGTTGAACCGGGCCATATCCGGGCGAAACCTTTGTATACTCTAGGTAGGCTGCAGGAAGAGGTTGAGTTGGTCGTATCGTTTTTCGTGAGTCAGATTTGAAAATGTGTAATCTAATACTATCCAAGCGTCGTATAATTACTATAGACACTGTTCCCAACGTCGTGATGGACCCTCGAATAGGGGAGGCTCCGGCTAATGTTTGAGAGATTTACCGAACGGGCTCGCAAGGTGGTGGTCCTCGCACAGGAAGAGGCCCGTCACTTCAACCACAACTACATAGGCACCGAGCATCTGCTCCTGGGTCTCCTTCGGGAGGACGAGGGAGTGGCGGCGCGGGCTCTGGCTTCGCTTAACGTGACCCTGGATGAGGTGCGTGAGCAGGTAGAGAGCATCGTCGGCTACGGGGAGGAAGGGACTGGCGGCCAGGCGCCGTTCACCCCGCGTTCAAAGAAGGTGTTGGAGTTGGCGCTTAGAGAGGCGTTGCAGCTAGGGCACAACTACATCGGCACCGAGCACATCCTGCTGGGGCTCGTGCGCGAGTCCGAGGGAGTGGCGGCTCGGGTACTGAACAACCTGGACGTCGACCCGGACAAGGTCCGCCGCGAGGTCGTTCGGATGCTCGGCGGCGGGCGCAGCCGGGGCCGTAGTGGTAGCGGTGGCGGCGGCGAGGCGGCCGGTGGCCGCGGCGGTGAGGCCAAGCGGCCCAAGACCCGCCAGCTAGACCAGTACGGGCGCAACCTCACGGCCTACGCCGAGGAGGACAAGCTCGACCCGGTTATCGGGCGTAACAAGGAGATAGAGAGGATCATGCAGATCCTCGTCCGCCGCACCAAGAACAACCCGGTCATTATCGGGGAGCCGGGCGTTGGCAAGACGGCCATCGTCGAAGGTTTGGCGGAGGAGATAGCCGAAGGGCGCGTGCCGGACATTATCTCGGACAAAGAGGTCTACACGCTGGACCTCGGTGCGCTGGTCGCGGGCTCCAAGTATCGCGGCGAGTTCGAGGAGCGCCTAAAGAAGATAATGAAGGAGATCACCGACCACGGTGACATCATCCTGTTTATCGACGAGATCCACAACCTCGTCGGGGCCGGAGCCGCAGAGGGCGCGATAGACGCGGCCTCGATCCTCAAGCCGGTTTTGGCGCGGGGCGAGCTTCAGGTGATCGGCGCGACCACGATAGATGAGTATCGCAAGTACGTCGAGAAGGACAAGGCGCTCGAACGCCGGTTCCAGACAATCCAGGTCGGAGAGCCGACGGTCGAGGAGACGGAACTTATACTCAAGGGATTGCGCGAACGCTACGAGTCGCACCACAAGATCCAGATAACCGACGAGGCTTTGAAGGCCGCTTCCGAGCTCGGCGACCGCTACATCTCCGACAGATTCTTGCCGGACAAGGCCATAGACCTAGTCGACGAGGCGGCCTCTAAGATGAGGATCAAGACAATGTCCTCACCGCCGTACTACAAGGAAGTGGACGACGAGTTGGTCAAGGTCCGGACCGAGAAAGAGGCCGCCATCGACGGCCAGGAGTTCGAGAAGGCCGCCCGCCTGCGGGACAACGAGAAAAAGCTCGCCGTGCAGCGCCGGGAGCTGGAACAGAGCTGGCGCGAGGGCGAGGAGGGCGAGGAACCACTCTCCATCGGCGAGAACGAGATAGCGGAGATCGTCTCTTTGTGGACGGGCATCCCGGTCAAGAAGATGACCGAGGAGGAGTCGGAGCGTCTCTTGAAGATGGAGGACTCTTTGCACGGTCGCGTCGTGGGACAGGAAGAGGCCATCAAGGCCGTTTCCCGCTCCATCCGCCGAACCTTCGCCGGGATCAAAGACCCGAACCGTCCGAGTGGCTCGTTCGTCTTCCTCGGCCCCACGGGCGTCGGTAAGACGGAGCTCGCGCGGACGCTCGCCGAGTATCTCTTCGGGGACCAGGAATCAATGATCCGTCTGGACATGTCCGAGTACATGGAGCGTCACACGGTCAGCCGTCTGGTTGGCTCGCCGCCCGGATACGTCGGCTACGACGAGGGTGGTCAGCTCACCGAGAAGGTGAGGCGCCGCCCGTACAGCGTGGTGCTCTTCGACGAGATCGAGAAAGCCCACCCGGACGTGTTCAACATCCTCTTGCAGATTCTGGAGGATGGGCAGCTCACCGACGCCCAGGGCCGTCAGGTCAACTTCAAGAACGTCGTCCTGATCATGACCTCCAACGTCGGGGCCCAGCACATCAATAAGACCCAGTCGCTAGGCTTCGGTGGCGGCAACGAGGGTATCTCCTACAAGGAGATGAAGGGCCGGGTCCAGAGCGAGTTGCGTAAGATCTTCCGTCCCGAGCTCCTCAACCGGATCGACGAGACAATCGTCTTCCACAAGCTGGAGCGTGAGGAGATGCGTCACATCATCGAGATCCAGGTCAAGCGCTTCCGCCAGCAGCTCGCCGATCGCGACGTGACGGTCGAGTTCACCAAGGCCGCCCTCGACAAGCTCTCCGAAGCGGGTTACGACCCGGCGTACGGAGCCAGGCCTTTGCGGCGGGTGCTCCAGCGCATGATCGAAGACCCGATGAGCGAGATGATCCTCAAAGGTGAGATCCCCAACGGCTCGAAAGTTACCGTCGAGGCGAACGAAACCTCAGCCGATGACGTCGGCGAGGACGAGTCCATCGTGGACATCAACGTCTCCCAGCCAAAGGAAGTCGTCAAGGCTGAGCAGTAAGGAAAATCAAACTAATGATTCGAGGCCGGGGCGTGAAAACGTCCCGGCTTTTGTGCTTTGTTAGAATGCCCGCGAAAGCTTCTCGATATGGCAGACGAGATGGTGGATATGAGGGGCGGGGATGCCGCATCCGGGATCGGTTGAGAAGGGCACTATGGATGATTTGGACAAGTACTTGGAAGAGCTTAGGAATCGGCGAACCGGTATGTTCGGTGACATTCCTAGATTCTCCGATAAGGACGGCAGGACTGCGGCGCAGGTACTATTCCTGTTCCAAGATCCAGGCAAGTCCGGTGCCGCGAAGAGCGGAGTTGTGGACCGCTGTAACAAAGACCCCTCCGCAGCTTCCTTCAAGCAAGCTAACGAGGGTATTCTAAACCGGAAGAGGACTGTATCTTGGAATGCTATACCCTGGCCCATACAAGGAACTGTTGCCGATGAGAAACAGCTAGTTAACCCGATGTGCGGGTTTTCAGAGGAGTAGTTTGGAGAGTTGGAGGGATTGGTTGCCAAGTTGGCGATTGAGCAGGAAGGCCACGGTATGAGAGAGGACCTTCCGAAGCAGTCTGCTGCTCAAGTGCCAAAGGTCTTTGG
>JBGTJJ010000004.1:0-93793 GCA_041745215.1 Rubrobacteraceae bacterium | reverse complement strand
CTAATCGGAGGGAGTTGAGCAACTGATGCCCGCACTCAAACGACAATCTGAAACCTACATTGAACCTCAGATAGATGCACGGGGGATTTCTGGAGTTACGGTTGTAGGTAAAGAGGGTCAATTCCCGCAGACCACACCTTTGCCTTTCGGACCGGAAAGCGTTGAACTTAGCCGAATTATGGCGAACGTGCTAAGCAGCTTGGAGCAACTGGAGACGTTCAAACTCATGGGTAACCCGTTCTTGGCGTTGCTAGGTCGCACAATCGAAAGCGGCGAAGCCTCGTTCGATTACAAACGGATACCTCCTACTCGTAGGATACCCGTAAATACACGGTTCTTCATAAGGGGTCGGGGTAAGCCCATGCCGTACCCCTTAGAGGACGACGAGTAACTTTGGAACCCTTTTGGGTCGAATGTACTGAGCCGACACTCAGGCAAGGCGATCACCTACCCGATTGTTTGGTGCCTGTTCCAACAGTAGACTTTGACTCAAAAGCCCAAGCCGACGAGACGATTGAGATTCCTTGCGACCAGTACGACTTGATCGTCGTAACCCAGAGTTGCGATCTTGCTAATGAACCCTATCCTCAATTCGTTGTACTTTGCCCCCTCTATTCCATAGCGAAGTTTGAATCGATCGACGAGAGCTTCACAAAAAAAGGCAAATGGAACAATGTACTAAAAGGTAGGGTGTCAGGGTTGCATTTATTGGCCTCTCCCACCGAACCAACCAATAACCGAGAAGCCTTGGTGGTGGATTTTAGGGAGATATATAGCTTGCCCCACGACTACCTGATGAGGCGCGTAAACGAATTAGAATCGCACTGGAGACTTCGCTCTCCTTATTTGGAGCATTTCTCACAAGCCTTCGCACGATACTTTATGCGAGTGGGCCTACCCTCAGACATTCCGAGGTTTTGAGTACGAAGCGAGTTTTGCCTAACCTGCCCCCTTCTTTCTTCCTGTTCTCGTTTCTTGTCCACTTCCTCTTTAGGAACGGATATTAGTTTCTTTGTTAGGTCTTGCAACTTCTAAAATTGCTCGTTCTGTTTCTTTTTGTCCTTTGGCTTCTTGCCTGCCATCGGTACATCCTTTCGTAGCGCCAGCTTCGTTGGTGTAGAGTCAGCTTACCTGGCATTGTGCCGTCATTTACCGTACAAAGACTGGACAAAAGCTAGACCTTTGGTGAGCCAACTACCATCAATGCCTTCGCTAAAGCAGCGCCCGAACGGCAGTCAGTACGCCCAGCACGCCGGTTAGCAGGACGACCAGCAGGGTGATCTTGCGGAAAGCGTCGTCCAAGAGATACTTTACTAGCACCGTCCCGAGCGTCTTGCCGATAAAGGCCGCCGGGACGAGGATCGCTGCGGTCCACACCTCCGACACTTCTACGATGCCGCGGGCGAAGAGGGTAATTATGATGGCGCCGCCCAGAACCAGTAAATAAGCGGCGTTGCTGGCCCGGAAGCTGGCTTTGGGCAGTCTCCGGGCGGCGAAGAGTAGCACTATGGGAGGACCGGCGATTCCGGTAGAGGTCGCCAGCGCGCCACTGGTGGCGCCGGCGAAGACCGTACCCAAACGGCCTTCGATACCCTTTATGGTGACGTCCCGAAGCAGCAACATGGCGGAGAGTACCACGACTACACCCATCCCGAGCCGGATGTAGTCCGGGTCCACGCTCCGCAGTATCTCGGTACCGAGGATCAGGCCGATGATGGCCCAGGGCATCAGGGATAGTACAGACCGTGTCTCGACCTGCCGCCAGGAATCTTGAACTATCACGGTGTTGGTGAATAAAGATATAAAGGTGAGCAGGACCACCACCTCGGCGGGCTCGAAGAAGATCAAGAGCAAGGGCACCGCTACCAGGGCGAGCCCGAACCCTATAAGTCCGGATACGGCGGCAGCTAGTATCACGACCACGAAGGACACTATGAGCCCGACGCTCACCACGTTTGTCTACCGAGAAAAGAAGATCCCCCGCCGGAACGAACTCCGGCGGGGGATCTCAAGCTAGTAATTTTGTTGGATGGCGGTCGTATCTCGGCGAAACTCGGTTTAACGGAGCGTGCCGGCGTAGAGCCGTTCCCAGGCCTCCATCTCGGGTGTGAAGTACCGTACCCGCGTCTTCTTGTATTCGCGGGTTGAATAGAGGGATTCGCGCTCGGTGACGCCGGTCTCTTCGGCCATCGCGTCCAGCACGGCCTCGCACTCTTCTACGGAGCGACCGTGGACCATCGAAAAGATCGAGTACGGCCAGTCCTCGTAGGTCGGGCGCTGGTAGCAGTGGGATACAGCCTGGTACTGGGCGAAGGCGTTGCCGACCTCTTCCGCCCGGTCCTCCGGTACGTTCCAGACGCCCATGGCGTTCGCCCGGAAGCCAGCCTTGCGGTGATAGAGAACGGCCGAGAAGCGGCGCATGATCTTCCGCTCCTGCAAGTCGAAGGCCCGGTTCAGAAGCTCGTCGTAGGAGAGGCCGACCTGTTCTCCCCAGAGGTCGAACGGCCTCGGGGTCAGCGGTATGTCCTCCTGGAGCGCCCGGACCGCCGCCTTGTCGTCCTCGCTAACGTTCCGATCGGCGCTCATCCGGTCGTTCTCACCGTACTGTGGGGCGGTCTTTTTGGCCGTAGCCCCCTCTTTCATGTCGAGCGTCACCCCGATTTTGAAGAGTTTTAGCGTCGGGAGGATGCGGGTCTTCTCCGCGCCGCTTATGCGATGCATAACGTCTACGGTGCTTTCGAGCCCGAGCCGGGAATCCGGCGGCACGGCCACCGTGTACCAGAGGTTGAAGTCGTTGTTCCGCTCGTAGTTGTGGGAGACGCCGGGATGGGAGTTTATCGCCTTCGCGCCCTCGGTGAGCTTGTCCTTCGGGATGCGGGCCGCCACCAGGCTGGAGTGATAGCCGAGCACACGAGTATCGAAGATCGCGCTGATCTGACGTATCACCCGCCCGCGCTTGAGGGCCTCGATACGGCGGATAACCTCGTCGCCCGCGAGGCCAACTTCGCGCCCTATGGCCTCGAAAGGTTCTCGCACGAGCGGAAACTCCCGCTGTATGAAATTGAGTATATCCTTGTCGGTAGCGTCCATGAGCCGGCCGCTTGTTGTTGTACTAACCAAGGTCTAAGAGCCCTTCTCGAAGGTTTGCTTCGTATTATTTTACAAAGCGCATAATATCAGGCGCGGCCAGTATACGGTATGAGAATGTTTACGTTCGTGTGGTCACTCGAGTGTCAGGCTTGGGCGCCGTCGGCCGAAACCGGGCGCCACGGATTTTCATCTTCCAAGAAAACGTGGACCGGGGAGAGTATCCCGGTCCACAAAGGCCACTCAGGTTTGGCGCGGTTGGTTACCCGCGGCGCCTTACTATCTCGCAATCGTCCGCGACGAAGTCGATGCGCTCGGCCGTCACCGTGTCGCGTCCGGGGCCACAGAAGATGGCGTCCCGCGCATTGTCGCCCCTGGTCGGGTTGGTGCCGTTGTAGCGGCCGTCGGTGATCTCATCGTTGCCGCCCTGCCCGTAAAGAACGTCCCTGTTGAGTCCGCCGTAGATGTCGTCCGGTCCGCCCTGGCCATATACTACGTCCCTGCCCGTGCCGCGCACGTTATTGTTCATGCTGCTGTCGGCGTCCAGGAAGTCGCCGCCGCCCCGGCCATAGAGCACGTCGTCGCCGTTTCTACCGAACAGTCCGTCGGCTCTGTTGGTCCCGACCAGCACGTCATCTCCGCCGCTGCCCTGCTTTATGTTCAGCCCCGCCAGATGGGCCGCCATAGCCGGCGCCGCAACCACCAGCGCCAGGGCCAGCATCACCGCCAACACCATTACCTTCTTCATGGTTCTCCTCCGTATTCTCTTTTCGTTTTCTCGTGACAGGTGGCGCCGCGCTCGTGGTTCGCTTACCTCCTTTCGATACCCCCGTGCAAGACTTCCTTGTAAACCTTTACCGCCATTCGCCTTTACACCCCCGCGCCGCGCCTTACTGCAGGTAATACGTGCGCCGCCCTCGAATCGTTCATTGGTTCGTGATGTTTTTGAATTTTTTAGTTTCCGATGTCTTTTGCTACGGCCGCCGTGGTGCGGGGGATCGAACCAGCGTAGAGTCCACGGTTCAGCTTCCCGGATACAGCTTTCTTTTTTGGGGCCACCCGAGGGTTTTACCGCCGGTTTTCCAAAGCCTTCTGGTACTCGGCGTAGACGTTCTGGATGTCTTTCCACACCAGGCGCTTGGCGTTGTGGAGGTCTTCGCCGTGCTGGCGCAGCACGTAGGCCGGATGAAAGGTAGCCATGACCTTGGCGTTGTACAACTCGTGCCACTGGCCCCGGTCTTTGGTGATCCTGAAGTTCTTGTCTATAAGGGTTTTGGCCGCCGGGCCGCCGAGGCAGAGTATTATCTCAGGCTTCACGGCGTCCATCTGCGCCTGGAGGTACGGGTTGCAGGCGTTGATCTCGCCGGTCTTCGGCGGACGGTTCTTCATCCGCCCACCCTCCTCGACCGCCGCCCGGCATTTGACGGTGTTAGTCAGGTAGACGTCGTCGCGGGTCAGATCCACAGCCGCCAGGATGTCGTCGAGCAGCTTGCCCGCCCGGCCGACGAATGGCAAGCCCGTAGCGTCCTCGTTCTCTCCGGGTCCTTCACCGACGAGCATCAGCGGCGAGCGCGGGTCTCCGGTGCCGAATACCGTGTTCGTACGGTTCAGGGCCAGGTCGCACTTGGTACACACCGAGACCTGCCGGGCGAGCTCGGCGAGCCGTTCTTCCCGGCTCTCGCCATCCGTCGCCGCATCAAAGAGATTGTCCAAGAAACCCTCCACGTTCCGCATACTTTCCAGACTATTTTACACCTGTCACGTCTCCTCCCGCTAAACACCCTTATTGACCGGAGTAACGCTATGTAGGTAGAATGCGACCAACGAGACAATCAGCCGAAGGGGTTCACCCGAAGCGTTCCGCAATCGAATACCATTTCGGCGCAAATATTACGCAGGGGAAATCCGCAGACCGGTAACGAGGAGGAGCATTGATCAAAAGGCTACTACTAACGGCTACGCTAACCGTGATTCTGTCACTGGGGCTGATCGCCTGCGGCGCGCCCCAGGGAAGCGGGGGAGGCGACGGCGGGGGCGGAACCGGAGGCGGGCAAGAAGACTTCAAGACAGACCTCCAGCTCGGTACCGGCAGCGTGGGCGGCGTGTACTTCCCGCTCGGCCAGGAGTTGGCGAACATCCTCACCGACAACATAGACGTCGAGGGGTTCAACGTCAGCTCGGTAGAGACCGGCGCCTCGGTGGATAACCTGGCCCAGATCTCGCAAGGAAACCTGCAACTCGGGATCGCGCAGAACAACACAGCCCAGCAGGCCGTGGCGGGTGAAGGCGAGTTCGAGGGTGGGGCGGTTGACAACGCCGGGTTCATGGGCCAGCTCTACCCGGAAGCGATCTCGATCATCACGCTCGAATCCGCAGGGATAAATACACCAGCGGACCTTGCGGGCAAGCGGGTTGCCATCGGACCTCCGGGGGGCGCGACTCGGGGCGCCGCGGACCTGGTTTTGGGCGCCTACGGCATCGAGGAAGGCGACTACCAGGCCTTTGAGGAGGACTTCAGCACGGCCCAGAC
This sequence comes from Rubrobacteraceae bacterium, assembly GCA_041745215.1. Taxonomy (GTDB): domain Bacteria; phylum Actinomycetota; class Rubrobacteria; order Rubrobacterales; family Rubrobacteraceae; genus SIRX01. Next base: position 88,176 of record JBGTJJ010000004.1, on the reverse strand, counting down.
GAAGCTGCAGGACGGCAACCTGGACGCCTCGATAGAGGTGGTCGGCGTGCCATCGGCCAGCATCTCGGAGCTCCAGGCCACCACGGGCGAGGTCAAGCTCATCCCATTGAGTAGTGAGGCCCAGCAGCAAATTCAGGAGGAGAGCGGCTACCGGCCGTACGAGATACCGGCCGACTCCTACGACTTCCTCGAAGGGCCGCTGCCGAGCGTCTCGGCCTTTGCGACCATGTTCGGCTCGACCACGCAGGTCAGCCCGGACCTCGGGTACCAGATAACCAAGACCATATACGAGCAGGCCGACCAGATAACGCTGGCCCAGAAGCAATTCATAAACGTGGACAGCGCCCTCGAAGGTCGGGGCGACCTGCCGCTGCATCCCGGCGCGGAGAGGTACTTCGAGGAAGAGGGCGTTCTGGGCGGGGGTTCGACCAACTAACCCGGTAAGCTGACGGGCTTCTCATCAGCCCACCGGCTCCGCGGGGACGAGCGGAGGATCTATTGAGTCAAGGTGGTCAGGGCGCGGACGGTGGTCAGGCCGGAGGCACGGCCAGAGAGTTGCGGGATCAGACCGAGCAACAAGGAGAGCGGCAGGCGGAAGAGACTCTCCGGCGCTACAGCCAGGAGAGCGCGTTCCGTACGGAGCTCGGTGTCTGGAAATGGGTAGTGCTCGCGCTCGGCTCCGCCCTGACCATCTTCCAGCTCTACACGGCGCTCCGGGGCGGCTACGTCTCGCTCCTACAGGGCGCTATCCACGTCGGGGCGGCGATGGGCCTGATCTACCTGCTCTATCCGGCGAAACGTGAGTGGGGCAACCGCCCCGGCGTCCCCTTCTACGACGTGATTCTGGCCGCAGCGGCGATCTGGACTAACTCCTACATCTTCGTCAACTACGAGCGCCTTACGAACCAGTCGGTCATCTTCGGGTTCTCGACGCTGGACTATATAGTAGCCGCTCTGGGCATCGTGCTGGTGCTGGAGGGCACGCGTCGATGCGTCGGGCTTCCCATAGTGGTCATCGCCATCTGCGCGTTGCTCTATGGCCTGTACGGGAACTACCTGCCGATATTCGCCCATGCCGGGTTCTCTTGGAGCCGGCTGGCGACGGAGACGTTTTTTACTTCCAGCTCTATCTTCGGCACCCCGATCAAGGTCTCCTCGACGTTTATCTACCTGTTCCTGTTTTTCGGGGTGGTGCTGGTCAAAACGAACATCGGCCAGTTCTTCAACGACCTAGCTTTCGGGGCGACGGGCAGGTTTACCGGCGGCACCGCGAAAGCGGCGGTAACGGCCAGCGGATTACAGGGTATGATCTCCGGCAGCTCCGTGGCTAACACCGTCACCTCCGGGTCCTTCACCATCCCGATGATGAAGCGGTCGGGGTTCCGGCCGGAGTTCGCGGCCGCGGCGGAGGCTTCGGCGTCGACGGGCGGCCAGATCATGCCGCCCCTAATGGGCGCGGCGGCGTTCATCATGGCAGAGTACACGGGGATTCCGTACAACGAGATCATCCTGATCGGCATTATCCCTGCCATCCTGTATTTCTCCGGCGTCTTTATGGGGACGCACTTCGAAGCCCGAAAACAAGGCATTGTAGGGGTCGCCAGGGACCAGCTCCCGGCGGCCGGCGGGCTGCTAAAGAAACTAGACCTCTTGCTGCCGCTGGTCGTGATCATAGGTCTCTTGCTCTCGGGATTTTCGCCCCAGAACTCGGCGCTCTACGGTATAGCTACCGCCTTCTTGATCAGCCTGATAAGACGCAGCACCCGAATGTCGCCCTATGAGTTGGGACGTCTGCTGGAGAACGGCGCGAGGGCGGCCTTGCCGGTCATCGCGGCGTGCGCCACCGCCGGCATCATCGCCGGTATCGTGACCAAGACGGGTCTCGGCGGCAAGCTCGCCGGCGGCATTCTGGACCTGGCGCTCGGGAACTTCTTCCTCGTTATGTTCTTCACGATGATCGCCTGCATCATTCTGGGCATGGGGCTCCCGACGACGGCAAACTACGTAGTTACCGCGACGGTGGCGGCTCCCATCCTGGTGCAGTTCGACGTACCCCTGATCGCCGCCCACTTCTTCGTCTTCTACTTCGGCATCGTGGCGGACATTACCCCGCCGGTCTGCCTGGCGGCTTACGCGGGGGCGGGTATAGCTGGGGCGAATCCCATGCGGACAGGCGTAACGGCCGTCAAGCTGGCGATAGCGGCGTTTATCATTCCATACATCTTCGTAACGAACCCGGTACTGCTGCTGGAGGGCGCAACGGCGGCCAACCTGATCCCGGCCATCGTCACGGCGCTGCTCGGCATGGCGGCCATCAGCGCGGGAATTATGGCCTACTTTATAGGCCCCGCGAAGGTCGTGGAGAGGCTCTTACTGGTGGCGGGCGGAATTGCGCTAGTCTACCCGAGCCTCATCATCTCACTTGTAGGCCTGGCTATAGTGCTCGCCATAGGAGCTTTCCAATACTTTAGCGGCCGGAGCGGAAAGTCGAGTCCCGACGAACCTTCCGATGACCAATCAGCGAGACAAGCCGAAGAGAGTCCGGCGTAAGGTTTTAGCCGGCTGCGCCTGGAGAATCACCCGTATACTCTCTCGCTACCGGGATCGCTGAAGGTCGCCCTCTCCGGAGCGTCGACGATACATGATGTTCAGGGCGTAGAGGCCGAGACCAATGATTATCAAGATAGCCGCCCGCAACCAGGTTACCGCGTCCTGCTGGGTAAGAAGCACGAGGCACGTTACGGAGCCGAGTATGGGGATGATGGCCGGGGCCTGAAAATGCTGGTGGCGGACCCGGTCCCGACGAAGGACCAGCACCGAAGCATTCACTATCGCGAAGACCGCGAGGATCAAAAGCACGGTCGTGCTGGCGAGCGCGGAGAAGCCACCGGTCATGGCGAGGCCCAATGCGATCACGGTGGTAAAGATTATGGCTACGACGGGTGTGCCGTGGGTGGCGTGTACCCGGCCGAAGATCGATGGCAGGACACCTTCTCGGCCCATACCGTAGATCACTCGGGAGGCAATGATAAGGTTGATCAGGGCGGTGTTGGTGATACCAACCAGCGCGGCTACGGAGAACAGGCTGGGCGGTATGGGAATCGGTCCCACCTCTACCACTTCCAGGAGCGGCCCGCTGGATTCCGCGAACGTCTCCGTCGGCACGACCATGGACGCCACAAAGCAAACCGCGATGTAAATGCAGCCCGCCATTAGGAGTCCCCCAAAGAGCGCCCGAGGATATATCCGGCTCGCGTCCCGCGCCTCCTCTGCTATGTTCGCGGAATCCTCGAAGCCGATGAGGGCGTAGAACGAGATGACGGCCGCACCGAGCAGCGCGAAGCCGAACCCCTCGCCCTCCGGCAACTGGAAGGAGAAGGGCCGGCTGAAGTCCGCCTGGCCGACGAAGATCGCCGCAACCCCGACCACCAAAACCAGCAGCAGGCCGATCAGCGACAGCACGGTGAGAACCGCGTTCAAACTGGCCGATCCCCGAATACCGAAGTAGTTGATCAGGGCCAGGATTAGGATAAACACTATAGCTACGACCAGTTCCGGCAGGCTTATAAACGTCTTCAAGTAATCGCCGCCGAAAGCGCGCGAGATGCCGCTGGCCGACGACAGGCCGCTCGCCATCACGGCGAAGGCCACCAGAAAAGAGAGCAGCGGTATGCCGTAAGCCCGGTTGATAAACAGCGCGGCCCCGCCCGCGCCAGGGTACTTCGACACCAGCTCCGCATAAGAGAAGGCGGTAAAAATAGCCACCACAAACGCCACCAGGAACGCCAGCCAGAACGCGCCACCGATACTGGCGGCCACTTCGCCAGGCGCCACGTAGATCCCCGCTCCTACAATGTTGCCGACTACGAAGGCTAAAAGGAGGGGAGTACCAACTACGCGTTTCAGACCACCCGAGAATTCGTCTTCCGGCGTACCCCTATTAGTCCCCGACCCCGCTTCCGCCATCCATTGCCTCCTACATTGATGTTGTCCGCACGTCGGCCTTTGATTTCGTGCCGAAGATAGCATATCGAGTATGCGAAGGTCAAATGAGGAGCTATGCGAGGAGCTATGCCCCTCGATTCTGTTAGTCTGTTTGACTATACAAAGCAGTGTAAAGAACGTATCGTGGAGGCATCGGAACGATGAGCCTTATAGAGTTTCAGAACGTGGACAAGTTTTTCGGAGACTTTCAGGTTCTCGAAGACATAGATTTCACCGTAGACGAGGGCGAAGTGGTTGTGGTCATCGGTCCGAGTGGATCAGGCAAGAGCACCCTGCTCCGGTGCATCAACGCCTTAGAGGAGATCTCATCCGGCAAACTCGTCGTGGACGGCATAGAAGTCCACGACAAAAAAACGAAGTTAAACGCGTTGCGGACGGAGATCGGCTTCGTCTTTCAGCAGTTCAACCTCTACCCGCACATGACGGTCGCCCAGAACGTCAAGCTCTCTCCGATAAACGTCAAGGGGATATCGAAGTCGGAGGCCGACGAGCGGTGCAAGCGTCTCCTGGAGCGCGTCGGTATCGCAGAACAGGGAAACAAGTATCCCGAGAGCCTATCCGGTGGCCAGCAGCAGCGGGTTGCGATAGCGCGCGGCCTGGCGATGGAGCCCAAGATCATGCTCTTCGACGAGCCGACGAGCGCCCTGGACCCGGAGATGATCAACGAGGTGCTAGAAACTATGGCGGACCTCGCCCAGGGCGGCATGACGATGGTGGTCGTCACCCACGAGATGGGATTCGCCCGCCGCGTCGCCGACCGGGTAGTGTTCATGGACGAGGGCCGCATCGTAGAGGTCGGCCCTCCCGAGCACTTCTTCCAGAACCCCGAGAACGAGCGGACCAAGCGATTCCTCGACCAGATCCTCCACTAGCGGGCTTGCGCGAGGACTCTATTCTGGTGTTAACTGTCCCGAAATAAAGATATTTACGAGCATTACCCGGAAAGGATGTATCTTGAAATCCAGAAGTATCTTTCTATTCGCGTTGATCTTCACCCTCGCGGTGGTGGTCGCCGGTTGCGGTGGCAGTAGCGGCGGTGGAGGCGGCGACACCGGCGGTAGTGGTGGCGGAGGCGGCACTACCGCGGCGGCCAAGGTAGCGGGCGCAAAGAGTGGAGACCCGATAACCGTGGCCTCGGACATCGCCTATCGGCCTTTCGAGTTCACCCAGGACGGCGAGCCGGTCGGCTTCGACATAGACTTGATGAGCGAGATCGGCAAGCGGGCGAACCTCAAGGTCGAGTTCCAGAACGTGACCTTCGACAGCATCATTCCCGGCCTAACCAGTGGCACCTATGCTGCGGCGATCTCGGCGATGACCATTACCGAGGAACGCGCCCAGCAGGTAGACTTCTCCGATCCGTACTTCGACGCCGACCAGTCACTGCTAGTAAATACCGGCTCGGACATTCAATCTACCGACGACCTCGCCGACGCGACCGTTGGCGTGCAACTCGGCACAACGGGCGCGATGGAAGCACAGAGCCTGGCGGACGAGAACAAGGTCGGTAGCGTGCGGACCTTCGACACCGTCGAGGACGCTTTCACGGCTCTTCAGAACCAGCAGGTGGACGCCGTGCTGAACGACTTCCCCGTCTCGGCGGACAAAGCCAAGACCAGCAACGGCGCCCTCGAAGTCGTCCAGACCATCCCGACCGGCGAGCAGTACGGCATAGCCCTCCCGAAGGATAGCGAGATGACCGCCAAGGTAAACAAGGCTCTCCAGGAGATCAAAGACGACGGTACCTACGCCGAGTTGTACGAGAAATGGTTCGGCCAGGCGCCCGAGCAGATACCGTCCTAGTCTGAAACCACTGGGAGCGGTCGGATGCCGATAGAGATAGATCCTAGTAGCTTTAGCCTCCAGAGCATCCGGGACAACTACCTGGACTTCGGGCTGGTGTGGCAGAACTCGGACGCCATAATTCAGGCGTTGATAGTTACGCTCTCTCTGGCCCTGCTGGCTGAGGTAATCGGGATAGCGCTCGGGCTCGCCCTGTCGCTCTTGAAGATCGCCCGCTCCCGGCTCCTTAGCTTCCCGGCCCAACTATACATAGACCTTTTCCGGGGAACTCCGCTCCTGATCCAGATCATCATTATCTACTTCACGACGCCCCTGATCGGGCTTCGCTTCACGAGCCTTTTCTACGCGGGCCTGGCGGCGCTCTCGCTCAACAGCGCCGCCTACGTCGCGGAGATATTCCGCTCCGGCATCCAGAGCATAGACAAGGGACAGATGGAGGCGGGCCGGGCCTCCGGGCTCTCCTACGCCCAGACGATGCGCTTCATAATCGTGCCCCAGGCTTTCCGGCGCGTGATCCCACCGCTGACCAACGAGTTTGTCATGCTCATCAAAGACACGTCGCTGGTCTCGGTTATAGGACTCGCCGAGCTACTCCGGGCGGCGCGGGTACTCCAGTCGGCGACCTTCAACGGGACGCCCCTCATAGCGGCGGCCCTGCTGTACCTGGCGATCTGCCTGCCCCTGATCTACCTGACCAACATCCTCGAACGCCGCCTGAACCGCAAGGCGGCGTAGAGGCCTAAGAACCGCCGCTACTACTGTTCGGAATTCTCTTCCGACTCGGCTTCTCCGGGTGCTTCAGCCTCTTCGGCTTCTTTTATCTCTACTGCTGGCGTCCCCAGGTTGTTGCCCTGGCTCTGCATGAATTGGCGCTCCGAGGTATAGGATTGGACCATCATTGCTAGCTCCAGCTTTTCTTTTTCCGCCGGCAGAGTTCCGGCCTCCTCTTGCTCGGATAGCTCGCTGCCGCTCACGCCCAGGGAGCTCTCCAATTCCCCGATACGGCGGCGCATTTTGAGCCGGCCGCCGGGAGTCAGGCGCAGGTACGTCTGACCGTCCGGGCCTTCTACCGGATAAACCCAGGCGCTCTTTAGCCAGGTCTGGAGGATCTCAGCCCGCAAGTCTTCTTTGTTCTTAAGTTCCATAGCTCTACGCTCTCTTCCGCTTGGCTTTCATCCGTGAAACTCTCAGGAGCCTCCCGCGTATAGAAAGATACCATGAACGCCAGCCCCAAAGCTCGCACAACGACCCCCTGGAGAACGCTTCAGGAGAACCTTACAGACTCTTTCATCGCCCGAGCCCGAGGCTTTCTGGGCGATGAGTTCGCCCTCTCAAACAAGGATGGCGAGGAGCTAGGTCGCCTGAAGATCCTGGGCTCCGAAGGCGCGAAGTTTACGGCCTCAGGCCTGGAAGTCACCGTTGGTCGGATCTCAGGTTCCCGATACACGATGCTTTCGGACGGCGAGGAGGTTCTCAGTGTCCAACCGGCCAACGCCTCCGTAGAAGAATTGGAGATCCGGTGCGGGGGCCGAGACTACACGGCGACCGTTAGCCTCTTCCGAAACCGGGCGGTCGTCCGCGACGAGTCAGGGATGGAAGTGGCGCGGCTCAAAGGTAACGTAACGGGACGAACCTATAGAATCGAGACGGCCACGGAGGAACCTTGCGTCCTGCCGCTCGCGGTGTTGCTCTTATACCACACGGCTTTCCACCGGCGCCGAGCTTACCGGGCGTTAGGGGAAAGATAACGTGCAGGTAGAACCAGACTCGGAGATCGAAGGAGGAAGTATGCAGGAAGATCCGAACTACGGCAGGTCCCAAGAACCCGGCGATGAGGTTTACGATGAGACGAAGCGGACCCCGGATAGCGGAGGCCAGATGAGCACCATCGGCAGGCCCGGCACGGAGGTGAGTCCCCAGGACGAGCGCACGTGGTCGATACTCTCGCACGTCAGCGTTCTCGCATGGCCCATAACAGGCTTCTTGCCGATAGCGCCCCTGATCGTCTGGCTGCTCTACAAGGACCGCTCGCCCGGCGTCAGCTTCCACGCTTTGCAGTCGCTCTGGTATCAGGTGGCGTGGCTGGTGCTCGGGGTGGTAGGAGGGGTGCTCGGGACCCTGTTTACGATCCTGACTTTGGGTATAGGAGCCATAGTGGTGGCGCCGATCGCAGGCATTCTTGGGCTCGTTCCTTTCGCCCACCAGCTCTATGCCGCTTACAAGGTTAGCCAGGGCGAAGACTACCGCTATCCCTTTATCGCCGACCGGATAGACGGCGGCCGGAGGGAAATTTAGAGGTTCGGCTGGTAGAGGTCTTTGGGCGTGGCGTAGATTGTAACCGTGGAACCGTCGGGAGCCATGCTCCCGACGGCGGGCTTGGTGTCCCAGGTTACGCCCCGATTGGCGTAGCCATCTCTATATTCGCGTACCACTTTGACCTCGAACCCACTGTTGACTAGGGTCTGTTCCGCCCAGTAGTCATAGTAGGCGTCTACGTTTGGTACGGGCACCAGGTTTTCGGGGTCTCCACCGGCTACCTGGTCAGACGCCTCGACCACGCTAGAATCTTCGGGAGTCTTGGGAGCCTCCACCGGGTCCATTTCGGCCTGCACGGCGCGGCTCAAAAGGTCTTGGGCGCTCTGGCCCAGGGGATTGTTCACGTAGCCCAGCCCGACGGCGGCCAGCGTTATCCCCGCGACCGCAGTTATAACGGCCAGCAGAGAGATCAGTACCGGCGCCACCCGGCTCCGGCGCCGCATTATCGTCCGGCGCGGGATACCCAGTGTCTGGGGAACCACCTCCGTTGGGGCTTCGGCCTCCAGGTCTTCGAGCATCGCCCGCGCCGACGGGTAGCGGTGGGCGGGGTCTTTGGAGAGCGCCCGGAGCACCACGGACTCCATATGGTATGAAACCTTCCGGTTCAAACTACGCGGGGAATCGGGGACTTCGTGCAGTTGCTGCTGGACGAGGGACCTAAGGTCTCCGGAGAACGGCGGGCTCCCCGTCAGGCAATGGTAGAGCACGATGCCCACGGAGTAGATGTCGCTCCTGGGGGTCGCCTCCTTCCCCTGGAGTTGCTCCGGCGACATGTAGCGGGCGCTGCCCACGATCTCACCCGGCTCCTCCGCCGCTTCTTCCTCGACGATGCGGGCTATCCCGAAGTCGGCGACCTTTACCGTGCCCTCCGGGGTCAGGAGGATGTTCGAGGGTTTTATGTCCCGGTGGATTATTCCCCGGCGGTGGGCGTAGGAAAGCCCTTGCAAGAGTTGAGAGACCACCCGCCGCGTAAATTCCTCGCTAAGACCTCCGCCGCGCTCGGAGAGCATCGCGCCTAGGTCCCGGCCTTCCACGCACTCGGCCACTATGAACGGCACATCGCCTTCCTGGGATATATCGTAGACCTTGACGACGTTCTCGTGGTCTAGCGAGGCCATCGCACGCGCCTCTTGCTTGAAACGCTTACGGAAGGTGTCATGCTCAGCGTAATGCCTGTGAAGGGTCTTCAAAGCAACGGTACGACCCAGAACGGCGTCTTCGGCCCGGTAAACTACAGCCATTCCGCCGCTTCCCAGCCTATTCTCTACCCTGTAGCGTCCCCCGAGGACCTCTCCGACTGAGGTGTTCAGAGCCCTACCACCTCCGACTGCATTGTCTCTAAAGCGCAATTATATATCTCCCGCTACAGTCTGGATACCAAAGCCCCCCAACGACCGGCACCGTACCCAACATGATGCAGCATAGCACGACCGCCCCCTACATTTTGCGTTTTCATGAGGTTCCGTAAGCGGCTGAATAGTCCATAATGGGCAAGTTCGCCGGAAATACACTGAAAGAGAGGCTATGAAGCCAGGCTACGATTCGTATCTGCGTTACGGAGAGCTTACTGAGAGGCTGCACGAGCTCGCCGGTGAGTACCCGGCCCTGTGCGAAGTTTCGTCCATCGGGGAGAGCTACGAGGGGCGGGAGATCTGGGTCGCCGGGATCACCAACTCCGCAACCGGCCCCGCCAAAGACAAACCGGCGTTCTGGGTGGACGGCAACACCCACGCCGGCGAGGTGACCGGCTCGATGGCGGCGCTGTACCTGATCGAGACGCTCCTGGAGAGCTACGGCTCCGACGAACGCATTACCCGCCTCCTGGACCAACAAACTTTCTACATACTCCCCCGCCTCTCGCCGGACGGAGCCGAACGATACCTGACGACCCCCTACACCTTGCGGGCCACGCTAAGACCGTGGCCCGAGCCCGAAGAAGAGCCCGGCCTCCACCCTGAAGACCTGGACGGCGACGGCCACATAGTCCAGATGCGCTCTAAAGACCCGAACGGCGAGTGGCGCGTCTCCGACAAAGATCCCCGGCTCATGGTCCCCCGCCGCCCGGACGAAGCGGAGCCGGATGCCACTTACTATCGCCTCTACCGGGAAGGGACGTTCAAGGACTACGACGGCTTCGGGCGCAGGATCGCCCGTCCCCTGTACGGCCTGGACATGAACCGTCAGTACCCCTACGAGTGGCGGGAGGAGGCTACCGAGAAAGGCGCGGGGCCGTACCCGCTCTCAGAGCCCGAGGCCCGCGCCCAGGTGGACTTCCTGCTCGCCCACGAGAACATCTTCTCCGTCCACACGTACCATACGTTCTGTGGGGCCATACTGCGACCATACTCCAACAAGCCAGACTCGGAGATGAACCCGCAAGACCTCGCCGTGTACAGGGAGCTTGGGGACCGGGGAACGGAGATCACCGGCTACCCGAACATCTCCGTCTACCACGACTTCACCTACGAGCCCGGCAAGCACATCACCGGCGCCTTCGACGACTGGGCATACTCATACTACGGAGTCTACGCATTCACTATCGAGTTCTGGTCCGCCGCCCGGAGCGCCGGGGTAGAGGTGGACGACTTTATAGAGTTCTTCCGGAGTCCCTCCGAGGAGGCGCAACTCGCGCTACTCGCCTGGAACGACAAAGAACTGGATGGCGAGGGCTTCTCGCGGTGGACTACCTTTGATCACCCGCAACTCGGAGATGTGGAGATCGGGGGTTGGAAGACGAAGTTCACAATGCAGAACCCGCCGCCGCACCTTTTGGAGGCCGAGTGCGAGAAGCTGGCCTCATTCGCCCTGGCCCACGCCGCCGCCGCGCCGCTCTTGAAAGCGGACCTGGAGGTAGAAGAGATCTCCCCAGGACTGCAACAGGTGGAGCTTGTAGTCGAGAACACCGGCTACCTGCCGACGAACGTAAGCCGGGTCGCAGTTGAGAAAGAGCTGGTCAAGCCGGTGGAGGTGGAGCTTACGCTGCCGCAAGACGCGGACCTCGTCTCCGGTGAGCGTCTGACGAAGATAGGCCACCTCGCCGGACGTTCGGCTCTCTCGGGCGGGCGCTGGAAATCGCCTGTTTTCTTCCAGGGGCTGCCTTCGGATTACGCGCGGAGACTCCGCTGGATCTTCCGCGGCGACGGCCCTGTTCATTTCGAGGTGCGTGGCGGGAAAGCCGGTACCGTAAAACTGGAGACCGGGTAGCGGGCTGTCCTAACGTCTTCTAGTTGAGGTTGGTTATCCGGGCCTCGGTCCAGCCGCCTCCGTCGGAGTCTATGTATTCTCCCCGCCACGAAACTCCTTTGAGCCTGCCGAAGAGCCGGGTAGCCTCGACGGGGTCTTCGAGTCCTATGTCGGCCCCCAACGCCTCTATCTCGCCCCGCGTGATGCGGGCCGGCATATCCTCGATCCGCTCTTTCAACGCTTCGCGCATCTTGCCTTGAAATTGACGGTCCGGGGTGCGGCGACGGTAGCGTCCTTTTTCGATCATGGTCCACCTCCTTCCGAGAGCTATGTCATGGATTGTGCATCCCTTGCTGATCTAAAACTGTCGTCGCGCACACTTAAATCCGATCAAGCATTTCCAGCACCGCCTCCACCGGACGCTCACCCTGATAAGAGCCCGCCACATTCGAATCCGCGTCCACTATCACGATGGCGGCCGCGCGGTTGGTGCGCCGGGCGCCGTAGGACCGGCTCACACGCCCGCCCCAGTCGGGCAGGATGACTACGTACTCCTCCGGGTCCGTCTCAGGGGGCAGCTCGACGGCGGCCTTTTCATAGGCCTGACCGAGGACGAGGCCCACGGTCATCCAGTAGACTGGCGGCACTATCGAAAGGTCTATGACACTGACGACCAGGACTTCTTCGGGAGAGGGGTAATGTTCGCGGACGGCGTGGTTGATCTCCCGCGCCGTCGGGGCGGTTCCCTGGAGGTGGAAGATCAGGACGACGGGACGCCCGTCATTCCCCCGAAGGCTAACCCGACGTCCCGAACCGGCCGCGAGCAGGTCAAAGTCCGGGGCCCGAGTACCGGCCTCTACTCTTTGCTCCATCCCCGCACTACCCGCTCTTTTTCTTGATTCCCAGGCGGCCGCGGAAACCTTGGAGGACCGAGTAGCCCACGGGCACGACCAGCAGAGTAAGGAACGTAGAAGTAGCGAGACCCCCGATAACCGGGATGGCGAGGCTGCTGGAGATCAGGGTGCTCCCGCCACCGACGCCGAGCGCCAGGGGCGTCAGGGCTCCGATGGTTACCAGGGCCGTCATCAGGATGGGACGCAGCCGGGCCCGTCCCGCTTCAACGATGGCGTCATCCAGCGTCTCGTGCTCGTCCTCGGCGTTTATTACGAAGTCGATCAGGAGTATGGCGTTAGCCACCACGATCCCGATCAAGAGCAGCACACCCAGCAGCGCCGGGACGCTCAAAGCCGTGTTCGTGATCAGCAGCGCCCCGAACGCGCCGACGGTCGTCAGCGGTATCGCCAGGAGTATGACCAGCGGCACGAGGAGCGAACGGAAGAAGACCACCAGGATCAGGTAGACCAGCGCGACCGCCACCACAATAGAGAGCAACAGGTTACGGAAGCTCTCGGCGATGTCCTCGGAGTCGCCCCCGACGCTGGCCTCCACCCCGTCCGGCAGGTTCAGGTCGTCCAGGGTAGCCTGCACGTCGCTTGAGACGGCGCCCGTGTCTTGAGAGGTTATCGCGCCGGTCACGGTCACCGCCCGATCCCCATCCACCCGGCTTATGGCCGCCGGAGCGTCTACCTCCTGCACCTCCGCAACGTCTCCCACGGTCGCCCCGGAACCAAGAGGCAGCCCGCGAACTTCGTCAAGGTTGTTTACGGAACCCTGCGGTAACCCGATCGTAACCGGCGTGTCGTCGATGGAGAGCTCGCTGCGGTCGCTCAGCAAAACGCCGAGCGTCTGTGCCACGCCGCCCGGAGAGAGCCCGGCCTGGGCGGCCTGTTCGTCGTTCAGCTCGACGTTCACTTCAGGGGCGCCGCCGGAGATGGCGCTCTGTACGCTGGTCAGGTAATCGTTACCGGATATCTCGTCAACGATTGTCTCGGAGGCTTCTCTAAGTTCCTCTTCGGAGCCGCCGGTGATCGTCACCTCAAGCCCGCCCGCCGGCGGTCCCTGGTCCTGGACCTCTACCTGGAAATTGCTCCTGCCGTATAGCTCCCGGCCTCTATCCTCGATACGATCTACGGTCTTATCCACGCTGGCGTCTTCTTTGACCGTGATGAACGCCGAGGCGGAGTTATCCGAGCGGTTGCCGCTGGGGTCGAAGCTGTCCTCGCCTCCCACGGAGAGCTGGTAGCTCTCGACACCCAAGTCGTCGATCAGGAAGTCCTCGAAAGGCCGCGCCTCGTCGCTCGTCTCCTCCAGCACGGTCCCGGTCGGCAGCGTCACGTCGGCGACGAGGAGCCGCGCCTCGCTCGGCGGGAAGAAGCTGACCGGCAAAAACGGTATAGCGCCGAGCCCTCCCGCGAAGAACAGGACGGCGAGCACCAACACCACGGCCCGGTTTCTAAGGCTCCAGCGCAACATGGGAGTATAAATACCGACGAGCTTTCCATCTCCCTCGGTGGTCCCGTTTTCCCGTTGGTTTTGGTCTATCTCATCCCTTTCCTCCGTCCCGGAATCAGATCCCCCAGAGTTCGGGAGGAACAGGAATACCAGAAGGCCGACGGCCAGCAAAGCCGCCAACACCGCGGCGGTAACGAGCAACGCCGTGGAGTCGAGCAGGGTGTCGGGGGATACGGCGTCCGCCAGAACGGCTATGGCGCCGGCGGCGACGCCCGCAAGCAGAAGTGCGGCGACCCCGAGCAGAACCCGGAGCAAGCCTTCCCGGCGACCGCTTCGACCTCCACCGCTTCGCCGGGAACGGTTACGCGCTTTCGCGCCGTCCTTGTTCGCCGTCCGCTTTATGAACAGGCTCACGAGGACCGGGATGACGGTGACGGCCACGATCAGGGACGCCAGCAAGGCGAAGGCGACCGTCAGGGAGAGCGGCAGGAAGAACTCGCTGACGATGCCTCCCACGAGCCCCAGAGGAAGGAACACGGCGGTGGTCGAGAGGGTGGAACTGGTGATGGCGCTCGCCACTTCCGTCGTGCCCTTGAGCGCCGCCTCCTCGGGCTCATAGCCCTCCTGAACGTAGCGATAAGAGTTCTCAAGGACGACGATCGCATCGTCCACCACCCGGCCCACGGCGATGGTAAGTCCGGCCAGGGTGATGATGTTGAGCGTCAGGTTATCGCCCCAGGAGAAGAGCAGGGCGGCCAGAACCGAGGTCGGCAGCGAGACCGCCGTGACCAGCGTGGCCCGGATGCTCCGAAGGAAAAGCAGGATGATCAGGATGGCGACGACGGCCCCGATCAGGGCTTTCTCTATGAGGCCGTTTACCGACTCTTTTACGTCCTCCGCTGAGTTGGCGATAATTCGGACCTGGTCATCGCCGATCTCGTCCCGCACCTCGCCGAGCGCATCTTCGACACCGTCAGCGACCTCGACCGTGTTGGCGTCGGAGTCTTTGGTGACGTTCAGGCCGAGGCTCGGCTCCCCGTTTGTCCTGGAGATACCGGAGATATTCGACTCGGTCCTCTCGACCTGGGCGACGTCTTTCAACAGAATCGGCTCGGACGGCGCCCCGCCCGAAGCCTGAGGATCGGGCGGTGGCGCCCCGGAGGGTGGCGCGCCGGAAGCGCCGGCAGGCGGAGCCCCGCCGGAAGACTCGCCCGATTCGCTTCCGGGAGCACTTCCCGAAGGAGGAGCACCTGCCGAAGCCCCGGCCGAGGCCCCGGCCAGTCCGAGAGGCAGTTGTTCCAGGGCTTCTACGTCTGTTAGCTGGCTCTCGGCCCGCACGGGGGTGGAGAGGCCATCTATACGGACGTCCCCGACCGGGGCGTTGACGTTCGCGCCGCTGATCGCACCGACCACCGCGTCGGCGGGGAGGCCCTTCTCCTTTAGCTTTTCCGGGTCGAGGGTTACCCTGATCTCCTCCTCAGAGCCACCGACGAGCTCGATGTTCGCGGTTCCCTCCACCTCTTCTAGAAGTGGAACCACGTCGTTCTGGGCGTACTCCGTGAGGTCCGTCAGGTTACTGTTTCCGGCGGCGAGGGAGATATTCATGATCGGGAACGTGGAGGCTGACTGGCGGTTGACCTCCGGCTCCGCCGCTTGCGAGGGCAGCGACACGCCCTCCAGGCTGCGCCGGATCTCATCCTCCGCCTCGTCGGTGTCCGTATCCAGGCTAAACTCGACCAACACGACGGAGAAGCCTTGCGAAGACGTGGACTGGGTATTCTCTATACCGCCCACATCACTTATTGCCGACTCTATCGGCTGGGTGACCTGCTCGTCCACCAGGTCAGGTCCTGCGCCAGGAACGGGCGTCGCGACGGCTATTATGGGGAACTCTATATCCGGTAGTAGCTCCTGGTTTAGCTGCGTCGTGGCGTAAGAGCCACTCGCAATGAGAAGCACGGTCGCAAGGATCACCACGGATTTGTTCTTCAAGCACCAGGCGACGATACTACTCATTCAACACCCTCTCTTCTTAATAAGTTCGGTTCGGAACCGAGCCCCCGGACGAGCAACCTGAGCCCTTTGAGAAACGCCTCCGCCTCTTCAACCGTCATACGCTCGACTACCCAGTTAAGTTGCAGGCGCCCCCGGCCGACGATGCGGCGGGCGATCTCCTGCATCCCCGGCACGTAATCCACCAGCACTACCCTGCGGTCCTTATCGTGAGGACGGCGCTCGACCATCCCGATCTCCACCAGCCGGTCCACGAGCTGCGTAACCGCCGGGGAAGAAACCCCCAACACTTCGGCCAGTTGCCGGACGGAGTGAGGTCCATCCGCCAGCGCGATCATGATCTGGATGTGCCCCGGTGAGACGTGAACATCCGTTGGTATTCCCTGGCGCGCGATCTCATCCAACTCCACCGAGTCCGGGCGGTCGATCAAACGCCCTATCACCGGCAAGAGAAGCAAGACCTCATCAACTATCTTTTCTTTACTAATGTCTTCCAATGTTAAACCTTTGTTTAAGCTGCTTAAATAAGTAGCTTACGCATTCTACAAGCTCGGGTCAGCGTGAATGTAAAAAGGCTCACACTAAGAACTTCTATAGCGAAGCCTGGGCTCCGAATTCAAGAATCTTCATAGATGCCCCGCTACCGCTCCACGATGGGCGGTAGGAGACCTTCAACGGTGAGGTGCGAGAAATTTTGAGGAAGTGAGGGAAGCGAAGCTAACGGGAATCCCGGAAGTCTTTCCGTAAGCCGTGTGGGATGCACAGGGGGGTTCCCGTGCGTGGTTCGGTTACGATATCGGCGTCGATGGAAAATACTTCGCGCAACACTTCGGGCGTCATCACCTCTTTGGGCGAACCGCTGGCGAATATCCGGCCGGAGCGCAGTGCGATCATATGGTGGGAGAATCGGGCGGCGTTGTTCAGGTCGTGGAGGACCATGAGAATAGTACGGCCCTCCTGGCGATTGAGGCGATCGAGCAGTTGAAGGACTTCGAACTGGTGGGCCATGTCCAGGAAAGTCGTAGGTTCATCCAGAATTAGAGTATCGGTCTCCTGGGCGAGAGCCATCGAGATCCAGGCGCGCTGGCGCTGCCCGCCGGAGAGGGTATCGAGCGGACGGTCGGCGAACTCTGTGGTACCGGTAATGTTCAGGGCGTCCTCGACGGCGCGCTCGTCTTTCTTGGACCACTGTTGGAGAAAGCTCTGGTGCGGATAGCGCCCCTGCGCCGCAAGCTCCCGCACCGTCAAGCCCTCGGGGGCATCCGGGTTCTGGGGCAGGATGCCCAACTTCTTTGCCACTTCGCGGGTAGGCAGCCGGGAAATCCTGGTTCCGTCCAGGTATACACTGCCGCCGCGCGGCTCCATGAGGCGTGCCAGGGCGCGGAGAAGCGTGGACTTACCGCAACCATTGGGTCCGACGATCGACAAGATTTTCCCTTCCGGGACATCCATGTCGAGATCTTCTATTACGGTGGCGGTGTCGTAGGCAAGGGTGATGCTCTCCGTGTGCAGCTTTTTATCCACGGGATCTCCTTGCGATCTCCTCCAGGCGCCGTCCGCGCTCCTCTTTCGAGATGCGCGGGCAGGTAAAGCAGGGAGCTTCCCCCACCTTGTAGTAGAGACAGCACGTGTTGCGTACCCTCGTCAACATAGAGAACCCGTCGTGCTCCAGTAAGACGTAGTTGGTCGAACCGGAGAGTGGCGAAGGTCCTCCGAGCATAAATTCCGCGAAGGCGCAGGCTTCGTCTTCGCGTCCGAGCGCCTGTCCCGCGTGCATGAACGCCTCGGCGCAAACGTCCGCAGCCACGCCCCACAGCGCCTGCACGCTCCTTCGGGGCCTGACGCGGCGCAGGGCGGCGAAGAGGTCCGGCAACCCGGCGGCGAGCCGGTCCCGCAAGTATACGAGCAGTTCATCCTCGGAGGCAAAAACCTGTGCGTCTGGATGGTCGGCGGCGGGATCGTCCGGCAGGGTGACTAAGCGCTCACTGGCGAAGGCGAGGCCCGCTGCGACGCCGCACCCGTCGAAGTTCAGGGCCACGTTCTCCGGGCCGGGGTCCGGCATCCGGCGGTCGATCAGGAAAGCGGAGACGATTGGAACCAGGAGCCGCCAGAGGTATCCTCGGAGAAAGAGCGTACCCAGGGCGGCCCGGTCGTTACTGCCGTACTCCCTCCCGAGACGCCGCAGCAGCTCTTCGATGAGCTCGCCGTCGGACGCGAGTTCGGCGGACGTTACCCAACCAGGCTCTACGGGGACGCCGAGCCGAACGGTCTCGACCCCGACAAGCTCAGTAGCCGCCACGCGAGAGAGAGTCTCCGACAAGGGCGCGGAAGATGCGTCCTTAAGAGATACGGGCGGGCAGGCATTTTCGACGTTGGCGATTTCCGGCTTCCGGGTCATGATGTGGTCCCTGCTCCGGTTGCGGAGCCTCCGGCGACGGCTGCCGCTAGTTGCGGCACCAGTTCGTCGAGCAGGAACGGCAGGCTTAGCACGGTGCTGAACGAGAGAGCCCCGGCGAGCGGGTCGTTCACGTCCAGGAAAATATCATGCCCCTCCTTCACAACGTCGAGTTGCCGGTAGATCGGATCGCCTTCGAGCGCCTCGCGTTCCGCCGGAGAGTTTACGATCCAGACCAGGACGTCGGCGTCCACGAGGCTCAGTTGCTCGCGGCTGATCGTGGCGAAGAAGTCATCACCGGCGAGCCTGGAGACCTCGGCGGGCAGATCGAAACCTAGCGAGTTAAGGAACCTTCCCCGCACGTCCTCGGGGCCGTACGCATAGTAATTTCCACCCTCGCCGGTAAGCGCGACCACCGCGGTCGCGCCCTCGAACTCCGGGTGTTTTTCGCGTGCCCTATCGAACCGTGATTCTACCCCGGAGACCAGTTCCCCGGCCCGTGCCGCCTCGCCGAGCGCCCGGCCGATTATCCGGGTCTGCTCCTGCCAGGGAACGCCGAAGTCCACGTACCCGTCCGGCTGGGCGATGGTCGGCGAGATCTCCGACAGTGTCTCGTACTGTTCCGCCGTCATGACCGCGGACAACCCGATAATGAGGTCCGGTTCGAGGCCCGCGACCTGCTCGAAGTTGATCTCCGCCGAAGGCAGGACTTCCGGCTCGGCGCCTCCGAGTTCGTCCTGTGCCCAGCGCCAGGTTGCACTAGGACGATCTCCGAACCACTCGCGTACCCCAACCGGCGAAACCCCGAGCGCGAGTACGGGATCCTGGTCGGTGTAGCCTACCGTAATTACCCGTTCCGGAGTTCCACGCACCTCGGTACTGCCGTACTTGTGTTCGATGGTGCGAGCCTGCTCGGAGGTAGTCTCTCCACCTACATCTCCGCCACCGGAGCAGCCGGCGGCTCCCAGGAGTAAGAAGCTCCCCGCACCGATCAAGAACTCGCGGCGGGTCGGGCCCGTAGTGGAGAGCGAGAACCCTCCGCGCCCTTCGGCCCGGAACGGATCCGAATACGGCAGGTTACGCTCGTGCGCGCTGCTTTCGGAAGACGCTCGCACTGTGGGAAGATTCAAAGTCTTCTCCTTTCGCATGGTCTACTTGTTCCGGTTCCGGTAGAGCAGGTACAGAAAGAACGGCGCGCCGATAGCAGCCGTAACGATGCCGCAGGGTATCTCCACCGCTCCGAACGACACCCGCCCCACCAGGTCGGCGAGCACGACCAAAGCGCCGCCGGTCATGGCAGAGGTTGGCAACAATCCGCCGTGGGAAGGACCGACGAGGC
This sequence comes from Rubrobacteraceae bacterium, assembly GCA_041745215.1. GTDB lineage: Bacteria > Actinomycetota > Rubrobacteria > Rubrobacterales > Rubrobacteraceae > SIRX01. Next base: position 68,770 of record JBGTJJ010000004.1, on the reverse strand, counting down.
GGCGGGCGATGTGTGGGGCGATGAGCCCGACAAAGCCGATGGTGCCGGCAGTGGCGACGGCCGCAGCAGCGAGCGCTACGCTGCACAGCAAAAGCATCCCCCGCTCCACTTCGATCCGGCTACCGAGGCTTCGGGCCACCTCTTCGCCGAGGTTGAGGGCGTTCAGGTTGCGAGAAAGGGCGAAGGAGAGGGGTACGAAGACCACGAGCCAGGGCAAAAGCGGCCAGACCTGCTCCCAGGTGCGACCGTAGACGCTGCCGGTGAGCCAGACGAGGGCTTTGGTGACCTCGAAGATCTCGCCGAACACGATCATGGTGGTGGTGAGCGCCGTGGCGATAGCCCCGAGCCCGATGCCGATGAGGATGAGCCGCAACGGCGAGGAGCTGCCCCGCCACGCGAGCAGGTAGAGCAACACCGCCACGGCAAACGCTCCTCCGAAGGCCACTGGCGGCAAGAGAGACGAGGGGAACGAGGGTAGCAGCACTATGCAGGTTACGGCCGCGAGCCCCGCTCCGGCGTTTATACCGACGATGTCCGGCGCGGCGAGCGGGTTGCGTGTGAGCCCCTGCAAGATCGCCCCGGAGATCCCGAGCGCCAGGCCCACGAGAAACGCCACGAGCGCCCGCGGTAGCCTTAAAGTGTTGACGATAAAGTCGTAGTTGCCGTCCCCGGCTTCGACGCCGAACACAGTGCGTAGCACGTCGAGCGGGGCGATGGGGTACTCGCCGTAACCGACGTTGGCGATTATGCCGGCGACGGAGACGAGGCCGAGAATCAGCACCATCGAAACGGCCCGCAGGTCCATCCGGAAGGACGTTCCGCCGGTCCGCAGGGTCATTTTCCTTTCCTGGCCCCGGATCGCCCGTATCATCGCTTGACCCTCCAGCGGGCGAGGTAGATAAAGAACGGCGCGCCGACGAGGGCCGTCATCACTCCTAGGGGAAGCTCCTGCGGACGGAGGACCAGTCGGGCCGCGACGTCGGCTGAGACGAGCAGGATCGCGCCGACGAGGATCGAGTAGGGCAGGATCCAACGGTAATCCACCCCGACAAAAAAGCGCACGAGATGCGGCACGACGAGCCCGACGAAACCGACCGGGCCGGCGACCGCCACCGCGCTCCCGGCCAGCAGCACTACCGATACCGCCGCCCCGACCTTTACCCACACGGTCTGCTGCCCGAGCCCCGTCGCCACGTCATCGCCTAGAGTGAGCGTCGTGACCTGGCGTCCCAGGGCAAGCGCAAGCAGTAGCCCGACCAAGATGTAGGGCAGCACCTGGAGCAGCAAGCCAAGGTCCCGCCCGGCCACGGAACCGGCGAGCCAGAAACGGATCTCATCCAGCGTCCGCTGGTTGAGGATGAGCATGGCCGTGGTCATCGAACCAAGAAACGCGGCCATCGCCGCGCCGGCAATCGTAATCTTCATAGGACTCATACCGCCTCGCCCGAGCGAGCCGAGACCGTATACGACCACCGCCGTGGTCCCCGCACCCACGAACGCAAACAGGGCGTACGTCGAGAGCGACGAAATCCCGAGAAAGAACACTGCCCCCACCACCGCCAGTGCCGCACCGGCCTCTATGCCGAGGATGCCGGGGTCGGCCAGCGGGTTGCGGGTAAGACCCTGCATCAAAGCCCCGGCGACGCCGAGCGCCGCGCCGACGAGGGCCGCGATCAGGGCGCGGGGAACCCGCAGGGTGCGGATGATGAGGTCTTCCTCCGAGCCGTCGTAGTCCGTGAACGCCTCTATCACCTCCAGCGTCCCTATCTGCGCCGCCCCGAACCGCACGCTCGCCAGAAGACAGAGGAACAAAGCTCCGCTCCCAATGAGCAGCCCCAGAAGGAGCGCGTATCTCGACCTGAGAAACCGCACCCTCATCCCCTCCCGGTTTTGACCTGGATCACGCCGCCCTTGACCCATCGCCGCCAACCCGTTAACGTGCTTACGCTACTGAGAATCATTTGCAATAACATGGTCACTACGATACATGTTTTGAGAGGAACGGGCAATTGATCTGGATCAAATACCATCCGCCAGCGGCACAGATGTGACGAAATCTCGCCAACAGTTGGAAGAGCGCATCATCGAGATACGGCACAGGCTCCTCGTAGACGCTGAGTGCGCAGAGCTCGACCGTTCTCCGGAATTTCTGGACGTGGAGGAGGAGTTGCTCGACGAGCTTCGTGAGTTGGAGTTGGTGCTCGCTGCGGAAGAGATCGTAAGTTATGACCACTGCGCACCACGTCAGAAGAAGAGCAAGGAGATAGGTTTGTGAAGCGCGTTTCGGCGGTACTTTGGCTCTTTGCGGCGGTTCTCTTGCCGGCCTCGTGTGGTGAGGCGTCGGAGGACTCTGGGAGTAGTGAGAAGACCTCGGAGACGCGGACGGTCGAGCACGCGCTGGGCACGTCCGAGGTGTCGGAGAGACCACAACGGATCGTGTCGCTGAGCGTTGGGGAGATCACGGACACCCTTATCGCGCTCGACCATAAGCCCGTGGGTTCGGTAACCTACGACCCGATAGCCGACGCCTACGGCGGTTCGGGGGACAACGGCGCGTACCCTCCGGCTCTGGCCGGCAGAACGGAAAACATCGAGTCGGTCGGCATCTACGAGCCGAACCTGGAGAAGATCGCCTCCCTGAAACCGGACCTCATAATCGGGGAGACGTGGAACACGGAGGGGATCTACGAGGAGCTGTCGGAGATCGCGCCGACAATCGCGATCTCTCCGGAGCGGGATTTCAAAGTGTGGCTCAAAGAGATCGGCAATGCCATCGGCGCCGAGAACGAAGCCGAAGAGATACTAACCCGCTACCGGGAGCGAGCGGAGGCCGTAAGGGCTGAGGTGGAGGGGGCCAGGGTTAGCGTCGTGCGGCCCAGGACCGAAGAGCTCTTACTATACGGTCCGCCCTCGAACGCCGGGAAGGTACTCACCGACCTCGGCATCGAAGTCCAGCCCGTACCCGAAACCGGAGAAGACTGGTCCGGCGACGGCACGCGGGCCATAGGATCGCTCAGCCTGGAGTACGTACCGGAGCTGGCCGGTGAGCACATCTTCGCAATAAGCTACGACCTCGAAAACACGAGCTTCGAGGAGCTGATACAGCGTCCGCTGTGGAGCCAGATCACCGCTGTTAAGGAGGGAAGGGTCCACCCGGTACAGGGCGTAGCCTGGACGAACCACGGACCGCTCGGCGCGATGCTCCTGATCGACGAGGTAGAGGGCGCCCTTATGGGTTAGAGCTCGGATGCCGACCAGCGGTCGCAAGACGAACCGAAGAAAGATAACAACGAAAAGGAGGAACGAATGAAGAGAAGATTTTTGGCGATCACGGTGCTGTTGGCGGTAGCCTTGCCGCTGGCCTCCTGTGGTGGTGGAAGTTCGGAGGACTCTGGAGGTGGGACTACCTCCGATAGTAGAACCATCGAGCACGCCATGGGCGAGACAGAGGTCTCCGGGACGCCGGAACGGGTTGTTGTGCTCGACACCGGAGAGCTCGATAGCGCCATGACGCTCGGCGTCAAGCCTGTCGGGGCGGTCGAGGCCGTGGAGGGTCTAGGATATCCTTCGTACCTGGAGGGGACGGAGGAGATAGAGAACGTCGGTACCATCGAGGAGCCGAACCTGGAGAAGATCGCCACCCTAAATCCGGATCTGATCCTCTCCAGCAAGCTGCGTCACGAGTCGATCTACGACCAACTCTCCCAGATAGCCCCGACCGTCTTTACCGAGACGACCGGCGTCACCTGGAAAGAGAACTTCGAGGTCCACGCCGAAGCCTTGAATAGGGTCGAGGAGGGCAACATCGTAAAGAAGGAGTACCAGGGCCGCGTAGACGAGTTCCGGCAAGCGATGGACGATAACCCTCCTGAAGTCTCGGTGGTGCGCTTTTTGCCGGGGGATACCCGCATCTATCAGAAGGAGTCGTTTATCGGAACGGTGCTCGAAGACACCGGTCTCCCCCGTCCTCCGTCCCAGGACGTGAACGAGTTCGCCATCATGAACGCGAGCAAAGAGCTAATACCGAAGATGGGCGGCGACGTGGTATTCGTGACCACCTACGGCCCGGAAGAGGAGTCAACAAAGCAGAAGATCACCGGCGATCCCCTCTGGCGAAAGCTGGACGCCATCGAACAGGGCCGAGTCTACGAAGTATCGGACGACCTCTGGATGCTCGGCATCGGCTACACCGCGGCGAACGGCGTCGTGGACGACCTGACGAAAAATCTGATAAAGGAAGAGACGGGATAGTCACCGACACGTCCGGCACTGGCTGCCCTGCTAACGAACTCCGGGCAGCCAGCTAGACATGGTGCGGGCGACGAGTTCGGCGGCGTCTTGCTGGACGAAGTGACCAGCCTCCGGGACGGTTACGATGGTCAGGTCTTTCTCGACCCAGTTCCAGGTTCCTTCCAGGGCGGCGGGCAGAAGGTACGGATCTTCGAGACCGTGGATCACGAGCGTGGAGACCGGCACTTTCGCCTGCGGTGGGCCTATCTCCTGATACGGCTCCGCCGGATAGTGGCGTTTGTAGTAGTAGAGCATTGCCTCGAAGTCGGAACGTCTGAACGCTTCGATGTACTCCTCTCGGGCATCGGGGTCCGAGACCCAGCGGGCGAGTTTCTCTGCCGAGAGGTATTCATGGGCGCCTTCTTGTTGGAAGAAGCGGGTGTAGGCGCTGGCCTTCTGTTGTTCGGGGTTGATGGCGAGTTCGCGGGTAAGGCCGGATAGGTGCGGAAGATTCAGGACGATCAGGCGCTCCGTGAGGTCCGGACGCCGGGTGGCGAACTGCCATGAGACGGCGCCACCCCAGTCGTGGCCGACGATGACGGCCCGCTCATAACCTTCGCCACGGATCACGGCCTCCACGTCGCCTAGCAGGGCATTCATACCATAATTCTCGATCCCACCCGGCTTATCCGAGAGGTTGTATCCGCGCAGGTCGAGGGCGGCAATCCTATAGTCCTTCGAGAGTGCGTCCATCTGATACCGCCACGTGTACCAGAAGTCCGGAAAACCGTGGATCATCACGACGAGCGGCCCTTCTCCCAGGACAGCGTAGTGGATGCCGACACCTTCGTTGTCGGCGTAACGATGCTCGACGCGCCTATCGAAGTCCGGGCTAAGGGACGCGGATGACGCCGGTGCCGGCGAAGCCGCTGGAAAGTTCTCCGTGTATCCGGCGTTATCGGTCAAGTTCGCTCCCTACTTCTAGATTCTCGAACCCCTAATTTTAGACCTTTGGCGACTCTATGACCCGCCTTCGCCAACAGAGCTGTCTCCGGAGTTTTCGCGGAAGATCATGCACGTAGTCGTGGCGTGACCGTATAGTTTGCCCGCTTCGTCCCTCAGGCGCGCCTCGGCGGTGGCGATGCGGCCGCCGACGTGGATGGATTTTCCTTCACAGAGAATGCGGCCGGTGTCCGTCGTGATCTGGCGGAGGAAGTTCAACTTTATTTCCAGCGTCGTGTAGCCGGTCCCGGCGGGGAGCATCGTGTGTACGGCGCAGCCCATCGCCGAGTCGGCCAGCGTACAGGCTAGCCCGCCGTGTACAGTGCCGATGGGATTGTAGTGATACTCTGCAGGCTCGACGGCGAAGACCACGCGGCCTTCCTCCACAGAGATGGGCTCGAAACCCATAAGATCGGCTATCGGGGCGCCGGGTAGCTCTTCCCCCATCATGGCCCGCAGGTATTCGAGGCCGCTCATCTCCCTGGCCGCCTTGGCCCCGGCCATCGGGTCTTCCCAGGTTACGGTGCGGGTTCTGTTCTCAGCCTGGCTCATACACCGGCCTTTCCTCTAATAGTCGTTGACGATACCGTAGATTCTATCCAGTTCCGCCTGCGTCGGAACTGGAATTTCGGGTAGACAAAAGGGGCGCCACTGGGACGCCCCTTCGGGTCGTAACTTACCTGGTTGACCGATCGCAAGTCTTACGCGGCGACTCCGCTGGGTGTGTTGCGCCGGAGCATTAGCTCCGCCTCACGCTGGAGCTGGCGGACCCGCTCGCGGGAGATACCCATCTCGTCGCTGAGTACGGCCAGGGTCGCCTTTTCGCGGTCGTCGAGGCCGTAGCGTCGGATCAGGACTTCGCGGTGGCGTTCCGGGAGATGTTCGACGGCCTCATCCAGCCAGCCGCTCTCCATCTCGCGGGCCACGGTCTCGCCAACTTCGGGCTCGCGCTCGTCTTCTATAAAGAGACCAAGCTCCGAAGCGTCCTCTCCAGAGCCGATAGGCTGGTCGAGGCTTGTGGCGTCGGGCAGGGCGCTCTTTACGTCGCGGACCTGATCCACGTCCCACTCCAGCTTCTCGGCGACCTCTTCATCGGTGGGCTCGCGCTCGAGCTCGGCCGACAACTCGTTGTAGGTACGGGCCATCTTGCGGATCTTCTCGCCCATGTGTACCGGCACCCGAATAGTGCGGCCCTTGTCCGCGACCGAACGCTGAACGGCCTGCCGTATCCACCAGGTGGCGTACGTCGAGAAACGGTAGCCCCGGTCGGGATCGAACTTGTCTATGGCCTTCATCAGGCCGAGGTTGCCCTCCTGGATGAGGTCCTCGAAAGGTAGTCCCATGCCCCGATACTTCTTGGCGACCGAGATGACGAGCCGGAGGTTCTTCTCCGTCAAACGCTTCCGGGCACGGGCGTCGCCGGCCTTCGCCCGATTGGAGAGATCTATCTCCTGTCTGTGGGTGAGCAACTTACCCTTGTCTATCCGGGCAAAATAACCCGGTATGAGGTCCGGCGTCTCTTCAAAAGCTTCCCTGTATCTCTTCTCAGTAGTCTGCATAGCCTCCACTTCCTCTTGTTAATTTATCCGTAATAATAACGGTTCTTGATCTCGATGTCAAGCTCTAGTCGTCTATTTCCGTGTTTGTGGAGGGTAGATCGAAGCCAGGTCATTGAGATGCGGCGCGCCTGTTGTGGGCCTCGATCCCAGGGGCAATCTCCGACCCGAATAGTTTGTGATTTGGATGTATCGTCGTTACGTTTGCGTTACGTTTGTTAAGAATGGTTTAAAAATGAATCAATTTTCGCTTTGCACCGGAGTTAGTACGAGATAGTAACGATCCACGGCTGCTAGTGTGTCTCATAGGTACTGGGCTAGGAGCCGACGCACTCGAAGGGAGGAATATGAGACGGGTTGGTCTTTTGGTATTTCTGGCGGGTCTGATGTTGGTAGCGGGAGCCGGCGGAGTGCTGGCGGCTACGGGTGTGGTGAAGTTTGGCGGTCCCGGAGACGACGGGATCTCCGGCACGGCGGGAGACGACCGGATCTACGGTAAGGGCGGCGATGACGACTTGTCCGGAAATCCCTCCGCGCGCATCTGCGATCCCGGGACCGAGGCTGCCGGAGACGTGGGCTGCCCCGGTGCGCCGGTTCGGAGCGGAAACGACATAATTTTCGGTGGGACCGGACGCGACATCGTATCCGGTGGCAAAGGCAGCGACCGCGTTCTTGGAGGTAGGGGTAGCGACCGGGTGATCGGCGGTTCCGGCTCGGACTTCGTGGCAGGTGGCCCCGGCAGGGACAGGCTCTTCGGCGGGTACGGGGCCGATGCTATCTCTGGGGGCGCGGGCAACGACCTCGTGTTCAACGACTACCTGGGGGGCAAGCCGGATCGCATCCTCTGCGGAAGGGGCTTCGACCGGGTGTACGCCAAACGGACGGACTTCGTGGCGGACGACTGCGAAGCGGTGAAGCGGTTCAAGCACCCCAGGTAGCGAGAGCCCTCCCTCCGAAGGGCTTACCCACTACGTTTGAGCTTGCCGGTGCGCTTGGCGTAGACCTCTCCGAGGTGGAAGACCCACAACCCGAGCGGAACGAATACCGCGCCCATGACGAGCAACACCCAGATACTGTCCCACAACTCGGCGAAGCCCGCGCCGTCCTGAAGCGCGGCACGGGAGCCTTCGAGGGCGTAGGTTACCGGCGAGACGGTGGCGATCGCCTGCATCCAGCCGGGGAGTACGCTCACGTCGTAGTAGACGCCGGAGACGAGCAGCAACACGGACGAAACTATGTAGCTGACCTGCTGGCCTTTCTCGGGCGAGAGGAGCGGCAACACGGCGGCCACGACTCCGAAACCGACGAGCGAGACGCTGGCGACGGAGAGCACCAGCAGGGCGCCCCAGTAGTTAGCATTCGACAGGTCCAGGTCGAAGAACGCCACGCAAACGCCGAGGGTGAGCGCCGTCTGCAAAATGCCGTAGACGACCGCGTAGAAGCCCATCCCGAGCAGGTGCGTTATCCGGCTCGACGGGCTCATGAACGTGTACTCGATGGTCCCCTCCCACCGCTCCCAGCTAACCGTCTCCGAGAGCACGTCGAAGAGCATCGAGAGGTAGTTCCATAGCAGGGCGCCCACGAGCAGATACGTCATGAGGAATCGCGTGTCCACCGTGCCGCCCGCTGCCTCCACACCGGCCCCGATAAACGTGATCGCCATGGCGTTGATCGTGACGTAGACGAGCCAGACTACCTCCCACATCAGGTAACGCTTGGTCAGGAAGTAGTTGCGCTGGACGTAGCCCCACACGGCGATCATCTCGGAGATCCAGAGTGGTTTGTTTGGCGCGTTGTGCATCATTCGTCTCCTTCCGCCGACGCCTCTTCGACCGAGTAGCCGGTCGCGGCCATGAAAGTTTCCTCAAGCGTCGGCACTTTTCCGTTGCTCGCGTAGCGGCGCTTCAACTCTTCGGGCTCTTCGAGGGCGAGTATCTTCCCGTCCATCATGATGCCAACCCGGTCGCAGAGCGTCTCGGCCTCGTCCATGTCGTGCGTACACAGCAATATCGAGGAATCGTGCTCCTCTTTTATGCTCCGGATGAAGCGCTGCACGTCCTTCTTGCTGCGCGGGTCGAGTCCCGTCGTGGGCTCATCGAGGAGCATAAGGACAGGGCTCGTCAAGAGAGCGCGGGCGAGGGCTATCTTCTGCTGCATCCCCCGGCTCAGATGCTCCATCGGCTCGGTGGCCCTCTTCGACTCAAAGCCGATGTTGGAGAGTATCTCCGAGATCCGGGGTCGTGCCTCCCGGCTCGTCACACCGTAGAGCTTCGCGCCGTAGAGCAGGTTCTCCATCGCAGAGAGCTTCTTAAAGAAGCTGGCCTCCACACTAACCCGGTTCATGCTCCGCTGCACCTGCTTTGGGTGCTTCACGGCATCCACGCCGAACACCTCGACCTCGCCGGAATCGGGGAGCACGAGCGTGGAGATGACTCGCACGAGCGTGCTCTTGCCGCTCCCGTTCGGCCCGAGGATGCCGACGACCTCGCCCTTGCCTACCGAGAGAAAAACCGAGTCAAGGGCACGCACCACCTCTCGCCGCCGCTTCTTGAAGCTTTTCTCTACTCCTCTTAGCTCTAATGCTTCCATCTCGAAACCTCCATCGTAACCCGCTCAGAGTCTTCCCTTTGCCTCTAATCTCTCCCACACGATGCGCCAGGTCTCTTCCCGCTCTGCGGCGACTGCCAGCGCGAAGAGCCGGCGGGCCATCCGGGCCCGCAGCGAAGGCCGGCCGGCCTTGATTTGCGCGTACCTCTCGCGTTCGGCCACACGCTCGGCGAGCGCCCGCTCCCGTATGACGCGCTCCCGCTCCAGATAAAACCAATCGTTGTACATCTTCGTATCTCCTTATAGCTCCGTGAATCACACCTCGGGATAACTCTTGTCCGGGATCGGAGCGGGAGACCATCGCTTTCTCTTAGAGCAAACGCCCGTGGAGCAAAGCTTGAGGCCCCCGGTCCGTGTAGTCCGGGGGCCTCTCTGAGAAGTCTGGTTGAGCTAAATACTCAAGTTCTCATCGTGACCACGCGGACCTCGGGACGCACCTCTCCCCCGAGCAACGGAGTTCCTATTTGCGCTCGGTGGATGTGCATCAATCCCTCAGTCCTTTGCACGACAACAACGTCAGACGAACTTTACTATCGGACGTCGACGCTTGTCAATAGTATTACTTAAATTTCCTTAACTTTTTGGGCCATTCAGGCGGGGGTGAGATCCAACTCGCTCGTCACCTCGATGGCGGGCATTATGGAGCGGGCCACCGGGCAGGAATCGGCATAGACGCCGAGCACCCGTTCGATGGTCTCGCGGTCTTCTTCGCTCGCGGTGATGTGGAAGACCTGCTTGATCCTCTTGACCACCAGCACCTTGTTTTCCTTCTCTATCTCCCCGATCGTGTCGGCTGAGAGGTTTTCGAAAGCAACTTGACGCGCTCCCAGCGCGCCTCCAAAGGTTCCGAGCAGTCAACCACCCGCTGCGGCGACCAGGTAGTCGAGGGTCGTGGCGTGCGGTTCCTCCTCGTCCGGGCCGACACCGTAGTGCTCGGCGACCTCGCTGTGGACCCCGAACAGAATCGCTTCTTCCTCGGCGGGGATGTAGGCGCGCCGGATCTTACCCTCCACCGGCTCGACCTTTACTCGTGACGTATAAGCTACGTCGGCCATTAGCTTTCTCCTTTCTTTAGACGCTCAACGTGCCAACGCATGATACTCCTCGTTGGGGATCATTCCACAGGCCAACGACATGCGGTTCGTAAAGTTGTACATGCTGGCGATCTTCACCAGTAATCCTTTCCCCTTATTCATTCACCTTCCCTGCTCTGATTCTTGGTCTCTTCGAGCACCGTCTCCAACTGCCCCACAAGTGAAGGCAGGTCGTCCCTTACGACAGCCTGGACTATCTCCATGTCCACATCGAAGTACTCGTGTATGACCCGGTTGCGAGTATCTGCAATGTCTCTCCAGGGCACCTCGGGATGCCGGGTCTGCAGCCCGGAACTGATACGGCTGGCGGCCTCGCCCAGGATTTCCAGCAATCGGGTGAGGGCAAGGGCGGTCTCACTGTCGGGATCTAGGTTTCCCACCTCCTTGCCCCGGGACAATTCTCTGGCCCTGCGGGCTGCATCCAGCATGTGCCGCAGCCGCGCCTCATCTCCGAGGCTACGACGCCTGCGGGACGCGCTCATATACCACTTCGCTCTGCTGTAACACTTCGTCGCGGAAGTAGCGGCTGAGGCTGCGACGGGTGTGAAGGTCTACCTGACGACCCAAAATTCTGGAAAGTTCCCGCTGCAAGCGCGCGAAACCGAGGCCAGGGGTATGTCCGGTCTCGAACTCTACAAGGATGTCCACGTCGCTGTCCGGACCGAAATCCTCCCTGAGTGCGGATCCAAAGATAGCTAGCCGCACGATACGGTAACGCTCGCAGATCCGCTCTATCTCTGCCCGAGGAACCTCGACCTGAAGACTCATGGCCTCATTATAGTCTGCTCCTAGTCGCTACACGAAAGCGAATGCTGCGGCCACATCACTGAGACTTCACCGCGCCAGTGCATGATACTCCTCGTTGGGGATCATGCCACAGGCGAGCGACATACGGTTGGTGAAGTTGTACATGCTGGCGATCTCGACCACGTCCCAGACTTCTTCCTCAGTGAGGCCATGCTCTTGCAGGCGGGCGAGATCCTCCAGCGTACAGTCGAGGGGACGCTCGGTTACTTTGACGGCGTAGTCGAGGAAGGCAGTGCGGCGCTCGTCGAGACCGGCGCGGCGGTAGTCGAGCGTTATGCGGTCGGCCAGTATTGGGTCTCCGAGAGCTTCGCGCAACGCCGCGCCGTGGGCGATGAGGCAGTAGAGACAGCCGTTCGCCATCGAGACGGCGACGGCGATCATCTCGCGCTCGGCGGCGTCCAGGTTGTCGGTTGGCTCGTGAAGCTGTTTGTAGTGGTTGAACCACGCGCTCAGACGCTCGGGCCGGTAACTGTACGCCCGGAAGACGTTCGGGACGAAGCCGACAGTCTCGCGGGCTTTGGCGAAGAGGCCCCGCAGGTTTTCGGGCAACTCCGATTCTTCGGGGACGGGGAACCAACTAACCGGGACCGCCGTCCCCTTGCCCGAGATGTGATCTACGTCGGTCATGCGCTCCTCCTTAACAAGTCTCCTTAGCGGTTGACGGCCCGCATCATCTCCTCGCCGTAGCGCTCGCCGGCGACGGAACCTCTGGGCATGGCTTCTTCTATGAGGGAGAGGTCTTCTTCGGTGAGCGTTACGTCGGCGGCGCCGGCGTTTTCTTCCAGGTACTTGCGGCGCTTGGTGCCGGGGATCGGAACTATGTCCTCTCCCTGGGCCAGGAGCCACGCCAGCGCGAGTTGGCCGGGGTTGATGTCTTTGTCATCAGAGATCTCGCGCACCCTGTCGGCGAGCGCGAGGTTCTTCTTGAAGTTCTCTTCAGCGAAGCGCGGGAAGCGGGCGGCGCGGGTGTCGTCCTCGGGCATGTCTTCGATGTTGCGCCAGCGGCCGGTCAAAAAGCCACGTCCGAGCGGGCTGTAAGGGACGAAGCCGATCCCCAGCTCCCGGACGGTCGGCAACACCTCGTCTTCGACGTCCCGCGTGAAGAGCGAGTATTCGGACTGGAGCGCGCTTATGGGATGTACCGCGTGCGCCCTTCGGATGGTATCGGGCGCCGCCTCGGAGAGGCCGAGGAAACGGACCTTTCCGGCATCCACGAGCTCCTTCATCGCGCCGACCGTCTCCTCTATCGGCGTATCGGGGTCTACCCGGTGCTGGTAGTAGAGGTCTATGTGGTCCACGCCGAGCCGCCCCAACGAAGCGTCACAGGCTTCGCGTACGTATTCGGGTCTGCCGTTGACGCCCTGGAAACTACCGTCCCGGCCCCGCACGTTGCCGAACTTGGTAGCCAGGACCGCCCGGTCGCGGCGATCGGAGATTGCCTTGCCGACGAGCTTTTCGTTGATAAATGGCCCGTATATGTCCGCAGTGTCGATAAAAGTGACGCCGAGTTCGATGGCCCGGTGGATGGTGGCGATCGACTCGTCCTCGTCGGTGGTGCCGTAGAACTCGCTCATTCCCATGCAGCCGAGCCCTATCTCGGAGACGGTGAGTCCTTGATCGCCGAGCCTGCGCTTTTTCACAATGTTCTCCTTAAATCCGCCGGTCTCTTAGAGAGCCGGCGGGTGGCCCTCCAAACATCCGAAATTCTAGCGCAGGCAGCTACGGCGTGGGTGCGCTCCGGGCCGCTCAGACCCTCTGGGCGCCCCGGATCATGGTGTGCGGGTATATGTCTTCCAACGCGCTGGCCTCCGAGAGCCTCCGGACTTGATCCTCATCCAGCGCCCAGCCGGCGGCCCCGAGGTTGTCTTCGAGTTGGTCCATCCGGCGCGCCCCGATGATCGGCGCCACGACGCCCGGCTGCCGCAAGAGCCAGTTCAGGGAGATCTGGGCGTAAGACTTGCCGGTCGCCTCGGAGATCTCACCTACCACGTCCAGCGTCCGCCAGTTTCGCTCGACGGCCCGCTTGTGCCACGCTTCTTCAAGCTCGTCCGCGGCCCCGGCAATGCGGGAGTCCTCCGGCGGCTTCTCGTCGCGGCGATACTTCCCGGAGAGAAAGCCCCCGCCGAGCGGTCCCCACGGCATCACGCCGATTCCTTCCTCGACGCACGCAGGTAGCAACTCGTATTCGATATTCCGTTCCACCAGTGAATACTGCGGCTGCATGGAGACGAACTTCTCGAACCCCCGTAGCTCACTCTTGTACAGGGCCTTCACGAGTTGCCAGCCGGTGAAGTTGGAGACCCCGATGTAGCGCACCTTTCCGCTCCGAACCAGGTCCGTGAGCGCCGAGAGCGTCTCCTCCAGCGGGGTGGCGGCGTCCCAGGCATGGACCTGGTAGAGGTCGATGTAGTCCGTGCCGAGCCTCCGGAGGCTTTCTTCGCATCCGGATATGATGTGTTTGCGCGAGAGTCCTACGTCGTTCGGGCCGTCGCCCATCGGGAAGCGCACCTTTGTAGCCAGGACAAGGTCTTCCCGCACGCCTTTTATCGCCCGCCCGGTAATTTCTTCAGAGACGCCGGCCTCGTAGACGTCCGCCGTGTCTATAAAGTTGCCCCCGGCTTCGAGGAAGCGGTTCAGGATCTCCCTCGACCCATCCTCGTCCAGCTCCCGTCCGAAGGTCATCGTCCCGAGGCATAGCTCGGAGACCATAACCCCTGTATTGCCCAAACGTCTGTAATCCATCTTAATCCCCCTTACACGAAATCGGATACGACCACGAAACTCTAGCACGGTCCGGCCCCCGTGAGACGGAGACGGCTACCCTCGACGCAGAGTCTGGAGTACCTGCTTCAGACTCGGACGCTGGCCGTACATCAAAAGGCCGAGTCGAAAGACTCTGTTTCCGGCCCAGAGCACGGCAGCAGCGGTAACCAGGAGTCCGGCTATGCTTATAACGATATCCAGGATCGGCACGCCACCCTGCGGGACGCGCAGCAGCATCATCGTCGGGGCCGTTAGCGGCACGTAGGAGAAGAACCTGACGAGTGTGGCATCCGGATTCGAGAGTACGATACCGGCGAAGAAGATCGGGACGGCGGCGATTATGCTGAACACGCCGCTCAACTGCTGCGACTCCTGCATGGAAGTCCCCAGAGCCCCGACCGACCCGATAATAACCGCGTAGACCAGGAAACCCAGGACGTAGTAGACGAGGGCGAGCAAGAAGACCTCGGGCCGCCCGAGAATTGCGGTGAGCGGAGTATCGCCGGAGATGCTGAGCGCCACCGTGGAGGCCAGACCCAGAACGAAGAACGAGCCGAACCAGATCAGGACCTGCGTCAAGCCCAGCGCCCCGAAGCCGACTATCTTGCCGATGAGCAGTTGCCGGGGCGTTATGGAAGAGATGATGATCTCGACGATACGGCTGGTCTTCTCCTTCGATACCCCCTGCAGCAAATACCCGGCGGAGATGAAGATAGTCATAACCAGCAGAATCCCGAGGATGTAAGAGAAGAAGCCGGCCGCGAAACCATCCCCGGCCTCCCCGTCCAGCGAGACCTCAACCGGCCGGAAAGGGTCCGCCACCCGGTCCCGCAATTCGGCGTCAGCCCGGTAGCGCAAGAGATGGTCCACCAGGAAATCGTAGATTCCGGCCGACTCTAGCCCGATGTCTACCGTCCCGGAAGATTCACCGTTCGCGCTGACGACTCGTACCCGGCCGCTCTCCAGATAGTCTCCTGGGATTACGAGCAGCCGGTCTACGGAACCTCCTCGCAGAGCCTCGCGGCCGCTTTCTCTATCGGCGAAGAGTTCGAACCGGCCACGATAATCCGGCATCAGCGGCGTAAATTGGCCCGATTCGTCCACGACGCCTACCTTCAGATCCTCCTCCCCGCCGGCG
This sequence comes from Rubrobacteraceae bacterium, assembly GCA_041745215.1. Classification (GTDB taxonomy): domain Bacteria; phylum Actinomycetota; class Rubrobacteria; order Rubrobacterales; family Rubrobacteraceae; genus SIRX01. The sequence goes on along the minus strand of JBGTJJ010000004.1, from coordinate 53,573 downwards.
AACTGGCCTTCGACGAAACCACCGACCTGTCCGCTGAAGAGGCTCGTTACCACGAGAAGCGCCAGCCCGATCAGGGGCACGCCGAAAGTGAAGATCAGGAATCCCGTCCGGCGGACGTTCGTCGCGTACTCGTGGCGGGCGACGACCCAGACCTTACCCATCCCCTCCTCCCCGGACTACGGAGACGAAGATCTCCTCCAGCGGCAAACTAACTACCTCGAAAGCCTCAACGCTAACGCCACGCCCTACCAGTCCCCGCAGCAGGTCTTGCGGACCGGCGCCGTCTTCCAGCGTGACGACGTAGCCTCCGTTGCGCTCCTCGACCCGCCCGACGCCGGGCAACTCTTCGTCCAGGTGATCTGGCGTGACGACCCGTACCGCGTCCGGGCTGTGGCGGCGCTTTATCTCGGTTAATGGCCCGTAGAGGACTGCCTCGCCGTGGTTTATGAGGACGATCCTGTCGCAAAGCGCCTCTACCAGGTTGAGTTGGTGCGAGCTTAGGATCACCGTCTTGCCTGCGGACTGGAGTTCCCGGATGATCTCTCCGAAGAGGGCTACGTTTATCGGGTCCAGGGCGTTGAAAGGCTCGTCCAGGATGAGCAGGTCCGGGTCGTGGACGAGACAGACGACGAACTGAAGCTTCTGACGTAGACCGCCGCTCAAGCTGTTCACTTTGTCAGTGGCGCGGTCCGCGAGATCGAACCTCTCCAACAAGTCTCCGGACCGCCGCCGGGCCACCGAACCGCTGAGTCCTTTGAGACGCGCCAGGTAGACGAGGACTTCCATCACCTTGAGGTTGTCGTAGAGGCCGCGTTCCTCGGGCATGTAGCCGATCCGCGCCCGGCTTCTCCCCGGCGGCTCGCCGAGCACGCTGACCTCACCGGAATCGGGACGGAAGATGTCCATTATGGTTCGGATGGTTGTCGTCTTGCCGGAGCCGTTCGGCCCAAGGAGCCCAAAAATTTCGCCTTCGTGGACCTCGAAGGAAAGATCGTTTACGGCGGTAACTCCATCGTAACGTTTGGTCAGGCTCCGTACTTCGAGCGCCGGGCCCACCGAGCTCACACCCAGGAGCCCGTTCCCATCGTATCCTCGACGATCTGGAGAGCTTCGGGCAGTACGATCTCCGGGACCAGGATCTCTCGCGGCCCGGCGGCGAGAAAATCCGGGACGTCAAACCCTACCGGACGCCGGATGAGGACGGGTATGTCGGCGTTTCGGAGCAGCTCCTCCATCATCAAGGCCATCGTCTCGTTCGGGGCGCTGCCGACCTTGGCCCAATCATTCATGTCCTCACCTCGATCTCCTTCAAAGCTATGACCATACCTCTAGTCATGGTGACGTTCTTTCGCGGTAGTCTCATCAGAGTTTCGAGAATGCAACTCAGCGTACAAACAGATTCGCTTGACTAGGAGCTACTGTTATCGTGTACAGTTTTTACCCACTCCTTGACAATATCGGGTATCCGTTCCACGACTTCATACCCAAACAGAACTTCATCAACGTATCCCATATGAACCATGTCTACTATACGGCACAGATACGAGCGTCCCATCATCCACCATGTCAAGTACGCATCCACCATCAGGTAGTGTTTCACGTCTATTCCCTCATTTTCCCGAAGCTCCTCAAGCTCCATTCCATCAAGTAGCGATTCGTAGACACCATCCGCCACCCGACTACCGAATGTAGTAGTGTAGTAATATTCTTTGATTTCCCAAACTGCTATTGGATCCACGGGACTCGGGAACGCACCATCTACCCGCCTGGCTAACGTTCTCAACGGGACTCCTTGACGGGTAACCGTCGTCAGTTCTCTAGGGTCATAGTTGCAAGGCATACCTTCGGCGTTCGCTTCGATCAGCATATTGACAATGGAGGTGAGGTAAGCTGGCGCCCTCTTATCACCTTTTTGTTTGTTCATGGGTATTGGGCATTTTGGGGAAAGCTTGGTGTACAAATCGTCGTAGACTTCTCGCGCTCTGTCTACATCCATCAGACGTGGTTCGACGAAAGTATTCAACACGCTCGCCCTATACGAGAAATAGTCAAGTAGCAGTTCACCCATCTTGGTAGGATTGTCGTGTCGGTCTACAATGTCGTATGGGTCCAAGCCAAGATCTAACAGAACTGTTCTTACATCACTCGGCGACGGAACCCTTACCTGCTTAGTTCCTCTGACCGTGTAACCTAGTTTCTGACTAATGGTTCTTACCAACGCCCAAAAGGCTTTGGATTGCTTCAGGAACCGCTTTTCTGGTTTCATCGCAAAGAGTCCTCAAGCCTACGAACAAACTGTTCTAACGAAATTCCCGTCGCATTACAGATCTGTCGAAGTTCGAGTATGTCCAAACGCCTTTCCCCAGACTCATACTTGCTCACGAAAGATTGGGGCTGACCAAGACACCCAGCCAAATCAACCTGGCGAAATCCGGCTTCTAGCCGGACCTGACGAAGAAGATTCTGGAGTGCCTTCTGGTGGACCACATAAATGCTTTTTTCCACACAGACAATATAATAGCCTCTTGAGTTATATCCCAAATTAGGATATAATCGAGCGATGAAGCGTATTCAATTTTGTTAGGATGGATTTGTGCAGGAGCCACTTTTCGAGAATGAGGAGTATGAAAAGCGCACGGTGGCGCCATTCAAGAGCCAGTTATTGAAATGGGTTGGCAATAAGCAACGATACGCGCATGAAATCGCTTCGTATTTTCCCACTGAGTTCGGCGCCTACTTTGAACCATTTCTCGGAAGCGGTGCTGTAATAGCAACCCTGGCTCCAATAAGAGCGGTTGGTTCCGACAGTTTCGAGCCATTAATGGAAATTTGGCGGACTCTCAAGAACGATCCCCAGATGCTCAAGCACTGGTATGCTGAAAGATGGTATGCCATGACGAGTGGGGAGAAAGTAACAGAGTATGAAAAAATCAAAGCTTCGTACAATGCTGTTCCAAACGGAGCCGATTTGGTATTTCTCTGCCGTTCATGCTATGGAGGTGTGGTGCGTTTCCGTCAGTCAGACGGTTACATGTCCACACCTTGCGGACCACACAAGCCAATCTCGCCCGATGCGTTCTCTCAGCGAGTAGACATTTGGAATCAGCGAACGGCTGGTACAGAATTTGCCCTTATGGATTACAGGGAAGCCTTTGATTTGGCGAAGCCGGGAGATCTAATTTACTGTGATCCACCGTATAGTAAAAGCCAAACCATCCTATACGGAGCCCACGCGTTCAGTCTAAAAGACCTCTTTGAAGCTATTGATCTCTGTAAATCACGCGGTGTATACGTAGCTCTTAGCATCGACGGGACCAAGCGCTCAGGAGACTTAATATGTGACGTCCCTATACCCGATGGGCTCTTTGAGCGAGAGGCATTGGTTAACTGCGGACGTTCAATGCTAAAGCGATTTCAAATGAGAGGTCGCACTTTGGAGGATGAAGCCGTCACAGACCGTCTATTGCTGAATTATTAGGATTTTGTTTTAGCGACATGCCCCGTCAACTCTTCGTGTACACATATAGAAAAGCAAGGAAAAGCACCCTCGACTTTAAAATCTAACTGTATCTCAACGTTGCGAATTGAGGCTTCGAAAGGCTGCGTTCTGCCCGTTAACGAAACTTTTACATACTCCGGTCCATATTAGACAGTCGTAAGTGGGTACGCGAGAATACGGGACGTTGACTATATGAAAGGAGCCGGCCTTGTCGGAGAATGGAGGACAGGCGATTCTCGTAGAGACTAGCGGCCTTACCAAACGCTACGGCTCTAAAATAACGGCCGTGGACGACCTGGACCTCACCGTGAATCGCGGAGAGGTTTACGGTTTTTTGGGGCCTAACGGGGCCGGCAAGACGACCACGCTCAGGATGCTTTTGGGGCTCATCAAGCCGTCTTCGGGGAAAGCGCGGGTGCTGGGTGAGAGGCCGGGCACTCCGGCGAGTCTCTCGAAGGTCGGGGCGCTGGTCGAATCCCCGGCCTTCTACCCGTACCTCTCGGGCTGGGACAACCTAAAGGTCGTGGCCCGCTACTCGGGGGCGGACAAGTCGCGCATCGGGGAAGTCCTGGAGCAGGTCGAACTATCCGGACGGGCGAAGGACAAGTACAAGAAATATTCGCTCGGGATGAAGCAGCGGCTCGGGGTGGCGGCGGCGCTGCTCAAGGACCCGGAGCTCTTGATCCTGGACGAGCCGACGAACGGCCTGGACCCACAGGGCATGGCGGACATGCGGACCCTGATCCGGGACCTCGGTCGCGGCGAACGAACCGTCCTCTTGAGCAGCCACCTGCTCGGGGAAGTGGAGCAGATCTGCGACCGGGTAGGCGTGATCCAGAAGGGCAGGCTCGTGGCCGAAGGTACCGTCGCGGAGCTCCGGGGGCAATCGGGACTCTACGTCAGGGCCGAGCCGGTCGAGGAGGCGGCCCGGATCGCGGAGAGACTCGCCGGGGTAGAGGACGTGCAACAGAAGGACGGGATGCTGCGCCTGACCATAGACCCGGAGAAAGCGGCGGAGATCAACGGCAAACTGGTCGAAGCCGGTCTGCGGGTGAGCGAGCTTCGTCCCGCCGAACAAACGCTCGAAGAAGTCTTCCTGCAACTCACCGGGGAGCAGCAAGAACCTCAACAGCAAAAAAGCGAACAAACAGAGAAGGAGGAGGCGTAGAGTGGGGTCGAGCTTTACGGCGGAGACCCTGAAGCTCCGCAAGCGGCCGGCGACCTGGATACTGGCCTTGATCTGGGTGGTCATCATCGCCTTCAGCTACTTCTCCACCTACGCCTTTATCGCAAACACTCCTCCGGCTGGCCCACCCCCAGCCGGCCCGGACGGTGAGGAGGTTCCGGCCGAGGTCCAGGAGCAGATGCAGGCCGAACAAGAAGCATTCAACGAGGCATTACTGGAGAGTCTCTATCCCGAGAACCTTGTGTCGAACATGATGACCGGCGGGGTCACCAACATTGGCTCGGCGCTGCTGCTTATACTCGGGGCTCTGGTACTGGGCAGTGAGTTCGGATGGGGCACGTTCAAGACCTCGCTCACCCAGCGTCCCGGCAGGCTCGGCGTCCTTTTCGGCAAGTTGCTGGCCTTTGTAGTCGCGCTGGTTCTGTTCGTTCTGCTGGGGTTCGCCACCGCCGCGTTGTGCGGTTTCGTGATAGCCCAACTAGAAGGCGCGGCCGTTGATTGGCCGTCGCTTACGACGCTCGCCAAGGGTCTCGGGGCCGGGACGCTCATCTTCGCCGTGTGGGGCGCGTTCGGCTTCGCGCTCGCCGCGCTGTTCAGGGGGACCGCGCTCGCCATCGGGCTCGGAATAGCCTGGGTGCTGGCGGTGGAGAACCTGATAGCGGGACTCGCCGGCCCGAACAGCGACAACGAGACCCTCGAAACCATCCGCAAAACCCTGCCGGGCGAGAACTCTTTCTCCCTGGCGCAATCTTTCGGCTCCCCGCTCCCGGATGACTTTACCGGCGGATTCCAACCGCTCGTGGAAGCCGGGCAAGCCGTGTGGGTGCTGGCAGCCTACACTGCCGGGTTCGTCCTGATCTCGGCGCTACTGTTCTGGCGGCGCGACGTGGTCTAGCAAGGCTACTCAAGCCCCATTCCGGTCTTTGTAGCGGTTGGTTATGGGCATCCGGCGGTCGCGGCCGAAGGCGCGGTTGGTGATCTTGATGCCCGTCGGGGCCTGGCGGCGCTTGTACTCGGCCCGGTCCACGAGCGTTATTACCTTTCGCACGTCTTCCTCGTCGTAACCGGCGGCGACGATTTCGCGCAGGTCCTTGTCCTCCTCGACGTAGGCTTCGAGGATCGGGTCCAGCACCTCGTAGGGCGGCAGGGAGTCGCTGTCGCGCTGGTCGTCGCGCAACTCGGCGGAGGGCTCTTTTTCGAGCACGGAGTCCGGGATGATTTCTCTCCCCTCCAGCTCGTTTATGTGACGGCAGACCCGGTAGACGAGTGTTTTGGGCACGTCTTTTATGACGGCGAAGCCGCCGGCCATGTCGCCGTAGAGCGTGGAGTAGCCGACGCTCATCTCGCTCTTGTTGCCGGTGGAGAGCACGATCCAACCGAACTTGTTGGAGAGCGCCATGAGGATGTTGCCCCGGATGCGGGCCTGGATATTCTCCTCGGCCTCGTTCTCCGGCAATCTCTTGAAGGCCGGCTCCAGCATCCCCTCGTACGCGTCGAAGGCCGGTCCTATGGGTACTACCTGCGTGTCGATGCCGAGGTTCTTTGCGAGGGCCTCGGCGTCGGTGTTGCTTCCCTCGGATGTGTAGCGGCTCGGCATGAGGATGCCGGTAACGTTCTCCGGCCCGAGGGCTCGGGCGGCGACCGCTGCCCCGAGCGAGGAATCTATCCCCCCGGATAGTCCTAGCACGGCACGCGAGAAGCCGTTCTTGGCAAAGTAGTCGCCCAACCCGAGAGTCAGGGCTTCGAGTACCTCGCCCTCTTCGGACAATGACGGCTCGACGCGGATCTCGACGCTTTTGTCCCCGCCGCGCGGCTCGTAGCCTGGTATCTCGACGATCCGGGGCGGGTGTTCGGGGGCGTCTTTGCGGAGCCGGGGGTCGTGGAGGCGTTGTATAAGGGACTCTTCGGGGTGCAGGTCGGCGTAGAGGATGTCTTCCTCGAACTGCCGGGCGCGGGCGATCAGGTTGCCTTCCGGGTCGAAGATCACCGAATGACCGTCGAAGACCAGTTCGTCCTGGCCGCCGACCAGGTTGCAGAAGAGGACGTAACATCCGTAATCGGAGGCCCGCACACCAAGCATCCTCTCCCGTGAGAGAGCCTTCCGGCGATGGTAGGGCGAGGCGGAAATGTTTAGAAGCACTCCGGCGCCGCCGACCGCCTGCTCTCTGGCCGGGCCACCCGGATACCAGATGTCTTCGCAGACGCTCACACCGAGGAAAGTACCGTCCAGCTTGAGCAGCGGCGCGCCGGAACCCTCGCGGAAGTAGCGGTTCTCGTCGAAGACACCGTAGTTGGGCAGGTAACGTTTATGGTAACGGTGCAGGATCTCCCCGCCGGAGACCAGTGCGCAGGCATTGTAGAGGTCCGACTCAAGATCCACGAACCCGACCGCTGCGACGACACCATCGGGGACCTCTCCGGCGAATTCTTCCAGGGCCTTCAGGTTGTTGCCTATAAAACCCGGTCGGAGAAGCAAGTCTTCCGGCGGATAACCGGGGATAGTGAGTTCCGGGAACGCGACCAGCTCCGCCCCGTTGTCCACGGCACGGCGCAGGGCGTCCGTCGCCTTCTCGACGTTGCCCCACACGTCGCCGACGGTAGTGTTGATCTGGGCCAGCGCAACCCTCATAGTCCGAATGATACTGTGCCTGAAGCCTTCGCGCGGGGCTTTCTTCACATCCGCGCCTGGAGTTTACGGGCGATCCCGCCGGGGTGTAGAGTATAGGCCTGATCCCCGGAGCGGAAGGCCCCATTCATGGCGCAGAACGAAACAGTCGAGGCGGCCCAGCAGCAAGCCGACGCGGCCGCCCGCAAAGCGGGCCCGTGGGTGAAAGTCATCGCCCGCGGCGGCTACGTAGCGAAGGGGACAGTCTACGCGGCGGTGGGCGTGCTGGCCGGACGGGTGGCGCTCGGTGCGGGCGGCAAAACCACCGGCACGGGCGGCGCCCTGGAGAGTATCGGTTCCCAGCCTTTCGGCAAAGTAGTGCTCTTCCTACTCGCTGCCGGCCTCATCGGGTACGCGCTATGGAAGCTCGTGCAGGGCATCATGGACCCCGACGAAAGAGGCTCCGAGGCCTGGGGACTCGTGCGTCGCGTTGCCTATGGAGGAAGCGCCCTTATCCACCTCGGGATCGCCTTTAGCGCCCTCGAAGAACTGTTTGGCGTAGAGGGACAGAGCACCACCCTAGATCAGTGGACCGCTTACGCGATGTCCTACCAGCCGCCGCTCGGCCAGATCGTGGTCGGCCTGGTGGGATTGGCCGTGATCTCGGTCGGCCTCTACCAACTGTACGCGGGAGTAACGGCCAGGTTCCTCCGTGAGATAGAGACCTACCAAATGCACGAAGCCACGAAGTGGGCACTGCTCACGGGCCGTATCGGCACCGCTGCCCGCGCTATCGTTATCTTAGTCGCCGGTTCGTTTCTGGTCCTGGCCGCCTGGCAGGCCGATCCGAAAGAGACCCGCGGCCTGGGCGGCGCGCTGGAGACGCTCGTCCGTCAGCCATTTGGGCCTTATATACTCGGCATCGTCGCCGTAGGGCTGGTGATCTACGGCATCTTCATGCTCATGGTGGCCCGCTACCGGGACATCGAGGCAACCTGAAATGGATACCACTTCGGACACCCACTACGTCGTGGCGGCTGGAGCCGGGGCCGCGAAACTATTGGAAGCCGCCTGTGAACGGGGACTCGATTCCGCAGGCACGCCCAGAATCGAGTTGGTCCGGAACCTGGCAGAGGATCTCGGAGACCAGCTCGAAGCTCTGGCGAAACTCGCGGTGTCGGAGCCATCTTTGGACCTCGTGGCAGAGGCGGCGCTCCAGTGCGCGGATCTGGCGAACCTCGCGGCCTGCAACCTCGACGGACTACCGGCCCCGGAAGCTAAACGGGCGGCGGCGAGCGTGCATCTGGCATCCGGGGCGATCCGGGCCCTCCGATTGATGGCGGAAGCCGAAGACCCGCCGGAACCCAATCCGACCGCGCTGCGGGACGTCAGCGGGGCCGGTTGGCGCGCGGACCTCGCCGTCCGGCAAATGGAGGAGCTTATGGACCAGAGAAGGTCGGACTGAAGATGCGGCCCGGTCTCTTGCCCTCGAAGATGCGGCGTACCGCCTCCGCCACGAGAAAGAAGTAATCGTCGTCGTTCGGCACGAAGTCCGCCGCGCTTATCCGGCTAGGAAAAGGCTCTCCATCTCTCCACTCAACCACCGACACCGTCTCTCCGTGGCGGAGGGCTTCCATCTCGTTCAGTTCGAGGCTCAGAACAGACTCGACTTCTTCCTGCTGCAACCTGAGTTCTGAAAGAGGGGTAGAGTCTCGGAGCAGGAACACCTCGTGAAACTCCCGGTCGAGACCCTGGGGTATCTCTTGCTCTATCCTGCGAATCCCGAGCGGCATGAGTTGTTCCGGCTCCACCTTTAACCCGAGTTCCTCTTCGATTTCACGCTGCCCGTCGAGTGGAGACTCCCCGGCCGCGAGGTGGCCGGCGACGCTTACGTCGAATTTTCCGGGCCAGGTGCTCTTCGCGGCGGCGCGGCGCTGCAAGATCAGGTAAGGCCCCGAAGAGCCGGAGCCCACGACCCAACAGTGAAAACAGCGGTGCCAGATTCCGCGCCTATGAGCCTCACTCTTCCACACTACCTCGCCGGTAGGCTCACCGCGTTCGTTCAGCGCGTCTATCTTCTCATCCATACGGCACAGGTTAGCAGCCGACGCGGGTAAACTGTAACCGGATACGGAGGAGGAGACTTTGACTACAGAAACGACCGTAGTAATAGCGAGCTTTTTCGAGGAAGAGTACGTGCAGCGCATCCGGGAGTTGGATGACCGGCTGCGGGTCCTCTACCGGGAAGACCTCGTGCCGCCGCCCCGATGGCCGGGAGACCACGTCGGCCCCGAAGACTGGGATAGAACACCGGAAGAAGACAAAGAGTTCCTGGCGATGCTCGGTGAGGCAGAGATACTCTACGACTTCCCCCGAGGACACACCGAAAACCTCGTCGGAGCCGCCCCGAAGCTTCATTGGCTGCAAGGGAGCATGGCCGGGGCAGGAGAGGTAGCGGAGAAAGCCGGCCTGAAAGATACTGACGTTACGGTCACGACTGCCAGCGGTGTCTTCTCCGGGCCGCTCGCCGAGTTCGCCCTCGCGGCCCTTCTCTCTCACGCGAAACAGTTCGACCGTCTGCGGTGTGAGAAATCCGAGAAGACGTGGCGCCAGGCCACGACGGGTACACTGGAAGACAAGACGCTCTGCATCGTCGGGCTCGGGAATATAGGCCGCGCTGTCGCCGAACGGGCACAGCCTTTCGGCATGCGCGTGATCGGGGTGAAGCGGACGGTGCGCGAGGACGATAAATCTGCTAGCTACGCCGACGAACTATACGCGACGGCGGACCTGAAAAGCGTGCTCGGCGATGCGGACTACGCGGTCGCCACATTGCCGGGAACCCCGGAGACGCGGCATCTCCTTGACGCTTCGGCGTTTGCTGCCATCAAAGAAGGCGCGTATTTCGTCAACATCGGGCGGGGTAGCGTAGTGGACGAGGCGGCTCTGGTCGAGGCGCTGCGGGACGGGCGTCTCTCGGGGGCGGCGTTGGACGTGTTCGAGACCGAACCGCTGCCGGAAGAGAGTCCGCTGTGGGAGATGGAAGGAGTAATTATCAGCCCGCACTCGACGGACATGGTCCCGGAACTCATAAACAAGCGCCAGGCGGACCTCTTCTGCGACAACCTGCGCCGGTATCTGGCCGGGGAGGAGCTTATCAACGTGTTGGACAAGCATTTGCTCTATTAGGTTTACCAGGATCATGGGGATGGTATATTTTCATACTATCAATATGGATCTCAGCGAGACATCGAGTACCAGCGCGCCCCTTCTAGCGATGCGCGTTCGTCATACCCCTATTAAGGAGTCATTCTGGACGTAATATTAGTTCCCGCCCTGCGGATTCTGGCCGCGCTCTTTCTAGTCGGCTTGAATGGTTTGTTCGTCGCCGCGGAGTTCTCTCTCGTAAAGATCCGGGCCACCCAGGTTGATCAGATGGTCCGAGAAGGCCGGACCTCGGCCGGGATGGTCAAGAACGCCACAGACAAGCTGGACGCCTACCTCGCCGTCTGCCAGTTGGGCATCACCATCTCCTCCCTGGGGCTCGGCTGGATCGGAGAGCCGGCGGTTGCGACACTGATAGAACCCCTGTTCGAGATGTTCGGCTTGCCGGAGGGGATACTTCACCCTGTGGCCCTGGCGGTGAGCTTCGGGATCATCTCCTTCCTGCACGTCGTCTTCGGGGAGTTGGCTCCGAAGACTGTAGCCATCCAGAGTCCCCAGAGCACCTCCTTGTTCATAGCGCCATTCATGAGATTCTTCTACTATCTGTTGCTGCCCTTTACCCTATTATTCAACGGTACCGCCAACTTCTTCACCCGGATGCTCGGTTATCCTCCGGCCTCCGAGAGCGACGATACACACTCGGAGGATGAGATCCGGACGCTCGTCACCCAGTCCCGGCAACACGGCATGCTCGACCAGGAGGAGGAGGCGATGATCGGGGGAGTCTTCGAGCTAAACGACAAGGCGGCCCGTGAGATCATGGTCCCCCGTCCCGACGTGGTTTCGCTACCGGCGAACGCCGATCTGGAACACTTAATCTCGGTCGCAGCCGCCGGGAACTATACCCGCTACCCGATCTTCGAGGAGGATGAACCGGACCGCATCATCGGGGCGATCCACGTAAAGGACCTCTTGCGGGTTATCCAGGAAGAGGGACTCGAGTCCGCGACCACGGCCCGCGACCTTATGAGGAACGTCCTTATAGTGCCGGAGAACCGCCACATCGACGACATCCTGGAAGACTTTCAAGAGCAGGAGATCCAGATGGCCATAGTCATCGACGAGTGGGGCTCTTTCGAAGGACTCTTCACCGTCGAGGACATCGTAGAGGAGATAGTCGGCGAGATCCGGGACGAGTTCGACGAGGAGGAGCCGGCGGTCCGCAAGCGCGAAGACGGAGGCTACACGGTGGACGGCCGCATCCCGATACAGGTGGTCAATAACGCCCTCGACGCCGGCTTCGAGAGCGAAGACTTCGACACCATCGGCGGCCTGGTCCTCGGACAACTCGGACGCCCGCCCGAGGTCGGCGACGAAATCCGGGCGAATGGGCACATCATTCAGGTAGAGGAGATAGACGGCCCCCGCGTCGCACAAGTCATCGTGCGCCAGAGCGAAGAATCGAACGAAGAAGATGCGGAGGGTTCAGAGTCGGAGTAGAGAGCCAGAATAAGAGGCTCTCTACGCTTGGCCCCGTTGGTAGGGGATCAGGCGGCGCCCACCTTTGCTTTCGATTCTTTTTCGAGCAATGAGGCCTGTGCCGCCGCAAGGCGCGCCACCGGAACCCTGTACGGCGAGCAGGAGACGTAATCCAGGCCGGTCTCGTGGAAGAACTTTATGCTCTCCGGGTCGCCGCCGTGCTCTCCGCAGATGCCGAGCTTGAGGGCGGGGTTTGCTTCGCGGCCTCTTTCACAGGCCATGGAGACGAGTTGGCCTACGCCGTCCACGTCTATGGTCTCGAAGGGGTTCTTGGAGAGGATGCCGCCTTCGAGGTACCGGGCGAGGAAGGCTCCTTCGGCGTCGTCGCGGGAGAGGCCGCAGGTAGTCTGTGTCAGGTCGTTGGTACCGAAGGAGAAGAAATCGGCTTCTCCGGCGATCTTGTCCGCCACCGCGCAGGCCCGGGGAAGCTCTATCATGGTGCCGACCTGGAGCGGGGTCTCGGATCCTAAGACTTGCCCTACTACGTCCTCGATCTCACCTCGAATCGCCGCAAGCTCCGGCCGAAAACCGACCAGGGGAACCATGATCTCGACATGGGGATCATAGCCTTCTTCCCTAACGGCCTTCGCGGCCTCGGCGATGGCGCGGGCCTGCATCCGGTAGAGACCAGGACGCATAATGCCCAGCCGGCAGCCCCGCAAGCCAAGCATCGGGTTCGCCTCTTCCAGACTCTCGACGACCCGGAGTTGACGCTTTATCTCCGTCGCTTCTTCCGAATTCTCGTCTTCCAGCTCTACTAGCCGTCCGTACAATTCCTGAGAGTCGGGGAGAAACTCGTGCAGCGGCGGGTCGAGCAGGCGGATGGTGACCGGCAAGCCATCCATCGCCTTGAGGATGCCTTCGAAGTCGCCCTTCTGGAGAGGGGCCAGGCTGTCGAGCGCGTGGGTGGTGGCCTCTTCGGTGTCGGAGAGGATCATCTCCCGCACGATCTCCAACCGCCCGTCTTCCATGAACATGTGCTCCGTCCGGCACAGTCCTATCCCCTCGGCGCCGAGCTCGCGGGCTTTCTCCGAATCTTTCGGGGTATCGGCGTTCGCCCTGACCCCCAAGGTGCGGAACTCGTCCGCCCACGCGAGGACTTGCTCGAAATCATCGCTCATCTCGGCGTCGACCAGTGGGGCGTCTCCTTCGACCACCCTGCCGGTCGAGCCTTCGATGGTGATGGTGTCGTTAGTACCGAAGGTCTTGCCGTTTATGCTGAGTTCTTTGGCGGCGGCGTCTATCCTGAGAGATTTACACCCGGTTACGGCCGGGATTCCCATTCCTCTAGCGACCACGGCAGCGTGGCTGGTCATGCCTCCGAGGGCCGTCAGCGTACCACGGGCGCAGACCATGCCGTGTACGTCGTCGGGGGTTGTCTCCTTTCGAACCAGGATGACGCTCTCACCGGCTCCGCCGCGCTCTTCGGCCTCTTCAGCGGTGAAGACTATCTTCCCTGTGGCCGCCCCGGGTGAGGCGGGCAGGCCTTCGGCGAGGACTTCCAGGTCGGCCTCGGGATCTATGTAAGGATGGAGCACCTGATTCAACTGGCGGGGATCAATCCGCATCACGGCTTCCTCGCGACTGATGATGCCTTCGTCGGCCATCTCGCGGGCGATCTTGAGCGCCGCGATGGCGGTGCGCTTTCCGCTTCTCGTCTGGAGCATGAAGAGTTTGTCCCGTTCCACGGTGAACTCGATATCCTGCATGTCCCGGTACTCATTCTCGAGCCGCTGCATGGTTTCGAGAAGTTCCCCGAAGGCGTGGGGCAAGAACTCTTCCATCTCGGCGATTGGCCTCGGCGTGCGGATGCCGGCCACCACGTCTTCACCCTGGGCGTTCAGGAGGAACTCCCCGAAGAGTCCCTGCTCTCCGGTGGATGGGTCGCGGGTAAAGACGACGCCGGTGGAGGAAGTCTCACCCATGTTCCCGAAGACCATCGCCTGCACCGTGACGGCGGTTCCCAGGTCGTCCGGTAGACCGAACTCCTTGCGGTAGCGGTTCGCCCTAGGGTTGCCCCACGAGTCGAAGACCGCCTGGATGGCGAGATCCAACTGCTCCCTCGGATCCTGCGGGAAGGAGCCACCGGTCTCGTCCTCGACGATTCGCTTGTATCTTTCTATGAGACCTTTCAGGTCGTCGGCGGTGAGCTGTGTGTCGTCCTCGGCTCCGCGCTCTTCCTTGAGTGATTCGAGCGCATCCTCGAACTTCTCGTGCTCCACCTTCAGGACCACGTCGCCGAACATCTGGATAAAGCGACGATAGGAGTCGTAGGCGAAGCGCTCGTCGCCGGTGCTGTCGGCGAACCCCTCCACGGCGGAGTCATTGAGGCCCAGGTTCAGGACGGTATCCATCATACCCGGCATGGAGACAGCGGCCCCGCTCCGAACCGAGACGAGCAGCGGGTCTTGGGCGTCGCCGAGTCCTTTGCCGATAGATTCTTCCAGCTTGTCGAGGTTTTCCCCGACCTGCTCGTCAACCTCTCCGGGGAGGTCTCCGGCCCGCATGTAGGCTCGGCAGGCTTCGGTCGTTATGGTAAACCCCGGCGGCACCGGCAACCCCAGGTTGCTCATCGCCGCCAGCCCGGCTCCCTTTCCTCCGAGCAGGTCTTTCATGTCCCCCGACCCCTCGGAGAACGTGTACACGAACGACTCTTTAGCCACGGTAATGGTCCTTTCCCTATCCCCAGCGAGCCTTGCATCGAATAAAGCGGCTTTCCCAAACCGCCCTCGCTATTACGTCGAACCCGGACCTAAAGTTGCCGCGGAAACCAATTCTCTCCTCCGGCTCGCCGTCGAGAGGCTCGTCCAGTCTCCTTGAGGTCTCGGGAGAAGATTAGTTCGGCCGCGCTTCTTAGGCTACTCCTCTCCCGAGACATTCAGGTCCTTCTACTCTTCTAAGTCTCGGACACCACCTTTTTCGCTTTCGGGATGGATGGGGCGCTCATGGATAGCTCTTTGACGCCCAGCTCTATGAGCCTCGGAACGAGGTCCGGGTCCGCCGCGGCTTCGCCGCAGACCCCGACCCAGATGCCCGCCGCTTCGGCCGCTTCGCACGTCAGCCCGATCAACTTCAGCACCGCCGGGTGGTCAGCGTGCTGCAGATGCCGCAAGCGCTCATTACCCCGGTCGGCGGCCAGCGTGTACTGGACCAGATCGTTCGTGCCGACCGAGAAGAAAGCAACCTCTTTAGCGATATCCTCGGCGCAGATCGCCGCCGCCGGCGTCTCTACCATCACCCCAACGTCTATGGAGCCGAACTCTTTGCCGGCTTCTTCTAGCTCGCTCCGGCACTCATCGATCAGCTCCTTGGCCGAACGCACCTCATCTGCGTTGACGATCATGGGGAACATCATCTTGAGGTTGCCGTGCGCCGCGGCCCGCAAAAGCGCCTTTAGCTGAGGCTTGAATAGTTCCGGCACGTCCAAACACATCCTGATGCCGCGCCAGCCCAGGAACGGGTTCTCCTCTTCGGGCTGCTCTACACCGGGCAGATCCTTGTCCCCGCCCACGTCCAGCGTCCTGAAGATGACCGGCTTCTCGCCGAAGGCTTCGGCCACCTTACGGTAGACCTCGTACTGCTCGTCCTCCGAAGGTAGTTGGTCACGCTCCATGAACAGGAACTCGGTGCGGAAGAGACCCACGCCTTCCGCCCCCCACTCCAGGGCGTCTTCGGCTTCCGCTGCGGAACCGAGGTTGGCGGAGACCTCTATGCGGCGTCCGTCGATCGTCCGGGCCTCTACGTGCTTGTACTCTTCCAGCTCGGCCCGCTCCTCTTCCAGCTCCTTCTCTCGTTTTTCAATGTCTGCGATGGTGTCGTCGTCCGGGTCGGCTATGGCGTACCCCTCGCCGCCGTTGATAGCGACCGTTTCGGCATCGAACGCTTCTTCCAGAGCAGAACCCACACCGACCACGGCGGGGATGCCCATGGAGCGGGCCATGATCGAGACGTGAGAAGTCTTGGACCCTTCGGCGGTTACGAATCCTAAAGCCATGCCCTTCGGCACTCGCGCCGTATCAGACGGGGCCAGGCTGCGGGCCAGTACCACGGAGGGCTCATCCAGGCTTTCGAGTCCGGAAGCTTGCGCTCCCATGACCTCGGCGGCTATCTGGCGGGCCACGTCGCGCACGTCGTCGGCGCGGGCGGCCATGTACTCATCTTCCATCGAGGCGAACATCTGGGCGTACTCTTCACCCACGGCCAGAACGGCTGACTCCGGACTCTGTAGGTTCCTTACACGTTCGGCTACGCCTTCGGCGAGTTCCGGGTCCTGGGCGAGCTCTGTGTGGGCGTCGAAGATCGCCGCCTCATCCTCGTTCCCCTGGTCCCGCATCTTCTCCGCCGTCTCCGAAAGCTTCGGCACGACCGCCTCGACTGCTTCCTGGAAACGTTCGAACTCTCCTTCGACCTCGTCTTCGGAGATACTTGTGCGTTCCGGCTCCAGTTCCCCGGCATCGTGAACGAAGACCGGACCGATCGCAACCCCTTCGGAGGCCGCTACGCCTTCCATCCTGAGCGCTTCTCCTATGTTCTTCTCTACCATGGTACGTTCTCTCCTTCCCCGGCTACTACTCAAAGCCTTCCGACACTCTCTCCCAGCCTAATGTTCGGCGTTGGTTATAAGGTCGGCCAACGCTTCCACCGCTTCTTCCTCGTCGTCCCCCTCGGCCCGGATTATTAGCTTGTCGCCTTGTTTAGCTCCCAGACTCATCAGATTGAGAGAGCTTTTGGCGTTCGCCTCCTTGCCGTCCTTGCTCACCTTTATGTCGGAACTGTAGCCTTTGGCCGCCTTTACGAACTCCGCCGCCGGGCGGGCGTGGAGCCCCTCCTCCGGCACTATCGTTACCTCTGCTTCCTTCATCTTCTATTCCTCCTTCATTTGTTCGAGTACAAGCTCTATCAGCGGATGGTCTTCCTCTAAACCGGCGCATCGGCTCAGGGCCGCGCGTTCTCCACGGTCGCGGATCATCTCCTGCAGGTCCCTCGCCTCCTCGTCCTTGGTATCATCGTAACGCAGAACGGCGGCGATCACCTCCGCCAGCCGGACGGGTTCGCGCCCTCGTTCGAGTAACTGAAGCGCCGGCGATACCAGGCGCTCCTCACGGCCTAGCTTCCGAATCGGGGTGCGGGCCACGCGGGTAACGTCGTCCGAGATGTATGGGTTGCTGAAACGGGACAGTATTTTCTGCTTGTAGCGAGCGTGCTCCTCCTCATCGAACCCGTGCTTCTCTACCAGCAGACGTCCGGTCTCGTCCAATACTCCCGACACTTTCTCCAACAACGAATCGTCTTCTACAGCTTCGGCTATGGTCGGGAGACCGTGCGCGTATCCAAGGTAAGCCACGGCCGCGTGTCCCGTGTTGACGGTAAACAACTTCCGCTCGATATATGGCGACAGAGCCTCTACGTACGTGATCCCATCGATGTCAGGCTTCTCACCCATTATCTGTGATTCGTCGACCACCCACTCGTAGAAAGGCTCTACGGTTACGTCCAGGCCTTCCGTACTCTGCTCCGGTACTATCCTATCGACCGCCGCGTTCGGGAACCCTACAACTTCTTCGATGGCGTCAGCGTCTTTTGAGTCAATGTGTTGCATCACGTAACCATGCAGCGCTTCGCTACCTCCGACCATATTCTCGCAGGCGATCACGTTTACGGGAGATCCGTCCTTTCGCGCACGGGCGACCAGACCTTCGGCGAGGATCTTGCTGATGATGGGCAAGACGTTCGGGCCAACGGCGGTCGTTATAATGTCGGCGTTCGATAGTTGCTCGACTACCGAATCCGAGTCGTCTTCGGAGTGTAACGCCGTGACCTTATCCACGGTGAAGCGCTCTTGCGACTCATCCGCCAGGATCACATCGTAGCGCTGCTCCTTTTTCAGGGCCGCCACGATCTTCTCCTGGATGTCTACGAAAGTGGTCTCGTAGCCGGCCTGGTTCAGTACCTGGCCGATGAATCCCCGACCGATGTTTCCGGCGCCGAAGTGTACGCTACGCATTCAGACAACGTCGTCGAAGAACGCCAGCAACTCTTCTTTGCTCTCCGCCTGCACGATCTTGGCTACGTTGTCTTCGTCCGAGACGACCTGGGCGATGTTGGAGAGTATTTCGAGATGTTCGTCGCCTTTACCGGCTATCCCGATAATCAACATGGCGATGTTGCCGTCTCCGTACTCCACGCCTTCGGGAACCGTGAGGATGGAAAGCCCGGACTTCTCGACCCATTTTTTGGAGTCGCTCGTACCGTGAGGGATGGCGACGGCGTTACCCATGAACGTAGAGACGGACTTCTCACGCTCGAACATTGAGTCTATGTATTTCTCTTCTACGTGGCCGTTCTGTACGAGCAACTCGCCCGCGCGCCGAATCGCCTCGTCTTGAGAGTTTAGTTCCACTCCCAACGCTATGTTTTCCTTGGTCAGTATGTCGTCGGACATCTTCAAGCTCCTTTCACGAGAGTTTGTTGTGCAGGTAACGGCCGAAAATACCTTCGAGCACCTCGACGATCCGTCCCTCCGAACCGGTTTCAAAGACCTCGCGCTCCGCGGGCTGTTCGACCATCGCGGCGGATATCTCACTGATCGCTTCCAAGGCCACCGGAGACAATTCTAGCGGCGCGACCATCAACAGGCTACGTCGAACTTGCATCAACGCGCCGTCCAAACCCTCTAGCTCCAGAGGCTCATCGAACTCGTGTACGGAAAACGATGGCCGCGCGACGGAACCGTTGCGGGCGTGAAACAAGGCCAGTGTGGTTTCGGGGATGCCGATTCCGCCGAGTTCCATGCGTGAGATCAGGCTCTGCTCCAGGCTTTGCGGCTCGGAAATCAGGTCTTTGTCTTCGAGGGAGGCGCACATCAGCCTGACCGCCTCGTTCAGCGATCCCTCCGCTTCGTGCCGGGCCAGGAAGGCATCATCCACGAGTTCGGCTATGACCTGCGTCACCTCCGCCATTTGGTGAAATTTTTCGTGTCCCCCACCGAAGATTTCCAGGGATTCATAGGCCGCCCGGTTCGTCCGCCGCTCTTCGAGGCTCTTGTTTCTAAGGTGGTCCCTTATCCGTTCCAGGTCATCTTCCGGGAGGAAGGGCTGGACCTGGACGTATGAATCGTCCGGCGCCGGCAGAGAGACCGTGGACACTACAAGGTCGAAGTCGGCCATATTTAGTTCTTCAATCTCGAAGAGTGATGAGTTTTTTATTGTCTGAATTTGAGGGAAAGCCTTCTCCAGCCTGGAGGAGAGCATCTTGGTGGTGGCGATTCCGCTGGAACAGAGGACGAGCACGCGCTGCGGGAAACTTCCCTGCGCCCGGTCAAGCGCCGCGCCGAAATGCATGGCGACAAACCCAATCTCCTCTTCCGGAATTCTCTCCTGCACGAACACCTTCTCCATGCCCTGGCTGACGAGTTCGAAGAGCGACGGATAATCCTCTTTGACGTCTTCGAGGAGTGGGTTGTGGATGCTCAGGTTCTCCCGCAGCCGGTGGATGGCCCTCTCTAGGTGAGCGAGAAGTCCTTTGTAAAGAGAGCTATCGCTGGCGAGCGCGACCCCGGTCTGATCTTCGACGTAGTGGATCAAATCCCTCACCTGCGAAGCCACCTCCAGGTCCGAGGTCTCGAAGTAATCCTGGAGGGCGTCGTTCTCCCGGAGCTTCGTGCCGCGCAAGTGCATCGTCACGTAGCCGATCTCCTCGTCGGGGACGGTTACGTCGAAGTTCTCTTCGATATCTCCGATGAGGCTCCGGGCATAAGCGTACTCGTCCATCTTCTGGAGCCTCTGGAGCATTTCGTCGTCCAGGTCGATCTCTCCACCCTGCAAACGTCGCTCGACCATCAGCGCGACGTGAACAGTGAAGTCGGCAAAGGCCTCGTCGGCGATCGGGTACGGTAGGTTACGGACCATTCCCTGGGTCAGAGATTTCACCCTCTGGAGGCGTCCTTCGTCGATCAGGCCGAGCAATTGGTCCGTTATGCGGTCCCCGGATCTGTCTGAGGTCGAGGTTTCGCTACTTTCTTGGAGTTCCTGGAGGTGAGAGAGCAACGCGGTCTCGTTCAGGTTTCGGGAGATCAGTTCGCGTATCGCCCGGCGATGGTCGCCTTCTTTTCCCGAAATTTCGACCCCGTAGCCACGCTTGCGCACGAGCGAGAGCCCGAATTCCGCGAGCCACTGCTCTACCTCGTCCAGGTCGCGGGTGACGGTTCCGATAGCGACCTTGAGCCTGCTAGCGAGCGCCCGCAGCTTGATCGGCTGGGGCGCCATGAGTAGCGCGCTGAGTAACGATAGCTGACGTTCCTGCGGCGGCAAACTCACCGGACCCATCTCGTGGAGAGATTCCAATGCCTGTTCTCGCGCCTCGGCAGCCCCCTCGATGCTCACGCCTTTTCCCGATTGCCTTACGAGCGCGAGGTCGTGCGACCCCAGGAAATTCGACGCAGGTTGCAGGTCGCGGTGAACGGTCCGGGTGCTCACACCGAGCCGGTCGGCGATGCCGCCGGCGGTGAGGCCCTGAGGATGGCGCAACAGGACTTCGATTAGCCGTATTTCTCTGGCCGATAGTCCCATTGCGCCATGCCCCGCCCTAGACGCGGGCTGATGCGATTTCGTCAACAAGCTCGTCGTACTTGGGGCTGTTCATGAAGTTCTCGACCGAGATGTGGTGGGCATTCGGCACCTTCGACTTAGCCCGCTCCGTAAGGTCCTTGTGGGTTATGACCACGTCGGCGTCGTTCGGCAGATCGTTAATCGCCAGGTTCGTGACTTCAAGGTCCGACAGCCCGGCGTCTTTTGCCTTCTTTCGTAAGAGCGAGGCGCCCATCGCACTAGAACCCATACCGGCGTCGCAGGCGAAGATTACCTTATCGATCTCCGAGTAGTCGAAGGAGCCATTTTCATCTCCTTCTTCTCCGCCGTCTTCGTTCGACGCGGCGGCGCCGTTCGACCCACCGTTCTTCAATTGCTCGATGACCTCGTCGTACTTCGGGCTGTTGAGGAAGTTGTCTACCGAGACGTGTACTGCGTTCGGTGTGTGCTCCTTCGCCCGCTCCGTCAGGTCCTTATGGGTAATGATGATGTCCTCATCGCCCGTGAGGTCGCCGATAGAAGAGTTGGTCACGTCGATGTCCAGATCCGCATCCTTGACCTTCTTTTTGAGCAGAGACGCGCCCATCGCGCTGGAACCCATTCCGGCGTCACAGGCGAACACTATGGACCTCACTTGTTCGGCGCTCGGGACTGCAGCGACACCGGTTTTTTCCTTCGAGCCGTTGGATCCGTTCTCGGTAAGCTCGTCGGCCGCCTGGCTCTTCTTGCCCTTCATGTCCTGCATCTGCTCCGTGGCCTGAGTCAGTTGATCTCCATCTTCCTCACTGGTGGAGGAGCGGCGGATGATCGGAGAAGCAACCAGGAACGAAACGGTTGTAGCGGTAGCGACACCCAGGATCACCCCGATAAAGTTTCCGGGAGGCGTGAGCGCCAAGATGGCGAAGATGCTGCCCGGAGCGGGCGTCGAGACGAGCCCGACCTGGAAGATGGATTCGATGAAGAGCCCGCTGGCTCCACCACAGATGACCGCCAGAACCAGCGCCGGCTTCATCAAGACGTAGGGGAAGTAGATCTCGTGGATACCACCGAAGAAGTGGATGATCGCCGCGCCGGGGGCGGAAGCCTTCGAAATGCCGCTACCCACGAACCAGTACGCGAGAAGCACCCCGAGGCCCGGCCCAGGGTTGGTCTCGACGAGGAAGAGTATCGACTTTCCGGCCTGACTCGCCTGATCCAGCGCAAGAGGCGCGATGATGCCGTGGTTGATGGCATTGTTCAAGAACAATATCTTCGCCGGTTCGACGAAAATGCTTACGAGCGGCAAGAGTCCCGCGTCGATTATAACCTCGACCCCTTTACCGAGCGCGGTACTAAGGGCACCGACTACCGGGCCTACGCCGAGCAGGCCGATGATCGCAAGGCCACCGCCGATAATACCGGACGAGAAGTTGTTTACGAGCATCTCGAAACCCTGACGTACCCTGCCTTCGAGGAGTTCGTCGAACTTCATGATCAAGTAACCGCCGAGCGGTCCCATGATGAACGCGCCGAGGAACATGGGGATGTCTGTACCGACTATGACGCCCATCGTAGCGATAGCGCCGACGACGGCTCCGCGCACGCCGTAGACCATCCGGCCCCCACTGACACCGATCAGCAATGGCAGAAGGTAAGTGATCATGGGTCCTACAAGCTGCGCCAGTGTCTCGTTCGGGAGCCATCCCTCCGGTATGAATAGCGCCGTGATAAGTCCCCACGCGATAAACGCGCCAATGTTCGGCATGACCATGCCACTCAGGTAACTGCCAAACTTTTGAACCTTCATCCTGAGGCTCGCGCTACTAGACTCGCCTCCGCCGGCGCCTGCTTGGGCCATTACTTTCTCCTTTTACGCGTTGTGATTCAACCTTTCCTTCCACGCGTAGTCTACGCCTGTAAATATGTTTGTGCAATTAGTTATTAATGCTGTTTCGGCACGAAAGTTGTTGACAAAACTAGAATAGAGACCCTGGTCATATAGTAGTCTCGCATTAGCAGTGAGCCTTCACCGCCTCCCCCGAGAGACAATCCCTCGGGGGCATGCAGGGTGCTGAGCCGAGACTAGGGGCAGCTACCGGCTAGAAGTTTCCCGTATCTCTTCGGCCTCTTCTTCAGCGGCCTCCGTTTCACCTCCTCCGGCAGTCTCTTTGTCGCTCTGTTCGGCAGTTTCATATCGGGGCCGCAGGACGGGGAACGCGTAACCCAGCACAAACGTAAGGGCCACGAAAACCATTGCCAGAGCCCATGCAAAGCCTACCCCAAGGCTTGCGACAGAGCCCAGCAGTATCCCGACCCACGAGAAGTCCGAGTCCCCGAAGGTGGTGTTGGAGAGTCCGAGCTGCCCGAGATAGCCAAGCAATAGCGCCGGGAGAAAGGTGATGATGAGACCGTTGGTGAAAGCCCCAGCGACGGCTCCCCTCCGGCCGCCCGTTGCATTCCCGAAAACCCCAGCTCCTCCACCTACGAAGAAGTGGGGAACCATGCCGGGAATTATGAGAGCCAGGCCTAGAGGCCCGAGTAGGGGGAGTGCCACCACACCTGCGGTAGCGCTGGCTACGAAGCCGATGGGAACGGCCGTTGGCGCATAAGGGAAGACTATCGGGATGTCCAGGGCGGGCACGGCGTTGGGGATGATCTTCTGGGAGATGCCCTCGAAGGCCGGGACTATCTCGCCCAATATCATCCTGACGCCCACGAGAATCACCCATACTCCGGCGGCGAAGGTCAGCGCCTGCACTATGGCGAAGACGAACGGGTTGCCGCCGTCGCCCAGTCCCGCGACGAAACTTGGCCCGGCCAGTACAGCGAAGATTAGGTAGACGAGCAGCATGGCGACCGCCGTCGAGACGAGGTTGTCCCGGAAGAAGGAGAGGCTCCTCGGAACCTCTACGTCCTCGGTGCTCTTCTCGGGGTTGCCGACCGCTTTGCCCACAAAGGAGCTCGCGATGTACCCCAAGGTCCCGAAGTGACCTACCGCCAGGTCGTCTTCGCCGGTTATCTTTCTGACGAACGGCTGTACGAGAGCGGGCATTATTATCATCAGGCTGCCGACCACGAGGGCGCCTATTAGGAGCAGGTTGATCCCCCCGACGCCTGCGGAGTTCAGCACCACGGCGGCCAGGGCGCTCATAAAGAGTACGTGGTGGCCGGTGAGGAAGACGTAGCTCAAGGGGGTCAGGCGGGCGAGCACGAGGTTCACGACAAAGGCGAGCCCCATGATGCCTGCGGTACGGGCGCCAAAGTCTTCGAGGGCCAGGCCGACTACAGCCTCGTTAGTTGGAATGACGCCCTGGAGGCCTAGACCTTCCTCGACCATCTTTCCCAAGGGCTCCAGGGCTCCGACGAGTATCCCAGCCCCTCCGGTGAGGACCAGAAATCCGATTATGGTCTTGAGAGTACCGCTTACAACGTCCGGCATCGGCGAGCGGAGCGCCAGAAGGCCCACGAGGGCCAGTATCCCGACCAGGATGGCCGGGGTACTAAGTATGTCTCTGAGAAGGTTTAGAACTACCATCAGACTACGCTCCGATCTCGGCCAACGCCGCCTCGACCTTTTCGCCTATCTCCTTGCGGTTCGTGAAGTTATTGATGACTACTACCTTGGCCTTCTTGTTCCGTATCTTGTCTCCCAACTCTTCGGAAGTGAAGATGAGGTCGGCATCTTGTCCGGCTACCGCGCTGGCATCCGTGACCTCCAGGGAATGGTCTACTCCCTGCTTGTTCAGGGCCTCCTTCAGCCTGCTCTTGAGGATGTTGCTCGTCCCGAGCCCCATACCGCATACCGCGAACACCTTAAGCATTGACGCTACTCCTCTCCACAATCGTCATTATTTCCTCTACCGTTTCCGCATCTCGAAGCGCCTGGCAGTTCTCCTCCTTCTCTATGAAGTTCGCGAGGTCTTGTATAAGCTCCATGTGGGCGTCTGAATCGGTTGTAGAGAACCCGAAGACGAGGTCTACCGGGTCGTTCTCCTTGGAACCGAACTCGACCGGTTCTGCGAGTACCGCAAGGCTCAAGCCGACCTTCCTGGCCCCGTTTTCCGGGCGTGCATGCGGTATCGCTACGCCAGGAGCTATCACGACGTATGGGCCTAACTCCTCAGTGGTCCGGACCATTGCCTGGACGTACTGTTCTTCAGCCGCCTCCGAATCAACTAGCAGCCGGCCAGTGGCTTCGATCGCAGCCCGCCAGTCTTTGACTTCATTGCCGAGCGACACAGCGCTCGGGTCTAAATAGTCTTTTAGCACGAACTTCCTTTCCGTAGGTTGTCGGTTCTGCACAGAACGACTCTGTAGGACAGCAGTTTGGGTAGCAGATAGATCACCTCCTCCAACGCCCTTTCGAAACGTTCTATTTTCTCTATAGTCGATTTGTCGTAAGGCACATTCAAACTCCTTTCACGAGAGTTTTTCATGCAGATAGCGGCCGAAAATACCTTCCAACACCTCGACAATTTGTTCCTCCGTACCGGATTCGAAGACCTCACGTTCCGCGGGCCGGTCGACCATCGCGAGCGATATCTCGCTGATAGCCTCCAGGGCTACCGGGGACAGAGCCATGGGTGCGACCATCAACAAGCTTCGACGAACTTGCATCAGTACGCCATCCAGGCCTTTCGTCGTCAGAGGCTCGTCGAACTCGTGTACGGAGAAAGATGGCCGAGGCACCGAGCCGTCGCGGGCGTGAAAAAGGGCGAGTGTAGTCTCTGGAACGCCGACACCCCCGAGTTCTTGACGTGAGAGCAGCCTTTGTTCAAGGCTCCGAGGCTCGTTGACGAGTTCCTTGTCGGCGAGCGTATCGCACATCATTCGGAACGCCTCCTCCAGCGATCCGCCCGCTTCGTGCCGAACGAGGAACGCATCTTCAACTAGCTCCGCTATAGTCTGTGTCGCTTCCACCATCTGGCGAAATTTCTCCTGCCCCCCGCCGAAGACTTCCAGGGATTCGAAGGCCGCCCGGTTTTCCAGGGGCGCTTCGAGGTTTTTCTCTCTAAGGTGGTTCCGGATGCGCTCCACCTCGTCTTCGGAGATAAGGGGCTGAACCTGGACGTAAGAATCGCCGGGCGCCGGGAGAGAGACCGTGGATACTACGAGATCGAAGTCGCCCAGATTCAACCCTTCGAACTCGAAGAGCGAAGAGTTTCTTATGCTCTGGATCTGGGGAAAAGCCTTCTCGAGACGGGAGGAGAGCACCCTGGTAGTGGCGATCCCACTGGAGCAAACGACGAGTACCGTACGCGGAAAGCTTCCCTGCGCCCGGTCGAGCGCCGCACCGAAGTGCATTACTACAAATCCAACTTCCTCTTCCGGAATTCTCTCCTGCACGAACACCTTCTCCATGCCCTGGCTGACGAGTTCGAAGAGCGAGGGATAGTCCTCCTTGATGTCTTCTAGGAGCGGGTTATGGATGCTCAGGTTCTCCCGCAGACGGTGGATGGCTCTCTCTATGTGGGCAAGCAGCCCCCTGTACAGAAAGCTGTCGCCGGCGAGTTCAAACCCGGTCCGATCTTCTACGTAGTGGACCAACGCCTTCACCTTAGAGGCCAACTCAAGGTCTGAAGTCTCGAAGTAGTCCTGGAGACCACCGTTTTCCCTCAGCTTCGTGCCGCGCAGGTGCATGGTCAAATAGCCGATCTCCTCGTCGGGAATAACTACTTCAAGGTTTTCTTCGATGTTTTCGGCGAGGTTCCGGGCATAAGCATATTCGTCCGTCTTCTGGAGCCTCTGGAGCATTTCGTCGTCCAGGTCGATCTTTCCACCCTGCAAGCGCCGCTCGACCGTCAACGCGACGTGAACAGTAAAGTCGGCAAAGGCATCGTCGGTGATAGGGTACGGCAGGTCGCGTACAGTGGTTTCAGTCAGAGACTTCACCCTCCACAGGCGCCTCTCATCGATCAGGCCCAGCAACTGGTCCGTCATGCGGCCCGCAACGCTTCCTGACGATGAGGTTTCGGCTCTCTCTTCGGTCTCTCGAAGATGAGAAAATAACGCCGTCTCATCAAGGCTTTGGGAGATCAAATGACGCATCGCGCGGCGACGTTCTCTCTCTGTCCCGACAATTTCGACCCCGTAGCCGCGTCTACGCACCAGGGAGAGTTCTGAATCCGAAAGTGTTTGTTCCACCTCGTCCAGGTCGCGGCTGACAGTTCCGATAGCGACCTTGAGCCAGCTCGCGAGCGCCCGCTGCTTGATCGGGTGGTCCGTCGCGAGCAGCATACCGAGCAAAGATCTCTGCCGCTCCTCTGGTAGCATCCCAACCGGACGCACGTCGCGAAGAGATTCGAGCGCCTTTTCCTGCACCTCGGCATCACCTTCGACGATCAAACCTCTACCCGGTTGCCTTACCAGCGTCAGGCCGTGCGAGTCGAGGAAATCAGAGGCGGACTGCAACTCGCGGCGAACGGTCCTGGAGCTTACGCCGAGCCGGTCGGCGATGCCGTCAATAGTGAGGCTGTTGGGATGGCGCAACAGGACTTCGATAAGCCGTATTTCCCGAGCCGATAGCCCCATTGCGCCACGCTCCACGCTAGACTCGGACTGATGCAATTTCCTCAACGATTCCCTTTGTGCGTAGCAGTATAAGTACCCAACCTATCCCCTACGCAGTGTACGCTCCTGAAAACGCATGTGCAATTAGTTATTAATGCTGTTTAGATATGAGACTTGTGGACAAAACTAGACCAGCGTTTGGCGCTACAACGTTCTTTCTATGGCGCGAAAGAGATGTACACGGCGGCGACTACGAAGGTTAGAATGATTACCAGGATCAAGAGTTCTCTCATCTTATGTTCCTTCCTCGTGTTTCCAACATCCTACGGCTGAACCGGGTCTTGTTCTTGTAGGGCGTAGAGTCGGGCGTAGAGGCCGCCGGAGGAGATCAATTCCTCATGCGAACCACCCTCGGCCACCCGGCCTTCGTCCAGGACCAGAATGCGGTCAACGTCCCGCACCAGCCGAAGCTCGTGGGCTATAACAAAGGTGGTGCGGCCTTCGGTCAGGGCGCGCCAACTCTCTTCGACTGCGGCGGCGGCTTCAGCGTCGAGGCCGGATTGGGGTTCGTCCAGGATCAGGACGGGACTCTCCCGGAGCATGGCGCGGGCTATGGAGATCCTCTGCCGCTGTCCCCCGCTCAAACTCTCACCCCGCTCGGAGAGAATCGTATCGTAGCCATCCGGCAATGCCCGGATAAACTCCTCGGCCCCGGCTAGAGTGGCGGCGTCCTCGATCTCGACCCGACTCGCGTCCGGCCGCCCGTAGGCGATGTTCTCCGCCACCGAGGACCTGAAGAGAAGCGGGTCCTGGGGCACGAAGGTTACCTGGCTCCTCAGAGACTTCAGGGTAAAGTCTCTTATGTCCCGGCCGTCAACGAGCACGCGTCCCCGCTGTGGATCATAGAGACGGGCGAGGAGGCTGGTTATCGTGGTCTTGCCGGCCCCGCTCACGCCGACGAGCGCGACCCGGCTGCCCGGCTCCGCCTCGAAGCTCACGTCGCGCAGCACGTCCCCGGCTCCCTCTTCGTAAGCGAAGTGGACACCATCGAAGGCGACCCGGCCATCGAATGTTGGCGCGGTTACGGCGTCAGGAGATTCCTTTACGCTCGGCTCGGCCTGGAGAAGCTCGATGATCCGCTCTCCCGAGACGAGTGATTTGCCGATCTGGTTGGCCTGCCGCGACAGAGCCCACAGCGGCGAGAGAAAGAGTCCCAGGTACGCGACGAAGACCGTCAGGTCACCGACGGAGAGCGTCTCGGCCAGTACCTGACGGGCGCCGAAGTAGACGACAAGCGCCGTGCCGAGACCGCCCACGACACCTAGCACGGTGCTGAACTTCGCTTCGATCAGGGACGAGTCAACGCTGGCGTTGAGCGAGTCTTCGCTCTCCCGGCTAAAGCGGCCCATCTCGTCCTCCTCGCGGCCGAAGATCTTGACGGCCCGGATGCCGGTGATCGACTCCTGTACAACGCTGGTTATGGCGCCTTCCTTGGTTCGGACGACCCGCATCCGCTCGACGAGCGACTGACGGTAACGGGCGACGGCCAGGAAAAGGAACGGAACCGTAAGAAGGGCGAGCAGGGTGAGTTGCCAGTCGAGCAAGAGCATGACGATAAGCATCCCCACGAGTATGAGAATAGAGGAGAGTACCTCGACCACAGAGTCGACGAGCAAGGTCCGCACCTCTTTCACGTCGCTCGTGACGCGGGTTATGGTGTCTCCGGTGCGACGTTCGCCGTGATAGTCGAGTCCTAGCTCGTGGACCTTGGCGTAGAGCGTCCGCCGCATGTCGAAGACGGTTTGTTGTCCTAGCTTCTGGAGCAGGTAACGCCGGATCGCCGCTATGGAGCGGGTGGCGGTGAAGATCAAGACTATAAGAAACGCTACGACGGCGAGCAACAACGCATCTCCTGACAGAGACTCCGGAAGAGAGTCCGGCAACTCCTTGTTGTTGCTCAGCACGTAATCTATCGTTAGGGCCAGCGGCCACGGCTGGGCGAGGCTCGTCGCCGTCTCTACGAGGAGTATCACCAGCGCCAGCAGGAGTCCCTTCCGGCGCGGCGCGAGAAACGGCGCGAAATGGGAGAGTGCGCCCCGCAACCGCCCGAATCCCGCCTGCATGTTCTTGAGCCGTTTGGACATAGAATTAGGATACCGCAGGGGGGAAGGGTAGAATGTGTGAGATATATCGGCGTACACCCCACAAAGAGCGGAGGAATGCGTGACCCGGAGGGTGCTGGCAGCCGTCGAAGACCTGCTATTCAAGAGCAAGATCCTGGAGACCGCCAAAGAGCTAGACGTCGAGGCCCAATTTCCCCGCAGCCCCAAGAAACTGCTCGACGCGCTCGGGGAATCTCCACCGGAACTCCTGATCCTGGACCTCAACTCCACCCGCTTCGGGCCGCTGGAGATCTTAAACAAGGTCAAGTCCAACGAGGCTACTTCGCAGGTGCCGGTCGTAGGGTTTCTCTCCCACGTGCAAAAGGACCTGGCAGTGGCGGCGAAAGAAGCCGGTTGCGACAGGATAATGGCCCGCAGTGCTTTCACCCGCGACCTCCCGAAGGTTATCGCAGGCGATTCGCCGGAAGACACCGTGGACGAGGCCGGCGTTGGCTGAGGGCGGAGCCTGGGAGAGGCTCTCCTCCGAGAAGATCTATGAGACGCCGTATTTCAACCTCCGCTCCGACAGGCTCCGTCTGCCCGACGGCGCAATAAAAGACCCGTATTACGTCCTAGAACGCCCGGATGCCGCCATAATCTTCCCGGTGACGAACGAGGGCGAAGTAGTTATGGTCCGCCAGTACCGGCCACCGCTCGAACGGATGGAGCTAGGATTTCCGGCGGGACTCGTGGAACCCGGCGAGAAACCGGAGGCTGCCGCCCGCCGCGAGCTTGCCGAGGAGACCGGCTACTCGGGCGGCGTGTGGGAGTCGCTCGGCGCCCTGGCCTCTTCACCGAGCCTAAAGGACAACT
This sequence comes from Rubrobacteraceae bacterium, assembly GCA_041745215.1. Lineage (GTDB taxonomy): Bacteria > Actinomycetota > Rubrobacteria > Rubrobacterales > Rubrobacteraceae > SIRX01. Next base: position 23,530 of record JBGTJJ010000004.1, on the reverse strand, counting down.
GGGCTTATCTGTTTCTCGCCCAGGGTGTCGAGAGCGTGGGGAATCAAGACCTCGACGAGCACGAGAGGTTGGACGTGGTTCGGGTACCGCTCGAAGAGGTTTCCAGACTCGTCTATGACGGGGAGATCGTCAGTTCCAGCGGGGTAGCGGCCGCGATGCTTGCCCTGGACCGTCTCGGAGCCTTGAGGGGAGGTTCGGGATGAGCGGTGAGATCTGGCAGTTCCTCGTGGTCGGGATAGTGGGCCTCGTTATTGCCGTGCTGTGGCTCTTCATCATCTACCTGCCACGCCGGACGGCGGAGGGCGAAGGAGACAACGTGACGTCCCCCACCGAAGTGACAGAACCCATAAAAGACCCCGAAGAACCCGACTGACAACACTCCGAGTCTGGTAAAACCTGTACTATCGACTAAAGGAGATCATCGTGGCACTAACGGTTGGAACAGGACCCTTCGGCAAGCAGAGCGGCGGCGCTTTCAACTTCGAGCCCGACGCCCCAAAAGGACACACCCTCTACTTTGAGGACTCGCCCCGGCGGGTGCGGGCCGTCCTGAACGGCGAGACAGTCGTTGAGAGCGACCGGATCAAGATGCTTCACGAGACCGGCTACCTCCCCACCTACTACTTCCCCATTGAGGACGTAGACCAGGACCTGCTGGAGAGGACGGATCACACGACCCACTGTCCGTTCAAGGGCGACGCGGCGTACTGGTCCGTAAAGGCGGGCGACGAGGTAGCGGAGAACGCCGTGTGGGGCTACCCGGAGCCGCTCGAATCCTCCCCGATACCGGAGAACTACGTGGCGATCTACTTCGGCGCGATGGACCAGTGGTTCGAGGAAGACGAGGAGATCTCCGTCCATCCCCGAGACCCCTACCACCGGGTTGACGTCCGGGCCGGCTCCCGGCACGTAAAAGCAACGATCAACGGCGAAACCGTCGCCGAGAGCGACCACCCGAAGATCCTCTTCGAGACCGGGCTGCCGCCCCGCTACTACCTCCCGCCCGAAGACGTAAAAACGGACCTGCTCGTCCCGAGCGAGACCGTTACGCACTGCCCGTACAAGGGCGCGGCCTCTTACTGGTCCGCAAATATAAACGGCGAGACTGTCGAAGACGTAGCATGGAGCTACCCGGAGCCGCTACCGGAATCCGCGAAAGCCGAAGGGCACTTCTGCTTCCTGGGCGACGGCGTCGAGATCGAGGTGGATGGAGAGCGGATCTAGGAGATCCGGGCACATCCAACTCTGCGGCCCGTCCGTAATTACATAGTGTGCACGGTTACTTAAGCTTTCCACGCCGCAGCCGACAATATTGGTGCAACTGTGTCCGGTCTTTCAGGGAGCGTGCCTACGAGAGCATACGCAGAACAAGAATCGGGAATGGTCCGGTACTCGGAGGTGATCTCCGCGCTCTCCTACGTGCTGGACATGGTCGAAGGCCAGTCTCAGGGACACATCATCCGCACTTGTTTTATAGGTATGACGGTCGGCCAGCGTCTGGGGCTCTCGGACGAGCGACGCTCGGCGCTCTTCTACGCCCTGCTCATGAAGGACGCCGGTTGCTCCAGCAACGCTTCCAAGATGACGGCCCTCTTCGACGCCGACGATTTCGAGGCGAAGAGAGCGGTAAAGACCGTGAATTGGAGCCGCCTGCCACAAGCAGTCCTTTACACGGCCCGTACGGTCGGCCAGGATCGGACGATCTTAACCAAAGCCCGGCAGTTCTTGAACGTCGGGCTCCAAGGGCAGAAGGCCGCACGGGAGCTAATCCAGATCCGCTGCGAGCGGGGCGCGGAGATTTCACGGCTCATAGGCTTCCCCGAAGAGACCGCCCAGGCGATCCGTAACCTGGACGAACATTGGGACGGCGCCGGCCATCCCGACGGCCTAAAGGGCGAAGAGATACCGCTTCTCGCGCGGATCTGCGGCCTGGCCCAGACGGCGGAGGTCTTCTACAGCTCGTACGGCCCGGAGAGGACCGTGGAGATAGCAGAGAAACGACGGGGGACGTGGTTCGATCCCGATCTGGTAGATATCTTCCTGTCCGAAGCCCGCGAAGGCTCGATGTGGGAGAGACTTACCAGGGAAGACTTGCCGCAGGAAATACAACGTCTTGAGCCCGAGGATCAGGCCCTGACGGCGACGGCGGAGCGGCTGGACCTGACCGCCCGCGCCTTCGCCAGGATAATCGACGCCAAGTCGCCCTTTACCTACGACCACTCCGAAAGGGTAGCCGAGAACGCCACCAGGATAAGCGAGCACATGGGCCTCCCGGAACCGACGATAAACGACCAGCTCCGGGCCGGACTGCTACACGACATCGGCAAGCTGGGTATCTCGAACCGCATACTGGACAAACCCGGCAGGCTCACCGACGAGGAGTTCGCCGAGATAAAGAAACACCCCGCCCTGACCTACGATATCCTCTCTCGCGTCACGCCCTTCGAAAGCATCCTGGAGCGGACCGCCAACCACCACGAGAAACTCGACGGCTCCGGCTACCCGAGGGGCCTGACAGGAGAGAAGCTGGACCTTCCGGGCCGCATCCTCACCGTCGCCGACATATTCGACGCCCTAGCCAGCGACCGTCCATACCGGGCCGGCATGCCGATGGAGAAAGTGCTCGGCATCCTGAACGAAGAGAGCGGCGAGAAACTCTGCCCGGAGAGCGTCGCGGCCGTAAACGAGTTGGTCTCGGCGGGTGGGCTCTTGCCCCACCACGAATAAGAGGCCCGTGGCTTTAGAGCCCCGAGCCTCTTCGTATTTCTATATGGCCTAGTCTAGCAGGTGAAAGAGCTGCCGCAGCCACAGCCGCCCTGGACGTTCGGGTTGTTGACCGCGAATCCGGCGCCCTGGAGTCCGTCTACGTAATCGAACTCGCTGCCCATGATGTAGGGTACGCTCATCGCGTCGATAAGCACCTTGACGCCCTTGTCCTCAAAGACCTCGTCGTCGTCGGCGATCTCGTCGTCGAAGTAAATCGAGTACTGGAAGCCGGAGCAACCGCCGGGCCGGACGCCGATCCGCAGGGCGAGGTCTTCCTCTTCCTGCTCCATTAGCGTCTTTACCTTCTCGGCGGCGTTGTCGGTCAAAGCTACGATAGTTGCCTGTTTCTGGTCCATCAGCACCTCCCGAAGAATGCTGTAGCTAGTTAAATTGGGTACAGGGATTATTACACCACTCTACAATAAGTTCAACGCTTGAGCCTGCGCCGCACTCCCGCAAGCCTTCCGCGCAACGCCTTGCCAAGCCGCGCCTTCGACGACGATACCCATTCCCCGGCCCGCGCGAAGAGCGAGGCCGGATTGGCCTCCCCGAGAACACGCCGCCAGAGCGGCAAACACCCGAATTCCCGCAAAGCTTCCCGATAAGACCGATTTATGTCCACGTCCGGAGAAGGCGAGTAGAGATGGGCGGAGTAGGCGGCGGCGAACCGGCGGAACGGCTCTTCCGTCAGTCCCACGGCGCCGGAGAGTAGTAGCATCCGCTCGGTCGGGGTGAGGGCCGGGGAGTCGGCGAGTGAGCCGCGCCCAGGGGCCATGACGTCTCTCAGACGACCGGCGATATCCTGGTATAGGCGGTCCGGGCTGCGTCGGGCTCTTAGCACCCGCTTGACGAGCGGAATGAGGAGCAGCGCCAGCGGGACGGGGAGCAACAGGGGCAGCACCGGCGTCTCGGCTCCGCCGGAGCTAGAGGAGCTCGCCGGGTCCTGAGGATTCTCGTTGGTCGGCGTCTCGCCGAACGGGCGCTGCGCGGCGGGCCCCTGGGGTATGAGGTCTTCCTGGGATATCGGGCCTAGAGGACGCGGGGCGTTCGCCTCCATCGTAGCGGGTAGCGCGAAACCGGGTGTCGGGTCGAAGGGGTACCAACCGACGCCGGGGAAGTAGACCTCCACCCACGTGTGCATGTTGCGTCCGGCCACGGTCCACTCATTGTCCTCGGTCTGTTCACCTTGCGTAGAGCCGTAGACGACCCTGGAGGGCAAACCTAGATCCCGTGAGATCAGAGCCATTGAGGTGGCAAACTGGGTGCAGAATCCTTCCCTGAGCCCGTCTTTATCGAGGAAGCGCTCGATGGCCCGGTCCGCCCGGCGGAAATCGGCGTCCAAATTATATGTAAACCCGCCGTCGTAGACCAGGTAACGCTCGATGGCCCGGGCCGTGCTGTATGGATTTGAGGTGTCGTAGCGGTTCCGGATCTCCTGGGCCGTCTCGGAGACTTCTTGCGGCGTATCCTCCGGCAATTGCAAGAACCTCTCGCGCACCTCTGCGGGATAATTGGAATCGGAGCCCCGGAGTTGCTCCTCGGTCGGCTGGGGAACCTCGGAGAGCACCCGGTAGGAACTACCCTCGACGAGTGGTTCGTCGACGGACCACGAACCGTCGGAGTTCTGTTCGGCGTCCTCCAGGGAAGTCCGGGTAATGCGGTAACCTCCGAAGATCCAATCGCTCTGGGCGTTCAATATTCTTACGTCTTGCACGACGGTCTGCGTCTTCACACCCTCCGCTATCTCCTCGCCGTCGGCGTCGGCGGGCTGCGTGGTATCCGTCCACCGGGCTCCGTCGAAGTAGTCGAGGGTGCCCGCGCGCCAGTTGAGTGGCTCTTCGCTGGTCACCCGGAGCAACTGGGTATCCTGGCCCGTGGTCAGGTAGTCCCCGACGTCGGCCTGAACGTCGAGACGCGAAGTCCCCCAGGTCCCGATCCGGGTCCAATCTATAAGCCCCGGACTAACTGTGAGGTCGGCATAAGGCAGCTTCGGCACCGCGAGCGCGAGCAGCACCACACCCGTCCCGACGAGGATGGACAATACTCCCGGCCCCCGATTCCCGGTTCCGGCGTAGAGGAGCAGGGCTCCGGCGGCGCAGAGAAACACGAAGAAGTACGGACCGGCCCCCGTCTCGAAACTCGACGTGCTCAACACGCCGAGGGTGATGCCCAGGATGGCTATGGAGAAGACCGGGCTCCGCTCGTAGAGGGTGGCCGATGCCGAGAATGCCGCCAGCACGACGACCAGCGGCAGCAGCAGAACCAGCAGACCGGAGGACAGCTCGTAGGGGATAGGTTCGAGGTACATGGTATTCGCCGCCACGTAGACGTCCGTCCCGATCTCCAGGAAAAGCTCGCGCCAGCCGGAGATGGATAAAGGCGGAATCCCGTACACGGCGAGAAAAGTATAGAAGACCGCCGCCGGTGGCAGCAGCATAAATCGGTACCTGCCGGCCGATCCCGTCGCCAGCCCGACTATCGCGGCTCCAACCATCAACAGCAGCGCCTCGCCGGACGCGCCGTCGAGGCCGTCGACTTCTCCGGTAAACAGGATGCTAAAGGCCGCGCCGGTCGCCAGCGCCGCCACATAGAGCGAGACCCTGATCCCGAAGCCGCCCATCAAACGCTCACCCGGTCTCTCAAGCCCGCAAGACTCCCTACGCCGCCGGGGTTACGCACTACGCATACTGAAGCGCCCGCCGTCTCCAGCCGGCCAAGCTCCTGTAAGAAAGCCGAATCCCGGTCCCGATCCCTGCCGCGGGCCCCGCCGAGACGGTAAGTGTGGGTGGCGACGGACACCACGATCACTGAGAGGCCCGCGCTCCGGAGCCGCCGGACGCTCTGCAAGAGGTCTTCGTCGGCGCCGCGCGAGACCAGTATCACACCCTCGCCGATCCGCCCCCGCTCATCCAGGACCGACTCTCCCAATTGGCGGCTTCCATCGGCCTTGACGGTCGCCAGGAGGCGCATCGCCTTCCAGTAAGACTTCTCGTCCGAGCCGAACTCCGTCGCGTTTCCGTCCCGGTTCGTGCAGATCATACGGAACGGCATCCCGCCTTTGTACAGGTGCGTGAGCATTGAGGCCGCGGCGGAGACGGCATCCTCTATCTCTTTCTCCGGGACCCGGAGGCCCTGGCGTCGCAGGTCCAGGGCGACGGTGAAGCGGCGCGGGTCTTGAAGCGCGAACTCCTTGACAAACAACTCCCCGGTACGCGCCAGGCTCTTCCAGTGGATGTGCCGCCGGTCGTCACCACGGCGGTATTCCCGTAGTCCCGCGAACTCGTCGCCGCGCTGTCCCACGGAGCCCCGCGCCCCGGCCTCTATATTCCCCGCGCCCAAAGAAAGCCCCGCCAGGTCGTGAACCTCCGGGTAGACTACGGTCTCGGTGCGGTAGCGGAACGAGCGGACGAAGTAGAGAAATCCGAACGGGTCCGTCGCCCGGACCCGCGCCGGGCCTAGCTCGTAGATGCCGCGCTTCGGGAAGGTTACGGGAACCTCGATCACATCCCCTCCTCGCGCCCGTAGCGCCGGCACCTCGAAACTTTTCTGGTCCGGCAGCCGGTCCGTTACGGTGATCTCCGAAGTATCTAGCCCGGAGCCGTTGGAGAGCAAGAGGTCTATCCTGGCGGAGTTTCCGGCGGTGAAGTGGACACCGGACGGCAGGCTGCGGGAGAAACCGATCCGGCGGGAGCCGAGCAACCCCAGTACGAAAGCCGCGAGGATAAACGCGAGCAAGGCGTAGGCGAGTTGGTAGAACTGAGTCGTACCGATAAGGCGCGCCACGCCCATGACCAGAACCCCGAAGAAGATCGCCTGCCAGCCCCGGACCGTCGGCCGTACGGAGAGCCGGGATGCGCCTCCGGGCCGCAAAACTTCTACACCGCCTCTGTCACGGGCACGGAGCCGAGTATCTCGTGAACGATCCTCTCCGCCACGCCGGTGCCGCCCGATCCATTGGACGACTCATTTTGCCGGGCCTCGGCCGAAGGTATGATCCTATGCCCCAAAACCGCCGGGGCGAAGGCTTTTATGTCGTCCGGGATGCAGTAGGAACGGCCACTTGCGGCGGCGCCGGCCTTGGCGGCGGCGAGCAACATCCGGCTCGCCCGCGGCGAAGCCCCCAGAGAGACGTCGTCCCGCTCGCGGGTGGCCGAGGTAACACTCACCACGTAGCGCAATACGGCCTCGCTGGCGTGGACCTCCCACACACACCGGCGCATCTGGACGAACTCGTCGAGGGACATAACCGGCTCCAGGTCCGCGGAAGGGTCCTGGGCGAGCTTCAGGAGGCTCATCTCGGCCTCCTCCGCCGGGTAGCCGATCTCCATCCGGATCATAAATCGGTCCAACTCGGCGTGGGGCAGCGGATAAGTCCCCTCGTGCTCGACAGGGTTCTGGGTAGCTATCACCCCGAAAGGATGGGGCAGATAGCGCGTCGTACCGTCTACCGTCACCGAGCCCTCCTCCATCGCTTCGAGGAGTGCGCTCTGGGTCTTGGGGCTGGCGCGGTTGATCTCATCGGCCAGCACCACGTTGGCGAACACCGGGCCGGCCCAGAACTCGAACTCCCCTTCACCCTGGTTGTAGACGTTCAGGCCCGTAACGTCGGCGGGCAGGAGGTCGGGCGTGAACTGTATCCGCTTGAACTCGGCCTCGAACGAGCGGGCCAGCGACTTCGCCAGCAAGGTCTTCCCGACTCCCGGCACGTCCTCTATGAGTACGTGTCCACCAGCCAGCAACGCGACCACCGCCCGGAGGATCTCCTCGTGCTTGCCCGAAACGGCGCGCTCGACGTTGCGTACTATGCGGTCCACCGTATCTGAGAAATTGTTGTAGTCCAATAAGTCCCGCCCAGTAAGATCGGTAACGAAAGACGATTATAACAAGCGACCCAAATTAGTCGGGCCCTTCCGCCCCGAAAAGATCATAAACGGGCCTTTCTAGAAAGCCGGCTCCAGCGACGCCTCTCCGTAGAACTGCTCGACGTAGCGGCGTTGGATCTCATTCAGCCCCCGCGAGTACCACACCATGACCACGTAGCGCGGCTCTTTGGGAGTGGTCTTCGGGTACATGCCGCACTCCATCGGCAGCCGGTTGCTCTTGCGGGCGTTGCACTTGGTGCAGGCGGTCACCACGTTGTCCCAAGTGTTTCCCCCGCCCCGCGAGATCGGCTTCACGTGATCCCGCGTCAGGCAGTCGCGCCGGTTCAGGTCGTCGCGGTGCTTGCTGCAATACTGGCACCTGTAGTTGTCTCTAGCGAAGAGGATGGTGTTGGTAACGTGCCGCCGCAGACGGCGCGGTATCTCGACGTAGCGGATGAGGCGGATCACGAGCGGATAAGGATACTCCGCCTTTTCGGAGCGGATCCTCATATCCAGATTGGCCTCGACGATCTCGGCCTTTTCGGAGACGACGAGGACGATGGCCCGTTTGATCGGCACCAGGGCCACGGGCTCGTAGCTGGCGTTAAGAGTCAAGCATCGTGCCACGATGGAATCTTAACATAACCGGATGCTTGCAAGCGTAAAATTCTTGTTAAAGCTTTTCGGCCTCTACCCGCCTATCTGCCTGCAGACCTGGTTTTTGGCGCTGCGCGTACGGCTTCGAGGATCGGTGCGGCGGAGCCGCGGAACGGGTCGGCGGCCGGAAGCCCGGTGGAGGTCGAGACGGCAGAGACGAACTCTTCGGCCGCTTCGTCGTCCAGGCCTTTCGTGTTGACGCTCACTGCGACTATCGGGGCGGGTTTGACCAGGGCGGCGACTTCTTCGTAGAGCCGGGCGGCGCGGGCGGGTTCGGGACGTGGGGTGAGACCCATGATCCTCTCTTCCGAAGCGTCGGTGCAGAGGATGAGGCAGTCGGGGCAAGAGCCGTGCAACAGCGCGAGCGTGACGCCGGAGTATGCCGGATGCCCGAGCGACCCCTGGCCTTCCACCAAAATTATCTCCGGGGAACGTTTCGCCGCAGCGAGCACCAGTTGCTCGGACGCCCCGGCCACGAAGTCGCTGACTACGGCGTCCACGCTAATACCCCAGCCCGCTATGACGATGCCGGTCTGCCCGGTGGCGACGAACTCGGTAGCGACACCGGCCTCCTGCGCGGCCCGCTGCACCTCCAGCGTCGCGGTCATCTTGCCGATTGCGGCGCTGGTCCCGACGGTCAGGGCGACCTTGGGCCCTACGTCGAGCCCTTCGCCGGAGAAGAGCGGCACGTCCTCCGGCGGTTCGCGCACGTCCCACACTCTCTTGCCGGGAAACTCCGGGGCGAGCCGCTGGTGGAGCCCGCTGACTATCTCCACATCCGCATCGGCCACTTCCCGGAGCGAGTCCAGCCACTCCCTGGGAAGCTTTCCACCGGCCGGGGCGAGCCCTACGAGCATCGAAGTCGGTCCCATATCCAGCGCCTCCCCCACCGTCCCGACTATTGGGGCGTCGCGCCGGAGATCCGGCATAACGTCAAGGGCGTTCTTCCCGGCGAGCGTCGAGTCGACGACGGCGACTACCTCGTCCTTGCCGTAGCGCATCAAACCGTGGGCCGTCTTTGCGTTGTTGTCCAGGAAACGTCCTTCGGCGAAGATGGCGTAGCGGCGTTCCGGGACACTTTCGGGGATCATATGGGCTCCACCCCGAGTCCGGGTTCGTCTGAGAGCAAGATATTCCCTTTCTCGAAGCCCAGACCTCCGAATGGATCGTCGGAGATGAGCAGCGGGCCGTCCAGGTCCACAAAGTCCACTAGGCCGGAGATTTGGGCCGCCGCGCCGATGCCCAGAGATGTTTCGACCATGCAGCCGAGCATTACCATCATGCCGTGGGCGCGGGCGGTGTGGATCAACTCTAAGGCCCGCCGGATGCCGCCGCACTTGGCGAGCTTCACGTTCACACCGGTTACGCAGCCCGAGAGAGCCGGTACGTCGCGGGCGGTTAAGGAACTCTCGTCGGAGATCACGGGTACGGGATGTGCCGCCTCGGTCCAGCTTCGCAGGGCTTCCGGGCCGTCCGAGGCCGGTACGGGTTGCTCGATCATGGCTACCCCTATCTCTTTCAGCTCTCGCGCCACATCCGGGGCGTCTTCCGCCGAGAACGCCTCGTTGGCGTCCACCCAGATCTCCGCCTCTGATACTTCGGCGACGGCCCGGACAGTCTCTATGTCATCCCATCCGCCGACTTTCATCTTGAAGATCGGGAGACCCGAATACTCGCGGGCGGCCTCCAGAGTCGTCTCGCGGTCGGCGATCCCCAGCGTGTAAGCGGTAACGGGCACGGGCCGGGCGAGTCCCAGAAGCCGGTAGACCGGGATGCCGAGTCGTTTCGCCGCAAGATCGTGGAGAGCGGAGTCAAGGGCAGCGAGGGCACTCGCCGGAAGCCCGGCGTTCGCTGAGAGAGTACCTTCGATGTCCCAAGGGTCGTCCACCGTCGCGGAACGGAGGGCGTTTCGGGCCTTCTCCGCGCTCTCTCCGTAATAGCCGGTTGGGGCGGACTCCCCACGACCAACGGTCCCTCCTTCTTCCAGTTCCAGGATCACGCGTTCGAATGCGTCGGTGGAGCTTCGGGCTATGGTAAAAGTTCGTTCGGGGTGGACCGTGATAATTTCCGCCTTTAGCTCCAAACTCGCCTCCCGCTCGCCGTCCACCGCATTGTAGCGGCAATGGGAGATTCGTTTCAGCACGAAAGCCGGTCGTCCGGTAAGTTCGAATGCTGACTTGATCACAAACAGCGTTTATACTTCGGTCGTTCCGCCGAACTAATAGGAATGGTGCGACTTGGTTGCTACGAATGGGACGGAAATCCTCATAGTCGAGGACGACGAAGTTATCATGGGCACCCTGGCTTACAACCTCTCGCGGGAGGGCTTCAAGGTAAACCAGGCCACCACGGGGGCGGACGCGCTCAGGGCGGCCCGGAAGTTGCGGCCGGATTTGATCCTGCTGGACATCATGCTCCCCGGAGAGTCCGGTATCGAGGTCTGCGAGCACATCCGGGATCACGACGAGGACGTGGTCATCATCATGATAACCGCCAAGGACGCCGAGGAGGACAAGGTGCGGGGCTTCGAGGTGGGGGCCGACGACTACGTCACGAAGCCTTTCGGCATGAAGGAGCTCGTCGCCCGCATCACGGCGAACCTCAAGCGCAGCGACGTGGGTAGCCGGGGCCGGGTCATCGAGGCCGGAGACCTGCAACTCGACACCAAGAACTTCACGGCCCGCGTGAACGACGAGGTCCTCTCTCTGAGGCTCAAAGAGTTCGAGCTTCTCGCCGCCCTGGCCTCGGCGCCCGGAGAACTAAAGAGCCGGGAGGAACTGGCGAAGGAAGTGTGGGGCCACGCCGGGGTCGGCTCCTCGCGCACTATAGACGTTCATATCCGGCGCATCCGGGCAGCGTTGGCCGACAAGTCCGCGTACGAGTTCGTCCACACCGTCCGGGGCCTGGGCTACCGCTTCGAGGCGACGCCGGGCGTGGAGAGCGGCGTGGGCGCCCTGGCCCCGGAGTAAGAGGCCGGCTTGAAGCGGGCCAGAGAATCCGGCTACTTGAGTCCGGGGGAGATCGAACGGGTCAACAAGATCCGCCGGGACTTCGTAGCCAACGTCTCTCACGAACTAAAGACCCCGGCGACGAGCCTCCGGCTGCTGGCCGAGAGTCTGGAAGATGTGATCGACGAAGACCCCGTGCAGGCCAGGATCTTCGCCGGCCAGCTAAAGGGCGAGACCGAACGCCTGAGCCGTCTCATAACGGACCTGCTGGATCTGGCGCGGCTCGAAAGCGGAGCCGGGATCGAAAACCCCGAGCCGATAGACGTCCGGGGCGTCTTGATGGGAGTCCTGCCCCGCGTTAGGAGAGAGGCCCGCAAAAAGAACATAACCCTGAACTGGAAACGCTTCGGGAGGGTCGCAGATTACACCGTCTACGGCGACGAGACGCAACTCACCTCAATGTTCAACAACCTGGTAGACAACGCTGTCAAGTACACCCTGCCCGGCGGACTCGTAGAAGTCACCGGCGGCTCCAACGAAGAAGAGGTAATCGTCAGCATCTCCGACACCGGTATCGGCATCCCGGAAGAGAAGCTCACCCGTATATTCGAGCGGTTCTACCGGGTGGACAAAGACCGGTCCAAGGCGACCGGCGGTACGGGGCTCGGCCTCTCCATAGTCCGTCACGTGACCGAGAACCATGGCGGGCGGGTCACCGTCGAGAGCGCCATCGGTGAGGGCACGACTTTCACCGTCCATCTGCCACGCGGCTGATCTCCCGCCAAGTTAAACTCTTGCCCCAATAAGTACGATAAATAGTAAGGCTAGTAATGTAGCGAGGGTGCAGCTTGACGTCGGAACATCAAAATACGGAGAGCCGATGAACCTCAAAGAGAAGTTGGGCACGGTCGAGGCCAGACTGTACCTGATATTCATATTGCTTCTGGCGCTTCTTCTGCTCCTGTCCGGGGTCATCACCTACGAGTCCTACAGGGTCTCCTCGACCACCCTGGTCCGTCAACAGCAGGCGGTCGACGTACTCGTGAAGTCCGAGCAGTTGGAGATAGACCTGCTCAACCTGGAGACCGGCAAACGCGGCTACCTGCTCAACGGCGAAGAGGGGTTCCTGGAACCCTACGACCTGGGCCGCCGGCAGTTCGAGGAAGACCTGCGCGAGACCCGTAGGATCAACGAGAGCGCGGGCGAAGAACTGATAGACCCCGCAACCCTGGACGAGTTGGAGTCCCGGTACCAGGCCATACTCGATCTCTTCGAGGAGCAGATCGCGGCCCGCCGTGAAGGGAACACCGACCCCCAGGACCTCCAGCTCTCCAGAGGAAAGACCGAGATGGACCGCGCCCGCGAAACCCTCGCCCGGATCGGGGACCAGGCGCTCGCGAGCCGGGACAACGCCCGGCAGGACACCGAGAACGCCCTCCGCAGAGATACGTTACTGGCGGCCGGCCTGGGCTCCCTGGCCTTACTAGCGGTTCTGGGCTCCGTGCTCTACGTCCGCCGGGGCCTGATCTCCCCCCTCCTGAAACTGAGGGACGGCGCGAAGAGGGTCGGGGCGGGGGATCTGGACCACAGGGTGGATCTCAACACCACCAACGAGCTCGGCACGGTCGCGGCGGCCTTTAACGAGATGCTGGACCGGCGACGCGAGGCTGACGCGGCGCTCCAGGAGAGCGAGAGCAGGTTCCGTGGCCTCTCCGACGCCACGTTCGAAGGCGTCACCATAACCGAAGGCGGCAGGATCCTTGAGGCGAACCGATCTTTCGACGATATCTTCGGCTACGAACCATCCGAGGTCGTCGGTATGTACGCGCTGGACTTAGTGGCTCCCGAGTCGCGCGAGTTGGTGCGGGCAAACATGTCCTCCGGTCTGGAGGAATCCTACGAGGCGGTAGGCATGAGGAAGAACGGCGAGCGTTTCGATATTGAGGTCCGCGGCAAGGCTTACACCTACCAGGGACGGACCGTACGAATGTCCGCCATCCGAGACGTCACCGAACGTAAGCGGGCGGGAGCGGAGTTGACCAGAGAACGCGAGTTCCTCGCCGCTGTACTGGACAGCCTCAAAGAGGGAATAGTAGCCTGCGACGCTGAAGGGAACCTGACTCTGTTCAACCAGGCCACGCGGGAGCTTCACGGGATTGCCGAGAAGGAGCTTCCGCCCGCCGAGTGGGCCGGGCACTACGACCTTTACCAGGCCGACGGGCGCACGCCGATGCGCCAGGAGGACATACCCCTGTTCCGAGCCTACAACGGCGAGAACGTGCGCGACGCCGAGATGGTTATCGTTCCCAAGGACGGTCCTGTCCGAACACTGCTGGCTAACGGACAGGCCTTCTATGACACCGACGGTAACAAGCTGGGCGCCGTGGTGGCTATGCACGACGTCACCGAACAAAAAGGGGCCGAGGAGAAGCTCCGAGAGAGCGAGCGGCAGTTCAGGACCCTAACCGAGGCGACGTTAGAGGCCATCGCAATCACCGAAAAGGGGAAGATTCTGGAGGTCAACCGAGCTTACACCGCCCTGTTCGGCTACGAGCCTTCGGAGATAGTCGGCGAGTCCGCGCTGAAGACCGCGGCGCCGGAGTCCAGGGACCTGATACGCGACCACATCTCCTCCGGCTTCGAGGGGTTGTATGAAGCCGTCGGCCTCCGTAAGGACGGCACGCGCTTTGATATAGAGATTCATGGTACGGCATCCACGTACCGGGGACGCCCCGTTCGCGTGAGCGCCATCCGGGACATCACCGAACGCAAGCGGGCGGAAAAAGAGATCAAAAACCTCAACGAGACGTTGGAACAAAGAGTCGAGGAGCGCACCGCACAACTCCAAGAGGCCATCACCGAACTGCGGGAGAACGAACAGAGGCTCCGTCAGAGCGAAGAGCGGTACGAGTTGGTCCTCGAAGGCTCGAACGACGGCTTCTTCGACTGGGACATCCCCGGCGGCGAGATCTTCTGGAACGAGCGACTCTTCGAGATCGCCGGTCTCTCGCGCGAGACGTTTACCCCGACGCTGGATGGCTTCTTCGAGTTGGTACACCCGGAGGACCGTGAAGAATACGGGCGGCGTCTAAACGACTACCTAGCCCACGGCGGAGACTTCGAAGAGGAGTTCCGGCTCCGGCATTCCTCCGGCGAGTACCGTTACTGCTTGGTCCGAGCCATGGCCCAGCGCGACGAGAGAGGGATCGCCTACCGGCTAGCGGGACCGCTCAGAGACATCACCGAACGCAAGCGGGCGGAAGAGGAGATCCGGGACCTTAACACGACTCTGGAACGTCGCGTCGAGGAACGCACCGCACAGTTGGAGAGCACAGTCTACGACCTGGAGATAGCGCGGGTGGAAGCCGAGAGTGCCAGCCGGGCCAAGAGCGACTTTTTGGCGAACATGTCCCACGAGATCCGCACCCCGATGAACGGCGTTATCGGGATGACGGACCTGCTCATGGACACGCCGCTCGACGCCGAGCAGCGAGACTACGCCCAAACGGTAAAGCTCTCCGGCGAGAACCTTCTGGTCATTATCAACGACATCCTCGACTTCTCGAAGATAGAGGCCGGTAAGATGCGGATAGAGACCATAGACTTCGACCTGCGAACAGCCGTCGAAGACGTAGTGGTTCTGCTCGCCGAGCGGGCCCAAGAGAAGGGGTTGGAGATCGCGAGCCTCATCGAGTACGACGTGCCGACTGCGCTTCGGGGAGACCCCGGACGCATCCGGCAGATCCTGACCAACCTCGTGGGCAACGCCATAAAGTTCACCGAGGAGGGCGAGGTCACTCTGAAAGTCGAGATTACGGACAACCTGGACGACGACGCGGAGATCCGGTTCTCCGTCTCCGACACCGGGATAGGGATGAGCGCGGAGCAGCAACACACGCTCTTCCAGTCATTCACCCAGGCCGACACCTCCACGACGCGGAAGTACGGCGGCACGGGGCTCGGTCTGGCGATCTCCAAGCAACTCGTGGATATCATGGGCGGGGAGATCGACGTGGAGAGCGCGCCCGGAGCCGGAAGCACTTTTTGCTTTACGCTCCGGCTCGCCAAACAATCGGCGCCCGCGGAGCCGCCCCGTCCGCTCGGCGACCTGAAAGAACTCAGGATGCTCGTCGTGGACGACTACGAGACGAACCGCAGGATCCTCCAAAAGCAACTCTCCTCCTGGGGCGTCGAGAACGACGTGTCGGAGGACGTCTGGGTAGCCATCGAGAAGCTCCGAGCGGCGGCCAAAGCCGGGGAACCTTACGATCTGGCGATCCTGGACATGCAGATGCCGGGCATGGACGGCCTGGAACTGGCCCGGAAGATCAAAGAAGACCCCACCATCTCCTCCGTCCGGCTCGTGCTGCTCACCTCCATCGGGCATCGGGGCGAAGGCGAGCAGTCGCGCCAGGCCGGGATAGAGGCTTACCTGACCAAGCCGGTAAGGCAGTCCGAACTCTACAACGTCCTGGCGACGGTGATGGTAGACCCTCCGGAGAAGGACCCGTCCGAGGAGACGCGACTCGTCACCCGCCACAGCCTGCGCGAGCTACAGGCCACGTCCCGCGCCCGGCTCCTGCTCGCCGAGGACAACGAAGTAAACCAGAAGGTCGCCGTGCGGATGCTTGAGAAACTCGGATACCGGGTGGACGTCGCGGGTGACGGCGCCGGGGTACTTGAGGCCCTGGGCCGCGCCGATTACGCGGCGGTGCTGATGGACGTCCAGATGCCGGAGATGGACGGATACGATACGACCGCCGAGATCCGTGAACGGGAGCGCAACGAACCCGGCGACCGTCACCTCCCGATCATCGCCATGACCGCAAACGCCATGGAAGGCGACCGGGAGAAGGCGCTAGAAGCCGGCATGGATGACTACGTCGCAAAGCCCGTAAAGATCCGCCAACTAGAGAGCGCGCTGGAACGATGGGTCCTTCGAGACGCATCCGAACCAGAGCAGACAGACCCTAACTCCGGCGGCTACGTCCACCTCGGAGCCGACGTAGATGTTCTGGATCCCGGCGTACTGGAGAGCCTGAGCGAACTTCAGCAAGAAGGCGAACCGGACATACTAGAGGAGCTCACCGGACTGTTCTTCGAAGACGCGGCGGCCCAGATCAAAGCCCTCAAAAAAGCCGTGGAGTCGGGTGACGCCCCGTCCGTGTACCGGCTCTCACACACGCTGAAAGGGAGCAGTGGTAACATGGGAGCTAATCGGATGCACCGTATATGTCTGACGCTCGAAGAGGTTGGGCAGAGCGGTGAGTTGGGGGAAGCGGGGGAACTGCTCGGGAGCCTGGAGAAGGCGTTCGGCGACGCGCGGTCCGCCATAGAAGAATTGATCCCGCACCTGGACAACACCGTACAGGATAAGGACGGCGAGCAGTCGAGGTGAATATGACAGACGCCGCGGAAACGACGCTGAACGGCACATACAACCTATACCTCGTCACGCTCTCGATAGTGGTGGCGATGATCTCCTCCTACGCCGCGCTCGACCTCGCCAACCTGGCAACGGCATCGGCCGGCCGCGCACGCCGGGCCTGGCTCGCGGGCGGGGCGATCATGATCGTAGGTATCCGGGACGCGTATCTCCTCGTAATGCTCGTCGTAGACGCCCCGGTAGCCAGAGACAGGATAAGGAGCATCCATCACTGATTCATTTCAAGAGCGAGTTCTGGCCGCTGCCACCAGCAGCATAGTCGTCACCGACCCGAACCTGCCGGATAACCCGGTCGTCTATGTAAACCCGGCCTTCGAGCGCGAGACGGGCTACTCCTCCGAGGAGGCTGTGGGGCGTAACTGCCGGTTTTTGCAAGGCTCCGAGAAAGATCAGGCGGCCCTCGAAGAGTTGCGCGAGGCGCTGGAAGAGGGCAGAGAGTGGAGCGGGGTACTGCGCAACTACCGTAAAAGCGGCGAACTCTTCTACAACGAGGTCTCCATCTCCCCGTTGCGTGACGAGGAGGGACGTCTCACACACTTCATCGGGGTGCAGCGGGACGTAAGCGAGAGGGTAGAAGCCGAGCAGGAGCTAAGAGAGCGCGAGGTACGGATACGCTCGGTGCTCGTCAGGCACAGCTCGGACGTCATCAGAATTCTCGACGCCGAGGGGACCATAACCTACGAGAGCCCTTCGTTGGAACACGTTTTGGGCAAAAAGCCCGAGGAGCACATCGGCAAGTATAGCCTCGACCTTATCCACCCGGACGATAGAGAGCGGGTATCGAAGGCGTTCGCCGCGATAATGGCGGATGGCGGCATCAGCCCTCCGGTGGAGTACCGTCTCCAGCATGCGAGCGGCGACTGGCTCTACTTCGAGGGGATCGCCAACAACCTCCTCGACGAAGCCGGGATAGAGGGAATTGTGATCAATTCCCGCGACATAACCGGGCGCAAGCAGGCAGAACAGACACTGGCCGAGAGCGAGGAGCGCAGCCGGGCCATCGTGGAGACGGCCCCCAACGCGATCATCATTATGTCTCCCAACGGCCTTATCAGCAGGTTCAACACCCACGCGGAGCGCATGTTCGGGTACCCGGCGGACGAGGCAATCGGCCAACCCCTACGCATGTTGATGCCCGAACGGTTCCGGGATGCGCACGAGAAGGGCTTCCGGCGTTACACGCAGACGGGGGAGGCACACGTTCTGGGAAGCACGGTGGAGCTCGCCGGGCTGCGGAGGGATGGAACGGAGTTTCCGCTGGAGCTATCCCTGGGCGAGGTGCATCACGGCGACAGCCTCTCGTTCGTGGGAATACTCCAGGACATCACCGACCGCAAGGAGAGCCAGAGGGCGCTGAGTGAGAATGAGCGGCGCTTCCGTCAGTTCTTCGAACAGTCGGTCGATGCCCTCCTGGTACACGACGAGCAGGGCAAAATACTCGACGCCAATACCGAAGCGGCGCGCTCCCTCGGCTATACGCGCGAGGAGATGCTCTCCCTCTCCGTGCGGGACTTCGCCACCAACCTCGTATTCGAGGATAGGAATACCTCCGAACCGGGAAAGACACTCTGGCAACGCGTCTTGGAGGCCGAGCCGGGCGAGACCGTTGGGTTACATACCGGGGAGCACCGGCGTAAGGACGGAACCACCTTCCCGGTCGAAGTGCGCGTCGGGGCCGTCGAACAGGGCGGGAAAAAGCGGATTCTCGCCTCCGCCAGAGACGTCACCGAGCGTTTGGAAGCCGAGAAAGACTTGCGGGAGAGCGAGGAGCAGTTCCGCAGCGCCTTCGACGACACAATCTCGGGCATGGCCCTGGTAGGGCTCGACGGAAAATACTTCCGGGTAAACCGCGCCCTCTGCGAGATCTTCGGCTACTCCGAAGAGGAGTTGCTGGATTCGTCCTACACAGACCTCACCCACCCGGATGACCGGGAGCTCAGCGAGAGACACGAACGCCGGATACGAGACGGCGAGGTAGAAGGCTACCAGATAGAGAAGCGCTACATCCACGCCGACGGGTGCCCTGTATGGGTCTCGCTGGGAGTCACGCTGGTACGAGACTCGGAGAACCGGCCCTCGCACTTCATCTCCCAGATACAGGACGTTAG
Source organism: Rubrobacteraceae bacterium (assembly GCA_041745215.1). Taxonomy (GTDB): domain Bacteria; phylum Actinomycetota; class Rubrobacteria; order Rubrobacterales; family Rubrobacteraceae; genus SIRX01. The sequence continues at coordinate 4,743 of JBGTJJ010000004.1, read as the reverse complement.
CGACCGCGTCGAGGCCGAGAGGCGGCTCAGCGAGAGCCAGCAGCGTTACGCCTCACTGTCGGAGCACAACCCGGACGGCGTGTTCTCCATGGATCTTGAAGGGAACCTGCTAACGGCCAATCCCTCCATGCAGGAGATCACCGGCTACTCGCAAGAAGAGCTGCTCGAAAAAAGCCTCGCGCCGCTCGTGGCGCCGGAAGATCTCACCCGGGTGACAGGGTATTTCGAGAAAGCGGTTCGGGGAGAGCCGCAGAACTTCGAGTCCGTGATGGTATGCAAAGACGACCGCCGGGTAGAGGTCAGCGCGACGCTGGTCCCCGCCGTGGTTCAGGGAGACCTCGTCGGCGTCTACGGCATCGTGGAGGATATCAGCTACCGCGTCGAGGCCGAGAGAGAACGCCGGGAGAGCGAGGAGCGGTTCCAGACCCTGAGTGAAGCGACGTTCGAGGGCATCGTAATCGCCGATCTCGGGGACATCCTCGAATCCAACACGGCGTTTGCCTCAATGTTCGGCTACAACGAACCCTCCGAGCTTATAGGCCGCTCCGTCCTGGAGTTCGTAGCCCCGGATTACGCCGATATGGTGCGGGACCGAATCACCAGCGCGTCTGAAGAGCCGTACGAGATCTTAGGGGTGAGGAAGGACGGCTCGACCCTGAACCTGGAAATCCGGGGTAGAAGCTCGTCGTACCGGGACCGGGAAGTACGCATAGCGGCGGTGCGGGATATTACCCAGCACAAGCGGGCCAACTTAGCTAACGCCCGGTTGGCGGCCATAGTGCAGTCCTCGAACGACGCCATCATCAGCCGCGCACTGGACGGGACCATCACGAGCTGGAACCCCGGCGCGGAACAGCTCTACGGCTACTCCGCCGAGGAGATGCTCGGCGAGTCACTCTGGAACCTGTACCCGCCGGACCGGCTCCAAGACCGGCGCGAGATCTCCGAGATAACACAACGCGGAGAAGGCCTCAAGAACTACGAAACGGCGCACGTGACGAAAGACGGCCGCAGCATCGACGTCTCCTTGACCGTAACCCCGATCAGGGACGACGAAGGTAACGTAGTGGGGGCCTCGGCGATAGTTCGGGACACCACCGAGCGCAAGCGGCGCGAGGACGAGTTGCGCGAGAGTAGCTCCCGGCTCGCCACCCTTATAGAGAGCCTCCGCGCCGGTATCCTGGTCGAGGACGACACGCGGCACATCTCGCGCGTAAACCAGGAGTTCTGCGATATGTTCTCCATCCCCGCCCCGCCGCAGGCGTTGACGGGCACGGACTGCTCCGGCGCCGCCGAGGATTCCAAACACTTCTTCGAAGAACCGGAATCGTTCGTCCAAGGCGTCGAGGAGCGGATCAGGGAGAAGATTCCCGTTACGGGCGAAGAGTTCTCCCTGGTGGACGGGCGCACCTTCGAGCGGGACTACATCCCGATCTTCGTTGACGAAGAATACCGGGGCCACCTCTGGCAGTACCGGGACATAACCGCTCGCAAACAAGCCGAAAAGACGCTGGCCGAGAGCGAAGCTCGGTTCCGCACGCTCTTCGACCAGACCGCGATAGGGGTGTGCGTCGCCGACCTGGACCGCCGGCTGATAGAGACCAACGAAGCCTACCAGGAGATAACCGGCTACAGCGCGGAAGAGCTCGTGGGCATGTCCACCCTGGACCTCACCCACCCGGAGGATCGGGCAACCGACACCGGTAAGCGCCGGACCTTCGTATCCGATGAGTCCGACAGCTACCGGAGGTCGAAGCGCTACGTCCGCAAGGACGGAGAGGTGATCTGGGCTGAGGCTACCAGCTCGCTGGTGCGGGACGAGCAAGGGGAGCCCCGATTCATAATGGGCGTGGTGGAGGATGTCACGGAGCGTAAACGGTCTCAAGAAGCTCTGAGAGAGAACGAGCGGCTTCTACAGGCCGTAACCCGGGGGGCGCCGGTTATACTTTTCGCCACCGACCACGAGGGAGTGCTTACTCTCGCCGAAGGCAAGGCGCTCGACCTGTTTTCTCTGAAGCCCGGCAAAGTCGTCGGAAGGTCCGTATTCGAAGCTTATCGTGATCTGACGCAGGTGGTGGACAACGTACGCCGGGCTCTGGCCGGAGAAGAGGTGGCGGAGACGGTGGAGTTAGAGGGAGTCACCTTCGAAGCCCGCTACTCACCAATGCGCGACGGCAAAGGAGAAATTACGGGTTCCGTCGGGGTGGCCACCGACGTAACCACCAGACGTGAGCTAGAGAAGGAGATGGAACATCGGGCCTTCCACGATCCGCTGACCGATCTGCCGAACCGGGCGCTCTTCATGGACCGTCTGGAGCATGCGTTGACCCGGACTTCGAGGCGAGGAGAGCGGGTGGCAGTCTTGTTCCTGGATCTGGACGACTTCAAACACGTAAACGATTCCCTGGGCCACTCCGCCGGAGACCGGCTACTGATCGCCGCCGGCCAGCGCATCAAATCTTGTCTGAGAGACGAGGACACCGTGGCCCGCCTTGGCGGCGACGAGTTCGCCGTGTTGCTAGAAGACGTCCCCGATCTGGACTTCCCTAAAAAGGTGGCGCAACGTATAGCCAGTGAGCTACGCTCCCCCATCACCCTGTCCGAAGACGCCGAAGAGGCAGGCCCGGAGATCATCGTCACCACGAGTATCGGCATGGCGTTGAACGAGCCGGAAGATGATTCGATAGACGCCGAGGAGATACTACAACGGGCGGACACCGCTCTCTACAGGGCCAAGGAGACCGGCAAGGATCACCACGAGCTGTTTCACCAGGAGATGAAGGAACGCTCAACCGAGTTTCTGAGAATGGGCAGAGATCTCCGCCGCGCGCTGGAGCGGGAAGAGTTGACCGTCCACTACCAGCTCAAAAAGAATCTCCAGACGGGCGAGGCTTCCGGGATGGAAGCACTGGTCCGCTGGGAACATCCCGAGCGTGGCTTGGTCTACCCGGACAAGTTCATCTCTCTCGCCGAGGACAACGGCCTGATAGTACCCCTCGGACTCCAGGTCCTGCGCGAGGCCTGCGGGCAGGCCAAGGAGTGGCAGGAACTCTATCCTACCGGCCCCGGCCAGCCTCCTCTCGCGATATGCGTCAACCTCTCCGTCCGCCAACTCCAATCGCCGGGCCTCGTCGAAGACGTGGCGGGGATACTCGCCGAGACCGGTCTGGAGCCGTCTAGCGCGTTGCTGGAGATTACGGAGAGCACGTTCATAAGACAAGATAGCCAAGTAACCTCAGCCTTACACAGTCTAAAGGAACTGGGCGTAAAGCTCGCCATCGACGATTTCGGCTCGGGCTACTCCTCGTTGTCTTACCTCAACGACCTCCCCGTGGACGTGCTAAAGATAGACCGCTCCCTGGTCACGGGCATGGGGACCGAGCCCGCCAAAGCAGAGATCGTGTCGGCCGCGATCTCGGTAGCCCACGCCCTCGGCCTGCAAGCGGTAGCCGAAGGCGTGGAGACGGCCGGAGAGCTAGAAGAGCTACGAAAGCTCGGCTGCGACTTCGGACAGGGCTACTACTGGTCCAAACCGCTGCCCGCAAACGCGGCGGCTACCCTGCTGCAACGTCCAGCCTCAAAATGAGGCCAGACGTCGGCGGCTTACAAGCATTGTCTAACTGTCTACTACAGAGTTACGGATCTGGCCTCCGTGAAGCCCTGGATCTCCAGTAGCTGCTTCAGGACCTCGTCGGGTACCTCGTCATCGACGGTGACGGCCATCGCCGCACCGGAGTGGGGCTCATCTCGGCCCACGGCCATGTTGCCAATGTTGAGCCCGGCCTCGCCGAGCACGGAGCCGATGCGTCCGATCATGCCGGGCATATCCTTGTTGCGGATAAACAGCATGTGCTTCTCGGGCGTGATGTCCAGGGTGAAGCCCATCGCGTCGATCAAACGAGGCTGGTGATTGGTCCCGATCAGGGTTCCGCTTACCGCGTGCTCGCCGTCCCGGGTCTCCATCCGCAAGGTCACGAGGCTCGTGTAAGCACCGTCTTCGGGTATTCGCGCGGTCTCCACCTTGAGGCCCCTCTCGCGGGCGAGCGCCGGTGTGTTAACGAAGTTCAGCGGCTCGTGGACCATCTGGGCGAGCAGCCCTTTCTGGGCCGAGACATCCAGGAGCCGGGTGTCGAACTCGGCAACCTCGCCCCGGTACTCGATCTTGAGCGTCTCGCCCGGACGATCCGTGAGGCCGTAGAGCAGCTTTCCGAGCGACTCGCACAGCTCGCTGAAACGCCCCACGAACTCCGCGCCCTCGCCCTCGGGGACCGGAGCGTTTATGGCGTGCAGCGGTACCTCGCCGCGCAGGGCGTATGCCACCTGCTCGGCGGCCGTGACCCCGGCCCTGTCCTGGGCCTCCACGGTGCTCGCGCCGAGGTGCGGCGTAACCACCGTGTTCTCCAGAGAGAACAGCGGCGAGTCGGTGGTCGGCTCCTCGGAATACACATCGAGGGCGGCCCCGGCGATCGTCTTCTCCTTGAGAGCGTTGTAGAGGTCCGTCTCGTCCACGATGCCGCCGCGAGCCACGTTTATGAGGTAGGCCGAGGACTTCATCTTCTCCAGCGCAGCCGTGTCGATCATGCCCGTCGTCTGCGGGGTGCGCGGGACGTGCACCGAGATGAAGTCGGCGTTCTCCAGCACCTCGTCCACGCTCTCCGCGCGGTGTACGTTCATCTGCCGGATCTTATCGTCCGAGATGTACGGGTCGTAGGCTAGAACCTTCATCCTCATACCCAGCGCGCC
>JBGTJJ010000003.1:0-40645 GCA_041745215.1 Rubrobacteraceae bacterium | reverse complement strand
CGTTGATGGTGCTGATGGGCTGAAGTAGACGGCAAAAGGTCTTCTATACAGTTTCGTAGTCTCTGTATTACAATGAATACCGTAGTGCTATACGGAGGTCAACGATGCCCAAATCCAAGCCGTTTACCATAAGGCTCTCCGATGAGGTGGGGGGATGGTTGGATCGCGAGAACCGTCGAACGAAGCTGCCCAAGAGCGCCTTGCTGGAAGTCCTGGCGGAGGAGTCTATCCGTACTCGTCATTTCCCCGGAATCGGTTTCCGTGGAGCCGAGCACTCAAGACGAGCTTGGGTGATCGGCACGGCACTGGATGTTTGGGAGGTCGTGGAACTCTACGAGGGCAAAGGTAGAGAAAGGCTGCTGTCGGAACACAACGTCTCCGAACGCCAGCTAGACCTTGCCTTCTCCTACCACGAGGCGTACCCACGCGAGATAGACCAGGCGCTCGAAGAGAACGCCCGCACGCCGGAGGAGTGGCACGAACTCAACCCGGCCATCGTACCGCTACCGCGCGGTTAGAGTGCGGCTTCACCTTTTTGGCGGACACGGGTGAGGATCCTGTTAGATGCCCATGTCTCCGGTCGAACGGTAGGCAAGGCCCTTATCGAGAGTGGACACGATGTGCGAGCCCTGGACTCCGAGATCGAGCTCGAAGGTCTCTCCGATCCGGAGGTCCTGGGCCTTGCCGCCGCGGAAGGCCGCGTATTGGTGACCGCCAACATAAGAGACTTCGAGCCTCTTCTGAGAGAGTGGGCCGGAGAGGACCGTACGCACCCCGGTGTGATCCTTATTCCCTCCAGCGTGAGAAACGAGGATTTCGGAGTCCTCATCTCGGGCGTGCAGAAGACCATAGCGGACACCACACATGAGGAATGGGTGAACCGTGCGGAGTGGCTTCGGAGAGCTTGATCAGCATAGCGAACAGGAGAGACGAGTTTCGAATTTATGAACACTAACCCTCTTCCTCGCATTTTTGTCAGTTCTCTCATGGTGGGATACAGTGGCGTCCGTGCCGCAGCCTCTCGCGCTATTGATCGCTCCGGTTGCGAGCCGTTACGTGCTGAGGACTTCCCGGCGGGAACGGTATCCCCGCGCCGCGCCCTCACAAGGCCTCACTCACCGCAGTTTCTAGGTGCCGCTCAATCGTCAAACTTACCGCAACCGTACCGCAACCGGGCTGATACGGGCCAGTACGCGCCGGACGAATCACCGCTGCAAATTCCAAGAAATACCTGCAAAATAGATTATTTGACGGACGCGATGATACAGGCTGAAACGGTCGGGATCAAACTCGTAATGAGCAGGTCAGCGGTTCGAATCCGCTCGTCGGCTCTCTTTATTTCCGATAGGTAAAAGGGAATTCTTGGAATAGGGAAAAGTATCGGGACGAAGCTGGGGGCTTATTGACCCTAGTGGGGGCGGATCGGGGATTTTTGAGAGCGCTCACTGTGGATGGATAGATTGACAGCACTGTAGGGGAAGGAGAGTCATGGGAGCAGAGTTTGCTGATTCTGACAGGGAGAGACTACAAGTATTCCTCACTAGCAATCCGGAGACGGCTTGTTCTAGGACAGAGGAGGGAGACGTGCTCACCTCTCCTTGGGGCGATGAGACCATCAAGCTATTCGTCAGCGAAGAGGACGAAGCCTTAGTTAATGCCCTCAATGCTCTTCGTCTACCACCTCGCTTTACAGCTATTTGGCACTGCGATACGAAGGATCTTGAAGTTATCTATGGCCCTTTGCCCCCAGATAGTGAGATGCGCTCTCGATCTTTCGGCTTTGACTTTGGCGGAAGGTCTTACTCGTGCGAGTTTGGTGAGGTTAGTGAGAGACTGCTCTTACTGGTCAAATCAGCCAGCCTTGAGGAGGACATAGACTTCTATGACACACGCAACTTGCGAATGTTGAAACTTTATCTCAGAATGCAGGAACGAGAGTCAAATATATCACCGCTCAAAGATTTCATACCTACCTCTTTTTGGATTCGTGGGATTGAAGAATGGGATGAAAACGTTGTTGTTGAACTTGCACAGCATCTCAACTTTTACATGCGGTACTTTGACCGAGAAACGCCTCTCATACAGATACATGAAGATTTGCCGGAGCAAGAGGGGAAGCAAAGCACTATTCGCTATCCATATGGAGAATTCCCCAAGACCGTCTCTGCTCGGCTACTCGATCCGTTTCTGTTAGGGCTCTGGGAAAGTTCAGTTCATGGTAACCCTCGGCTGCGGTTTCTATATAACTACCAAATAATGGAGTATGCAGCTTTTTATTATGCTGGTGAAAGTCTGCAACAAACCGTGAGGAGAGCTATTATGTCTCCTCACACACATCTCGATCCGACACGAGCCGTCACTCAGATATTGGATGCTATAGCTAACGATAAGCAGCACGACACAGAGAAGATGAAAGAGATAGTGCGCCAGTCTGTAGATTCAAGGCTTGTATGGAGAGAGATAGAGCCCCGCGCGGATTTCTTTACTGAAGAAATCCAGTTTGATGGGGGCGTAACACTGGACGCTTTAATTATGCCGCGGTGGGATGAAGATGATTTTGCGACAGGATGGCACCCGAAGTTTATAGACCAAGTACGCAAGATTCGAAACGCCTTGGTTCACGGACGAGAGCAACGTACGACGAATGTCATCACGCCAACTAGAGCAAACGACGACCGCTTGCGTCCTTGGCTGGCTCCTTTATCCGTAGCGGCTGAACAGGTGATACTATGCCGTCCGTCGTGAGCTAATCATCCAGGAGCCTCGTATACCTTGTTAACGGTGTTTCTGCGCATAGAGGGTGCCCAGCGAGAGTAGCAGCTAGGATTCGTCGGAGAGTATGTCGCCCATCGCGTCGGCGGTACGTTTCGCAGAGGCTTCGTAGTGGTGGGTGTAGCGTTGCATCGTGAACGCTGCTGTTACGTGGCTGGCGAGGGCTTGCAGGTCGCGGATAGGCTCGCCGCGCTGCGCGAATGGGAAGAGGCACGTATGCCAGAGATCGTGGAATCGAACCGGGGGAAGCCCGGCCCGCTTGAGTAGGGGCTTGAAGTGCCGATCTACGATGTATTCTGAGCGTCTAGGGGGATGCTCGTTATGGTGTCGAAGAGAACGTCCTGGGTCTCGTACAGAAATCCGGCTCGGAGCTTTCTTAGCGGGCGGTGATCCTGGGGTCCAGATCCAGGGGCTCTGGCTCGGATACTTCAATGCTCGCGAAGTCCGGGTGGGCCGGATTGATGAGGTAGTTATGCTGCCCTCTTACTGTGACGCTCGGAACCCGCAAGGCTAGCGACCGGCCCTCGGAGAGCCAGGCGTCTCCGAGCTCCTTCAAGGATAGCGGAGCAGGATAAGCTCGCCAACCGTCTGGCAGGGAAGAAGGCGACAGAACCTCGATAGTGGCCTCGTCCAGGCTTGCGGAGACGACCACGAAAGCGTCCAGAACTGTGGGGTCCTCCACGTGTACCAGTTGCTCCAGTACCGCGAGCGAGATGCTCTCGGAGGAGTAGACGACCGTCCGGCCTTTGCTGTTCCAGCGTCCACCGTAAATACGGGAGCCTTCGCCGCTGAAGGCTGTGTCTGCATATCTCGGCGCACATATGCGCCACGTCGTGATGGTGGACAAGCCTATCCCGCTCTAGGACGGGATGCCGTGTTCGATCCGCCCTATGAGATCCATGACCTCCTGGGCGCCCACGTCTACGCGCGAGTAATCTAGTGGCGACTCGCCGCCCAACGCGACCTTCGGTGTAGAGAGCCAGTGTCGGGCCTTGTCGAGGTCGCCACCGAATAGGCCGAGCGTCCTACCGTAAACCCGCGAGAGCCTCAGCACCCTATCCGACTCATCAGTGTGGAGCCGGCCTTCTTGCTTGCGACGGCTCAACGTGCGAGGGTTGATCTGGACGAGGTTCGCTACCTCGCCCGCGTTGAGCCCGACGTTCTCTCTGAAGTTCTCAAGAACCTCGTAGGGGAAGCCTTCGCTTATGCGCTGAACCAGCTCGTTCGTCCCAACCTCTTCCATCCCGAGCAACCCAAAGCCCGTCTCTGGAACACGGGATCTCTCTCTAGTCGTCTCCGCCACGACAAACACCTCTCCGAGAAGCTGTGTACTATGGCTACAGTATATAAAACATTTGGCTAAAAATATATGTTCGATCTTCGAACCTGACTATCTTGTGTCGTCGTCTTTGCTGCTATATGATCGTTCTCGGGACAAGGTATAAAGGAGAGAAAATATGAAAAGCGACGTCACTTTCGAAAGCGAAGGGCTGAACTGCTCCGGCTGGCTGTATGTGCCGGATGACTTGAGCAATGGAGGGCAGCGGCCCGCGATCGTTATGGCCCACGGCTTTTCCGCGGTAAAGGAGATGTACCTCTACAACTTCGCCGAGAAGTTCGAAGAGGCGGGGTTCGTGGTCTTGGTGTTCGACTACCGATTCTTCGGCGACTCCGAAGGGGAGCCGCGGGGACGCCTGATCCCTCACGAGCAGCACGAGGACTACAAGAATGCCATCACGTGGGTCTCCCAGAGGCCAGAGGTAGATGCCGAACGCATCGGTGTGTGGGGAAGCTCCTACAGCGGGGGACACGTGCTGCACCTGGCCGCTTTCGACCGCAGGATCAAGGCCGCCGTGGCGCAAGTGCCCCTGATCGACGGCTGGGCCAACGCCCAACGTCTTATGCGCCCGGATGTCTTCGCCGAGTTCCTGAAGGTCGTGGCCGCCGATCGCGTGGCGCGCTACACGGAAGGGACAGGCGCCGGCATCCCCGTCGTGGCCCCGGAAGGCGAGCCCTCCGCACTACCTACACCGGAGTCTTACGAGTGGTTTATCAATACTGGGGATACTATTGCGCCTAACTGGCTCAACGAGGTCTCCATAGAGTCCATGGAGGCGTTCCTGGAGTACAACCCAGCGGCGAACATACATCGTATCTCCCCAACGCCACTGATGTTGATCGTGGCCGGAAACGACACGCTGACGCCGACGGACCTCGCCATCGCCGCTTACGAGCGGGCGTTGGAGCCTAAAGAAATCGTGGTAACAGGCGGGGCTCACTTCGACGCCTACACCGAGCCGGGGCTCTCGGATACTGTTGTCCCGGCGGTGCAGTGGTTCGAGCAACACCTGCTGGGCCGTCAGTACGTGGAGGTAGAAACCGCCCGCTGAAGTACGGAGAGAAAGAGTCCGGCGCCTTACGACTGTTCTGTCGGCGGTAGTTATTGCTCCTTGCCCGGCTCTGCGTTCGATTCTTTAGGGGATGCGGGGCCGGCGGACACTATATGTAGACGCCGGTGCACGGTGATCCGGTACGGGGTAACCTTAGGTAATGCTAACCACCGGCGGCAACGGGCAGATGATACTCGGGATAGATCCCGGCACGGCGACGATGGGGTGGGGGGTCGTACGTCAGGAAGGCAACCGGCTGCGGTATGTGCAGCACGGCGCCATAACTACCCCGTCCGACTGGGAGATGCCGCGCCGTCTAGGTCGGCTTTTCGATGGTGTGACGGAGCTCGTTCGGGGTTACAGGCCGGAGGCCGTGGCTATTGAAGAGTTGTTCTTCAACACTAATACGACCACGGCGATCACGGTCGGACAGGCTCGCGGGGTCGCCATACTAGCCGCTTACAAAGCCGGCATCGAGGTCGCGGAGTACACGCCGTTGCAGGTGAAGCAGGCGATCACCTCTTACGGGCGGGCGGACAAGCGGCAGGTGCAGGAGATGGTCAAGGCGCTGTTGAACCTGCGTGAGATCCCAAAACCCGACGACGCCGCCGACGGTCTCGCCATCGCAATCTGCCACGCTTTTTCGAGCCGGATGGGCGGCAAGGTTGGGGTGGGGAAATGACCGTTTGTGCGGGATAATTAGACTATGATCAGCAGACTTCGCGGACAGTTAGTAGAGAAGGACGCCGAGGGCGTGGTCCTCGACGTCGGAGGCGTGGGATACCGGGCCTCGGTGTCGGCGGGTACGATGAACGACTTGCCGCCGGCCGGGGAAGAGTGCGTTCTGCACACCCGGATGGTGGTGCGGGAGGACGCGATGCTCCTCTTCGGGTTCGCCAAACAGGACGAGCGGGCCTCGTTCGACGCCCTGACGTCCGTGAGCAAAGTCGGGCCGAAGCTGGCTCTCTCCGTCCTCTCGACGCTCTCGCCGACGGAGATCTCCGAGGCCGTATCTCGTGGCGACGTGACGAAGATCTCATCCGTGCCGGGTCTCGGCAAAAAGACCGCCGAGCGGCTGATACTGGAGCTGAAAGGTAAGAACTTCGCAGTCTTCACCCCATCGGAGAGCCCGGTGTCCGTCTCGAATGGCGGGGGGCCGTACTTGGAGGCTCGTGAGGCGCTCACTGGGCTGGGGTACTCGTTGGAAGAGGCGGAGCGCGTGTTGAACGAAGTGCCGCCACAGGAGACGGTCGAGAATTACATCAAAGAGGCGTTGCGGAGGATAGGGGGTAGGCGTTGAGCGAAGAGTTCGACGACTTCACCGCGGGCGGGGACGAGGAGCCGGAAGATATAACGGGGGCCGCCGGGCCGCCGGGAGAGCCGGCCGGCGAACATCCCCTGGACCCGCAGGCTTTCTTGGAGGACGACGAGCCAACGCTCCGGCCCCGCACTTTGGACGAGTTCGTCGGCCAGGAGCCGCTAAAGGACAACCTGCGGATCTTCGTTCAGGCGGCCCGGCAGCGGGAGGAGGCGCTGGACCACATCCTACTCTCCGGCCCGCCGGGGCTCGGCAAGACCAGCCTCTGCCGGATACTGGCGGCCGAGATGGGCGTGGGGCTTCATCCGACGAGCGGGCCGAGCCTTGAGCGGGCGGGAGACATGGCCGCCATCCTCACGTCACTCGACGAGGGCGACTTCCTTTTTATAGATGAGATCCACCGCCTGAACCGCCAGATCGAAGAGATTCTCTATCCGGCGATGGAGGACTACGCGATGGACATCGTGCTCGGACAGGGACCGTCAGCTCGGACTATCCGCATGGACCTGCCGCGCTTTACGCTCGTCGGGGCGACGACGCGCACCGGACTGATGACCAAGCCCCTGCTGGATCGCTTTCTCTTCAAGGAGCGCCTGGACTACTACAAGCCGGCAGACCTGAAGAAGATCGTAGTCCGAAACGCCTCGATCCTGGACATCCCGATCACCGAAGACGGCGCGGAGCAACTCGCTGGCCGGAGCCGGGGCACGCCGCGGATAGCGAATCGGCTTTTGCGCCGAGTCCGGGACTACGCGGAGGTCGTCGGCGACGGTAAGATAGACGAAGAGACGGCCAACGCGGCACTCGCAATGCAGGGCGTAGACGAGCTTGGTCTGGACCGAGCCGACCGGGATTATCTGGGGCTGATCATCGAGAAGTTCGACGGCGGGCCGGTCGGGGTTGGTACGCTCTCCGTGGCGCTCGGTGAGGCGCGGGATACGGTCGAGGACGTGTACGAGCCGTTCCATTTGCAAACCGGCCTGATACAACGCACCAGCCGGGGCCGCGTCGCCACCCGCCGGGCCTACGAGCACCTGGGCATCCCGATGCCCGGCCGGGATCAACCAGAGTTGGATTAGGTGTCCGAAGAGGATAGCGCCCCCGAGACCGACCAGGGGAAGGATACCTTCACCGGGATTGGCGGCCACCTCTTACGCGGGCGCTGGTGGCTCCCTGAAGGCGAGTCGCGGGCAGTTGTCGTTCTGGTTCACGGGCTGAAAGACCACAGCGCCCGCTACGAGTACGTTGGATGCTGGCTCGCGGCCCATGGATACGCTACTTACGCGTTCGACCTCCGCGGGCATGGTGAGTCCGACGGCGAGAGGTTCTTTGTCGAGGCTTTCGATGAGTATGTCGAGGACCTGGTGGTTTTTCTGGATCGGGTGTGGGAACTGGAGAAAAGGAAGCTGATTTTCCTACTGGGGCACAGCATGGGCGGCGCGATAGCTTGTCTGTTCGTATTGAACCGGAAGCCGGACTTGCGAGGTCTCATTCTCAGCGCCCCGGCGCTTGAGCCGAACGAGAATTTATCGCCTATCCTGATCCGGCTGTCCGCTTTGATCTCTCGTTTCTTCCCGAAGGCTCCCGTTACGAAGGTCGACGTGAAGTCTCTATCTCACCTGCCGGCGGTTGTCGAGGCCGCGCGAAAGGACCCTCTCTCCAACGAGCGCCCCGCCCCGGCCCGCACCGGATACGAGATACTCAGGGCGATGCGTCGCATAAAGGAGCGTGCCGCAGAGATCTCCATGCCGCTTCTGGTGATGCACGGGACCGAGGACCATCTAACCAATCCGCGCGGCAGCAAGACCTTGTTCGGAAAGGTGGATTCCAAAGATAAAACCATCAAATTCTATGAGGGCCTGTACCACGAGATACTGAATGAGTCGGAGCGAGAGCAGGTCCTGGAAGACATCGTGCGCTGGATGGACGAGCGTTCCTGACCCGGTAGGTGAAGGACCGGATTCTACGTTTCGCTAGGTATGCCGAGGCACGTCACAACATCTACACGGGCAGCGAAGGCGTGGTGATAAGTGTTAAGGAGAATCCAACCGCACGGGCTCTTTGGATGTAGAGTCTGATATAGTTAGTTATGTTAGTTGCATTTTTGTCCCGGACAAGGTGATGACAGTGGGCCGCGTTTTTCTGCTCGACGATCATAGTTCATTCCGCCGGTCGCTCGCGCGGGTGCTCGACAAAGAGCCTGACATAGAAGTGGTGGAGCAGGCTGGGTCTCTCGCTGAGTGCCGTAACGGAGCCTCGGAGTCGTTCGGTGAGATCGACGTGGCCGTATTGGACCTTTTATTGCCCGACGGAACTGGCATCGAGCTGGTGCAAGACCTGCGCGAGGCGAACCCGGAGGTGTCGGTCTTGGTTCTGACCGTAAGCCGGGACATCGAGGTCCATTTCTGGGCGTCGAAGATGGGGGTGGACGAGGTACTTACCAAGGAGACGAGCCTGCCTCAAATTATCGCCGCGATAAGGCGACACGGTGGTTTTAGTCACGGTGGCTAGTTTTCGAGAAAGTCATTCGGGTAGGACGTGTGGACGATGGCGCAAGAACTGAGAAAGACTAGCGTACTGATCGCTATAGAGCCTCGCTCCTACAGGGAGGCTATCGGAGAAGCCGTCCAATCTCTCCGACCGCATCTGAAGGTTCTGATCATGGAGCCTGGCGACCTCCACGGCGAGGTGGCGCGCGTCAGTCCCGAGTTGGTTATATGCGGACAACCCAAAAGCGTGGTTCCCGACGCGAGGTGTGCCTGGGTCGAGTACCGTCCCTACGCCGAACCGGCGGCGAGAATCTCCGTTGATGGACGATACCGGGAGCTTTCGGAGATCGAACTGGAAGACCTCCTCACGGTGGTCGACGAGGCTGAGAAGCTATATTCTACCAACCACAACTCGCGAAACTCCTACAGCCCTCCAGCGTGAGAAAAGCCGGGATTCGGCGTCCCGGCTTCCATGTAAGTTTCGCGCCTCCGAGCTTTCAGGTAGGCGGTGTTACGAACCTTTCAGTCTATCTACGGGTGATTGGGCCCGTGAATACCGTTATCGTCGGGACCGTCCACGTCGGGTGCGTCGGGTGCGTCAGGTGCGTCGGGTGCGTCGGGTGCGTCGGGTGCGTCGGGTGCGTCGGGTGCGTCGGGTGCGTCGGGACCATCCTCGGTCGGGTCGGCGGCCCTCCGGACGACTTCGCAGTTGGCCGCGACGCGGTCGTTGTCGTCGGCCCGGACCGTGTCGCGGCCGGAACCGCAGTTGATCCGGTCGATATCTCCGTCGCGGGCTAGGATCAGGTCTCTACCGGAACCGCCGACGAGCCGGTCGTGATCGTCGCCGCCGACGAGCCGGTCTTTGCCGGAGCCGCCATAGAGCCGGTCTCCGTCTCCTCGTCCGAGTAGCTTGTCGTTGCCGCCGAGCCCGCGCAGGACGTCGTTGTTGTTGGTCCCCACTAGCGTGTTTTTGCCGCCGTCGCCGATCTTGACGGCCGCAAAAGCAGCGCCCGCGAAGAGTGAGACCATCAGCGTCATCGCCATTAGCAATAGAACGGTCTTTCTCATACCTTGCCTTTCTGTTTGGGTTCTCCTCGGGAAGTCCACGATTCGTACTCCCTTCTTGTGGACTGAATTGTCTACTTACGCAGTTTCGCCGTCATGAGGAAAACTGAGTATCTTTTTCTAGCCCAAATTAGACAGGCGCAAGGACGCGGCAATGAAACTAAACGAATGATATCCGTACGGTAAATCGTTACTGTCGGCTTCGCGTCGGGCAGACCGTACCGAGCCCTACGTACGTCCTCCAAAATGTCCCATGTCGTGTCCCGGCAAAGGAGGGACAAAAGTAGGGACGCCAGGCTCATTACAGGGGCAGCCGCTCACCTTACAGTACAGGCATGGACGGTGAAGTTAGAGCTTCTCCCGAGCTAGAAGGGAACTCGGGCATTGTCCCAAAAACCTTCCGTACCTGTCGCGGAGAGTTATACCTTACCCAAGACGATGAGAAAGGTGGCAAATGGTGTCTACGACAACACAGGGGGTCATGGCGGAGGTCGATCCAGGGTTCGGGGAGAGCATGAGGATGAGGTCTGAAGAAGTGCGAAAAGGCATGAGGGTCAGGGTCCGTGAAGATCACGACCAGCCGGATCTTCGAGGATGCGCCGGCACGGTGATGCAAGTTTGGGGAAATCCTAGCTACGTGGCATTGGACGTGACATTCGAGGACGGTAGGTCTGAGCTGTTCTGGCACTACCAGCTTGAGAAAGAAGAGTCGTAAAGACACTTTCCCATATACGTTTCGTGTACGCCGAGCACGAACGTACAACTGGGCGGATTTCCGGCGCCGTGGGATAATGCGGGTGCTTGCCAATCACCGGAGGCTGGATATGAGTCTGGAATCAGCCGAATCGCCGAAAGTGCATTTATCCGGTCGTTGGCTTGTGGCGGCCAGGGTCGGCTGGCTCTTCCTCGTTGCAACCTGCATAGGACTCTTTCTTTTTAGCCTTCCGCTGGAGTACGCCCAGTTAAAGAACCTCTCTGGAGCCTACGGCGCCGACGCGGAGATCATTGCCGCGAACCTGGTAGAAGCTGGAATCTCCTCCGGCTTCTACGCCGCGTATTGGATCGCCGTCGAAGCGGCCTTCGCCGTTGTATGTCTGGCGGTCGCTATCGTCATTCACAGACATCGCTCCGATGATCTCATGGCGCTTTTCGTTACGCTGTTGCTCGTGTTGCTCGGCACCACTTTCTGGGAGACTTTCAAGCCGCTAGGCGATCAGTACCCGGCCCTGTGGTGGTTGGGTAAAAGCTTGACGAACCTCGGAGACCTTCTTTGGGTTCTTTTCTTCTTTTTGTTTCCCAACGGACGTTTCGTGCCGCGCTGGACGCGGTTGTTCTCTATAGTTCTGGGCGTTTGGTTTTTGAGTATAGTTATATTTCCGGGCTCGGCGCTTGATTGGGCGACGTGGTCCGAGACCGTGCTGGGTGTGGTCTTATTGGGGTTTTTGATGACCGGCGCGGCCTCCCAGGCATACCGTTACCGGCGGGTTTCCGGGCCAGTCGAGCGCCAGCAGAGCAAGTGGGTGATCTTCGGTTTCGGGGCGGGCCTTCTGGGATTTCTAACGGTGCTTCTGCTTGAAGGATACTTTTCCGCGTTCTTTCGAGACGGTACTTGGGGCCAGTTGATTAGTCTGGCGGCGATAGACGTCTGCCTGTTCGCAATTCCGTTGTCGTTGGGTGTGGCGATCCTACGCTACAAGCTTTTCGACATAGATCTCATAATCAATCGCGCCCTCGTCTTCGGGTCTCTCACCGCGAGTATCGTTGGTTTGTACGCGCTGATCGTAGCGGGGCTTGGGGCATTGTTGCAGTCTCGGGGAGATTTTCTGGTCTCGCTCGTGGCGGCTGGCTTTGTAGCTGTGGCCTTCCAGCCGCTGCGGAGCTACTTCCAGCGCGGTGTGAACCGCATGATGTATGGGGAAGGCGACGATCCTTATAGGGTACTCTCTCGTCTCGGTCAGCGGACCGAAGCCGCCCTGGCGCCGGATGCCGTACTGGCGGCAATAGTAGAGACGGTCGCCCAGGCGCTAAAATTGCCCTACGCCGCCATCGTGGTAGAACGCGGTGATGATTCCGAGACGGTGGCGGAGTACGGGAGTCCGCAGGGTGAGAGCCTTGACTTACCGCTGGTATACCAGTCGGAGCGACTTGGAAAGCTGACCCTGGCTCCACGGGCTCCGGGAGAGGCTTTCTCGGCTTCGGACCGGCTGCTACTCGAAGACCTGGCGCGTCAGGCCGGTGTCGCCGTACACGCGGCGAGGCTGACCGCCGATCTCCAGCTTTCTCGGGAGCGGCTCGTGTCGGCCCGCGAGGAGGAGCGGCGGCGTCTGAGGCGGGATCTTCACGACGGTCTTGGTCCACGGCTCGCCGCCCATACGCTAAAGGTCGGCTCGGCGCGCTCACTCTACGCCAGAGACCCCGCTGCGGCCGACACGCTGCTCTCGGAACTCGAAGAAGACATGGAGATCGCCCTCTCCGATGTCCGGCGCCTAGTCTACAACTTGCGCCCGCCCACGCTGGACGAGCTGGGTCTGGTCGGCGCTATCCGGGAGACAGCCGGAAGATACGATTCGGGCGAGTCGAATGGCGGCGGCGCCCTCTGTATCATCGTCGAGTCCCCGGAACGATTGCCTCACCTCCCGGCCGCCGTCGAGGTTGCCGCGTACCGTATCTCCCAGGAAGCCATGACCAACGTCGTGCGTCATGCCCGTGCCCGGTTTTGTACCGTGCGGCTCTCGATAGACCGTGGGCTCGTGCTGGAGATCTCCGACGATGGTGTTGGTATTGGTGAAGGCCGTGGTACCGGCGTCGGTCTCTCCTCGATGCGCGAGCGGGCCCTGGAGCTCGGCGGCGCATTGACCGTCGAAACAAACGCGACCGCCGGAACGCGGGTACAGGCCCGGTTGCCATTGCCCTCTAGAAGCACACTGCGGGAGCCGGCTCACGAAGGAGAAAGTGACAGCCTTACACCGGATCAACGCCCGACGACTGCGCGAGGAGGGCGGTAGTGGATACCCTTCGCGTTCTTATAGCCGACGATCATCCCATCTTCCGTGACGGGCTCCGGGCGATGCTTGGGTCGGACCCGGATTTTGAGCTCGTCGGAGAGGCGACTACCGGAGAAGAAGCGGTTTCGATGGTTGCCGAATCCCAGCCTGACCTGGTCGTGATGGATGTCCAGATGCCCGACGGAGACGGCATCGAGGCCACACGCGGAATAATTCGGGACAGCCCGCACGTGCGGGTTTTGATCGTCACCATGTTCGACGACGACGGCACGGTCTTTCGGGCGATGCGGGCGGGGGCGCGCGGTTACGTACTCAAGGGCGCCAACTACAAAGAGATGCTTCGGGCGATCCGGGCGGTGGGACACGGAGAAGCTATATTCAGCCCGCAGGTAGCCATGCGCCTGATGGACTTCTTCGCCGGAGCGCGGCCCAGCACGCTCCCGGAGGTATTCCCCGAGCTAAGCGACCGTGAACGTGAGATCCTGGACCTCATAGCCTCCGGCAGCAAAAACCCGGAAATCGCCCAGGATCTCTTCCTCAGTCCCAAGACAGTACGGAACCACGTCTCAAACATCCTCCACAAGCTACAGGTCGCGGACCGCACGGAGGCCATTATCCGCGCCCGCGAGGCGGGGCTGGGATAACGCTTCTCGTAGAGACGGTACTAGCCCAGATTCTTTGGGCTTGTCACGGCCCCTTCCGAGGCGGATGAGACCAGGGCCGCGTACTTCGCCATTACACCCGTCGAGTACCGCGGCTCGGGCTCGGTCCAGCTCGCCAGGCGGGATTCGATCTCGTCATCGGACAGGTCCACGCTCAGGGTGCGGTTCGTTATGTCTAGGGTTACGGTATCTCCGTCCCGGACGGCGGCTATGGGCCCACGGTGGGCCGCTTCGGGGGCGACGTGGCCGGCCATGAGTCCGCGGGTTGCTCCCGAGAAACGTCCGTCCGTAAGGAGGGCGACGGATTCACCGAGACCCTGGCCGACGAGGGCGGCTGTGACGCCTAGCATCTCGCGCATACCGGGTCCGCCCTTCGGTCCCTCGTACCGGATCACCACCATGTCACCATGAACGATTCCGCCCGCCTGAACGGCCTCCATCGCCTCCTCTTCGGAGTCGAAGACCCGTGCGGGGCCTGTTTGTTCCAGACGGGTATATCCCGCGACCTTGACGACACAGCCCTCCGGCGCCAGGTTGCCCTTGAGGATGACGAGGCCGCCGGTCTCGCGCAGCGCGTTCTCTTTGGAGAGGATGACGTCCTGACCTTCGGCTTCCGTGGCGTCTTCCACTTCCTCCTCTATGGTGCGGCCCGTAGGAGTGAGCTGTTCGCCGTCCACGAGGCCAGCCTCGACGAGACGTTTGCCGAGGAGCTTCGAGCCACCGGCCCGGTCCATGTCCACCGCGACGTAGCGTCCTCCGGGCTTCAAGTCGGCGATAATGGGCGTGCGCCCGCTAACCCGGTCGAAGTCGTCTATGTCCAGATCTATACCGGCCTCACGCGCTATGGCGAGCAGGTGTAGCACGGCGTTAGTAGATCCGCCGGTCGCGGCCACGGATGCGATGGCGTTCTCGAAGGATGCTTTGGTAAGGATGTCGGCCGGGGCGAGTCCTTTATTCAATATGTCCATGACGAGTTTGCCGGCCTCGACGCAGACTTCGTCTTTGCGCGGGTCGTTCGCCGCCGGGTCGGCGGAGCCCATCGGCGAGAGCCCGAGGAACTGTAGCGCCAGGGCCATCGTATTGGCGGTGAACTGTCCGCCGCAGGCCCCGGCTCCGGGGCAGGCGCTCTCTTCCAGAGCGTGGTAATCCTCGTCGTTCATCTTGCCGACAGCGTGTGAGCCGACGGCCTCGAAGACCTCCTGGATGGTGACATCGTGGCCCTTGAATTGTCCGGGGGCAATAGAGCCGGAGTAGATCACGAACCCCGGCACGCCGAGCCGGACGAGGGCCATCGCCCCGGCCGGGACGGTCTTGTCGCAGCCTACGATGGAGATCACGGCGTCGAACATGTGTCCGCGCCCGACGAGCTCTATGGAGTCGGCGATCACCTCGCGGCTGATGAGCGAAGCTTTCATTCCTTCCGTCCCCATCGTGACGCCGTCGGATATTGCGACGGTGTTGAACTCCATCGGGGTGCCGCCGGCCTCGCGGATGCCTTCTTTCACGCGCTCGGCGAGACGCCGCTGGTTGAAGTTGCACGGCATCGTCTCGATCCAGGTGTGGGCGACGCCAACTATGGGCTTGCTCAGGGCTTCGTCGTCGAAGCCGATTGCGTGAAGCATCGCGCGGGCGGGAGCCCGGTCGCGGCCTTCAAAGATGGTGCGGCTCCGGTGGCGGCTGTCTATGGTATCCATGAAATCTCCTCTGGTCCGACGTCAGCCAGAGTATAGGAAGTAAACCGTCTCCGCGCCAGACGGAGAATTCCTCGCAGGGTTTAGAATGACCGGGTGAAAAGCGTGGGCAAGAATTTCCAAATTCCAATCTTTCTGGGTCTTACGATAATTTTTTGGGCTTCGGCGTTCGCCGGTATCCGGGCGGGACTCGAAGAATATAGCCCCGGACACGTGGCCCTGGTTCGGATGCTCGTGGCGTCGGCGGCGCTCGTAGTGTACGCGCTTGCGGTTCGGATGCGGTTGCCGGAGACGCGCGATCTACCGATCATCCTGCTATGCGGGTTCCTGGCTTTTACCGTATACCACGTCTCGCTCAGCTACGGGGAGATGACGGTAACGGCTGGTCCGGCGAGCCTGCTGGTCAATACGGCTCCGATCTTCACGGCCCTCCTGGCGACCGCCTTTCTCGGTGAGCGACTGCGCCTGATCGGCTGGTTCGGGCTCGCGGTCAGCTTCGCGGGGGCCGCCCTGATCGGCCTTGGAGAGGGTGAAGGGTTTAGCATCGCGCCCGGTGCTTTTATCATCCTGATCGCCGCCGTTTCCGTCAGCATCTACCTCGTTATCCAGAAACCCTACCTCCAGAAATACGGTGCGCTGAGCTTCACGTCTTATGCGATCTGGGCCGGCACCCTGTTTACGCTCGTCTTTCTTCCAGGGCTACCCGGCGAGATCCGCGCTGCCCCGCTCGATGCGACACTGGCGCTCGTCTACCTCGGGGTATTCCCGACGGCCGTCGCCTACGTGACTTACGCTTACGCCTTTGCCCAGCTTCCCGCCTCCAGAGGGGTGAGCTTTCTCTACCTAGTCGGCCCGATGGCGTTTTTGATCGCCTGGATCTGGCTGGGAGAGGTCCCGAGCGTGCTCTCGTTCGTTGGCGGCGGCATAGTCCTCGTGGGCGTAATCATCGTCAACACAAGGGGTAGGACGCGTTAAAATCACGGTCTATCAATAAACGGAAGAGGCGGTCCTCGTGGAGACAGAGAGAAAGCAGACTCACAAAATAAACCCCGGCACCAGTATCGGGCACGTACATCTGAAGGTGGCGAACATCGAACGTGCTTTGGGATTCTATCGGGACATCCTCGGTTTCGAGGTTACCCAGTGGTACGGGGAGGACGCGGCTTTTCTCTCGGCTGGGGGCTACCACCACCACATCGGCTTGAATACCTGGATGAGCAAAGGCGCCTCGCCCGCTCCCCGCAACTCCGCCGGGCTCTTTCACCTCGCTATCCTCTACCCGGAGCGTCGTGATTTGGCCCAGGCTCTCAAGTGGCTTATGGAAGCGGATTACTCGATAGACGGAGCCTCCGACCACGGCGTTTCCGAAGCTCTCTACCTGCGGGATCCCGACGGCAATGGCGTAGAACTATACGTGGACCGTCCTGCCGAGGAGTGGCCCCGCACCGCCGATGGTGGGATCGCTATGGTTACGAAACCGCTTGACATAGAAAGTCTACTTATCGAGCTCGAAGACTAGACCTGCTGCGAGTCCGGTTATCAGCTGCAAATATGAACTACAGAGAGCATATGCTCCAGCCCATACGGATTATTTCCAGGATTGGATAAAGTGTCTGTGGCACTTAGAATATTATTATGGGCCTGGAAAACATAGGGAAGCTCCTTATTGGCGGGGCGGTGCTGCTTCTGGTGCTCGGCGGTGTCTTTTTGCTGCTCGGACGGTTGGGGTTGGACCGTCTGCCGGGCGATTTGGTGTTCCGCCGGGGCAATGCGACTGTGTACTTCCCGATCGGGTTGATGATCCTGCTTTCCATCCTAGGTACTATCTTGCTCAACGTATTTTTCCGGCGCTAAATGCGTGCTTCCGAGCTCGACTACGAGCTTCCCGAAGATCTGATCGCCCAGAGTCCCGCCGACCCCCGCGACTCTTCGCGGCTCATGGTGGTCGACGTGAAGAGCGGGGAGATCTCACACCACACCTTTCGAGACCTGCCGGATTTTCTCCGGCCCCGTGACGCTGTGGTGCTGAACGAGACGAAGGTCTTGCCGGCCCGCCTCATAGCCCACAAACCGAGTGGCGGAAAGGTTGAGCTACTGTTCCTGCGGGATCTGGGCGGCCCCTGGGAGGTACTCGCCCGGCCGAGTAAACGCCTCAAGCCCGGACTCAGGCTGAATGTCGACGACGAAGACCTCTGGCTCATCGAGGATGTCGGAGAAGGCAGGTGGACCGTAAAAGGACGCGACGTGCGATCTACCCTGGAGCGCGCCGGGCATATGCCCTTGCCTCCCTACATCCGCCCGACGGATGAGGCCGAGCGGGCCTACCAGACGGTCTACGCCCGGACCCCAGGCTCCGCCGCCGCCCCGACCGCCGGCTTCCACTTTACAGATAGTCTGCTGGAAGAAGTGAGTGGGATGGCCCGCGTGGCCCGCGTCACGCTCCACGTCGGGACCGGCACCTTCACGCCGCTCAGGACGGAGAATTTGCAGGACCACCGGATGCACGCTGAGCAATACTCGGTGCCCGAAGAGACCACCCGCGTCGTAGAGGCGGCGGACCGGGTGGTGGCGGTTGGGACCACCGTGGCCCGCACGCTGGAGAGCTGGGCCGCGAGCGGCGAGCGGGAGGGAGAGTCGGAGCTGTTTATATATCCCGGCTACGGGTGGCGGAGCGTGGACACACTTTTGACGAACTTCCACCTGCCGCGCTCGACGCTGCTGGCGATGGTCATGAGCTTCGCTGGCGTGGAACTTACGCGGGAGGCATATCGGGTTGCGGTGGATCAGCGCTACCGTTTCTACTCCTTCGGGGACGCGATGTTGCTAGTTGACGGCGGGAGGACGCCGTAGGAGCTCCGGTGCGGATAGAGATCACGGCGCGCGACGGCGGGGCCCGCGCCGGATTGCTGCATACTCCGCACGGCACGGTCGAGACCCCGACCTTCATGCCGGTAGGGACGAAAGGCACGGTAAAGGGACTTACGCCGGGCGACCTGAGGACAATGGGAGCGGGAGTGGTGCTCGGGAACACCTACCATCTGTACCTGCGGCCCGGCTCGGATCTCGTGCGCGAGGCCGGTGGTCTGCACGGGTTCACCGGCTGGGACGGTCCGATGCTCACCGACTCCGGCGGATACCAGGTGTTCTCCCTGGCGAAGACCCGCAAGATCTCCGAGGAGGGGGTGGAGTTTGCCTCCGTGTACGACGGTTCGACCCACACATTTACACCGGAGCTCACGACTCGGGTTCAGGAGGACCTGGGGGCGGACATCGCAATGGTGCTGGACGAGTGTCCACCGGCCAATGCGGAGCGTGCGTATCAAGCGGACTCCCTGCGGCGGACGGCGCGGTGGGCGGAGAGGTGCAAGGCGGCGCACGGCAGGGAGGATCAGGCACTCTTCGGGATAGTGCAGGGCGGATTGCACCCGGATCTGCGGCGCGAAAGCCTTGAGCGGACCGTGGAGATTGGTTTCCCCGGCTACGCCGTCGGTGGTCTCTCGGTCGGCGAATCGCGGGAGGAGATGCTGGAGATGCTCGCCCTGACGGCGCCGGAGCTGCCGGCCGATAAGCCACGGTACTTTATGGGCATCGGGGATCCGGCCGGGGTACTGGAGGTGATCGGTCTAGGGGTAGACATGTTCGACTGCGTTCTACCGACCCGGCTCGCCCGCCACGGAGCGGCCCTGACAGCCGACGGGCGCATCAACCTCAAGAACGCCCGCCACCGGCGAGACTTCGGGCCGCTGGACGCCGAGTGTTCCTGCGAGGCCTGCGAAGGTTACAGCCGGGCGTACATCTCGCACCTCGTGCGCGAGAACGAGCTACTCGGACACCGGCTCGTGACCCTTCATAACGTCCATTTTATGACGAATCTCTGCCACACGGCGCGGACGGAGATACTTTCGGGCAGCTTCTATGGATGGGCCGAGGATTGGAAGGTTCGTTATAATGGCCCGTTATAATAAGTAGCTGCAAAGTTCTTTTTACGTAAAACTAAAGAGTTTTACAGATGTTCTGCGTTTGTACCGAAAACCAGGAAGATTAGTGATGTTGCAATATGTTGGAGAGTAGGAAAAGATGAACGAAGGCGAAACGGCGCTGCCACAAGACCAGACCATCGAACAAATTCTTTCCTCGGTAAAAGAGGCGCTCGGTATGGAGGTAGCCTTCGTCTCCGAGTTCGTCGACGACCGGCTGGTATTCCGCGGGATAGAGGGAGATGTCCGATCCTTTGGATTCGAGAAGGATGGGCATGTTCCACTGGAAAGATCTTACTGTAAGAGGGTAATCGACGGTCGCCTCCCCAACGTTATCCCCGATGCCAGAACCTACGCCGAGACGAGGGATCTGCCGGTAACCGATGAGGCGGATATCGGGTCGTACGCTGCGGTGCCTTTGAGGCGTCACGACGGACGTCCCTACGGCACGCTGTGCTGCCTGAGCCACACGGCTGACTCCTGGCTCCGGGAGCGCGACCTGAGCCTTATGGAGAAACTCGCCCAGCAGATGGTCGCGCGTCTAGATCAGGAAGGGCTACTGTAAGTGCGTCGGGCTCTCACAAGTCTCGGAGGACTTTGAAGAGGATGATCGGGGATATGGCCCTACTTTCGGGTAGGGTGGGATCGGTGCTAGAATTGGTCCCCATCTTATGAATAGCAGCCGTAACAGCTTGATCGTCCTTGGTCTGGTAGTCGTCCTTATCGGGGTGGCCGCCTATTTTATCTTTATCCGCCAGCCGGTCTCCGAGGCCACGCAGCTCGGATTGGACCTGAAGGGCGGCGTCAGCGTCCAGCTCGAAGGGTCCCAGACCGGGAATGAAGAGGTTACCCGGGAAGAAATGCAAAGGGCGTCGGAGGTTATTCGGCAGCGGGTAGACAGCCTCGGCGTCACCGAGCCGGAGCTTCAGCTTCAGGGCCAGGACCAGCTAATCGTCAACATCCCCGGCATAACCGACTCTGACCGGGCGGTCGAGCTCATAGGACGCACCGCGCAGCTCGGTTTCTATCCCGTGCTCGCCGCCGAACCATCTCTGGATCAGCCGCCAGAGGTAGTCCCGGAGGACGAAGTAGACGAGGTCAAGGAGGAGTTGCGGGAAGATCTCCAGAACGACTCAGCCTACGAAGAGGGGCAGACCAAGATCCTCTTCGAGGAGACAACCTTGCCGGAGGGCGGGGGAACGAGTGTCGTCGGTTATGTAGTCCCCGAACAGCCGGTGATGACCGGAGATGCCCTGGACAACGCGCTACTCAGCCGGGACCAGTCGGGCTTTCTGCAAGTCGAAATAAACCTCACCCGGCAGGGCGGGCAGCAGTTCGGAGATCTCACCCAGAATATAGTCGAAGACTCCCTCGCCTCGGGACAGCCGGGGGGCGGACAGCTCGCCATAGTCCTCGACAACGACGTGGTCAGCGCGCCGACAGTCGAGGAGCCGATCACCGGCGGCAGCGTCGTCATCAACAACCCCGGCGCCGGAGGACTGCCGCAGGCCGAGGCCGAGGAGTTGGAGATCGTGCTCCAGACCGGCGCCCTGCCGATAAACATGGAGGTGCTCTCCGTTACCACGATCGGCCCGACGCTCGGGGCTGACTCACTCCGTAGTGGCCTGATCGCCGCGCTCGTCGGGTTCGGGCTCGTGCTGGCTTTCCTGCTCTTTATCTACCGGGCTCTCGGGGTCGTGGCGGACCTGGCGCTCTTGATCTACGCTTTCCTCCTTTGGGGACTCATAGTCGCCATCCCGATAACAGTGACGCTGCCGGGCATCGCGGGTGTCGTACTTACCTTCGGTGTCGCCGCCGACGCTAACATCGTCATCTTCGAGCGTATAAAAGAGGAAGTCCGGCGTGGCAAAACGCCGCGCACCGCCATCCAGATCGGCTACCAGCGAGGCTTCCGCGCCATCCTGGACGGCAACCTGACTACCCTTATCACGGCGTTTATCCTGTTCGCCCTCTCGACCGGCTCGGTGCGAGGCTTCGCCGTGCTGCTCTCGCTCGGTGTGTTGCTCTCGATGTTCACCGCCATCGTCGTTACACGGGCGCTCCTGGGGGTCATCTCCAGCCGCGGGTTCCATCTCTCTCCGGCCATGATGGGCGTGACGAAGGGCAGCATCACCGGGTCCGACAAGCCGGCGAGGGTGCAGTAATGTCGCTGCGGAGAGTGTTCGACCGGGTAGACTTCGTCGGCGGCTGGAAGCTTTGGTTCTCTGTCTCCAGTGTCCTATTGCTACTCGGGATCGGGGCAATGGCCTTCGGTAACCTCAACTTCGGGATAGACTTCCAGGGCGGGTCCAAGTTCACGGTCTCCGAGGCGAACCGGCAATTGGGCGAGAGCGAGTTACGCGACTCGCTACCCGACTTCGTGGCCCAGGATGCGGTTATACAGCAGGCCGGGGAGTCCGGGTACGAGATCCGCACGCCGGTTATCAATGAGGATGAGCGCGGCCAGGTACGTGACGCGTTGAGCCAGGCTCTCGGGGCCGAGGTCAGCGAGACTAGCATAAGCCCGACGTTCGGGAGCCAGCTAAGGAACCAGGCTCTGCAGGCCGTCGGAGCGGCGATGCTTATCATCGTGATCTTCATTAGCATCCGCTTCGAGTTCGCGTTCGCCATCTCCGCGATGGCCGCCCTCGTACACGATATCCTGATGACCGTAGGCTTCTACGCGCTCGTGGGTAGGGAGGTCAACCTCGTTACGGTCGTCGCCGTATTGACGGTGCTCGGCTACTCGCTCTACGACACCATCATCATCTTCGACCGCATCCGGGAGAACACGCCGGAGGTCGGCTACAACCGCCGGCGCTTCGACCAGATGGTCAACAACTCCATCCGGCAGGTCGTGATGCGCTCCATCTACACCTCCGTCTCGACCCTCATCCCGATAACCGCGCTCCTGATCTTCGGCGAATCCACCCTGAGCGACTTCGCCTTCGCCCTGCTCGTCGGCATTATCGCCGGTACTTACAGCTCCATCTTCATCGCCTCGCCGGTCCTCTCGCTCTACAAAGCGTGGCGGGCAGATAAAAGGCGGCTGGCCGAGTCGTCCGCCTGAGCTAGGCGTTTTACCCTGGTACAGGTTTGGTCGGCGGCTTGTACGTGTATCATGTGGTTAGTTGGTCCAGACTCGGGAGGTAAGCATGCGCGGAACGGTTGGCGAGACGCTGGAGCGGTTGATCCTTTTGCAGGTCGGTGCGGCTGCGGCTACCCGAGACAGGGTAGAGCGGATCGTGGAAGACCTTATCGCCCAAGGGCGGGTGGAGCGCGAGGAGGGGCGTACCCTCGTGAACGAGGTCATGGGGCGCGCCCGGGAGCGTTCGGAAGGCGCCCGCTCGCTGGTTGACGCTTCGGTGCAGCAGAGTCTAAAAGGTGTCGGGGTTCCGGTTCGGGAAGACTACGAGGATTTGATCTTCCGGGTGGAACAGTTGGAGCATCGGGTTAGGATGCTCGAAGGTGAGTCGGCCGCGCCGCCACCGCCCACCGGCGGCGTAGAGTCCGCGCCCCAACCTCCCGAGAATGAGTCGGATACATCTCCTGGGATATAGGCTTAGCAGCCGCAGGTTCCTCTAGATGAAGAGCGGAGTACGGCTGCCGACCGGGCGTACAGGGAATCTCGCGCGGTTTTCCCAGATCAGCCGGATCTTCGTCCGCCACGGGTTCGGCTTTGTATTCGATCTGCGGCGCGACAGGTCCGAGCGGAAGGCTTTACAAGAGATACTGGCTCCCAACTTCGGGATCCGGCTGCGACGGACGCTGGACGACCTCGGGCCTACATTCGTAAAGTTCGGCCAGCTTCTCTCTACCCGCTCGGACGTCCTGCCCGAGAGCGTGCTCGACGAGCTCCAGAAGCTTCAAGACACCGTCGCCCCTATGCCTTTCGATCGGGTGCGGGGCATCATCGAACGGGAGCTCGGAGCCCCCGCTGAAGAGTTGTTCGAGTCGCTCGACCCCGTGGTACTCGGCTCGGCGAGCATCGGGCAGGTCCACCGGGCGGTATTGCGCGGTGGGGAGACCGTGGCGATAAAGGTGCAGCGTCCCGAGGCGCGGGGGAGAGTAGAGGCGGACCTGGACCTCATGCGCCAGTTCGCCAACTTCCTCGACCGGCGGTTCGGGCGCAGGATCTTCGTGGACGTGCCGGGCCTCGTTGCGGAGTTCGATAGTGTCATCCGACGGGAGTTGGACTATTCCGGCGAAGCGGAAAACGCCCGGCGGTTCGCGCTCAACTTCGCCGACACCGAGGTTGTGATCCCGAAAGTCTACCTGGAGCACACCACCTCGCGGGTCCTTACGGCGGAATATATAGAAGGGACCCGTTTCCATGACATCCGGCCGCTTATGTTCGTACCCGCCGAGCGCCGGCGGGTGGCTACTATGGGGGCAGATGCGATCTTCAGGATGGCCTTCGAGGACGGCTTTTTCCATGGCGACCCGCATCCCGGCAACCTTATACTGACCCCTGAAGGTAAACTCGCCTTGCTGGATTTCGGAATGGTCGGCTACATGAGCCGGGGCGACATCGAGGCCCTGAGCCGGCTATTCATCGCCGTCATCCAGCGGGACGCGTCGGCGGCTTTGAGAGGACTGGAGGGACTCGGAGTACGCTACGACACCGAAGTGCGGCCGGCCCTGATCCAGGAGCTGCGCGACTTCTTGCACAAATACTCCGGGCTCTCGGTGGGGGAGGTAACGCTCGGGCAGGCGCTCTCCGAGCTGATCTCCCTGGTAAGGCGTTTCCGTTTGCAGATGCCGCCGGTATTCCCGCTACTCACGAAAGCTCTCGTCACCGCCGAAGGTATCTCCCGGTCCATAGATCCAACCTTAAACGTCTACGAGGTCGCCCGTCCCTATGCCCAGAGGCTCCTGAGCGAACGCTACGCTCCCGACGCCTTACTGGATACCGCCCGCGAACGCACCCTGGAGTACGCCCGCTACCTCGAAGATTACCCGGAACAGATAAGGCAGTTCCTCACGGAGCTAGAGGACGGCGAGCTGGAAGTGCAGCTAAAGCACCAGGGGCTCAACGAGCTCGGTGGTGAGGTGGACGTGCTCGCCAACCGGCTTGTCTTCGCCGTTGTAACGGGCGCGCTGCTGATAGGCTCGTCCATGCTGGGCGCCTTCGTGCGAGGTGGGCCGCAGGTTCCCTATCTCGGGGTGCCGGTAGTGAGCTTCGTAGGGTTCAGCATCGCTCTGGTCATGGCCTCGATAGTGTTGTTGGTCATCTACCGTTCGCGGAGGCTTTGAGCCTCGGGTGTGTGGCGAACGGCGCGAAGCGGTAGCCATAGCCCCTCACGGTCTGAACGTAGTTAAAGGACGACCGCCGCGCTAACGCGACCCTGATGCGCTGGACGTGGACGTGGATGGCGCGCGGGGTGTGAATGTCGGACGAGCCCCAAACCTCTGCGGCAAGCATCTCCCAGGACAGCAGCTCTCCGGGGCGC
This sequence comes from Rubrobacteraceae bacterium, assembly GCA_041745215.1. Taxonomy (GTDB): domain Bacteria; phylum Actinomycetota; class Rubrobacteria; order Rubrobacterales; family Rubrobacteraceae; genus SIRX01. The sequence continues at coordinate 15,823 of JBGTJJ010000003.1, read as the reverse complement.
TCCGCCAGCGCCGCCAGTAGCCCGAACTCCCTGGCCCTCAACTGCACGGGTTCGCCTTCGGCCCAGACGCACAAGTTCTTTACGTCCAGAACAATATTGCCGGCATTTATCGTCCTGTCGAGTCTGCCGACGGCGCGTGCCCGAAAACCGGCCTTATCCTGGGTTGGCCGTTGTATTGGTTCTCTCGTCATTTTCACCAGACGTCTCGCCAACCGTACAGAGTTATTCCGTTAGCAACATCCACAATGTTGCACCGGCGATCCGGGGTGCTCAAGAGGTATTGCCGGTTGCAATGAACGTTTAACGCAGGTTTTACGGTTGTGAAACTAAAGTCCGGAGTATCTGGCCTAACATGCGGGTTGTAGGAACGAGAGATACATACGGAGGTGTTCTGAAGTTGGGAGATAACTCTGCCCCCAAGCTAGTGGTGATCGCGGGATTGACCGCGGTGCTGTTCTTCTTCGGGCTATTGGTGACGGAGCGGATACCGGAGATACCGGTAGACATAGACCAGAAGCCGTTCTTTATCCCGTTTCTTTTGGTCGCCCTGTTGCCGCTGGGACCGCCGGCCTGGGCCGTTGGCCTCGGGGCTGCGCTCGGTGAGGGTTTCGGAGACATACTGGAAGGCTACGAGCCTGACGACGCTTTCGGGTTCGTCGGCTACATCATTTGCTTCGTGCTCGCCGGCTACATCATTCGCAATCGGCCGCGTAACTGGGGACTCGTGATCGTGGCCTGTATCGTCGGGGCCGGTATCCAGGCGATTATAGAGGCTTCTACCTTCCTGCTTTTTGGCGAAGAGGCACTGACCGTGGCGATCTGGAGCGCCGTCGGCAACACGATCACCCACGGCGTGATCTGGGGCGTCATCCCGTTGCTGATACTGATCCCACTCTTGCACGGCAGGATCGAACGCTTCCTCGGCTTCGCGCCCCTGGGGATGGATGAAGAAGAGGAGGAAGAACCGGCTCAGAAGACCAGGCAGCGCGTCTGACCGGCTGGCGAACGTCCTGTAACAGAGAAAGGTTCCGGTGCTTAAAGCCCAAGACTTCACGTTCAACTACCCTGGCTTCAAGAGGAAGGCCCTCAAGGGTGTCTCCTTCGAGGTCGGGCGCGGCGAGGTGCTCGGGGTCGTCGGGCCGGTGGGGGCCGGAAAGACTACGCTCTCCATGGCGCTCGCCGGGTTCGTGCCGCGCACGACGGGCGGCGAGTCCTCGGGTGGGCTGGAGGTCGCGGGGATGGACCCGAGAGAGGTTTCGGGTAAAAAGATGTCCCGGCACGTGGGCCTGGTGTTCGAGAACTTCGCGGCCCAGATCACCCAGGTCAGAGTCCTCGACGAGGTGATGTCGCCCCTGTTGAACCGGGGAGTGGATGTGTCGGAGGCCGAGGAACGGGCGTACGGAATGCTGAAGAAGATGGGCCTGGAAGCATTGAACCCGAAGGCCAAGAGGACCTGGGAGCTCTCTGGCGGCCAGCAGCAGCGCGTGGCTATGGCCGCGACGCTCGTGGTAGAGCCGGAGATACTGATCCTCGACTCTGCTACGGGCATGCTTGATCCCGAGGGTGCGGAGGACGTGCGCCGGCTCGTCGCCGGGCTCGCCGGCGAGACGACCCTGGTGGTCGTCGAGAACGACGCCGATTTCCTGCTCGGGATCGCGGAACGGATGCTCGTTCTGCACGAGGGAGAGGTGGCCGCCGACGGCCCCGCGGACGAGATCCTGCGGGACGCCGAGTTGCTCGCGCGGTGCGGCGGGGTGGAACCGCCGGTTGCCCTGCGTGTCGCCCGCGCTCTTGGTCTGGAGGAGTCGCCGCTCACGGAGGAAGAGTTCGAGAAAGTGGTCGGCCAGGTCGAGGTGCGCGCGGAGGAAAAGCCGCCGGAGCCCGATGAAGCAGAGACCTTTGGCGAGCCCCTGATCCGCATTGAGGACGCGACCTACCGGTATCCGGATGGTACGGCGGCCGTTGACCACGTAAACATCGAAGTGCGGGCGGGGGAGATCCACGCGGTGGTCGGCGGAAACGGGGCGGGCAAGACGACGCTGGCGAAGATGGTCATCGGGCTGAACAAGCCCACGGAGGGCAGGATACTGCTCGGCGACGCCAACACCCACGAGTGGACGGCTGCGGACCTCGCCTGGAAGGTCGGGACTGCCTTCCAGAACCCGGACGAGCAAATCAGCGAGCGGACGGTGCGGGAGGAGATCTCCTTCCCCCTACACCGCCGCCGGTACGAGAGCACGGGTTGGTTCTCGAAGAAGGAACGCTACGGCGAGGACTACATCGCCGAAAGGGTGGAGGAGGCCTGTGAACTGGTGGGGCTCGACGAGAAGTATTTCAAGAGCGACCCGAGCCTGCTGCCCGGCGGCCTGCGCAGGCTCGTCACCATGGCCGAGGCGCTCGCCCTCGACCCCTCGGTCGTCCTGGTGCTCGACGAGCCGCGGGTAGGACTCGATGCTGAATCGCGCCGGAAGGTCATCCGGACTATTGCGCGGTTGAGAGAGTTGGGCCTGGCGGTAATAATAATCGAGCACGACATGGACCTCGTCTGCGAGGTCGCGGACACGGCTACGGTGCTGAATGGCGGAAAGGTCACGCTCCAGGGACCGATCCACGAAGTCTTCGCGGAGAAGAACTGGGGGCTTCTCACCGAGATGTACCTCCAGCCGCCCCGCGCGGCCCGGCTCGCCCGGAGCATCGGTGTAGACGCGTTAAGCGCCGCGGAGCTACAGACGAAGATAACCGCCGTGAGGGAGGTGTCTTAGATGTCGCTGCGCGTCCCGGTACTCTACACCGAGAAAGATACCTTCATGCACCGGCGGGACCCACGAGTGAAGTGGCTCCTGTTCTTTTTGTTCGTCGTCGTTATGTACACTGCCCCGAGTTGGCCCTGGATGGTGGCGTTGACCTTTCTGGGGCTTTTTATGGCCTTCGTGGGACGTGTCTCGTGGAAGTGGCTCCTGGTGCTGTGGCTCTTGCAGCTCCCGAACTTCGCCGCCCTCGTCATAATACCGGCTAGTAGAGCTTTTCTGGCCGGAGACGTGCAGCCGTTCGACGGGAACCTGGCCTTCGGGTTGAAGCTCGGTTTTGCGTGGTCGGCGGCGCTCTTCGTGAGCATCAGCCTGTTCTCCACCATGGATGTGGACGAGATGACCGACGGTCTGCGGGGGCTCAAGGTCCCCGAGGTGATCTGCTTTACCTTCGGGTACGCGTTCCTGCTAATGTACACGAGCCTCAGTGACGTATTCCGTATTGTGGACGCGATGACCGTCAAGGGCGTTAAGTTGAAGACGAAAAACCCATTCCGGCTAGTCTCCAACCTGGCCCGGCTCATGGTCCCGGTGATCTTCACCATCGTGCGGAGGGCGAGCACGATGATGGCCGTGCTGGAGATGCGGGGGTTCTCGTTTACCGAGAAACCTAACAGGCCGTGGCCGTACCGCTTCGGGGTGGTGGACGCTGCGGTCCTTTCTTGCGGCATCCTGGTGTTCGGGCTCGCCCTGGCCGCCCGTGTCGGCGTGATTTCGCCTTTCTTCGGCTGAAGCGCCATAAAATGTTCTAGATCTCCGGTCTCCAAGAATGTCGGAATGTGATCTTTGGGCAAGGCGCCGGGGGCGCTGTATGGTCAGCGGCATCGAGGTCGAGATATCCGGAGACCGCGACTTACTGCGGCGATGGGTACATGTTTGGTCTAAAGCCCGTATAGAATCCGGGATGAGTCTTTAGCCTTTTTACCTTGGTCTCCGTACAAAACTACCAGCGTTTGTGTACTTGGATCTAACTACCGTTGCTCTCATCCTTCACTAAGGGCTAAGGGCGGATTTTTTCGTACTTCGCCTATTCAGGCTCGTGAGGATTTGCGACAACGCGACGCCTGAGCCCAGCCAGATCCAGCCGGCCCCAAATGCGGACCAGAGACCTGCGCCCAGGTCTCCGAGGTTCTGGAGAGACGCCACGAGCCCACAGAGCGCCGCGAGCACGAACGGCCCCGCTACCCAGGCCGGCAACGCCTGCGCCCAGGCTGCGCCGACACCCAGGACCACTGCCCCTAGAGCGAGTAACACTAGACCGATCCGAAAAGCCCGGTATGCGGGTGCTGTGGCGGTGAATAGATCGTCCAGGCCGAGCCAGAACTGCCCCACGTTGCCAAAAACCACCATCGCGAGCCCGCAACCGGCGGCTACCAGGCCTAATCGCGCGGTCAGGCCGGAGCCTAGACGGCCGAGCCACCACAGCCCTACCAGACCCAAGAGCAGAAGCGTCGGGGACGCAAAGAACAGCCGCCAGAAGCCATCGCTACCGGCGGGCAACCGTTGGCCGGCGAGCTGGATGCCGACCGGCGTGAGCGCCCACAGCGCGCCGCCCGGCACGCTGGCAAGGGCCGCGAGCCAGGCCGCGAAGTGGAAGAGGCGGGACACCAGCCTTCGCACCGTCAGGTTGCCGGCGGTGGTTCTGAGATCGCTAAACTCGCGCACGTTCCGCGTCCGTATAAGTTGGCGGAGGCTCGCCACCCGCATCTTTGACAATGTACTCTTCGTACATCCGATCCACGATCTTCGGGTTGTCAGATGCGATATCGTTGTCCATTTTCGGGTCCCGTCTCAGGTCGTAGAGGCGGTGCCAGTAGCGGTCGTTGGGACACATCAAGGCGTAGTCATCGTCGCGGGTAAAGGTGTAGTTGTCATGGCCTATCGTGAAGTGGGGACGCTCTTTCTCCGGTCTCCGGCCTTCCAGAATGCGGGTCAGGTCCTGGCCGTTCATCTGCTGCGGCCGTGCCAGGCCCATCGTCGCCAGCACCGTCGGGGCGATGTCGTGTGTCGAGGCGTGAAAGTCACTAGTCTCTCCGACGCCTTTTCCTTCGGGATGGCGGATAAAGAACGGAATGTCGATTAGCTCGGGGAAGAGTCCACTGTAGACTTTACCTGTTAGTCCGTGCTCACCGAGTTGTACCCCGTGGTCGGAAAGCAGGAATAGTAGGGTGTTCTCGTTTAGCTTGAGCTCTTCCATCTTGTCTAGGAACCTGCCGAGCCAGCGATCGGTCATAGTGACCTCGCCGGCGTACAAGCCGCTCATCCGCTCCAACTCCCTTTCTGAGAGGTAGTCGGTGGTGTCATAGTTGGGAGCTGTAGGCTCGCGGTCGCCGATCGGATCACTGTACATGTTGGCGTACTCTTGCGGCGGATCCCAGGGTTCGTGTGGATCGAACGAGTCGACCACCAGAAAGAAAGGCGCCGCCATGTCTGGGGTCGACTCCAGAAAATCTATCGCGCGGCGGAAAACCTGGGGGGCGAAGTAGTCTTCCTCGCTCTGGCGTCGGGAAGTATTGGCGAGGTACTGGCGAATCTTTTCGCGGATCACTTCTATGTTGCCCGGTATCGTGTAACGGTCCACCGCAGCGTCGGAGATGGGCAGCGCGGAGCGATAGTGGTCTATCTCTTGGCCGCGAAGAAAGTCGAATACGTTGAAGCCGCGCTGGAAGTTCATCGCGGGTTTGAACTGATGAAGCGTGTCAGTGATGAGCGCGGTCTCATAGCCGGCCTCGGACAGAGTCTCCGCCACGGGGATCTGTTCTTCGGGCATGTTCTGCCAGCCTGCGGGATAGAACATATCCTCTCGCTGAGGTTCCCAATTGCGGAAGGGCCAGGTTCTGGAGCCCGTATGTATCGCACGCCGGGCGCAGATCGTGGGGATAGAGTCCGGGTAGGCTTGTGTGAATCTCAGGCTTTCTTTTGCCAGGGCGTCCAGGTTGGGAGTCTTTATCCAGTCATTGCCGTAGGCTCCGATGTGATCTTTTCTCAGGCTGTCCAGAATCACCACCGCTACGTTCATGCGTGACCCTCCTTTAGGTAGGTAAGCGTTATACTGGGAACCAGCCGCGGCCGAGGCCCCTAGCAGCGCCAACCCCGCCGTTCCGGCGCCGGCCGTTTTGATGAAATCTCTGCGTGTTATCCTGTTCATGCCCGGGTTTTACCGCCCCTCTGGTTACTTTTTTAGCTTGCTAGTTTGTACCCGGTTTCTTATACCGGATAAAGTTAAAACAAAAACAACTATGCGAAGGGTAAAGGAATAACAGATGCCGTCGGATTTTGCTATATTGCTTGGCTTGTGAGATGCTACCTTGAACCCCAGCAAACCACTCGAAGCCCGGATAGTCTTGCCGGATTCGTGGCGCCCTTCGTAGCCGGAAGTCTTGCCATTGCAAGCTAAGAGTAAGATCGGTCGGGGAAGTGCTTACGTCGCGGTGGCTTTCTTACTGGGCGTGCCCGCCGTGGCGCATCTGCTGTTCTCCTGGATGGGCTACAGTCCGACGGACGACGGTTTTACGCTCGCGTACAGCCGGAGAATTCTGGAGGGACAGGTCCCACACCGGGACTTCATCATCATACGGCCGTTCCTCTCTCCCCTGATACATGTGCCCTTTGTCTTGTTTGGCGGCGAGTATATGTTCTGGCTCTCCCGCCTGTTCGTTTGGTTCCAGTTCGCCTGTATAAGTTGGATCTGGGTTTCCGTCATCAACCGGGCGTTCGACCGGCCGTTCGGCCTCGCCACCCGATTTTTGGTGGCGCTGGTCGCCTTCACCGCCTCGGTCAGCCTGTTCCCGGTGATGGCCTGGCACACCGTAGACGGTATATTCTTCGCGTCGCTGGGCGTATGGTTACTCACGTCCCGGAGACGCCCGTCTACCAGGATTGGTGGTTATTTCTTGATCGCCCTGGCATATCTGTGCAAGCAGAGCTTCGTGTTTCTGGCCCCACTATCGCTTTTGATACTCGGCGAGTGGCGGGAGAAGAAGTACTGGGCGGCCACGGCCGCGCCAGGGTTGGCTTATGGAGCGTACCTATTGGCTACGGGGGCGCTCGACGAGGCGATCTCGCAGGCGGCCTCACAGACGGGACTGTTCTCCGTCGGCGTCCTGAGCTATCTGAACTACGGAGTCGGGCTCGGCTTAGTGGCCGGTTTTTTCGCGCTCTGGTTCGTGAACCGTCGGTCGGGCGGACGCCAACGCCTGGACTCAGCCCTCCGATACGGTGGCGTTGCCGTCCTGGTACTGATGCCGGCCGGTTTCGTGGCCGTCGGACTCTATACGGGCAATATCTCTACCGTTTCCTACGGTGTGTTTGGCGTGTTGGCCGGCGCCACGCTCTACCACGCCTACGCCGCGAGAAGGCGTAAGGCAGATGGCGCAGAAGTCACAGAAGAGAAGAGCGGGTTACGCGTGGCGTTGCTAGTATTGGCGCTGGCGTGGAGCGCCTCGTTGTCGCTGGGCGCCAACTCTCCGCTCCTCTTTGTCGGGCCGATGCTCGCGGTTCTAATGGCCTTTGCGTACTTTGCCGGTCGCGGCCGTCCCGCCCGAGACCGCATTGATTTCAGGGCTATTCAAGGCGTTCTCTTGATCGCGGGCGTGCTCGTCTTGGTTGGCTTTGGGATGGCGCGGCCGGTCCACATCTACAACGAGGACCCGTACACGAAACTGACCAAATCACTCGGGGGGGTCTTGCCTGGTGGGCGTTTGATCTACACGAACCCCGATACCTACGCCTTCATGGCTGACCTCGACCAGACCGTGGATCGGATCTCCAAAACGGACAAAAAGTACGCGATCATACCGGACGCGCCCGGATACTGGGCCCAAGCCAAACAGACCAATCCCTTGCCAATAGACTGGCTTTTTCCGGTCGAGTTGGGTAGCCAAGATCTCGTAGACCGCGTGATACGAGACCTTCAAGCTGAGCGTGGTGAAACCGTTGTGCTCGTGCAGAAGGTGAACGCCTTTACTCTGGCGTACGATCCCTTGCCGCTGGATGAGCGAGATTACCCGGTGGTTCGCCACGTCCGTGAAAACTTCGATAAGACCGGCGAGACGAAGTTTTTCGAGCTCTACGAGTAGGTCGCGGGCTGTGAGTCGGGCCAATAACGGGCCTGGCGTCCCGGTGTTAGAATTTTAGGCATGGATGCCGCGCGCACAGAGGGATATCCCCGTCCGGTAGAGGTGCCGGACGTAACTATATCCTCGCTCCTCGAAAAGGTTGCAACCTATAGCCCGGAGGGTGTCGAGGAGCTCATAGCCGACGCTTATGCGATGGCCCACGCCGCCCATCGGGGCCAGGCGCGCAAGAGCGGAGAGCCGTTCGTCTACCATCCGCTCGCCACGGCGGACATCTTGGCCGATCTCCGTCTCGACGCGATCACCGTCGCGGCGGCGTTGCTGCACGATGTGGTGGAGGACACCGATACCTCTAAAGAGGAGTTGTCGGAGCGTTTCGGTGAAGACCTCGCGCGGATCGTGGACGGGGTCACGAAGTTAAAGCGCCTGCCATCGGGAAACCTTGAAGAGGCCCAGGCCGAGTCGCTGCGGAAGATGATCGTGGCGATGAGCAAGGACGTGCGGGTCATTATCATCAAGCTCGCCGACCGGCTGCACAATATGCGTACCCTCGCCTACCTCAAGCGTGAGACGCAGTTGAAAAAGGCGCAGGAGACGCTGGAGATCTACGCCCCCCTGGCCCATCGGCTCGGTATCCATTCCGTGAAGTGGGAACTCGAAGACCTGTCTTTCGCCACGCTTCATCCCAGGCGATACGAGGAGATAAAGCGGCTCGTGGCGGCCCGGAGGGGTGACCGGGAGGCGTTTATAAATGGGACGGCGGCGGAGCTTCAACGGCATCTGGGGGAGACTGGTATAGATGCCGGGGTACACGGCCGGGTCAAGCACTTCTACTCCATCTACAACAAGATGGTCCGGCGCAACAAGGAGTTCAACGAGATCTACGACCTTGCCGGGTTGCGGGTGCTCGTGGACGACGTGCGGGACTGCTACGGGACGCTGGGTGTGATCCACTCGATCTGGAAACCCATACCGGGACGGTTCAAGGATTACATCGCCATGCCCAAATTCAACATGTACCAGTCGCTGCACACGACGGTAATGTCGCACGAAGGCAAGCTGCTGGAGATACAGGTCCGCACCGAGGAGATGGAGCGGACGGCGGAGTACGGTATCGCCGCCCACTGGATGTACAAGGAGGGCCGAAAGGAGGGCGAAGTAGACCGGCTCGCGTGGCTCAATAGCATGATCGAGTGGCAGAAAGAGACGACCGACTCGAACGAGTTCATGGAGTCGCTCAAGGGTGAGCTCGGGGCCGACGAGGTCTACGTGTTCACGCCTAAAGGGGATGTTATAAGCCTCCCCTCCGGCGCCACGCCGATAGACTTCGCCTACCACGTCCACACCGAGGTTGGACATCGCACCATAGGGGCGCGGGTGAACGACAGGATCGCGCCGCTCGACTCCGAACTCGTCTCCGGCGACCGGGTTGAGGTCGTCACCGGCAAGACCCCAGGTCCGAGCCGGGACTGGCTGGAAGTCGTTCAGAGTGGCCGCGCCCGAAACAAAATCCGGCAGTTCTTCAATAAGGCCGACCGGGAGGACAACCTGGCCTCCGGCCGCGAGAAGGTAGTGTCTCTCCTCAAAAGGCGGCGTATCGGCAAGGTTCCTTCCGGTATCCTGCAAGAAGTCGCCCAGAGTACCAACCATCCGACCCCGGACGACATGCTCGCCGCTGTCGGTATGGGCGCCCTCTCGGCGGAGAACGTGGCACATCGGATCATCGAGCAGATCCAGCCGCTCGAAGAGGAGAAACCCGCCCAGAGTCCGGCGCTCACGCCGCTGCCGCTCCCCGATCAAAAAGATGGTACGGATGAGGAAACCGGCATCCGGGTCGTGGGTTCCAGCGGCATAATGACCCGTCTGGCCCGCTGCTGCACCCCGATGCTGGGGGATGACATAGTTGGCTACGTCTCCCTCGGTCGCGGAGTCGTGGTTCACGCGACCGGCTGCAACAACGCCCGCGCCCTGAAGTCGCGGGACCCGGATCGCTTCGTGGAGGTCGAGTGGTCCGCCGCAACGGGCAAGCTGTTTACGGTCGAGATCATGGTCGAAGCCCTCGACCGGATGCACCTACTCAGAGACATCACCACCACCATCTCGGACGCCGGGGTTAGCATCCTATCGGCGCGGGTTGACACCATAGAAGACCGGACTGCCCTGAGCCGGTTCGCGTTCAAGGCTGCCAGCCTCAAGCACGTAGAAGAGGTGCTCCGCAAGATCCGGGGCATACACGACGTCTACGACGTGTACCGGGTCTCCCGCGACGGCACGCCCCTGGAGAACTAGGTGCGTCTTCTAAGCGTGAACGTGGGCCGGGAGGAGCCAATCGAGAACGGCAAAGCGTCGGGAATGAGCGGTATTTACAAGCGTCCCGTGGACTCGTCCGTTCGGATCACCTCACTCGGATTGGAAGGCGACACGATCTCCGATACAAAGAACCACGGAGGCGAGGATCAGGCGATTTACGTCTACACTACCCCGGACTACGCCTGGTGGACACAGGAGTTGGGGCGTGAGTTGCGGCCCGGCGCTTTCGGCGAAAACCTGACGGTAACGGGCCTGGAGAGCACGGATATTTTTATCGGAGACCGCTTTCATGTAGGGGACGTAATTCTCGAAGTGACGGCGCCCCGGATTCCCTGCGCTACACTGGCGGCCCGGATGGAAGACCCCATGTTCGTGAAGCGTTTCCGGTGGGCAGAGCGGCCGGGATTGTACTGCCGGGTTATCCGGGAAGGGGAGGTACGGGCCGGAGATACGGTGAAGCTCGAACGGTATTGCGGAGAGACCATCTCTGCGTTAGAGATGTTCCGGGACTTCTTCGAGACGAACATGGATGAAGCCAGGCTCCGGCGCCATCTCGCGGCTCCGGTAGCGGTGCGCGACCGCGTATTGAAAGAGCGACAGTTGGGAGAACTTTTGACACGGACACGGAAGTCGGGGAACGGATGACTGAGATCGAGCAGATACAACTTTCGATGAACGGCTTCGAGGTGAACTCCTACATCATTCACGCGCCCGAGGGCGACATCGTCGTCGATGCGGGGGCCGAGGCGGGTAAGATACTGGCCGCAGTACGTGGCCCGGTCGCCGCCGTCCTCGTGACCCACGGCCATCACGACCACGTGGACGCCCTCGACCCCATACTCCGGGAGACGAACGCCCCGCTCTACATTCACCCGGACGACGCCTCGAATACCGGCGTCCAGGTCTACGAGCCGTTGCAGGACGGTGAAGACCTCGTCATCGCCGGAGAGAGCCTCCACGTGCTGCACACGCCGGGACACTCGCCGGGTTCGGTGACGTTCGTGGTAGGCAAGGACCAGATCGTCGGGGATCTAGTGCTGCCCGGTAGCGTTGGCCGCACGGATTTGACCGGCGGCTCCTGGGAGGACATCGAAAACTCACTCCGCAAGGTGATGCCCCTCTGGGAGGAAGAGACAAAGCTCTACGCGGGGCACGGCCCGGTCCTTTCCGCTTCGGAAGAACTGGAGAACAACCCGTACATCCCGCTCGGTTTCGTTTGAGTTACCGCAAGCCGAAAGGAACCTACGACGTCTTCCCCGGCGGCCGGGAGCCTAACGAGCGTCCGGACCTCTGGCAATGGGTCGAGGGTGTGGCCCGAGATCTTTTCCGGCGCTACAACTATTCCGAGGTAAGGACCCCTGTTTTCGAGGAGGAACAAGTCTTCGTGCGGGGAGTGGGCGAGGGGTCGGACATCGTCCGCAAGGAGATGTTCGCCTTCGAGGACAAAGCCGGTCGGTCGATGGCGCTCAGGCCCGAGGGGACGGCCGGGGTCGTGCGGGCTTACGTCGAGCACAACCTTTACAAGCTGGCCCAGCCGGTGAAGCTCTGGTACACGGGACCGATGTTCCGCCACGAGCGCCAGCAGAAAGGACGCTTTCGGCAGCACACCCAGATCGGTGTGGAGGTCCTCGGCTCCTCCGACCCGCTCGTCGACGTGGAGGTCATAGCGCTCCTGTACAACCTTCACCAGGCCGTCGGGGTGCGGGATGAGGTCGTCTACGTAAACCACCTCGGCGACTTCGCCACCCGCAAGGTCTATATCCCGGAACTCAAGTCGTATCTTGAGAAACACCGGGAAGACCTCGACCCGGATTCTGTCTCCCGCCTTGAGACGAACCCTCTCCGCATCCTGGACTCGAAAGATAAGAACACCCAGGCCCTGCTCGCCGAAGCCCCGTCGCTTGGTGATTTTTTGAGCCCGGAGGCGCGGGAGCACTTCTCGGCCGTCAAGGAGGGCCTCGGGACGCTCGGCGTGCCCTACGAGGTCGATGATCGGCTCGTGCGGGGCCTCGACTACTATACCTCGACGGTATTCGAGGCAAAGAGCGGCGCCCTTGGGGCGCAGGACGCTGTCGGGAGTGGGGGACGGTACAACAGCCTGATCTCAGACCTCGGCGGCCCGGACCTCGGCGGCATTGGATTCGGGAGCGGGGTAGAGCGGATGCTACTAGCAGCGGCCGCCTGCGAAGAAAGTCCATCGGTGGACGTGTTCTTCGTTACTCTCGTACCTGAGGCCCGGCTTACGGCGTTGAGGCTGGCGGGCGCGCTCCGCTCGGAGGGTATCTCCTGCGACCTCGACTATGGTGACCGCAAGGCAAAGGGACAGTTCAAGCAAGCTGACCGTTCGGGGGCTGCTTATACGGTGGTGATCGGGGAAGATGAGTTGAACGCCGGCTCTTGTACGTTACGCGACATGTCTACAGGCGAAGAACGATTCGTCTTGATCGGTGGTGGACCGGCGGCTCTGGTCCGCGCCCTTCGATAGACGGATCAGGGATGGACGTATCCCAGCAACTCGTCGAAGAGTTGCGTAGCGCGCACAAGGTCGTCGCGCTGACGGGCTCCGGCATCTCCGCCGAGAGTGGCATACCGACCTTTCGGGAGGCCCAGACCGGACTCTGGGCGCGATACGACCCCCAGCAACTCGCCACTCCCGAAGCCTTTCTGCGCGATCCAAAGCTCGTATGGGAATGGTACGAGTGGCGGCGAAAGCTCGTCGGAGAAGCAGAACCTAACCCCGGACACCGCGCGCTCGCCGATTTGGAAGAACACGTTCCGGGCTTTACGCTTGTAACCCAGAACGTGGACGGGTTGCACGGGCTGGCCGGAAGCCGCGACGCGATAGAGTTGCACGGCAATATCCTCCGCACGATCTGCTCTGCTGAGCGAATAGAGGTGGAGCCGTCGCAGACCGAAGTGCCCCCGATCTGTCCGGGTTGCGGAGCCCCGCTCCGTCCGGACGTGGTCTGGTTCGGGGAGATGTTGCCCGCGGGGGCGATGGAGATGGCCTCTGGAGCCGTGAGGGATTGCGACGTGTTTCTCTCCATAGGCACTTCGAGCCTGGTGTATCCTGCCGCTACGTTGCCCTATGAAGCCAACGCTGCCGGGGCCATCGTAGTCGAGATCAACCCGGAAGAAACGCCGCTAACTCCTCAGGCGGGCTACACTCTGAGAGGCCGGGCGGGTGAGATACTGCCCACACTCGTAGAAGCCGCATTCGGTTAAGGCTCTACAATAAAAACAGCCAGGCCACGGCCGCAACCAGGGCGATCAAGATGAGTATGGATATGAAGATCCAGTATCCGGCAGGACGGCGCGGGTCTAAATCCTTTCCGCCGGACCGTTCCCGGTGCCGGTCACCGAGCAAGTTGCGATCTCCATCCCACATGTGACGAATTCTACTATACGGCCAGGGCCAGCGTCTTCACTTTGATTCTCCTCGTTCCTCGTATATTACGGACGTGAAACGAAGAAAGGAATACATATGTCCGTGGAAGACCTGAAGCAGAGCCCTATGATGAACCACCTGCTGGAGGCGCTGGAGAACGGCGAGGATATTGGCCACTATGGCCGTTTGACTTTCGCCATGATCGCCCGGTACTTCGTCGAGAATGAAGAGTCGGTCGGATTGCTCGCCAGAGGCACCGACGCCGACGAGCAGGCAGTTCGGGCTCTGGTGCAGCAGGTAGAAGAGAAAAACTACAACCCACCGCGCCGGGAGAAGGTCCTGGGCTGGCAGAAGGAGCAGGATTTCCAGATCTGCCCCAGCAAACCCTGCCATTAATTCCCCGGCGTATGCGCGCCGCCGGCCTGGCAGGAATGGCGAAGCCGGAAAGCGTCAGGCGACCTCGAAAGCGATGCGTCGAAGGTCTACGGAGGGCACCGCATGGACTCCGGATGGCGCTGCATCTTTATTCGCCCTTGTAACCCCGGCCCGATTTTGGATACTACAGCAATTTGCAGAGTAACTGAACGTTGAAAAAGCTCTGCGGTTCTGTGTCTCTGCCGGTAGTAAAATGCCGAATGACCGAGACTCAAAGACATGAGAGTTCAGTTGTTTCGAGAAGCGCTCTAGGCGGCGGTTTTGGGGTTCCCGGAAGCCGGAATCGTGCGTAGTTATGCAGTGTTAGGGATGTTTATACAGCGAACTTCGGAGAACGAGCCTTAGCCGCAGTTGGGTGAATTGGGGTTCGTTGGCCCTACGTTTCATCCCCGAGCCTCCTGACCGCTGCGAGGATCTCCGCGAAGGTGCATTCTTTGGAGAGCACCTCGCTTGCCCCGGCCTTCAGGAACTCCTCGCGTATCCTCGGATCCTCAGCACGGGTCATCACCAACACCGGGATGGAGGGGTTGGCCAGGTGCAACTCCCCGACCATCTTGGCCGCACCCTCGTCGGGCAGGGGAATGTCCACGACAGCGGCGTCTATTCCCCCCTCGGCCATCTTCTCATACCCTTCGGCCACCGATCCGGCCTGGGCGACGACCTCGAGGTCGTGCTCCCGGTCCATCAGGAAGGAGGCAGACTGGCGGAAGGCGTCATGGTACTCCACGAACAGGATGAGCGCGATGTCGGTTCCTCTCGTCTGCTTGTTAACGAAGGCATTGTACGCGCCCTGGAGGGAAGGGCGCATCACCCATATGAGCCAACTTTGCCGTTGCTTGCGGTTTGCCAACGGTTACGAAGTTCCGAGAAGGTATCTTAGCCGTAGTTGGGTGAATAAGGGCAAGAGAAAAGGCCGGGGCCCCGAAGGGTCCCGGCCCGATAGCCATCCTCTCCTACTTCAGGAGGCTCTTGACGGCCCTCTTGGCCTTGTCCACGCTGCTTCCTGAGCCTCCGGTGCTCTTGCCTTTCTTGTTGTCACCGGAGCCCTTGCCCTTGGCGGCGTTCGTTGCCGCCTCTTTGATCTTCTTGCCTATGCCGGCCATGTCGACCACCCTTTCTCTGAGGTGTGCGTTTCTGTCCTTCTACGAAGTGGTCTTTATCTTCTGCTTCATTTCCTCGCGGAGGGTCCCGCGGTCCTTGTTGTCCTTCTCGTACTTCCTGACCCTCTTCAACTCGGCTTCTGAGAGGCCGTCGAGTCGCTCGGTGACCTCGCCCACGTTCATCTCGTCGTAGCCCTCGATCGGGAAGGCGCCCGTCTCGGTGTTCTTCTGGGCGTCCTTGGCGGCTATCTCGGCGCTCTTCTGCGTCTCCTCGGCGTCCTCAGCGGCTACCTCGGTGCTCTTCTGCGTCTCCTCGGCGGCCGGCTCAACGCTCTCCTGCGCGCTCTTGGCGGCCGTCTCGGTAGCCTCCTGCGTTTCCTCGGCTGCCTCCTCGGCTACCTTCTCGGCCTTCTGCTTCTCGGCCTTCTGCTTCTCGGCCTTCTGCTTCTCGGCCTTCTGGCGGGCGTCCTCAGCGGCTACCTCGGTGCTCTTCTGCGTTTCTTCGGCAGACGGCTCGGTGGCCTTATGCGCGCCGTTGGTGGCGGGCTCGGTGACCTCAGAGCTGCTCTGCTCTTGGGCGGGGCGCTCCACGTGCGTCGTGCTCTCGGTCTCGGATGCGTTCCCCCGATGCCCGAAGAATGCCTGGGCCATCCCCTGGGAGAGCCTTGCCTGATAGCGGAAGCCCTCGATCCAAGCCTGCGACGTCCG
>JBGTJJ010000002.1:0-202879 GCA_041745215.1 Rubrobacteraceae bacterium | reverse complement strand
GAGATTGGTCAGATGGGCTATCTTGGTGGCTTCGAGATCCAGGGCGAAGAGCCTTATGAGGTGACGGAGTTTGGCCTCCGAAATTCGAGAACGCCTGGCGTACTTGTTTTTGCCCTTCATGAGCTAGCTTTTAGCACCTCCCATGGTGCTGTGCTAGTCATGAGCCTTCCTCAAATCATGACGCCTGCCGAGCGGTAGACAAACCGCTAGAATGTAGTGAAGATGATGTGCAGAGATTCGTATGTCTATGAATCTATATGGGGAAGGATGCGTATGTATAGGAAAAGCCTTTTGCTGGTGGTCTTCGCCCTCACCGCCATGATCCTTGCCGGATGCGCCGAGGAACAACCCCAAGGCAACACCTCGGACGAAACGGCATCTCAGGCAGGCGGACAGACCACCACTTCGGGCGCTACCTCTGGCGGTACGAGTATGATGGGCGGAACTACTTCCGGTGGAACAACCTCCGGCGGGACCACCATGATGGGTGGGACTGGCTCCACCGGAACTACCGGGATGACGAGCGCCACCTCCAGCGGCACGACCGGCGGCGGTACCACTGTCAGCTCGGGCGGCCAGGCGAGCGTCGGCGGCTTCGTCGTCGAGAGCCCCAACGCCCCGGACACCACTATCCCGGAGGTGAGCGTCAGCCAAGCCGATGCCCGGCAATACCTGGATCAGGTTCAGCCCATTATCGAAGACTCGGTACGGGACGTGTCGGGACTGGCGCAGCCGGACGTCAGCATAGAGAATGGCAACCTGTCGCTCGACCTGCCGGTATCCTCGCTGGAGGACGCCCGCGGCAACATCCAGGACGGCCTCAATGAACTCCAACAGCTCGAACCTCCCCAGAGCCTGGGGCCGATCAACCAGCAACTCGTCGAGTCCTTCGAGCGGGTGCAACCGGCGTACGACAACATCATCGAAGCCGCGAACAGCGGGGATGCTGGCCGCATAAGCGACTCGGTCCAGGAGAACCTGCCGAAGATCGAACGCTTCAACTCCGAAGCCCGCGCGATCCTGCAGGACCTGGAGCAGGCCGCCGGAACCCAGCAGTAGAGGCAGATCTCTCGGCGCGTCTAATCCCCGTAGGGTAGGCGCGCCGGAAGACTCTCTCTAAGTACCCGGATGTGCTCGGGGCCGATGCCGCAGCACCCACCTACGACACGGGCGCCGAGTTCGATCCAACGCCGCGCCTCCTCGGCGAAGTCTTCCGGCGAGATCATGTCTATAAACTGCCAGTTGGGCCTTATGAACTTGCCGGAGTGCGGATAGGCTCCCACCGGCCCATTCCATCGCTCCCTAACCTCGCGTAGCGCCGGGACCGTATCCTCGACGAGCGTGTGCATCACGGACACCAGCGAGACCTGCCGCTGTGTCAGCTCCTCCACCGCCTCGGACAGCGTGTCGTGGCCGTCCCAGAGCACGACCGTACCGTCCTCCAGGCGTTTGCAGCTAAAGCCGATCCAGACCGGCAACCCCGTCTCGGCCGCCGCCTCGACCGCATAGCCAGCCTGCTCCAGGTCGCGCATCATCTCCAGGGCGATGAGGTCCACACCCGATTCCGCCAATACCTCCGCCTGTTCACGGTAGTTCGCGCGGGCGGTTTGTTCGTCTGGGTCGTAGCCATATTCCAGTCTGGCGGGGAAGGTCGAGATAGAACCCGCCACGTAGACTCCCTCACGACCCACACTCTCCCGCGCCTCCCGAGCCAGCTCGGCGGCCCGCGCGTTCAACTCCCGAAACCTCTCCCCGAGACCGGCTTCCTCCAGCACATGCTTCGCCGCCGGAAACGTGTTGGTGATAATGATGTCCGCGCCAGCCCGGATATAGTCTTCGTGAACGCTGCGAACCACATCCGGGTGGGTCGCCAGCGCCGCCGCGCACCAGGCTGCGTCGTCCATCGGCACCCCGCGCTTCTCCAGCTCCGTACCCGTCGCGCCGTCGAGGATAATCACCTCTCCATCCTCAATCCTCTGTTCCAGAGTCATGGATCCACCTCCTATACGTTTGCTTCATAGTCGCATAACTTCTACCCATTCTGGACAAGCCGGAAAAACACTTCGTCGAAGGAAGGATTCAGGAGGTCGGCGGAGCGCACATCGGCGCCGTTCAGGGCTTCGAAGACTTTGGGCAGGGCCACATCGGCGTCATCTACGACGAGCCGGGCGCGGCTGACCTTGTCTTCGTCCCCGTTGTCCCCATTCTCCTCGCGGACCTCGACCACGTGTCCGACGTTCTCCAGGGCGGCGAGTTTCTCTCCGATATGTCCGGGGTCTCCACCCAGTACCAACTCGATCGTCTCTCCCTCGAAGGCCTTGCGGCGCAACTCGGCCGGAGTGCCGGTGGCGATAAGGCGTCCGTCTGAGAGGAGGCCTACCCGGTCGCACTGTTCAGCCTCGCTGACGTACTGTGTGGTCACGAAGATGGTGCGCCCCGCGTCGCGCAGGAGCTCGAACTCCTCCCAGAACTTGCGGCGTAGGATCGGGTCGAGGTTCGCCGTAGGCTCGTCCACGAAGATGAGCCGGGGCTCGTGGACTATGGCGGCGGCGAGCTGGAGGCGGCGCTGCATTCCGCCGGATATTTTGGCCGCCGTCTTGCGCCGGTCGTCCCAGAGCTCGACGAACTCAAGGACTTCGCGCACCCGCCGGATGCGCCGGAGGAGCTTGAGGCCATAGAGCCCGGCTACGAAGTTCAGGTTCTGCCGGACGGAGAGGCTCTCGTAGAGGACGAAGCCCTGGGGCATGAAACCCAGGAGCCGCCGGTCGTCGGCGTTAAAGGTGGCCGGGGCGCGGTCGAAGACCTTCACCTCGCCCTCGGACGGCGGCAGGTAGCCGGTAAGGACGCGCATCAGGGTGCTCTTCCCCGCCCCGGAAGGTCCAATGAGGCCGAAGATCTCACCTTCCTCTACGGTCAGGTCTATGCCCTTTAGTACCCTATCCGACCCGAAATCCTGCACGAGCCGCTTTACTTCGATGACCCCCATCAGACCTTCTTCCGCCCCATCAGGAGTCGGGCGGCCACGAGGGAGATCACGAAGATCACGACGAACCCCAGGAAGTCTGACGTGGCGGGCCACTGGCCCCGGATCATCACGTCCTGCAACGCCCGGATGCCGTAGGTCGCGGGCAGGAAGTAGGATAGACTCTGGGCGGGCTGCCGCAACTCGTCCAGCGGGAACAGGAAACCGGCGAAAAAACCGCTCGCTATAAACGCCAGCATGGAGATCTGGATGGCCTGGAGCCGGCTGCGCGAGAGCGTCGAGACCAGGAAACCCGCCGCCAGAGACGCCAGGGTCAGAAGCATCATCGCCACACCGAGCTTTACGAGACCGCCCCGGATGGGAATCTGCAAGGCACCCGCCAGCACCCCGGCCACCGCCAGGTTCACCCCGAAGATAAGCCCCGTATAAGTCAGGAACTTGCCCGCCAGAAGCTCTCCGGGTCCCAGGGGGGAGACCTCGAAGAACTCGTAAGCCCCGGAGAGCCGCTCGCGCACGATAGCCAGCGAGGCGAGGCTAAAGGCAATGTGTTGAATCAGGAGCGCCAGCGTCGCCGGGGCGTAGAAACCGACCGCCTCCGGCGTAAACGGCGCCAGATTCTCCAGCTTCAGGCGGAACGGGTTGACCAGCACCCGCGCCGACACGCCGGAAGGCACCCCGGACACTGTCTGCTCCAGCAGGCTCAACTGGTTCTCCAGCTCGGTAATTCCCGTCCGGTCCTCTATGGCCTCCCCGCCCTCCTCCTGTGCGGCCTGGAACTCGTCGAGCAATTCTCGTGTCTCCCTCGTCTGCTCCAGAGCCCTAGAGACATCCTCTTCGCCGTCGTCTGACTCCGCCAACTCCAGAAGCTCCAGCGTTTCTTCGAGTTCTTTTAGCGTAGAGTCGAGCTCTTCGGTGGCGGCCTGCGCCTCGGGTGAGGCGAGGTCTTCGGCGGCCTGGTTCACCCGTTCGAGCTGGCGGTTCAGGTCGGAGACGGCTTGTCGAGCCGTGTCGGCGTCCTGGAGTTCCCGTGCGACGCCCTCCCGCACTATGGACTCGTTCAGGTCCAGGATCAGGCCGTTAGATCGGTTCGGCACCGTGGTACCGAAGATTGGGTTTATGGTGTCGTAACGTACCTCCAGCACCGCCTGCTCTCCCTGCAGCACGGACTCCGATGGGTTAGGAGGGATCACGATCACCGCGTCCGTCTCGTCGTTCTTGAGCATCCGGTCCGCCTTCTCCAAGCTCGCAACCGTGCCTTGAAAACGGGTGCGGATGGTGAAGCGCCTCTTGAACCGCTCGAAGATTTCTTCCCCGTCACTTCCGGGCTCCACCACAACCACGGCCCGTGGTTTTACGTTTTCGAGTTGGAAGCTCAGGGCGAAGGCGACCATGATAAGCACCGGGCCGACCAGGAGAAGCAGCAGGAGTTGCGGCTGCCGGAGCAGCGCCCAGAGTTCCTTGCCGGCTACGGCCTTGACGCGAAGAAGCCACACCCCGACATAATAACCCGTTCGCCTTCTACCGGACGACCAGGTGCCGGTTGCCGGCCCGTCGGGCCGCTTCCACCGTATCTTCGCCCAGGGAGAACCGTTCTGCCCCGTAGAAGGAGCCGGCCTCCGCCGCGAAAGCCTCTATGACTTCGGCAACACCGCCGGTCAATCCGGCCCGGTGAAGACTGCCGACGTTGCCGGGGCGGAAAGGCAGGTTCATCGCGCCGTAGACGCGTCCCAGGACGTGTTCGAGTTCTTCCTCACCGGACACCAGCACGATGCCGCCGACGCTCGTCGCCCGGCGGGTGATCCGTTGCGCGATCCCGACGACTTTCGACCCGTCCCGCCAGTCCCCAACCCGGATGCTGTGGTCTCCGGGACAGAACTCGTCCCTCACCTCTCCCACTTCGGCCCTCAATCCCAGCCGTGAGAAAGCGCCAAGCACCAGGGTGGCGGCCTCATCGTACCGCTCGCGGATGCTTTTCTGTGTCTCCCGGTCGTCGGCGGAGCGGACCACCGAAAAACCAAATGTTCCAGGTCCGGCGGCGGTCGCGCCGCCGCCCGAGCTCCGGATCAGCACCGGATATCCCTCCTCGTTGCTGGCCCGGACCGCCTCGTCGAATCCTGGCCGGAACGTGTCTCTACGAGTCACCCCCACGTGGCGGGTGGAAGGAGTGATGGAGACGGTCGGAGGCCGCCGTCCGGATGCGACTTGCTCGAAGATCACCCGCTGATACCCGTACGCCATCGCGGAGTCCTCGAACCTGGACGGCGTCAGAATATCCAAAGTCTCGCGCGCTCCTTCACCCATTGATTACCGCCGAATTTCGTCTCGCTGAGTCTACCGCGATCGTCGCGCGAAACGGCGAAACTTGGTGACGCGCGTTGACCCAAAGCGCCCAAGGCTAGAGTAGGCAACAAACGAGATCGGACCTCGGAGGTTCGATCCCGGTTCTTCTTCTATATACGCCTACCGTTACCCGCTACCACTTGACGGGCTTCTTGCGCCGATCTTTGCGTAGCCGGAGGTACAAGAACAAAGCCAGGAGCGCGACGAGGACAAAGACCACCATCAAACCGGGGATTCTCTGGGCGAGCCCGTTGGCCCACTGCTGGGCGGAGAATGCGAGGTCCGTGGCGCCATTCGCCAAGTAGAAACCTTCCAAAGCCGACGTACCCTCATAGACGATAAAAAGCACCCCGATAAGTATGAACATCAGGCCGGAGATGAGGTTGGTAGTGTGGAAGCGCATGGGTCCCAAAGACACTTCCCGGCCCCGGAGCCAGCGCCGGTGTCCGAGGTCGAAACGGTTCCAGAGCAGGGCCATCAGAAATAGCGGGGCGGCCATACCGGCGGCGTAGACCGCAAGGAGCCCCGCGCCCTGAAAGACCTGGCCGGATGCCGCCGCGACCGTCAGGACCGCGCCGAGTATCGGGCCGGAGCAGAAACCCGCGAAGCCGTAGACCGCACCCAGGGCATAGGTGGAGCCGGCACTATCGCCTTTTATCCTGCCCTGAAGACGCGCTAGCGGCCCTACCGAGAAACCCCGGCCGATGAGTTGAAAGACGCCGAAGGCTATGATTATTAGCCCCGCAACCAGGATCAGGGTTCCCCGGTATCCGTAGAAGACCCGGCTGACCGCCGAGATTCCCATCCCGAGCGGAACAAGCGTAGTAGCGAGCCCGAGGTAGAAGATCCCCGTCTTCTTCACGAGCTCGCCACCACCCTGAAAGGCGTAAGCGAAGAAGGCCGGTAAGAGCAGCGCGCTACACGGGCTCAAGAGCGAGAGCACCCCGCCGAAGAACGCGGCGAGGAAAGATACCTCAACCACCCTCGGCCTCGCGCTTGGCCTGCTCTATGGCTTGCTCGAAAGTCTCAAGAGATTGGAGGCCCACGATCAACTGTCCGTTGATGTCGAACGCCGGGGTGCCGGAGATGCCGGCGTTTTGCCCCTGCTCGAAGTCTTGCGCCACCTCGTCCTCGAACTTGCCGCTACGGAAGTCGGCCTCGAACTTCTCTACGTCCAGACCGGCCTCGCGCGCCAGCGCCACGAGTTGCTCGTCGCTAAACCCGGCCGACTGATTCTGAAAGAGAAGGTCGTGATACTCCCAGAACTTCCCCTGCGCCTGGGCAGCCCGTGCCGCCAGCGCCGCGTTCACCGACTCCTGGCCGAGCGCCGGGAAATCCCGCCACTCTACCCTGAGCGTCCCGTCCTCCACGTATTTCTGTATCAACTCCGGTTTCACCTCACGGGTGAATTTGCCGCAGAACGGTCACTGATAATCCGAGTACTCGACCATCACCACCGGCGCCCCGGAATCCCCGAGCGCGGGGGTCCCGAGCTCACCATCGTCACCGGAAGTCTGCCCAGTCTCTGTCTTAGCCGCGCCATCCGAGGTGCTCTCCATCTTTGTCTGTCCGGTTGCGTCGTCGCTGGATCCGGTATCTGCCTTCCCGGAGTCGTCGTTTGTCCCACCTGTGCCGCATCCCGCCAGGACCAGTATCAGGGCGACAGCTATCGTCAACCGCAGCCAAGCAATGGGCGGCAACGATCCTACGCTTCCGACGTTTTCATCTCTCTCGAACAATGAGATGCCTCCTCCAAAAAGCTTCCTTGAGATCCAACCCTGCCAGCGTTCGTTACGTATCTTCTATGAGAGCTTGGCGCACTGGGGCACTAACTACCCAACATACTCTACCCTACGATAATACGATTCGTCGTATGGTCAGGATCACGCGGTGCTCTACAGAAACTTCGTGGCGGGGCTTAATTGTAGAGGCTCAGACGCTGAGCCAGGTATTCGGCGGGATGCAGCGCCCGGCGTCCGGAGCCTGCATGTATCTGCTCCCGGCACGAGGTCCCCGGCGCGACCACGACTCGCTCTCCGGATTCCCTCACCGCAGGCAATAGCCGTCGCTCGGCCATCTTCATCGAGACCTCGTAGTGTCCTTTCTCGTACCCGAAGAGTCCCGCCATTCCGCAGCAACTTGAGTCGACGATCTTCACATCGGCCGCGAGTCCCAGCGCCTTCTCCGTCGGCCCGGTTCCAACGAGCGCTTTCTGGTGGCAGTGTCCGTGGAGCAGGACCGGCGGGCCATCCTGAAGAGGGAGTTGCTCCGTATCTAGTTCCAGCAAGGCTTCTTCGAAGAGTCGGGTGGCTTTGGCGAGCATCGGCACCCGTTCGTCGTCGGGGAGGAGCTTTTCGTAATCGTCGCGCATCGTGAGGATGCAGCTCGGCTCCAGGCCGACCAGCGGTATGCCGCGTTCGATAATCGGCGCGAGCAGGTTCAGGTTGCGGCGGGCGTTTTTGCGGGCGGCGTCGATCAACCCCTCAGAGAGCATGGGCCGCCCGCAACATACTACTTCCGGCAAATGCACCCGTACACCTGCAGCAGCGAATACCCGCACGGCTCCTTCTCCGACCTCCGGGCGCTGGTACTCGTTCCAGGTATCGTTGAAGAGCGTCACCTCACGTGGTCCGCTGCCCTGGGGCAAGTGCGGGAACCGCTTCGAGAAGGTTCTGTTGGTCACGTTCGGCAGGGGACGGCGTGGGTCTATGCCGGCCAGGGCGGCGGCCCGACGGGCGAGCTTCGTGTTCGCTACAGCGTTGTAGAGCCCAGGAACGAGGGCGGCGAGGGCGAGCTGTTTGCGGATGTGGCCCGCTGCCTTCTGGCGCACGGAGAAGCCGTGCTTATTTCCCGTCTGGTAGAGGACTTCGGTTTTCATGCTGGCGACGTCCACCTGGGAGGGGCATTCGGTCTTGCAGGCCTTGCACCCGACGCAGAGGTCCATGACCTCTTTCATGCGATCTCCGGTCAACTCATCGGGCGGAAGGGTGCCGTCGAGGACGGAGCGGAGCATGTTAGCCCGCGCCCGCGTGGTGTCCTGCTCGTCGAGGGTCGCCATGTAGGACGGACACATCGTGCCGGTGTTCTTTTTGCGGCAGAAGCCGCTCCCGTTGCACAACTCCACCGCTTTTGCAAAGCCACCCTGCTTCGAGAAGTCGAGACCGGTCGCCAGCGGGAGGGTTTTGTAGCCGGGGCCGATGCGGAGTTGGGTGTCCATTCGGGCCGGGTTCACGATGACGCCGGGGTTCAGGACGTTTTCGGGGTCGAAGAGTTGCTTGACCTCCTCGAAAGCCCGCAGGATCTCCGGCCCGTACATCTTCTCCAGAAACTCCGAGCGGGAGAGGCCGTCGCCGTGCTCGCCGGAGATAGAACCGCCGAGCTCCACGACGAGATCCGCGACCTCTTCTCCGATAGCACGCATATGTTCCACACCCTCCGGCTCGCGCGTATCCATCGCCGGTCGGACGTGGAGCGTCCCGACGCTGGCGTGGCCGTAGAAGCAGGCCCACGTATCGTGCCGCTCCAGGATCTCCTCGAAACGATCGGTAAATTCTTCGAGCCGGTCGGCGGGTACGGCCGCGTCCTCGACGAAGGCGACGGGCTTTGCCTTGTCCGCCGTGCCGAGAAGCAACGGCAGGATGGACTTCCGGAGCTTCACCGTCTGGGACATCTCGTCTTTGCCACGGAGCAGCACGGCGGCGGTGGCGCCGACCTCGGCCCGGATATCCTCCAGGGCGTCGAAGCGTTCGTCGAGCTCTTCTTCCGTACCGCTCCACTCTACGAGCAGCAGGGCGCGCGGCTCTCCCTGGACGAAGCGGGTCGCGTCGCGGTAGTGGGGAGTCTCCCTGGCGCGACGGATCGCCACGTCGTCCAGCAACTCTATCGCCGAAGGTTTCATTTCGAGGAATTTAGCCGTCGCCCGCGACGATGCCGAGAGTGTGTCGAACTCGAAGGAGGCCATCTGCCGGGCCGGCGGAAGCTCCCGGAGACGGAATTCGGCCTGGGTGATGAGGGCCAGCGTACCTTCGGAGCCGCAGACGAGGTGTGTGAGGTCCAGGGTGTCGGGGTCTACAAGGGCGTCGAGTCCGTAGCCGGAGACCCGACGGATCATGTCCGGGTAGCGGCGCTTTATCTCGCCTGAGTAGCGGTCTCCTATGTCGAGCGCGCCCCGGATCAGACGCGCCTTAGCGTCGGCGTGTCGCGCCCGTTCGACGGCTTCTCTCCGGCTCATGGGTTCCAGATCAACCACTTCGCCATCCGCCAAAACGCACCGTAGCGAGAGGATTTGGTCCCGCGTAGTCCCGTAGACTATGGAACGCATCCCCGCCGAGTTGTTTCCGACCATGCCCCCCAATGTCGCCACGTCGGAGGTAGAGGTGTCCGCCCCGAAGACCAGACCATGAGGCTCCACCAGCGCGTTCAACTCACCCTGCACTACCCCCGGTTCGACCATACAGCGGCGGTTTTCGACGTCTATCTCCAGGACTCGGTTCATCTCGGAGGTATCCACGGCGAGTCCCGGCGCGGTCGCCTGTCCCGCCAGTGAGGTGCCGGTGCCGCGAGGAGTTATGGTTAGCCCGATCTCACGGGCGGCGGCGAGGGAGCGCTTTATGTCCTCTTCGGAGCGGGTCACCACGACCCCGACGGGCTCGCGCTGGTAGATGGAAGCATCAGTGGACCATAGCGCCCGCGAGGCCGGGTCCGTACGCAAGTAACCTTCAAGGGCGCCTTCGAGCGCGGCGTGGAGCCGGGTTTCCAAGGAATCTAACATCATTGGCGTCCGTCTCTTCTCTCCGGGTACACGGCCGGTGGATCAAGCCGATTATATGGCACGTCGTGCGTGGACGCTCTACGGTTAGGATACGCTGCCGGCGTCAGGCAGTATATTTAGAGAAGACACATTCGGAGGAGCGCTACGGCGACCTATACGTGGACACCGGGAAGAACAAAGAAATCCGCCGGAAGTGGCCGGTGATGACATGTCCCGGCACACCGGAGCTACCGAGGCAATAGTGTCCGGTCGTCTAGAAAAACTGGACGAACTGGTACCGGCAGCCGGGTGGCTCCGGGTCTACACGCGGGAAGACCTCTCACGGGACGCTTCCGCGGCCCTGATTATCACCGTTATGCTCGTGCCCCAGAGCATGGCCTATGCCCTGCTCGCCGGGCTTCCTCCCATCTACGGCCTCTACGCCTCAACCGTACCGGCCATCGTCTACGCCCTTTTCGGCACTTCGAAGCACATGCCGGTCGGCCCGCCCGCCCTCATGGCGCTCCTCACATTCACCTCCGTCAGCGCCATAGCGACACCGGGGACCGAGGAGTACATCGGCTACGTGTTGCTGCTGGCCTTTATGGTAGGCGTGGTGCAGTTGGCCCTGGGCTTTCTCCAGATGGGGTTCCTGACCAACTTCATCCCCCACCCGGTACTAAGCGGCTTCATCTACGCCTCGGCGGTCATCATCGCGCTCAGCCAGGCAAAGTATTTCCTCGGGATAGAATCCTCCGACGATCACTCCACGCTTGGGATAATTGCAAGCATGCTCCAGAAGATAGATGAGACGAACCTTATACCGCTCCTGATCGGGCTCCTGAGCATCGCCGCTATAGTGTTGCTCGGCAAGTTCGCGCCGCGCCTTCCCGGTCCGCTCGTCGCCGTGGTAGCGGCCACGCTCGCCGTCTACCTGCTCTCGCTCGACGGCCGGGGTGTAGGTATCGTGGGCGAGGTGCCCCGTGGGTTGCCGGACCTCTCCGTGCCCGCCATCGACTTTGGGGTTATACGGACCCTGGTCCCGGCCGCCCTCATCGTGGCCTTTGTCGGGTTTATAGAGTCCATCTCCGTAGCCAAGGCGATCGCAACGAAGGAGAAGTACAAGATAGACTCCAACCAGGAGCTGCGCGCCCTGGGACTCGCCAACCTCTCTACCGCCTTTTTCTCAGGATTTCCGGTGGCGGGCTCTTTCTCGCGCACGGCGGTCCAATACCAGTCGGGCGGCCGAACACAGATAGCCTCTATCCTGACGGCGCTGATGGTCGTCGCCACCCTGCTCCTCCTGACACCGCTCTTCTACTACCTGCCAAATGCCGCGCTGGCGGCGGTCATAGTGGTTGCAGTCTACAAGCTGCTCGACTTCCGGGAAGCGCGCTACATCTTCAGGATACGCGGGGCGGACGGGTTGGCGATGCTCCTCACGTTCTTCGTCACCCTGCTGGTCGGCGTCGAGCAGGGAATTTTGGCGGGGGCCGGGTTCGCGTTGCTAACCTTCCTCCGGCGTACCGCATACCCGCACATAATCGAGCTGGGGTACGTCGAGGAAGAGGACTCCTTTATCGGGGTGCAGAGCTATCCCGACGCCACCATCTTCCCTGAGGTCCTGATTTTGCGCTTCGACGCCCGACTCTACTACGCTAACATCCCTTTTCTGGAGGAGTACCTGATCTCCACGGTCCCCGACCGCCCGGAGTTGGAGTACGTCGTCATAGATAGCCGCGGCATTAACAGCATAGACGTAACCGCACTCGAAGGACTCGAAAACCTCATCGCCGAGTACAAGTCCCGCGGAATAAACATCGTCTTCACGAACACGAAAAAGCAGGTTCGGGAGCGGTTGCTGAAGTCTGGTCTGGGCGAGAAGTTCGGAGACATATCTTACCCGACCACCCGCGACGCGCTACAGGACATCAGCACGCTCGAAGACCGGGCACAGACCCGTTGACCTAAACGTCCCGGCGGCTACGCTCCAGCAATTCTATGACCTCCTCGTCGTCTAGTTGACGGAAGTTCTCGTACCAAAAGCCGATAGCCTGGAGATCGGCGGGGGTCTGAAGGCAGATCAACTCGTCCACCTCCAAAGCCAGCGCGTCGGCGGTCACCTCGGCGCAGACGGGCACGGCGAGAACGATCCGTCCGGGGCCTTTCTCGCGGATGGCCCGGATAGCCGCCTTGACCGTCATGCCCGTGGCGATCCCATCGTCCACCAGGATAATGGTCCGCCCTCCAACCTCCGGCTCGGGCCTCTCTCCCCGGAAGCGGCGCATCCTGCGACCGACCTCCGCAAGCTCCTTCTCCGTGACAGCCTCGATCCAATCCTCCGAAACGCCAAGCTCCCAGACTACCCGCTCATTTACCAACCGTACCCCACCCGGCGCCACAGCCCCTATAGCCAACTCCGGCTGTCCTGGCGCGCCGAGCTTTCTGGCGACGAACACGTCCAGCGGGACGTTCAGGGCCCGGGCGACCTCGTACCCCACCGGCACACCTCCTCGGGGCAAAGCCAGGACTATGGCATCCTCGCCTCTGTATCCGGACAGCCGCCCAGCGAGTCGTCGTCCGGCATCCATCCGGTTCGCAAATACGACGTCTCTGCGTGCCACCTTCACTAAACCTCCGGCAACATTTCTCACTTCCAAGGATAGTATTATCCAGGACTCTTTTATGGGCACGGATCAAGGTCTTACAAGCGCCGTGTAGTCTGTGCTACGATCTCCTTTCTGCGAGACAAAATGCAAGAGGAGACGATGTTTTCATGGACCAGACGAAGGATCAAAAGAGAGTTCTAATAACCGGCGGGGCGGGGTTTCTGGGGATAAACCTGATCCGGAACCTCGAACCCCGTGGCTACTCACTCACCTCCGTCGATGTCGAGGATTTCGACTACCCGGAGCAGGACCGCGTGGAGATCGTAAAGGGCGACATCCGCGACAAGACGCTCTTGAACGAGGCTATGAAAGACGTGGACTTCGTAATCCACACCGCAGCGGCCCTGCCCCTCTACTCGGCCGACGACATCTACTCTACGGACGTAGAGGGAACGCGCAACGTACTCGACGCGGCGCTTCGCAACGGAGTAGAGCGCGTCGTCCACGTCTCATCTACGGCAGTCTACGGGATACCGGACCATCACCCACTCTACGAGACTGACAAGCTGGAGGGAGTGGGACCGTACGGGCAGGCCAAGATACAGGCGGAGATGATCTGCCTGGAGTACCGGGCGAAAGGCCTGACCGTCCCGATCATCCGTCCAAAATCTTTTGTCGGCCCGGAGCGGCTCGGGGTCTTCGCCCTGCTCTACGACTGGGCCTACGAGGGACACAACTTCCCCATGATCGGCTCGGGCAACAACCGCTACCAGCTCCTGGACGTTGAGGACCTCTGCGACGCCATCGCCCTGACCCTGTCGCTCCCGGAGGAGAAGGTCGACGACACCTTCAACATCGGCGCCCGTGAGTACACCACCATGAAAGAGGACTACCAGGCCATCCTCGACTACGCCGGGCACGGAAAGAAGATCGTCGGTTTCCCGGCGGCCCCGGCGATCTGGGGCCTGCGCATTCTGGACCAACTGGGCGTCTCGCCCCTCTACAAGTGGGTCTACGAAACAGCCTCCAAGGACTCTTTCGTATCAATAGAAAAGGCCGAGAAAGAGCTGGGATACGACCCAAAACACTCAAACAAGGACGCCCTGCTGCGTAACTTCCACTGGTACCTGGACAACCGTAAGAAGTTCGAGAACGCATCCGGCGTTTCGCACCGCGTCCCGTGGAAGCAAGGAGCCATCGGGCTGCTCAAGAAAGTTTTCTAGACCGTCCGGTTATCTAAAGTATTTCGGCTTCCGTATACTGTATGAGCGGGCCGGCATTTCGGGTGCATTTTCTTTCGCGCCCCTCCGCTTTCACGTCAGTTAGCGTCGGCCCGCCTACTAAAAAGTGTGGGCCCCGAGTCCGGGACCCACGAGGTCTTCGAGTGTCTGTGACTCTACTGGCTGAAGACTACTATGGTACCGTCGCTCAAAACGTCCACCGCGACGACATCACTAACGTCGACATCGAGGTTGTTAAGGGCGTTCTTCAAGACTTCGTTGTTGTTCAGGAAGTTCTGAAGCGTGATGACATTGTCGCTCAGTATCGGGCTGTTGTTCAACACATTGTTGAGCGAGTCCTTCACGGTGACGACCTCGATGTTCTGGTCGCCGCCGGGGCTCAAAACGCTGAGTTCGTTCAGTGTGTCATCGACCTGCACTACCGCCGCTACAACGCCGGCCGCGCCGCCAGACTGGTTCGTCGGGTTCGGTGCCGCTACAGCCGGAGCCGTTACCGCACACGTCATGACTCCTGCCGTGAGCAACGCCGCCAAGCGTGCCTTCTTGCTCTTCATTTCCGTACCTCCAGAGAGGTGGCTTTCACGTCCCCCTCTACTTACCCGCAAGGTCAAACACGTAACCTCTTTGCAAAAAGCCTTAATAAATTTTAATATGTGCGCTTCGAAAGCAGTCCCGCTGCCTCCCGATCCAACATCCATGTCAGGTCTCCGGCGGGTTGGACGAGTTTAGCCGGGTAATCCTGCGGATCAGCGTCGCCTTCGAGGATTTCTTTGACAGCTTCGGCTTTGCCTTCTCCGGCTACGAGGAAGCTGACGGCTTTGGCGGCGTTTATGAGTGGGAGAGTCAGGGTTATGCGTACGGTTTCGAGTTTGGGCACCGGGTTCTGGGCGACCCAGCGGTCGGTTACGCCGAGGGCTGGGGTGTTAGGGAAGAGGCTGGCGGTGTGGCCGTCGTCGCCGAGCCCCAGTTGGATCAGGTCGAACTCCGGAGGCCCTCCGAGGGTGCCGAAGAACTCTCTAAGTTCTTCCTCGTACTCCATCGCGGCCTCGTCCGGCAACAACTCACCTTTCATCCGGTGGACGCTGCCTACCGGGACGTGTGAGAGCAAGGCTTCATCGGCCATCCGGTAGTTCGAGTCATCGTCGTCCGGCGGAACGCTTCGTTCGTCGCCGAAGAATATGTGGATTTTATTCCAGTCCAGAGCCGTGACGTACTCTTCGGTGGCGAACAGCTCGTAGATCGCCTTCGGGGTCGAGCCGCCGGCGAGCGCGACGGCGAACCGGCCGGACTCTTCGATGGAAGCTCTCGCCCTCTCAACGAAATCGCGGGCGGCGGCCTCGGCCAACGCTTTCTTGTTTTCATAGACTTCAAGGTTCAACCTAGTACCTCCACGGCGGTTTTCAGGGCGGCTTCGTAGGCGGCGTCGCGGCCCCGGTACTGGAGCTCTTCGCCGAGTAGAACGCCCAGATCAAAGCCGCCGAGCTTTACGGTACGCTCGCCTATAATCTCTGAATTTCGCATCACGGTGGCGCTGGCGTCGTTGCGGTCCTGGTGACGCGAGACCTGGAAGCTCAACTCCTCGCCGTGGAGTCGTATCCGCCGCATTCGGGCGTCCGGCGAGTCGTCCGACATCTCGATGGAGATACTCCCGGACGGACCGGAGAACTCTACCTCGCGTCCTCCATCGGTGGCGTTCGAGCTTTCAAGATCCCAGCCCAGGGCGGAGGCGAGCCAGCCCAGGAGTAGCAGCGCGCGGCTCTCTCCTTCGGGGGTGTGGAGTATCTCGACTCTGGAGATATTGTCCAGTTCTTTGGCCCGCTCCTCGGCGCTGAACATCTCGGCGACGAGCGAGCGCCAGGGCGAGAGGGCCACCCACTGGAGATCCCCGATGGCCGGCATCTCAGGTTTATCCGCCATCCCGGCCAGGTCTCGGAGCGAAGCATCCGGGTCACCCGAGGCCGCCGAGTCCAGGATGATCCGGTCCGCCAGCGGCGCCACGCCGGTGAACTCCGGCGAGGACGAGGAAAACGCGCCCGGATACCAGAGAAAAACCGGAATGTCCGGCACCAGTAGCGGCCCGGCGAAGCTTTCCAGATGCTCGGCGGGCGGGCCGGATGCGTGGACCGTGATCTGCTCGGCGCAGACCTGGGAACCACCGCCGCCCCGGATGTTGCAGAAGGCCGAGAGTTGTATATCGAGATCCCGCTCACCATCGGGGTCGGAGATCAGGACTATCGCCCGCGAAGGATAGCGGTTGGCGAGCCTGGAAACGGACTCGGTGATGCTCCCGGCGTCCTCCTCGTCGGCTACCGCTATTAAGTTTAGGACGCTCGCCCGCAGACCGAGCGTACCGTCTTCGTTCATGCGAAGCTGGCCGAGCTCGTGCTCGATCTGCTCGACGCCCATAGCCCCGCTGCCGTCGGAACGCCGCGTCTCCTCCGTCACGGCCGCCGCCACTCCCGGTCATCTTCTCGCAGAAACTCGTCGGCCTCATCCGGCCCCCAGGTCCCAGCCGGATACATCGCCACCTTCTGCTTATCGTCACCCCAGGCCCGCATGACAGGCTCGATGATTTTCCACGAACCCTCAGTCTCGTCCGCCCGGATAAAGAGCGTCGGGTCGCCGAGCATTACGTCCAGAAGCAGTCGCTGGTAGGCCTCCGGGGTCTCCTCGATAAACGCCGTGCCGTAGAGCAGGTCCATGTTCACCGAACTCACCTCGAACCCCGAACCGGGGACTTTGGCCCCGATCTTGAGCGAAACTCCCTCTTCCGGCTGTATGCGAATGACCATCAGGTTCGGCTCCGAGCCCTGGCCGTTACTGTGGGAGAACAGCGTGTGTGGCGTCGGCTTGAACTGGACGGCGATCTCCGTCGCCTTCTTTGGCATCCGCTTGCCGGTCCTGACGTAGAACGGCACTCCGGCCCAACGCCAGTTGTCCACGAAGAGCTTTAGCGCCACGTAGGTCTCGGTGTCGGAATCGGGGTCTACGTCGTCCTCGTCGCGGTAGCCGTTGACCTCCTCGCCCCACACCCATCCCGACTCATACTGGCCGCGCACGGCATAGTGAGCCACGTCGTCTTCGGGGATCTCCCGGACCGCTTTCAAGACCTTCACTTTCTCCTCGCGCACCGAATCGGCGTCGAAGGCTACTGGGGACTCCATAGCGGTCAGGCAGAAGACCTGCATCCCGTGGTTCTGGATGATGTCGCGCATCGCGCCGGATTCCTCGTAGAATGCGCCGCGCGTCCCGATGCCGTCGTTCTCTGCGACCGTGATCTGGACGTGGTCCACGTAGTGCTGGTTCCAGATCGGCTCGAAGATCCCGTTAGAGAACCGCAGCGCCAGGATATTCTGGACCGTCTCTTTGCCGAGATAGTGGTCTATCCGATAGATCTGCTCTTCCCGAAATTGCTGCTGGATATCTTGGTTTAACTCCCTGGCGCTCTCCAGGTTTCGGCCGAAGGGCTTCTCGATCACCAGCCGCGAGTAACCGCCGTCTTCGCCCTCGTTCATGCCGGCGTCGCCGAGTTGCTCCACGATGGATGAGAAGAGCGACGGAGAGGACGAAAGATAGAATATGCGGTTGCCCCGAGTCTCACGCTCCTCGTCCAACTCTTTCATGAAATCCTTGAGTTCCTGGTAAGT
The DNA here is from genome assembly GCA_041745215.1 of Rubrobacteraceae bacterium. GTDB lineage: Bacteria > Actinomycetota > Rubrobacteria > Rubrobacterales > Rubrobacteraceae > SIRX01. Next base: position 185,309 of record JBGTJJ010000002.1, on the reverse strand, counting down.
GTCGGGTTCTTTGGAGTCGCCCGGCAGGTAGAAGAGCCCCTTCGAGAACGTCTCCCACACGTCCTCGGAGAAGCTGTTGGGGCGCTGATCTTCGACCCCCTCGCGCAACCTTTCGCGGAACTCGTCGTGGCTCATCTCGGTGCGGGAGAGGCCGACTACGGCGAACTCCATCGGCAGCCGCCGCTGGGCGGCGAGGTCGTAGATAGCCGGGATCAACTTCCGCTTCGTCAGATCCCCGGAAGCACCAAAGATCACCACGATCCCCGGCTCGGGTACGCGGGGTAAACGCCCCTCGTCCCGAAGGGCGTTCTGCTGCACCTGGGTATCGGCCACGGAACGCCCTCCTACTTCTCCGCTTCGGTAGACGCTTCCTTGATGGCGTGGCCGCCAAACTCGCCCCGCAACGCGGCGATGGTCTTCATTGCGAAGGATTGTTCGTCCCGCGAGGCGAACCGGGCGAATAGAGACCCGGCGATGGTCGCCGCCGGCACGCTCTCGTTGATCGCCTCCATGACCGTCCAGCGTCCTTCGCCGGAATCATCAACGTATGCCGCTACACTATCCAGCTTCGCGTCTTTCTCGAAGGCGCTCTCGGCCAGCTCCAACAGCCAACTGCGGATGACGCTGCCCTGGTTCCAGAGGCTCGCTATAGCCCGATGGTCGAGATCGTAGCTGGATTTCTCCAGGATCTCGAACCCTTCACCATAAGCCTGTAGCATCCCGTATTCGATGCCGTTATGGACCATCTTGACGAAGTGTCCGGCGCCGGCGTCCCCGACGAAAGCGTAGCCGTTCTCCGGGGCGAGAGTCTTGAACGCCGGCTCGACGTGCTCGAATGCGTCGTTATCGCCGCCGATCATCGTACAGTAACCGATGTCGTATCCCCAGATACCGCCGCTGATCCCGGCGTCCAGCCACTTGAAGCCCGCCTTCCGAACTTCCCTGGCCCGCGCCACCGAGTCCCGGAAGTACGAGTTTGCCCCGTCCACGATGATGTCGCCCTCGTCGGCGTGCTCTATGAATTGCTGGATCATGTCGTCCGTTACGTCTCCGGCCGGAAGCATCGACCACAAAACCCGCGGCGACTCCAGCTTCCCGACGAACTCCTCGACGCTGTAGGCCCCCTCAGCCCCGGCCTCGACCGCCTCATCAACCTTACCTTCCGAGCGGTTGCCGGCCACGACGCGATGCTCGCCGCTGTCCACCAATCTGCGGACCATGTTGAAGCCCATCCGGCCCATACCCCAAATACCTACGTCCATCCGTATCTCCCTTCGGTCGAAAGGCTACCCAGCATCTTAGCCCGTCCAATGTTGGCCGAGTATCGAAGCATATACCTCTTTAGGACCGGAACGCCAATTAACGTGCTACCGGCGAGGCCGGTATTCCAATGGTCGGACTAAATAACTCACACCTCAGCCCGATCAACGGCGACCCCGGAATGGATATCTAGAACGGGATATCGTCGAAGTCTTCCTCGTTGATATCCACGTCGTCCCGAGAGCCCTGCTGCTGACGCCGTTGGCCGCCGCCCTGGCCTCCGCCGCCCTGGCCGCCATCTCCACCGTCGCCGCCGGCGCGACCGAGGAACTGTATATTCTCGGCGACCACGTCCACCTTGTTGCGCTTGGAGCCGTCCTGGGCCTCCCAGGAACGGAACTGGAGCCGTCCCTCGACTAGTATGGGGTCACCCTTCTTCTTGTAGTTGGCGATAGTCTCGCCGAGCTCGCGCCAGGCCGAGATGTCGAAGAAATCTACCTCTTCGCTCTTGGACCGGACCCGGTTTACCGCCATCCCGAAGGAGCAGACCGGCACTCCATCGTTCGTGAACCTGAGTTCGGGATCCCTCGTTAAGTTTCCGGCAAGAACTACGCGGTTGAAACTGACCATCCGTATCCTCCTCTTCTCGGCCTTACCCTTACAGAATCAGTCTACAGGAACAGCGCCGCTTCTCAAGGCCCACAATCCGTGTCAGTACTCCGTGACGGCCACCTCAACCTTACCGTCTTTTATCGTGGAGATCACATCCCCATCCTGGTCGGTACGGAATACCTCGGCGCCAACGGTCTTGAGTCGCCGGATGGTCTGCGGCGTGGGGTGCCCGTAGGAGTTATCGCCGACGGATATCACCGCGACCTCCGGCCGGAACCGGCTCAGGAACAATGGAGTGGTGCTGGTGTTGGAGCCGTGATGCCCGACCTTGAGCAGCGTAACCGGACCAGTATAGAGGCCCGTGCTCATGTACTCTTCGGCCCCTTTCTCGGCGTCGCCGGTGAGCAATACCCGCGCCTCTCCAAAAGTCAGAAGGAGAGAGACGGAGTTTTCGTTGGAGTCGGAGAAAAGCTCCTCCGGTGGCGGCGCGACGACGGTTACGTCCGTGCCGCCCCAATCCAGGCTCAGTCCGGCGCGGGCCTCCATGACTCGCGCCCCTTCGTCCCGAACGGCACGCAGAAAGGTGTTGGCGGTAGTGGTCGCCTTGGTGTCGCCGGAGAGGTAGACCGTGGAGACCTCGAAAGCGTCCAGGACATCCGGCAAACCGCCGATGTGATCTGCGTCCGGGTGGGTTGCGACCAGGCCGTCCAACTTCTCAACGCCCCGGCTACGGAGAAAGTCTACGACTTCCGGGCCGGCTTCGGGGTCTCCGGCGTCCACGAGGTAACTCTTTCCGCCGGATTGGATCAGGGTGGCGTCGCCCTGCCCCACATCTATAAAGCTGACGACCAGCGCGCCGGAGGGTGGCGGTGGCGCGGCGCCCGCAGACACTTCTCCGCAAGAGACGGCGAATAGCAAACACAGAAAGAGTAGTGCGGAGCCCGCCGCCCGCCGAATACGGTACGTTACTCGCGGCCTTCGGGGGTGAGCCGGTCTATCCACTCGTCCGCCTCCGCTCGGGTAAGGTCTGCAAGCGGCTTGCCGATGCGGTTCTCTAACCGCTCGACGCCGTTGTCTCCGCGCCACTCGATCGCCAGGGTCTTCAATAGGTCCACCTGGCTCTTGCGGGCCTTTTGCGAACCGCGTTTGGAAGCTTTCGGCGCCTCCGACTCCGAGGACTCAGGCTCCCCCGCCTCTGAGGCGGCTTGTCCGTTACCGGCGGCCTCTTCGACGGGCCGGGGGCCCGCGCTCTGGACCGGCGTGGGACGCTGGGGACGGGGAGTCGAGTAGTTGGCGGGCGGAGCTCCGCTATCGTCGCCGTCGGAGAGCTCTTCGAGGGCGGTCGCGCCGACGTTCACCGCGTCTCGCAGGGCACGGGCCTTGGCGCGGGTCTCGGCCATCCTTATGAGGTGCGGCACTATGTTGCGGCCCACGTTGTTCGGTGAGGCGTCGCCGATGCCGCCGAAGGTACGTCCATCTTCCATCTCGACCGTCGCTTTTACGACGGCCACGTTGCCATTCGACTCGTCGGGAACCTGTATGAGCTCGGTGTCTATGCCGCGCAGGCCGCGATTGTGGGCCTCGTCCAGGAGACCAGAGAACAGGACGTATTGCTTGCCCTGGCGGGTGATCATGAACTCGTCGCGCACCTACGGGCCTCCGTTCCGGGTCGTCTCGCGGTAGTCCTCGCCCGTAAGCTCCACGCCCTCGCACATGGAGATTATGCGGCTCGCGGTTCGTTCCCCGAGCTGGGTGGGCAACTCTTCGGGGCCGATGTTAGAGGTGAAGATCGTGGGCAGCGCCTCCCGGTAGCGGTGGTTGACGATCACGAAGATCCGCTCCCGAACCCATTCGGTCACCCGCTCACTGCCGAGGTCATCTAGCACCAAGACATCCGCGTTCTTCACAGCGTCCATCCACTCGTCGAGGTTTCGGCCGGGATCGTTGTACGAGCCGCGCAGGTTGTCCAGAAGTTCCGGGACGGTGACAAACAAAGATGGGACGCGCTTGCGGGTGATCAACTCGTTCATTACCGCGACCGCCAGATGCGTCTTGCCGGAGCCAACATCGCCGCAGAAGTAGAGCCCGCGCCCGGCCTCCCGATTCTCCTCCCAGTCTTCGAGGTACTGGTCCACCCGCATCCGGGCCCGCGAGGCGCTGGGACTTACCGTTGGCCGGAAGTTATCGAGGCTATAGCCTTTCATGCGTTTGGAGAGGCCGCTGCGCTCCCGGAGGCTCTTGACACGGGACTCCCGACGGCCTAGTTCCCACTCGCGCTGGTCGTTTTTCTGCTCGCACTCCGGGGTGCAGGGATGATAGTCCCACTCGCCGGATTTTTGGTACTTGCGCTGGAGAGCCGGCGGGAACTCTACCCACTCGGCTTCGAGATCCCGGCCGCAGTGCGGGCAGACCTGATCGTCGAGCCTCAGCGCCTTCGCCCGACCCTCACTGCTCGCCGAAGAACCACTTGTAATCTTCCCGGCGTCGGGCAGAAGCCCGTCTATCCTCTCCACTGCTCACCCCCCCTCCGGCTTTCAACGCGCCGCCCTTTACGGCGCCGCTCTGTTCCACTAGCCGCAGCTTGCGGTCCTTCTCGAAACGCTCTACGTCATCGACGGTCTTTACGCCCCGCTCGACCCACCGCTCCAGGATGGACCGGACGTAACCGACCCGCCGGGCGTCACGCTCGCTGGCGATCTTGAGCGCCTCGCGCACCACGTCCGGGGAGAGCCCGTCCCGCCCGCAGTAACCGTTTATGAACTCCAGGATGTGCGGGGCCGGGAGGCTGCCCATGAACTTGAAGTAGTCGTCCGGCGTGACGCCCTCGGGTTTCTCCCGGATCACCTCTATATCGTACGATGCCTGCCCTTCGGAGGTCTTCTCCTCGGCCCGAGCGGGTTCTGTGGATTTCTTACGAGCGGTGCGGGCCGTGGGCGGTTGCTCGGAGACTTCAAGCCAGCCGTCCCGCTCCGTCACGAACCCGGCCTCTAGTAGAACCTCGAAGGCCGCTTCGACGTTTTCGGAGGTGGAGCGGAGGGTGTCGGCCAGATCCTCGACCTCCACGTCCTCCTGGCCCACGTCGGGCAGGATGCGGAGAAGTTCGTAGAGGGCGACGGCTTCGGCCCCGAGGTGGGGCATCCAGCGGATGTACAGTCGCGCGCGGGACCCGCGGGTCCGATTCTCGCCGGGGGGTGTTAGTTTGATTCTCTCCATCCTGACGTCAAGTATACCGATGGTTGGCCCCGGTCTCTACGATCAGTTGTCTTTCGAGCGGGGAGCCTGTGGCGGGAGCGTCCGGTCGGAGCGGTCGAGGCCGGGTATCAGGCCCTGGCTCACGGCCAACCCGAAAAAGAGCACGGCCGTACAAAGAACGATGGTTATGGTCCCGAGCCGGTTAGCCCCCAGGAAGTAGCCGAGTATGCCAAGCATTATCCCGAGGCCACCCGGCAGGATGCTGGCCCCGGAGCCCAATAGCGCCGCCACTATCCCGATCGCGGCCAGCAAGAGCCCGGCTATGGAGACGCCCCTTCCCCACTTCAGCTTCGCCCGATCCACATCCTGCACATCCTTGCTCGGGTCCGCCTGCGTGCTCTGTTCTCTGCTCTCGCTCAAAGAGATCTCCTCGTAAAACCGGTTCATCGAACTGCCCAACGATTTTCCTATTAGCGTCCTAGTATAATCCCCTTCTTGTGAGATTCGAGCGGACACTACCAGGCGCCAACGAGATATTTCTCCCCGACGGGACCCCTCAGCCTATCTACCGTGAAGTGTTGGGCGAGCTAGAGCGAACCGGTCCCCGGCGATGGAACGAGAAGCTGCGCCGGGCACACGGGCTCCTGCTCGACGAACAACACTCCTTCGGCATTTTGGAGGGAGACAAGACCCACCCCACAGACTGGATGCCCCGGATCATACAAAAAGAAGACTGGGACCGGCTGGAGCGCGGTCTCTCCCAGCGTTTCCGGGCGATCAACGAGTTCCTAAGACGTCTCGAAGCCGGGAAAGAAGAGGTAGTGCCGCGAGAGGTCGTTGAGAGCAGCATCCTCTACGACACCTCGTGGAAAAACCGCTTCGGGCCGGTGCCGGTCCGTCAGATCTCCTTCGACGTGGTGGCGGTCGGGGACAGCGGCGACCGGGACTATTTCGTCATCGAAGAGAACGCCAAGATGCCGGTCGGGCTCGCCGCCATGACCCGCCGGCGCCGCATGAGCCGGGAGGTCTTCTTCCCCGAATCTCACAAAAAACTGCCGGTACGGTCGCTAGACGGCTGGCTCTCGCGGCTCGGCGACGCGCTGCGGGCCGCCTCCCCAAAAGGGGCCGAGGCCACGCTCGCGGTCGTCTCAAGCGGTCCCGCCGACCAGTTCTACCTCGACCACCACATCTACGCCCAGGAGATGGACGCGGTGCTCGCCGAGACGAAACACCTGGAGATAGACGGGGATGGCTACCTCGTCCACGCACCGACGGGTCGGAGGATAGACGTGATCTACGAACGGGTAGACGAGGACACGCTCTACGCCGAGGTTCCGGGCCTGCTGGAGTGCCACGTGGAAGGCAAGGTACACGTGCTCTTCGCCCCGAACTCCGAGATCATCGACGATAAGGGCGTAGGCGCCTTCGTGCCGGAGATGGTGCGGGCTTATCTGGGTGAGGAGCCCCTCATAAACAACGCCGAGACCTGGTCGCTGGCCGTCGAGGATGATTACCGTTATGTCATGGACCACTTCGGTGAGCTGGTCGTAAAGAGCCGGGGTGGCTACGGCGGCAAGGAGGTCATGATCGGGCCGGAAGAGTCGAAGGAGTCCATAGCGAAGTTCCGCGCGATGGTCGAGAAAAATCCTGTCGAGTACATCGCCCAACGCGCCATAGACTTCACCACCCACGTACTATGCAGTACCGACGAAGGCGGCTTCCTCCTGCGTGATTCTTACTCCGACTACCGGCTACTCGCCCTCGCCCCGGACCCGGAAGATCCCGGCGTGGTGGAGATGATCCCCGGCTCCTTGAGTCGAGTAGCGGCCCCCGGCAAGCACATCGTCAATATCTCCAGCGGGGGCAAGATGAAAGACTCCTGGGTGCTGGAAGCGTAGCGCCCTGAATTACGGGACCATAATCTCGGAAGCGGCCCGTATCTCCTTCAGAAACCCGTTCTTGTGGTTCTTCGGTTTCTTCGTGTCGAGCACTACCTTCAGCCTGAACCTGCCGGGAGACTTCGGCGACCAAAACACGGAATCCGGGCTACCCGCCAGTATAGAAAGCTGGATCTCGGACAACCTGGTCCTGTTCCTGATCCTGGCCGGGGCGGCGTTCGGGCTTCTGATGCTGATCTCACTCGTCTTCTCGACGATTTCTCGGGGAGCCCTGGTCGAAGCCGTCATCGCCCTGCGCGATGGCGAGAGCCGAGATTTCTCGTCCACCTGGCGGACCGGCCTCTCGTATTTCTGGCGCGTGCTGGGTCTCGTGCTTCTTCTATTCCTGATCTCGCTGGGGATCCTGCTCGCGGTCGTCGCTCCGGCGGGGCTCGCAGTCTGGGCCACCGCCGTGGCCGCCGAGTCGGTCGCCCTGACGATACTCTTCGTATTCTTCGTCGGGCTGCTGGCCTTCGCTCTTCTTGTTTTACTCTTCGTGCCGCTGTTCATCGTCTGGCAACTCGCACTCCGGGAATTGGTGGTGAACGGAGAGGGCGTCACCGGTTCGCTGCGTAGCGGTTATCGACTCTTCCGGCGAAACCTCGGCAGGAGCTTGCTGGTATTGGTGATCCAGGTAGTCCTGGCGATAGCCGTCGGAACCGTGGTAGCCATCGTGGGGACGGTCTACGGACTCCTGCTATACGGTATGGTGGAGGCTATTGCCGCCCTCGGCTCGACCGTTGCCACGGCCGCGACGACGGTGGTAGCCGTCGTGCTGTTCTTCGGAGTCGCGGCGGTGGTCTCCGGCATTCTGGGCACTTTTTTCTCCGGCTACTGGACGCTGGCGTATCTACGGCTCCGGCGTGAAAACGATAACGTCTCAGCGACCGGCAGCGGTTAGGATAGAAGGCTCTCGGGTATCTTCCGAGAGTTGAACAGCTATAGGAAGGTTTGAGAGATGGCGAATTTAGACGGCAAGGTTGCGGTAATTACCGGCGCTTCGAGCGGGATCGGCGAGGCAACGGCGGAGGCGCTGGCGGCGGAAGGCGCGATAGTGGTGATCGCCGCCCGCCGCGAGGATCGTCTGCAGGACTTGCAGAAGCGGATAGAGGATACCGGCACCCGCGCCATGGTGGTCCAGTGCGACGTGACCGATGAGGAACAGGCTCACGAACTGGTTCGGAAAGCCAAAGATGAGTTCGGCCACGTGGACATCCTGGTAAACAACGCGGGCGTAATGCTCCTCTCGAAGGTCGAGAAGGGCCTCTCGGACGAATGGCGCCAGATGTTCGACGTCAACGTGCTGGGCCTCCTCTACGTCACCGACGCGGCAATAGAAGTGATGAAAGAGCAAGGCTCCGGGCACATCGTCAACATCTCCAGCGTGGCCGGACGGAGGAGCAACCCGATGACCGGCGTCTACTCCGGTACCAAGTACGCCGTCAACGCCGTCTCAGAGGCGCTGCGGGGCGAGCTGGCCGGGGACGGAATCCGGGTGACCATCGTCGAGCCGGGCGCTGTCGCCACCGAGCTGCCGGACCACATCTCCGACGAAGAGGCGCAGGAGAGGATCTCCGGCATCACCAGCATCGAGACGCTCCAGGCCGAGGACATCGCCAACGCTATAGTCTACGCAACGGGCCAGCCGCAGCGGGTGAACGTAAACGAGATCCTCATAATGCCCACCGAGCAAGCTTAGGGTTCACAGACCGGACCTAATCCGGCTCGCGCCACCCTACACCGAGACGGCGGAAGTCTCTATCGAAGGAGGCAATACTCTCCCCACGTGAGCGCGCCGTCTCGGCCAGGAGCGCGTCGGCGAAGTCTACGTTACTTCCGGCCATGATCTCCAGAGCCCCAAGCACTGACTTGCTTTCTTCCACCTTCAACCTATGCTCGGAGAGCAAGGGAAGCAAAGCACCGGAGATTTCCGCCTTCGAGTATTCGTAGAAAGATTCCAAGACCCAAACCGTTTCCGCCACCGCAATGGGATGGATTTTCAGAGTTAGTTCTCCACGTCCGGCCCTTTCGATCAGCTTCCCGGCGCGGTCAGCCATCTCGGGTGGGGTCCCGGTAAGGAAACGAAGCAGCACGTTAGCATCCACCCAGAGAGCAGCGCCCTCATTCACCCCCCTTTACCCAGAACTTCACGGGACACCATTCGCCGCGCCGCTTCCCGCTCGGCCTCTTTACCCTCGTAAACGCGCCGGGCCGGCAGGCTCCCCTTTAGCTCCTCCAGTGACTTTCGCCGCTCGACCGTAATACGCAACGAGTTTCCCTCTACTTCGAACGACAAACGATCCCCGGCTTTTAGCCCAAGACTATCTCGAACCTCTTTCGGCACGGTAAGTTGTCCCTTACTGGTCAAAGTCGCCTTACCCATAAACAACTCCTTACCCATACAAGGCGATCTTACCACGCGACGCCGGGCCGAATAGCCTTACGAACGGGCGGGTACGGGGGAAACCTCGTTGCCGGCCCGTTCTCTTTCGGCCTGGAGCAACTGGTTCATGGATTCCACGGCGACTTCGAGCTCGCTCCGGCGAGGCTCGGAGGTGGTGATGTATTTCTGGAGGAAGTTGCCGACGGCTATCGAGACGCGGCTCTGGCCGAAGACGTACCAGGCTTCGGAGATCAGGATGAATTGTAAGATGGCGTAGCCCCACCAGCCGATGAGCGGGTCGAGAAGGGCCGCTATGAGGATGTAGATCAGGATATTCGTGCCGCAGCGTGAGTGGACCCGCTTGCTCCTGCGGGCTCCGCCGAGCGTTACTTCTCCGTACTTCTCGTAGGCGGCGACTGCCTTGTGCTCCGCGCCGTGATAGCGCCCGATAGAGGTGAACTTCATCGCGGCGAAGAACACTAGCAGTAGCGGTAGCACGGGGAACTGGGCGAAAAACCCCAGGACACCGCCCAAGGCGCCGGCCCCGCTGCCCATCTCGAACAGCCGCACCATGAGCCAGAGAATGCCCAGGGTCGCCGCGAAAAAGAGCAAGGTCCAGATAGACCCAACTACCTGAACCAAAAGCCGGCCCCAGAAAAACAAGGAGCGGATTATGGGCAGGCGGGAGACGCGTTCCATGGTGGGATCCTGAATCTTCCTTGCTTTAGAAGGCTCCACGTTTACGTGGATCTTCCCGTCTTTGCGGTAGGCGACGCTCATATAGTTGGGACCGAAGAGGTCCAGGCCGTCCCAACGGGCCATGCCGCCGAAGGTCATGTTCTCTCTTTTCTCGACCCTCGGGGTCGCTTCTCGCGCCAAGGCACTCCCTCTAATTACAAGAATAAAGACAAAAGATAGCACGTCCTCGGCGTCCGGATGAAGGATGTAAGGATATACAGGGTCCTTCAGGATAGAATTAGCGCAGTTTTCAGGCTAGCAGGGAGATTTTATGCCGGAGCCGGGTGGCACGGTGCGAGGAAAGATGGTCTACGTGGGGATCGGTCTGGTCTTCGCGCTGCTGCTCGCCAGTTATCTGGTCTACCAGATCTCCCTGATCGTGCTGGTCCTGATGTTGACGATGCTGTTTTCGATCATCATCAGCGGCCCGATAGATTACCTGGAACACCGAGGGATAGGCCGGGCATGGGGTACGCTCATAGTGCTCGGCGGCTTCGCGCTGACCGTCTACCTGGTGGGCCTCGCGCTCGCCGACACTGTAGCGAACCAGGCCGAGGCGTTCGTCAGGGAGTTACCCGCGCTCGTGTCCGAGATGGAAAGGCTCATCAGTCAGATCCAGAGCTCCTACGGCATAGACCTCGGAGTCCGGCTCGACCCGGCGGGAATCTTCGACCGGATAAAAGGATTCTTATCCGGCGACATATTCGCCGTCGCCGCAGACATCGGCGGGAGCATCGCCAACGCCATCTCCCTGGCGGTCGTGGCCCTGATCGCCACGATCTATCTGGTCTTGAACCCGAGGCCGCTGGTCAACGGCTTCGTCTCGTTCTTCCCGGCGCAAAACCGCCCGCGCGCACGGTACATCCTGGTCAGGATGTACCACGCCGTCCAGAAGTGGTTCCTCGGCCAGCTCACCTCCATGACCATCATCGGCGTGTTCTCCGCCATCGCGCTCTCCATAATCGGGATACCGTTCGCGGTCTTGCTCGGCCTTATCTCCGGCTTGATCTCGTTTGTCCCGTTTATCGGGCCGGTGATCTCGGTGATTCCGCCGGCGCTCCTGGGCCTCACGGGCGGCGACCCGATACAGGCCGTGTGGGTGATCCTGGCCTACCTCATAATCCAGGCGATCGAGTCCAACCTGATCCAACCTATAGTCATGAGCCGGGCCGTCTCTCTACACCCGGCGGTCGTTGTCTTCGCCCTTCTGATAATGGGCACCCTTTTCGGCTTCGTCGGGCTTCTTCTGGCCGTCCCGCTGGTCGCCGCGCTGCTCGTCCTGGTGCAGGAGCTGTGGATCTCCCGGATGGACCACATCGGCACCGACCCGGACCCACCTCCGAAGGAAGAGACGCACGAGCCACCTAAGAAACGGATGCAGACCGCGCGCCGGATGTGGCAAGCCGCAAGAGGCCTCTTTCGCTCATGACGAACTCCCTCTCGTCAAGGAAACTAGTCGAGACGCCGCCCCGCCGGAACTCTTCGTCCTCCAGGATAGCCAGGTGCAACGGCAGAGTCGTTTCGAGCCCCACCAGCGCGAACTCGTCCAACGCCCGCTCTCCGCGCCGGATGGCGGCTGGCCGGTCCGCCGCGTGGACGATGAGCTTCGCCAGTAGAGAATCGTAGTTCGGAGGAACCTTGTAGCCGGTGTAGAGGTGTGAGTCCACCCGCACGCCGGGTCCGCCGGGCACGTTGTAGAAATCAACCGGACCGGCCTGGGGCAGGAAGTTGCGCCGGGCGTCTTCGGCGTTTATACGAAACTCGATCGCATGCCCTTCGGCGACCTGTACCCCCGTGTTCTCCAGCCGCTCGCCAGAGGCGACCCTTAGCTGCTCGGCGACCAGGTCCACGCCCGTAACCATCTCGGTCACGGGATGCTCGACCTGAAGCCGGGTGTTCATCTCGATGAAGTAGAACTCGCCCTCCGAATAGACGAACTCTACCGTGCCGGCGCCCTCGTAGCCCAGGCTCTCGACTAGGGACGCGGAGGCGTCCATCATCCCTTCGCGCACCTCCGGCGGGAGGTCCGGGGCCGGAGATTCCTCTACGAGCTTCTGGTAGCGACGCTGCACCGAGCAGTCCCTCTCGGGGAAGGTCGCCACGTTTCCGAAAGAGTCGGCGAGCACCTGGACCTCGACGTGCCGCAGCTTTTCGAGGTATTTCTCCACGTACACGGAGCCATCACCGAAGCTAGCCCCCGCTTCACGCCCCGCCTCGACGAACGCCTTTTCCACCTCGCCATCACCGTAGACGACGCGCATCCCCTTTCCACCGCCGCCGGCGCTGGCCTTGATGACCACCGGATAGCCAACCTCGGTCCCGACGCGCTTCACCTCAGTGGCGCTGTGGCACAGGCCGTCGCTGCCAGGCGTTATCGGGACCCCGGCCTCTGCCGCGACGTCGCGGGCGGTCGCCTTGTCGCCCATCCGGGAAATTACGCTCGAAGAAGGGCCAATGAACTTTATCCCGACGCGTTCGCAGATCTCCGCGAAGCGGGCGTTCTCGGCCAGGAAACCGTAGCCGGGGTGGATGGCGTCAGCGCCCGTTAGCTCGGCGGCGGAGATGATCGCCGGTATATTCAGGTAGCTCTCGGTCGCGGGAGGCGGGCCGATGCAGATCGACTCGTCGGCGAGCATCCGGTGCAGAGAGCTATCGTCGGCGGTCGAGTAGATGGCGACGCTCCGGACACCCATCTCCCGGCAGGCCCGGATGACGCGCAGCGCGATCTCCCCGCGGTTGGCGACCAGTACCTTGCCGACCACGGGCCTACTCCCCAGGCCGGAGATAGAACAGCGGCTCGTCGTACTCCACGCCGGACGCGTTATCCGGCAAGACCTCGACGACCTCGCCGGAGATGTCCGCCGGGATCTCGTTCATCAACTTCATCGCCTCGACGATGCACAACGTCTGCCCCGCCTCTACCCGATCTCCGACCTCGACGTAGACATCCTCGCCCGGCGCCGAAGAACGATAGAAAGTCCCGACGAGCGGCGAGTGGATCGCGTGCAAACCGTTACGCTCCGGCTCCTCTATCTCCGGTTCCGGCGCGGGGACTGGCTGCGCCGTCGCGTGAGAGACGGGCGGTTGCGAGGCCGCTTCGGGCCGGGCCTTGACCGTAATCTCCATCTCACCCTGGCGGACCTGGATCTCCCCGACCCCGCTCTCCCGGAGGAGGTCAACGAGCTGCTCAACCTTGTCTATCGGCAGCCGCTGCTCCTCGCTCATCGGGCCACCGTTCCATAAAGACTTTTCTTCACTTCACACATAACACCGGATTCTACACGTCCGCCGGTTGGAAAGCCTGTCTCCGGTTGTACAATGCCATGAATCTCTATGGAGGTATCGTGAGCATCCATGTTCTTGACCCTCTGGTGGCCCAACAGGTAGCCGCCGGGGAGGTCGTCGACCGCCCGGCTTCGGTCGTCAAGGAGCTGGTCGAGAACTCCCTGGATGCGAGGGCCGTCCGGGTCGAAGTCGAGCTCGGCGACGGCGGGACTTCCCGAATCCTGATCCGGGACGACGGCTCCGGCATGAACCCTGAAGACGCGAAGCTCTCGGTGCTGCGCCACGCGACCAGTAAGATCCAGGCCGCCAAAGACATAGAGTCCGTGACCACTTTAGGCTTCCGCGGCGAGGCTCTTCCCTCCGTCGCCAGCGTCTCATCGTTCTCCATGACCACCTCGACCGGCGACGGAGCCGGCACTAAAGTAGTGGTGGACGGCGGCGCCGAAGCCGAAGTATCGGCTGCCTCTCACCCGAAGGGGACTACTGTTCTCGTGGACCGGCTTTTCTACAACGTCCCGGCGCGGCGGGCGTTCCTAAAGGGCTCCCGCGCGGAGCGGGCCGCTATCACCGAGACCCTCACCCACCTCGCTATCGCCCACCCGACCGTCGCCTTCCGGCTCACCGAGAAGAACCGCGACTACCTCTCGCTGCCCGCCGCGAATGATCTCCTGGAGCGCCTCGCCCAGATACAGGGCGTCGCCAAGGCCCGAGCTTTGCGCCGGGTCGAGTACGAATCCGGGGCGTTCAAAATAACCGGCTACGCCGCCCTCCCGAGCCTGACCGAGGGAAGCCGCGCCCATCAGACCATCTCGGTGAACGGACGCTTCGTCCGGGCCGACAACCTCCATCGCGGCCTCGACGACGCCTACCGGGCGACGGTCCCCGCCGGACGTTACCCGCCCGTGGCGCTCGATATCGAGGTTGATCCACACCGCGTAGACGTGAACGTCCACCCCACGAAACAGATAGTCCGCTTCTCCGAGGAGCGGGCCGCCCGTGGCGCGGTGGCCTCAGCCGTAAGAAGCGCCATCGAGTGGCGACCGCCAAACCCGTCATCTACCCCGCGTCAATCACAGCCCACCTTTACCCAGGAACGCTTTCCATCGCCCCAGAGATTGGGCCTCGTTCCGTCCCACGCAGCAGAGAACCGGCCACTTTATCCAACCCCTCCCGCCCGGAACCTGCAGGAAGTGCGGGAGCAAATCTCCGAAGCCTCTAAATCGCTAACCGAGCCGCAACATCCCGCCGAAGAATTGCCAGAGCGCGGCGCGTTGCCGCCACTGGAGGACCTCCGTGTCATCGGCCAACTCGGGGCGGGCTACATACTCGTCGAAGAGCCGGAGGCGCTGTGGATCGTGGACCAGCACGTCGCCCACGAGCGAGCCATCCTCGACCGCCTGAACGACTCCGAGGAACCCGCCACCGTCCAGAGCCTACTAATCCCTGAAGTCGTCGAGCTCTCCCCCGGTGAGGCCGAACTCGCCGCCGAGAACCTGGAAGAGCTGGCCGTCTACGGCTTCGAAGCCGAACCTTTCGGGCCTCGCTCCATCCGGGTAACGTCCGTCATCTCGACGCTCGCCGACCGCGACATTGCCGGAGCCTTCAAAGAGGCTCTCTCCGCCATCTCCGGTACCGAGCCCGGCCATCGCCGCGAGGACCGCCTGCTCGCCACTATCGCCTGCCACTCGGCCGTAAAAATGGGCGACAAAATGTCTCAACCCGAGATGGAAACCCTCATAAGAGACTGGCTTTCCAGCCGCCTGCCCGCCACCTGCCCGCACGGCCGCTCCATCTGCTACCGAATCGGCCTGGGCGAAGTCGCCCGCAAGCTCGACCGGCACTAGCGGGGGATGTTTACCGCCAGAGACCGGCTGCTCGGCGCTCTCGCCGTCGCGGTGGCGGCTTCTATGTGGGGGACTCTGGGGTTTCTCGCAAAGCTCTTATACGCCCAGGGAGTGTCTTTCGAGGCGTTGGTGGCGTTCAGGGCGGTATTCGGATGGCTTGCCGTGGCGGGTTTCTTTCTTGCTACACAGGGCCTCGGCAGCCTGCGCGTCGGGAGGCGAGACCTTCTTTTTCTGTTCTTTATGGGACTGTTTGGGGTGGCGGGGTTCTATCTTTTCTACTTCTATACTGTGCGTGAGAGTACCATAGGGACGGCGGCGATTTTGCTCTACAGCTTCCCGGCTATGGTGGTGATCCTGGCACGCGTCTTTCTGGGGGAACGCCTTTCCGCGCCGAAGGTACTGGCGCTGGTTCTGACCGTGGCGGGCATCTTTCTGGTCGCGGGCGCCTACGATCCGGCGAACCTGGAGGTGAGCTTCTTCGTGCTCACGACCGGGCTACTGGCGGCGTTGTGTTTCGGTCTCTACCCGATCTTTGGAAAGCCCGTTACGGGCCGCGTGAATCCTTCTACTATCCTTTGCTACGCTCTCGGGTTCGGAGCCGCCATTCTACTGGTTTTCGCCTTCCCCACGCTCGACACTTTGGTCGGGCTATCTCCAGCCTACTACGCGCTGTTACTGTTGATGGCGGTCGCCCACACGGCCCTTGGATACGCGCTCTACACGTTCGGCATACGTCGCCTGGAAGCCGGACAGGCGGCGATCATCGCCACGATGGAGGCTGTGGTGGCGGGCATCCTGGGGGTTACGCTCCTTGGGGAGGAGATGACGTTCTTGAAGGTCCTCGGCGGGCTGCTGGTGCTCTCCGGGGCGGCGTTGGCCCAGATCAGACTTCGTAAGGCCCATCCCCGGAGTCTCGACGCAGTACCGCGTCAACGCTGATCCGAACCCTCACGGCGGAGGCAAGCTGCTCAAGAAGCCCGTTGCCGCGAACACCCCGAAAGCCAGGATCAACTCCAGCACTACCATCGAGCTAAACGGATCCCGCCCCTTATCGAGGAGGTTTATGGCGCCGATAGGGAGCATGAACGTGACCAGGCCGAGCTTCATAAAGAGGGCGCGTCCGTAAGGGGTGCCGATCAAATCCGAGAAGCCTGATATGTGCAGCAGGGCCGCATAAGACCCGGTCACGATCAGGACGATCACCGCCACCGAGGCCACGCCGGTAAAGCGGCGTACCGTGCGCCCGAGCAACTTCGCCCGCGTCTCCGGCGGCATGGTACGCAGCGGTCCCAACAAGAGTATCGGGAAACCCAGAAGGCCGCCCATCCAGAACGTCGCCGCGATAACGTGCAGCCAATCGGCCAGAAACGGCAGGAAACGTCCCTCGGCCGCCGCGTGGCTGAGTTGCGTGATGGTCATCAACAAGACGCTCCCCAGGCCGGCCGCTATCCACCAGGCGTATGCTTTTCCCTGCTTTACCGCCCACATCGCCATTAGCGCCACGAGTAGGGCGAGGACAAGCCGCGCCAGCCAGACGTTGCCCACCCGCGTGCCGAATAGAGCCTCTCCGAAGAGGCCGAGGCTGAAAGACTCCCCGGAGGCGCTGACCGCGTACGCGGACAACTCGACCGCTCCCGCGACCGCGAGCAAACCGAAAAGCCTCCATCCCCAATAGCCGAAAAGGCGCGCTCCTTCGCGCCCGACGCCGGACATCCCGCTTACCGGGAGCCACACCAGCGCCGCGAACGCCGCCAGCCCCACGAGGAAGACCGTGGAAGCCAGCACCACGCTGTGAGAGATGCCGCCGAGCAACTCCTGACCGGTAAGGGTTACACCTCCGTGGGAATGACCCTGCGCGTAGGCCACGCCGGGCGACATCGTCTCCATTGCGGCAAGCGAGAGAACGGTAAGAGATGCCAGCCGGAACATTGCTCGGGATTTCATCGGACACCCATTTTATCGCAACGTTAGTGTCAACAATCCGGTTCGGCTCCCGCGCCGCCGACCGGTCAAGGCTGGCGCCGGCGCATCTGGACCACGGCCACGGCCGCGAGGGCGATGACGATCAGGGCTCCGAGGCTGACGGCGCTGTAGAGCAGGACGCTGTTTGTGGACTGCGGGGTTTCTTGACTATCTTGCTGGCCTGCCCCGTCCTGGGCATCCCCTCCATTATCGGCCTGGGCCACGGTGTCGGCCTGGGCCGCGTCCTGGGATGTTCCGGCGCCGGCGGAGGCCACCTCGAACCTGTAGGTGCCGTCGATGGCGTGGCCGTCCACCGAGGTAACGCGCCACTCTACCGTGTAAGTGCCTTCGGATAGCTCACCGTTGAGATCTTCCACTACGACCCGGGCGTCCTCGGGATCTATGCGGGCGTTGTCCTGATCCACCCGCCCGCCCTGGGAATTGCTCACCTCCAACGGACTGAACTCCGCCTCCACAGGTTCGCTGAACCGGATGCTTACCTGCTCGGGGGCCTGCTGCAACTCGGCGCCTCTGGTGGGCTCCGCACTGACGAACCGCGCGTGGGCCAGCGCCGGGGCGCACAACAGCAGCACCCAGACGGCTGACAGCCCCAGAAGGACCGTCAGCCGCTGTATGGATGCTCTTTGCGTTTCCATCGTCACCTTTGGCAAAATCTAACCAATCCTACGCAACCGCATCATCAAAGCTACCCCCAGGATCATGGCAACGGCTCCGAAACCGATGTACACAACCGGACTGGTTCCACCCGTGTCGGGTAGAGGAGCTTCGGCGGACTCCTGGCTTCCGGCCTCCATGCTTCCCATGTCGTCGCTACCGGATTCCATCCCCTCCATCCCGGAGTGGTGGCTGCCTGATTCCTCCTCGGCGCTCTCCGAAGCGACCTGGACCACCGAAGCAGGCTCCTCGGAATCCACAGGGCCGGTCCATTCCGATACGCTGCCGTCGGAGTAAGTATCAAACGCCTTCCAGGCGTACTCACCCGTCTCTTCCGGGGTCTGAGCCTGGAAGTGGAACTGCTGGAACTCGGTCTCTGAGATCTCTCCACCGGACCAGACGATGGCCTTAATGACGCCGCCCTCGCGCTCGAACTCGTAGTCCCAGCCGGGCACGGGCTGCACACGAAGGACCGTGAAGCCTTCCGGAACCTCGACTCTTTCCTCGACGACAGGGACACCCTTCTCTCCTGGAACTTGCACGGTGAGCACTTCGAAGCTCTCCGGGGGCACCTGCTCCGGGGATACAGTGGTGTGCGCCAACGCCACACCGGCTACGCTGAGTGTCAAGAGAACGCTCAAAACCGTAAGCCGGGACAAGAACCTTCGCATTTACGACCTCCTGTTGAATCCGGTTGTCCGTTTCCAGACTCAGCTTAATGCCGGGGCGGGGACAATCCTATGGCCCTTTGGGGCTATATTAGGGTTGGATTCCCAGATACCCGTGGCTCTCAGGCCAGGTGACGGGCGTGGAGCGCCAGTTCCACGCGGTTCTTGAGGCGGAGCTTGCGAAGGAGGCTCTTGATGTGGTTCTTGACCGTTTGCTCCGAGATGTAGAGTCGCTCGGCCACCTGCCTGTTGGTCATGGCGCCGGCGACCAGCCGGAGAACCTCCCGTTCGCGGTCCGTCAGGTTCGACTCCGGGGGCGTCGGGGCCGGGGAGAACTCGGCCAGGATGCGTTGTGCCAGGCCGGGCGGGGCTGCATCGCCGCGCGCGAGACTGCGCAGGCACTCCAGCCAGTCGGCCGGCGCGAGGCTTTTGAGCAGGTAGCCTTGCGCGCCGCTCCTCAGAGCTTCGAAGAGGTTTGCGGCGTCGTCTGAGACGGTGAGCATCGCCACCGTTGCGTGGGGAAGCTCGCGTTTGATCAGGCGCGTTGCCAGAAGCCCGTCGCAGCGCGGCATGTCGATATCCATGAGTATAAGGTCCGGCTCCAGCTCGCGTGCCAGGGAGATCGCCTCGTGACCGTCCTCCGCCTCTCCGACCAGCCGGAAGCCCGGCTCTCTTTTCAACAGGCTCCGGATGGCCTGGCGGGCAAGCAGGCTATCGTCGGCCACGAGTACCCGTTTCGCGCTCACGACGCAGCCTCCAGCAAACGCACCGTGACGCGGGTACCGAGGCCCGGCGCGGAGTCCAGGCACAACTCGCCTCCGGCCATCTGCGCCCGCTCTTCCATTATTGCCAGCCCGAAATGTCCCCGGTCCGAGACCTCCTCCGGATCAAACCCTGACCCGTCATCCGACACCTCTATGTCCAGACCTCCACCGTTCGTCTTCAGCCTGACCGCAGCGCTGCGCGCGCGGCCGTGCCGGTGGGCGTTCGCTAGAGCTTCGTGGATTATTGCTAGTAGATGCTGATGCGAGGACACCGGGACGGGATCCCGCCCGTCGAATTCGCAACTTACCCGCACGTCGAGCCGGTCCGCCAGCTCGGCGACGGTACGCCGGACAGCGCTGCCCAGGTCCTCCGCCCCGGCATGCTCCTTGAGGTCTGAGATCACGGGCCGGACCTGACAGTGTGCGTCGAGCACGTCTCCTTCTACAGTTCTCAGCTCTTTCCGGGCCTGCTCGCCTTCACCGGCCGCTACCAAGTCTTCCACCTCACGCAACTTCGCGTTCAGGTAGAACAGCGCCTGGGCCACGCCGTCGTGCATCTCTCGCGCGATCCTTTGCCGCTCCAGGGCCACGGCTGCCTCCTCGCGGGCCCTGGCCGCCTCCGCAGAGATCTCGCTCAGGCTTGATGCGAAAAAGCGGACGAAACCGAAGACGACCGCCGCGACCACCATAGTGCCGATAACGTTACCGAACCACCCGAAGCCCAGCCAGTCGGGCAGCACGGGAGCCAGCAACTGGTGGCGCAGGAACTCGAACGAGCCTATGGCGAGCGTGGGCAGCAACACCGCGAGCCACTGGACCCGATTGAACCACCGCCGCTCT
Source organism: Rubrobacteraceae bacterium (assembly GCA_041745215.1). Lineage (GTDB taxonomy): Bacteria > Actinomycetota > Rubrobacteria > Rubrobacterales > Rubrobacteraceae > SIRX01. The sequence continues at coordinate 165,149 of JBGTJJ010000002.1, read as the reverse complement.
ACGTCTCTTTCCTCTACACCCACAGCGCCGATTCGTTTACGGAGGTATTCCCGAGCAACCCTCATAGACGCCCCAAGGTACCAGGAGTTGCCGAAACTAACATCACTCTAACCTCCACGAAACTCCGCCCTTCGGTAATCATCCATATTAAATGATGCCCCGGAGCCCCGGCTTTGGCATCACGCCAACAGGGGAGATTTCTCTAGCCCAAATGGGCCAGGCGGGTGATGGCGGAGAGCGGATAGGGAAACCTGCGGCGGCTCGGCTACTCCTTGTGAGGCCGCAGCAAGGCATCTACGCTAAAGCGACCTACCGGGGCGAGGGCTATGTGCAGTCCCAGAGCCAGTAGTCCCACGTCTCGCAGGGCGTCGAGCCACAGGTTGCCGGCTTCATTACCGGCGGCGCCGAAGCACCCGCAGTCTATCTCCAGGCCGCGAGCGGCGCCCTGGGCGAGCGCGACGATGAACAGGAGCATCAGCGCGTTCGTGGTCCAGGCCGAAGGCTTCGTGAACAGGCCGGCGAGAAGGTAGAGGCCCAGCAGTATCTCCAGGTACGGCAGGGAGTAGGCCGAGACGCTCACGAACCACTCAGGAAGGTTGAGCCCATAGGAGCGGATGGAGGCGGCCAAAGAACCAGGGTCCAGCGCCTTGGCTACCCCCGCGAACAGGAACACCCCGCCGAGCAAGATCCTGGAGAACAGGGTCGCGTAGGAGGAGGCGAGGAGTTTCTTTAGAATGAAAAGATTGTCTTGGCCTTTCGCATTCAAAGCGGTTACTATGTTATCCCAAGATAATCGTGTCTACTAGCAAGAGGTTCTCTCCATGTCTCGCAGCACACTCTCGAAAAAAGGGGCCGGCAAGAGGGACGCCAAAAACTCGTCCGGTAGCAACCGGGGGATCGTGCTGGCGCTCGCCGGGTTCACGGCGGTGGCGATAGTCGTCATAGCACTGTTCGCCGTCATCAGCACCACCGGCGGCGGTGACGCCTCGAACTTCACCCCAAACGACCAGGGACTCCTGCAGGTAGGGTCCGAGGCCCCGAAGTCCACCGTCGAAACCGCGGACGGCGGCAGCGTCTCCGTCGGCGGAGGCGACGCGGAAGCGACGATGCTGGTATTCTTCGCCTCCTGGTGCCCGCACTGCCAGAACGAGGCCCCGATCATCAATGACTTTGAGGACGAGTATGAGGACCTGCGGATAGTGATGGTCGGCGCGGACGGGACCCAGGGAGACACGCCCGACGACGTGCGGAAGTTCGTCGAGCGATACGACATCCAGAGTCCGGCCGCCTACAACCCTGACCTCGGCCAACGCTACCAGCTCACGGGCTACCCGACGGTCTACGTGATCGACGGAAATGGTGAGATCGTAGCCGCCAACTCGGGCGAGGCCCCCAGAGAGGTGTACGAAGAGTGGATACAGGAGGCCCTCGGCTCCTAGCGGGTCGTCGGGTAAAGGAGGCTGCGCCATGCCGATAGAGTTCAACGGTAGCGGTGGCTACACCCTGGGGGTCGAGGAGGAGCTCCACATCGTGGATGCCACGACCGGCGAGCTGGTCCCGAAGATAGAGGAGATCATGGGCCGCCTCCCGGAAGACCTCGCGGCGTTGGTCTCCTACGAACTGTTCCAGTCGGTCCTGGAGACGAAGACCCCGGTCTGCGAGACGGTAGCCGAGGTAGAGGGGCATCTGCGCGAGTTGCGCGCCAGGGTCAACTCCTGGGCGGCGGCCTGCGGCGCGGCCCTGGCTTCGGCCGGCACCCATCCGTTCTCCCGCTACAAGGACCAGAAGGTTACCGACCAGGACCGCTACCGGAAGGTCATAGAGACGCTCCGGTGGGTGGCCGAGAGAGAGGTCATCTTCGGCCAGCACGTCCACGTCAGCGTGCCCGGTCCCGAAGAGGCGATCCTGGCCCACAACCGCCTCTCGGAGTATGCGCCGCTACTGCTCGCGCTCTCGGCCAACTCTCCTTTCTGGCAGGGTATGGATACCGGCTTCGAGTCGAGCCGGGTCAAAATCTTCGAGACCTTTCCCCGGGCCGGCCTCCCACCCGCCTTCCCGGACTACGAAGCTTTCGAGGGCTACGTGGACTTGATGGTGGACGCCGGGGCGATGGACGATTACACCTTCTGCTGGTGGGACGTTCGCCCTCACCCCAGGATCGGGACGATAGAGCTACGCATCTTAGACTCCCAGACGAGCCTCGCCTCGGCGGTTTCCCTTACCGCCCTTACCCAGTGTCTCGTCCGCCGGATGCTGGAGGATGACGGCTCCAAAGAACCGTACAACAAAGACATGGCCCAGGAGAACCGATGGAGATCCGCCCGTCACGGCATGGACGCGGCCTTCTACAACGCCGCCACCGGCAATACCGTACCGGCGCGCGACGCTGCCCGTGCGCTGGTCGAAGAGCTAACCCCTCACGCCCAGGATCTCGGATGCGAGAGCGAGCTGGAAGGCGTCCTGGAGATAGTCGAAGGCGGCACCGGCAGCCAGCGCCAGCGCCAGATCTACGAAGAAAGCGGCGAGTTCCTGGACGTGGTCGCCTTCCTCATAGAAGAGACCCGTCCGGCCCTGGCCGGAGAGCCGAGCTAGTCTAGACTTAGCACTTGCGCGCCGCCATCGTCTCGATGCCGGCAAGAAGTAGATCCAGGCCGAAGGCGAAATAAGTATCCGGGTCCACGCCCGCGCTCAAAGGCGTCGCGGCTTCTACGAGCCGCGGGTAGCGTTCGGGGGGCAGCGACTCCAGGAAGATCCGGGCACGCCGCTGGGCGTCTATCAGCTTCCCGGAGTCCTCTCGGGTAACCACTCCGGGCTCCCCGACGACGAGGTTGGTGACGGCGCTAAGCGCGTGACGGGCGATCTGAGTAGCCTCCGTCGGCGAGAATCCTCCGCGCCCGAGGATGTCCAGCACGACCTCGGTTGCGCGAAGACTGCCCTCGGAGGAGGCGGTGCGGGTAGAGAGGAGGATCGCGGTAGAGGGATGATCCCGCAGCACGCTGAGCATCGAACCCAACAGCGCCCTCAACTGTTCCTGCCACGTCGCAGACGCATCCACCGACAGGTCGATCTCCTCAAAGATCCTGGCGGCCATGCCCTCCAGCAGCTCGTCTTTGCTGCGAAAGTGCCAGTAGAGGGCCATGGGCGTTACGCCAAGCTCCTTGGTCAGCCGCCGGATCGTAACCGCCTCAAGCCCTTCTGCTTCCGCAAGCGCGAGCGCCGCCTCGACCAACATCTGAGAGGTAAGTGTGGCCCTGTTAGAAGCGTTTTGGCGGCTTTTCCCGACCATCTCTTGACAATTGTACACTGTACAGGTAGGAGGATAACCTGTACAGTGTACAGGTGCAACGCAAAAGCACCCCTACGAGTGTCTTCGTCCGCCGTGCGGAGAGAAGGAGGATGGTTATGAGCTTGAAGAGGTGGTTCTACCGCGAGGGGCGTCCCAACCGATTGGCCCGCGTCCTCGACCGGTGTACGGCCGCGCTCTACGCGCTCGGGGTTGCTCCGAACTACCTGGTCACCCTCGAAGTGCGGGGCCGATGCTCCGGCCGGACCATCGCTCTGCCGCTCGTCATGGTAGTCGTGGAAGGCGAGCGCTACGTCGTGTCCATGCTCGGGGAGAAGGCGAACTGGGTGCGGAACGTGAGGGCCGTGGGGGGCAAAGTCACCCTGCGTCACGGTAGTCGGGAGGAGGTGCGCTTGGAAGAGGTTGCGGTCGACCGCCGTGCGCTCGTGCTGAAGACCTACCTGAAGCGGACACCAAATGCCAGGGCGCACCTGCCGGTTCCCCAGGACGCGCCGCTGGCCGAGTTCGAGCGCGTAGCGTCTCGGTTCCCCGTGTTCCGGGTCGTGTCGCGTAGCAAAGCGTGAGCCCGCCGGAAAGAGGCAGCTCGTCGAGGGAGTCATAGATCGACTCAAGGAACTTTTCGTCGGGCAACTACATCGCGCGAAAACGCTTGGAGGCTTGCTCACCCGGCTGGCAGCGAAGTTGGCTGCCTACGGCTGTGGGCAGGTGCTCAACGACCTGCTCTGACGTCCCCTACGCCATTTGGCGAGCCTTTTGATCTAAATACTAGGCACATCAAATGTCTAAGGGCCAGTCCTCCTGATAAGCGAGTCCGACCTTCACTGGCGTAGTAGGAGCCGGTCGGTCTCGATCTCAACCATTGCCGAAGAGTTATTCTTCCTCAAATCCCAGGCTCCACATCCGGTCGAGGTCGTAGTTTGAGTAGCAGCGAAAGGCGACCATCGTCTCGGTGCGGGCGACGCCGGGGATCTGGGCGAGTTTTTCGGGGACTATCTCCGCCAGCCGCTCGAAGTCCGGGATGCGGACCATGACGACCAGGTCGTAGGGGCCGGTTACGGAGTAGGCTTCGGTCACGCCCTCTATCTCTAACATGGCCTGGGCCGCCTCCTGGACCCTTTCTCTCTCCGTCCTGACGAGAACCACCGCCGTTACCATGCTACCTCCTCTTCCTTACAGCCCGAAAGTGATCGAACCGGTCAAAGTGTTGTTGTCGAGCAACTCCTCGTACTCTACCGGACCGGCCTCGACCGTGACATCGGCGGTCTCGTCCAGCTCTCCGGGCCTGAATCCTCCCACCTCCACGGTGGCCGTTCCGCCTCCGGGTTCGATCCGCTCTATGTTCTTCGAGTTGCTCTGGCGCTCGGCCTGGGTGTTCAAGACTACTTCGACCGGCACGTTCGCCTCGGCCACTTCCCCGCCGTTTATCACGGTGACGGCGAAAACGGGCTCCGCCGAGCCGCCCAGAACCACTACGCCGTCTTGAAAGAGCTGTTGGCCGGCCACCACGACACCCCCGATCTCTACCCCGTGAAGCGCGTTTGGGTCGGCCCGAGCCTGCGTCACGGAGGCGTTTGTAGCCGTATCGAATCCGAGCTCTCCATAGTCCATGAAAGGCCGGGGCTCTTCTAGATATTTCTGATCCTCCTGCTGGCCCGCTTGCTCTATGGCGGATTTGGAGGCCGGAAAGTAGTGGTTTATGGCGACGCTGTCGCTGGTCCTGTAGTCCTCGACCGCCGTTGCGAGCGCCTCATTGAAGGTACCTGAGTCCCCCGAAGCCGCCCGCCGCAAACGCTCGGTCGCCGAGGCCCGGATACCGAGCGTGCTCTCCAGATAGGGGTGGGCCTGCTCGAACTCCTGCGGAACCGCGTCACTCTCCATCGAGAGCTGATGGAGTTGCCGGGCTTCCTCCACGATCTGGTCAAGGGCATCCCGGTTCAGTTGAGCCGGGTCCCCGCCCGCCTCCTGTATAAGAGGCTGTAGCTTCTCCCGTCCCAGGTTCGATGAATCACTGAGAAGGTCATTGGATGACATCACGTATTTGCGTACCTGGGTGGCCTCCTGGTTCGCCAGGCATCCACGCCCCACGAAGAAGATAAACGCCAGGGCGAGAAGGAGAAGAAAGAACGCCCCGACCAATGTTAGCGCCGGAGGAAGCGTACCCCGCCGCCGGCCCCGAGTTTGATGGCTTCTCTGGCGCGAAGCGCCCGGTCTTGAAGCGCTTCGGCGCGAGGAACTTCCGCCACGGCTCGAAGCGGGTCTCTGAGGCCTTCTACGATCTATGGGACCCCTCCTAGGCGGTGTGGGCGAGGGGGGACTCGAACCCCCACGGCCTCTCGGCCACTAGACCCTGAACCTAGCGCGTCTACCAATTCCGCCACTCGCCCGTGATTAGCCATACCGGAACCTCACGGATTGTACCAAGCGGAATGCCCGAAGGCTAACGAGACCCGCGGCCTGCTAGTAACGGTCCCGTCCGAAGCTATACAATACCTCCCAAGTGTCCGAGACACGCTACATCGAGGGCCAGGATCGTTACGCGCTGGAAGAAGTAGTCGGGCGCGGCGGTTTCGGGACCGTCTGGCGGGCGCGGGCCCCACGCGGGAAGGACGTGGCGATCAAGATCATCCCGGTCTATAGCGCCGGGGAGCGCTCCCGCGCGATGCGGGAGGGACAGATCGCCGAGGGCCTCGTACACCGGAACATCGTCGAGACGCTGGAGGTGATCCCCGGTCCCCACGAGGTCTATCTTGTGACCGAGTACGTCGAAGGCCCGCCGTTGGACGAGGCGGCAGAAGTGTACGACGTGGAAGAGATCGTGGGGGCCCTCGCCCAGATCCTCGAAGCCCTCGTATACGCCCACGGGCAGGGGGTGATCCACCGCGACATCAAACCGCAGAACGCCCTCGTAGACGAGCGCGGCGTCGTAAAGATCACCGACTTCGGCGTCGCCTACCGTCCCGGCGACACGCGCCTCACCCAGATAGGCTTCGCCGTCGGCACCCCCGGATACATAGCCCCGGAGCTCATAGACGGTGACGCGGACCCGAGCGCCCTCTCGGACATCTACGCCGTCGGGGCCACCGCCCGGACCCTACTCGCCAACTACCCGGATGAGGTGCCGCCGCGCCTCTCGGAGTTTATAAACCGGGCCACCTCCCCGAACCCGGCCCACCGTCCGCAGGGCGCCTGGGACGCGCTCAAGTTACTCACGGGCCGCAAAGAGCCCACCGGAGACTCCGTCGCCGCCGTGGTGCGGGACCGGATACCCGGCGCGTACTCCGAACAGATACTCCGGGTAGCGAACGGCGCGATCGCGGCCTGGCTCGCCTATATGGGAGCCAGCCTCCTGACGGACGGCGCCGGGGCAGCCGGGGTGGCGGCTGGTTTCGGCGTCCTCGGATACCTGTTGCCCCGAATCGCAGCTTTGGGCGTCATAGTGGCGCTGGCGGTGGCGCTTCTGAGAAACGGTGTGGGGCTCGGCTTCGCCACCCTGGTTCCCGCCCTGGGTGGTGTCTGGGTCGCTGCGAGCGGCTCCAACACCGGCGCGAGCCGTTTCCCGCTGGGGCCCGTACTGGTCGTGCCACTCGCGGCGGCTGGACTCGGAATCGGACTGCCCCTGCTCTTCGGGGCGCTGATGCGTCCCCTGGGAGCCGTACTCTCGGCGGCGCTCGGGGCACTGGCATTGATCTGCTACGACATTACACTCGGGGACGGCATAGTCCGCTACTTGGGGATCCAGATCGGTGTCCTGCCGGGCAATATGGGGCTGCAAGGTTTGATCGAGACCGGACAGAATCTACTTGCCGGATATCCGCAGTTCTTATTGCAGGCCGGCCTTTGGGCCGCGATGGCCGGGGTAGTCTCGACCGCCGAGTGGTTCGGCCGTCCCTTTGTCGGATTGCTTCTGGCGGCGGGCGGCGGGGCGCTCGGTTACGCCCTCATAATCTCCTACTCCCCGGACGCCCTGGCGGAGGCTATGACTTCTCTGGGCTTGGCGGCTATAATATACGGGGTGTTAAGGTATCTCGGTTCTTGGGTGAGAGGATAAACTTCCTTTGGGTTTCCTGCAACAGATAGAGAAGCGGATGGAGACACTCGTGGAGGGCGTGTTCGGGCGTGCCTTCCGGCGGCAGGTCCATCCGGTCGAAATCGCCAAAGGCCTCACCAAGCAGATGGACGAAGGCCGGATGGTCAGCGTCTCGCGCACCTACGCCCCGAACGACTTCACGGTCCACCTCTCGAAAGAGGACGGCGATTCCATAGAAGCCTACAAAGGCTCGCTCAAGGACGAGTTGATCCAGTATGCCTCCAGCCACGCCGAAAACAAAAACTATCACCTGATGACACCCCCAAGGGTCCAGTTCGTCTCCGAGGAATCTCTGCGTTTCGGGGAGTTCGGTGTGACGGCCCGGCTCACCGGCGGAGATGGCCCGCGCGAAAAAGACGCCCCGCACGATACCTCCGGACAGACCCGCATCTTCCAAAAGGAGGCCTCGGAGGAGGAACATCAACAGGACCAGCAGGAAGTCGGCGGCACGGCAGCGATCAGCGCCGAAGAGGCCCGCCAGCAAGGACTGGCGCGAGAGCGGGTAGAGCTAGTGTTGAACGGGGAGACTTACACGCTTGAAGGCCGGGGCCCGTGGAGCGTCGGGCGATCCGACGACAACGACGTGGTCGTCAAGGACCCGAACATCTCAAGGAAGCACGCCAAGCTGGTGCGTTCGGAGAACGGTTTCCTCGTGGAGGATCTCGGCTCGACCAACGGCACGCTTCTCGGCGGCGCGCCCATAGACCGCGAGCGGATCGACGACGGAGACGAGATCACCTTCGGACAGGTAACGGCGCAATTCATCCGCCGGAGCGACGCCCAGGGAGGTACTCCGAGAGGAGGAGCGGCTTCGGGGCGTAGCGGAGGGAGGTAGAAGATGGAACTCCAGGTCCCCCTCTTGGCCGCAAAGGCCCTGCTCCTGCTTCTCCTTTTCGCGTTCATCTACTCCGTGGTGCGCCGCAGTATCGGAGACCTGCGGCAAGTCCCGGATGATTTCCCGCAAAACGAGGCCGAGAAGCCCGCGCGCAACGGCCACGAGGTCTATAGAAGGAAGGTTTCGGAGGGGCCGGAGCTAGTGGTAGAGGAGTCGGACATCATGGCGCCGGACCTTATCTTCCCGATCAACGACGGAGGCGTTACGATCCTCGGCCGCTCGTCAAAGAGTGATGTGGTGCTAAAAAGTGACGACTACGTCTCGGGGGATCACGCCAGGATCACCCGTCACGGAGGCCTGCTCTACGTGGAGGACAACGGCTCGACGAACGGTACGTACGTCAACGAACGGAAGGCCGTCGGGGCTACACCCCTGCGCTCGGGTGACACGGTGCGGGTGGGCTCGACGACGTTCCGGTTCGTGGAGTAGCCCCTTTCGAGATGTTATTCCTGGAACACTTCGGTATCACCGACGCCGGAAAGGTGCGGCAGAATAACGAGGACTCCCTGCTCGTCGGAGAGGGGACCGACACTTCGCTGTTCGCCGTCGCCGACGGTGTAGGTGGCTCCGAAGCCGGCGAGGTGGCGAGCGGCATCACGGTAGAAGCCCTCAAGGAACTGAGGCCGGATGCGCCTTTCGATTCGGTGGTCCAGGAGGCGAACCAGCGCATACTGGCCGCCGTCCAGGCGGACGAAAGACTCTCCGGTATGGGAACCACGGTAGTCGCCGTGCGCTTCACCGGGAGCCCGGAGGAGCCCGCCGCCGAGGTCGCCCACGTGGGCGACTCCAGGGCGTACTTGTTGCGCGGCGGCGAAATGAAGCCGCTGACCGAGGACCACTCGCTCGTCGCCGAGCTAGTCCGCAGCGGCGACCTGACACGGGCCCAGGCCGCCGAGCACCCTCAGAAGAACCTGATCACACGCGCCCTTGGGGCGGACGAGGATATAGAGGTGGACACGATGATCCTGCCCATAGAGGCCGGGGACCGCTTCCTTCTGTGCTCCGACGGCCTCTCCGACATGGTGCCGGAGGACCGAATCGCGGAGATCCTGGCCGCGCCCTCGAAGGACCCCGAAGAACCGGCCCGGCGGTTGCTCTCAGAAGCGCTCGAAGCCGGCGGCTCGGACAATATAACCATCGTGCTCGTGGACGTAAAAAAACAAGAGAAACCACCCCCGCCCCCCAGAAAACCCTCTCCACCCCGCGCCAAATCTGGAGAGACCAGTGAGATGCAAGCCGTAAGTCCCACGGAAAGTCCTCGGAGGAGCCGGAGTGAACGCCCGCGCAATACTTCGGCCTCCTCCCGGCGGCGCGTTAGGAAGTCCCGCGAGAAACGCCGGGGCGGCGTCTACCGGCGGGCGATCTCAGGACTTCTGAGGGCCCTCGCGGTAGTCCTGGTCATCCTGATTGCGTTGACACCGGTCTACCTGTGGACCTCCAGCCGTTACTTTCTGGAGTTCGAGGAGGGGGAGGTAGTGGCTTATAGGGGCGTGCCCTACGAGGTTATGGGCTTCAAGCTCAACGACGAATGGAAGAGACCGGGCATCGAACGCTCGGACGTAAAGGAGCCCTACCAGGGACCCATCGAAGAACAGAAACTCTACACCCAGAGTCAGGTAGAAGACGTCTTGCAGGATCTCAGAAGGTAGCCGGGAGTGACCCAGCGCGCAACGGTCCCGATGATACTGGCCTTGTTGGTAACGACCGTCGGTTTCGCCACCCTCGTATTCTCCCAGGAGGCGACGAGTCCGCCGCTCGTATACGGGGCTTATTACGCTGGGGTGTTGCTCGGAGTCTACCTCTTTATCCGGGTCTGGCTCCCCCACTCCGACGTTCTGCTTCTGCCGCTTATAACGTTTCTGACCGGGATCGGGCTCGTCACCATCTACCGGCTCACCTATGATGTGGAAGGCGTCGAGAACTTGGCTACTACGCAGGCGCTTTGGATCCTGGTCGGCAGCGGCGCGATGCTCTTTATCGTGCTGTTCTTCCGCAACTACCACTCTATCTTCGAGTACAAGTACCTGCTGGCCCTCGGCGGCCTCGCCCTCATAGCCCTGACGTTCACACCTCTAGGATATGAGGTGAACGGGGCGCGGCTCTGGGTGGCGATCGGTCCGATCAACTTCCAGCCTTCGGAGTTCGCCCGCATCGCGCTGGTCGTCTTCTTCGCCGGATACCTGGCGGATAAACGTAGCGTGATGGCGGCCACCAGCCGCTCGTTCCTCGGCATCCAACTGCCGTCGCTCAAGTACTTCGGCCCGGTGGCGGTGGTCTGGGCGCTCTCCCTGGGGATTCTGGTCGTCGAGAAAGACCTGGGGAGCAGCCTGCTCTTCTTCGCCGTCCCGCTCTTGATGCTGTACGTGGCGACGGGCCGGGTCGCCTACATGATCCTGGGTTCGTTGCTCTTCGCCGGTGGTTCTTACCTGGCGTACCTGCTCATCGGGCGCGTCCAGATCCGGGTGCAGACCTGGTTAGATCCGTGGCAAGACCCCAACGGAACCGGATACCAGATCGTCCAGAGCCTCTTCAATATCTCCAACGGCGGAATACTCGGCACCGGGCTCGGGGAAGGCTTCTCCCAGACCATCCCCGAAGTCCAGACGGACTTTATCTTCTCCACGGTAGCCAGTGAGCTCGGGTTGCTCGGTGGAACCGTCGTGCTGCTGGCGTTCCTCATCTTCGTCTACCGGGGCATCAAGATCTCCATGCTCGCCTCAGACGACGCCTCGAAGCTACTCGCCTACGGCCTGACCTCGATGTTCGCCCTCCAGACGCTCGTCATTATCGGCGGTGTCACGAAGGCCATCCCGCTCACCGGGATCACCCTGCCGTTTATCTCGTACGGCGGTTCCTCGGTCGTCGGCAGCTTTATCCTGACAGCCCTGTTGCTGGTCGTCTCCGAGAACGCCGGGCGCCAGGAGTCTGAGGAATACGAGCCGGAGGCGGCGCTTTGAACGCCCACGTCCGGCGCACTTTCTACCTCTTCGCTATGGGGTTCGTCGCCATGGTCGGCATGCTCGCCTACTGGCAGGTCTACGCCCAGGAATCGCTGGCGAACAACCCGGCGAACAACCTCCAGGCTCGGCAGGACGTCTCGACGCCGCGGGGTATGATCCTGGCGGGCGACGGCGAGACGGTGCTGGCGGAGAGCAAGCCACGGCAGGAAGGTTCCGGCACCGTCTACGACCGAGTCTATCCGCAGGGTCCGCTCTTCTCTAACATAGTGGGCTACTGGAGCGTCAAGTACGACAAGACGGGCATTGAGGCCGGCGAGAACTCCAATCTCTCCAGCAACGCCGGAGATCCCGCGACCCTGGACGAACTCATAAACCAGATGACCGGCGGACCGGAGGCGGGAAACAACATTGAGTTGACCCTGGACCCAGAGCTCCAGCGCATCGCCTACGACAGCATCGCCGCGAGCAACACGGGCCGGGGCTCCGCCGTAGCCCTCAACCCGAAGACCGGTGAGATCCTGGCTATGGTCTCCTATCCGTCTTACGACCCGAACAACATCGACGAGCGGTTCCAGGAGATACAAAACGACCCGAACCAGCCGCTGCTAAACCGGGCGACCCAGGGACTCTACCCGCCGGGTTCGACCTTCAAGGTCATCACTTCGGCGGCGGCCCTGGAGGATGGTGTCGAGCCGACGCGGGAGTTCTTCGACTCCGGAACCTACGAGCTACCCGGCTACACCGTCAACAACTACAGGAACAAGGACTACGGTGAGGTGACCTTCACGCAGGCTTTGGTCTTCTCTATCAACGCGATCTTCGCCGAAATCGGGGTCGAGATAGTAGGCGCGCAGGCTCTGGTAGACATGGCCCAATCGTTCGGTTACGGCGACGAATACAGTGACTTCCCCTTGCCCGTATCTCCCAGCGACATGGGGCCTCCACTCTCCGAGTGGACCAAGGGGACCACGGCACAGGCCGCGTTTGGCCAGGGTCCGGTGGTCTCCAACGTCTTCCAGATGGCCCTCGTGGTCGCCGGAGTCGCAAACGACGGCGAGATAATGAAGCCTCGGTTGGTGAAGGAGGTTCGCTCTCCCGACGGAGTCATACTAGACAGGAGCGCCGCCAGCGTCCGCGCCCAGGCGTTGCCGGAGGACTCGGCGAACGAATTGAGCAGCATGATGCGCCAGGTCGTCACCGAAGGCAACCTGACGGCGGCCCAGATCCCCGGCGTGGAAGTAGCCGGAAAGACCGGCACCGCCCAGACGTCCTCGGGCTTCCCCCACTCCTGGTGGGTATCCTTCGCCCCAGCCGACGACCCGGAGATAGCGGTAGCCGTGATGATCGAGAACGGTGGCGAGATCGACGCCGAGGGCAACGCCGACACACCCGCCATCCCCGTAGCCACGAACATCATAAAAGCGCATCTGGCCGAAGAGACCGCTTCCTCGTCAAAGAAACCGGGCAGTTGACGGTATAATGCCCTGATATGCAGAACCTCGTGGACAACCGTTACCGGCTCTCGGATAGGCTCGGCTCGGGTGGAATGGCCGAGGTCTACCTGGCCCACGACGACGTTCTCGACCGGGACGTGGCCCTAAAGGTACTGAGCGGCCGCTACTCGGACGACGAGGAGTTCGTCGAGCGTTTCCGGCGGGAAGCCCAAAGCGCCGCCGCCCTCTCGCACCCGAACATCGTCTCGATCTTCGACCGGGGCGAGTCAGAGGACGGTACTTACTACATCGCTATGGAATACCTCTCCGGCGGCACGCTCAAGGACCGCATCCTGAAACGCGGCGCCCTCCCGGCCCGCACGGCGGCGGCCGTGGCGCTCCAGATCGCCGAGGCTCTGAAGGTCGCGCACGACAGCGGGGTCATCCACCGGGATATAAAACCTCACAACATCCTGATAACCGACACCGGGGACATAAAGGTGACGGACTTCGGCATAGCCCGGGCCGCCTCCTCTTCGACGATGACCCGCACCGGGTCCATCCTCGGAACTGCCCACTACCTCTCGCCGGAACAGGCGATGGGTGAGCCGGTAGGACCGTCCAGTGACGTCTACTCGCTTGGGGTAGTGCTCTACGAGATGTTGACCGGTGAGTTGCCCTACGACGCCGAGACACCAATCGGTATCGCGATGAAGCACGTCAACGGCCACTTGAGAGAGCCGATAGAGGTTGACCCCTCGATCCCGCAGGGGATAAACGACATCACGATGAAGATGCTCGCTAGAGCCCCGGAAAACCGCTACCCGGACACCGAGCAGCTCATAACAGACCTCGGCCGGGCGAGTGAAGGTTTCGAGCCATCCGGCGCCACCACGCGGCAAATGACGCGCCGCGTGCCCCGGCCCGTTCCCGCCGGCGGAGCCGGAGCAGCCCGCGCGAAAGCAGGAGGCTCAGGCCGTTCTAAAGGGCCACGGAGGCTCGCGCCAATACTCCTGGCGCTACTAGCGCTGGTACTACTGGCCGGACTAGCCTGGGCCGGATACAGTGCGCTCCAGAACGACGCGCCCGCCGCCGCAATGATCGAGGTCCCGAATCTCACGGGAATGACCCTAGATGAAGCCCAAAGACAGGTCGGAAACGACTTCGAGGTCGTGCGCGACGGCGAAGAGAACAGTAACAAGCCCGAGAACACGATCCTTAGCCAGGACCCTTCAAGCGGGGAGGCTGAGGAGAAATCGGAGATCCTCGCCACCGTCGCCAGCGGTCAAAACGAGGTCCCCTCTGTCGAGGGAAACACGCAGCAAGAGGCCGAGGCCGCGCTTTCCGAGGCCGGATTCGAGCCGACGGTAACAGAGAGCGAGAGCGAGGCGGGGCAGGAAGGCCAGGTACTGGGCCAGAGTCCCGGAGACGGCGATACAGCCGACGTCGGGTCGAATGTGGAGATCACCATCGGCACCGGACCGGGGCTCGTCGAGGTTCCCGACCTCTACGGCAACACCCCGGATCAGGCGGCGAACATACTGGAAGACGCCGGCCTGACGCTCGGCGCGCAAGCCTCGGACTACAGCGCCGAGGTAGAGGCGGGCGACATAATAGCCCAGAGCCCCGCAGCCGGCGAGAGCGTGGAGTCCGGCGCCGCCGTGGGCGTTACGGTCAGCGATGGTCCCGAGAAGCTTCCCGTCCCGGATGTCACCGGCCAGGACATCGGTACGGCGCAGGACACCGTCTGGAATGCGGGGTTCGCCTACACCCCCGTGGAGATCGAGAGCGACGAGCCTGCGGGCACGGTAGTCTCGACGGATCCGGCGGGGGGAACGATGCTAGACCCGTGGGCCCGAAAGGTAACCATCAACTACAGTGCGGGACCGCCGCCCGCACCAGCGCCCCAGCCCGCTCCGGAGCCCGCTGTAGAGCCCACTCCCCAACCCAGCCCGGACGCCGAGAACAACCAAAAGGCGCAGGATAAAGCCCGCGAGGCCCGGCAGAAGGCGCAGGAAAAGGCCCGTGAGGCCCGGCAGGAAGCTAGGGACGACTAGAGAAACGCGCTGAAAGCCGAGCCCTCTAGTTCACAGAGTTCGATCTCCTTGGAAACACTAAAGGCTACTCTTTGTCCGGCGCCTCACGCTGCACGTAATCCACTATAGAAGCGGCGGAGACCTCTTCGGGTGGTTCGATCGGGATGAAGCTGTGGCGTCCGATGGCGTTATCCCGGAGCCATTCCTCCCCGGCGGACTTCGTGCGCTCCAGGTCGTAGCCGGTCTCGTAGTAGGCTACGCGTAGCTCTCCAGAGGGCAGTTCGACTATCAATATCGGGTAGAGACCGGGTGATTTCGCCCGGATTTTTACGTGATTATCCTTTGCTTTTTCAGTCATGGGGAGAGTGTATATGACCTACTCCCCTGGCGAAAGTCTGGGAGTGGTTCGAGGTGTCCATGATAAAATCTCTTACGTATGAAGATACAAAATCACATTCGCATTCGCGGAAGGAGTCCCGATGTCAGATTCCAAACCCAGAGACGGAGAAACTGAAGCAGAGCCTTCCGCCGGGCAAGAGACGACTCTTTCGTCCCAGAGAATTCCCCCCGAGAACCTGCCGGAGGAATTGTTACAGCTACGTCTGGGGCGCCTGGATACCCGGCGCGCACTGGCCGACCTGTGCAAAAATGTGCCGGGGCTAGATGAAATCCTTCTGCCCCGCGGCATTCAGGCCGACGCGCTGACCCGAAAGTCCGGCGGCAGCTCCCAGATGCTGCGGGGTCTCTCGCGCCGCATCAGGCAGGATACCGCTGCCTGGGGCGCGTTCCGCTCGGCGGTTCAGGAGCAGATCCCCCCGGAGACCTTCGAGGCGCTTGAGAACCTGTCACAGGAAAACCTGGATGAACTGGCCGAAGCCCACTCTACCGAAGGGCTTCTCATGGCCGCACTTACGGGCGAAGAAGAAGCTGCCCCAGAGAAGGTAGAGTCCCTTCTGGAGAAGTGGACTGAGGAGAATAAAAAGGCCGAAAAACAAGCCTCGAAGGACGCCAAAACCCGTGAGCTACAGGAAGATCTGGACCGGCTGAAGCAGGAAAATGAGCAACTCTCTTTCTCTTCCAGGATCGCCAACGAGCGGGCTTCCGCGCTGGCGGAGGAGGTCCGGGTACTGACTGACGAGCGTCAGGAGGCTTCCTCGCGCGTAAAAGACGCCGAGAAGCAGGCGGCCTCCGTCGTAGAGGTTCGGGAACAGCTAGAGGGTCGCATCTCCGAGCTGGAGCGGCGGAAAGCGCATCTGGAGCGATCCTTGGAAGGCGAACGGAAAGCCTACGCCACGGCCGCCGAGCGCGTCGAAGGTTTGCACGAAGAGTTGGGGCAGGTATCGGAGGAGCGGGATCGCATCCGGGACGCCCTCGAAAGCGCCCGGTTTACCGACAAAGGATTCGGAGACCTGCTGGTCCGGGCGGTGAAGAACGAGGTCACCGCACTGCCGGACACCCTTGACTCCGCCGCCCGGACTGCCCAATTGCTTGAATTTATGAGCAAAGTACTCTCGGCCCACGCCGAATTGCGCGAGCCACGCTCCTCGGGCACGCGCGGGCGGAAATCCAGCGAACAGAAAGAGGAGCCCGAAGAGTCCGAACCTGCGTTAGCCGGGCCGGGGCTCGCATTCTCCGAGGTTGCCCCGGAGGGAGCCAAAACGGAGGCCAAGCCCCGGCCCACGCTTTCTTTCCGGGCACTCGGCGGAGCAGGAGAAGTCGGCGGCAGCAGCCATCTGCTTGACTTCGGCAGCACGCGGGTGCTCGTGGACGCCGGAATAAAACCGGACGGCCGGGGTCCAGCGGCCCCGGACTTCAAGGCCGTGGAGGCGCTGGATGCGGCGGTCATAACTCACGCCCATCTGGACCACTGCGGGGCGCTGCCGCTGCTCGTCCGGGACCGCCCGGACCTGCCGATCTACTGTACGCCGCCTTCGGCCCGGCTCATCATCTCCGCGCTCAACGACCACGCGGCGATGGGCGGTGGGGTCTCCGGCGGAGCGCCAATCCACGAGGTTGGGAAAAGACTGGTGCCGGTGCCGTTCGGGAAGCCTATAGAGGTGGGCAATACGCGCGTAACACTAACCGAGAGCGGGCACATCCTCGGGGCAGCGAGCGTGCTAGTCCGGTCCGGTTCGGCGACGGTGTTCCATACGGGCGACATCTGCATGGAAGATCACTTCTCCATCCCATCGGCCCAACTTCCGGACGTGAGCGACATCGACCTGCTAATAATGGAGGCGACGCTGGCGAGCCAGCAGTTCGAGCCGTTCTCCGCGTCCGTCAAGAAGATGATCGAGGTCATAAACGATACCACCCTGGAGCGTGAGGGTACGGTCCTAATACCGACTTACGCGCTCGGCCAGGCGCAGGAGATCATCCTCGGCCTCAAGCACTACGGCAGAGAATATGGCCTTGATAAAGACGTCTTTATCTACGTGGATGGCTCGGTAGTTACCACCTCCGAGAGACTCTACGCGGAGCAGATCGGCTACATGAAACCCTACCTGCAGCAGAGCGACCCGAGGGAGGTGTTTTTCTCTGAGAACATCCGGGCTGTATCGAACGACGACAAGGCACGGGATCGGATACTCACGAACCCGTGCGCCGTCATCGCCTCGCCGGTCACGATGCAGGGCGGGGCGTCGGCGTTCTACCGGCGGCGGCTGGAGAAAAATGAGAAGAACGCCGTGATCCTGCCCTCCAACGCCGCTGCGTCCTACGGGGCGGGCCACCGGGCATCGGGCGAGGAAGAAGAGTGGCGCGTCGAGCGGGTCAGCTTCGCGGCGCATTGCACCCAGGACGAGTTGATCGGCATAACAGAGAAGCTCTCGCCGCGTCAGATCATCCTGATCCACGGCGCAAAGCGCCGGATCAGCGACCTCGCCTACCGACTGGCCCCAAGCCACAAGATCCACACCCCGACCGTCGGCGAGACGGTCCGCACCGTCCTCTGATGCAGAAGGAGCTACCCGAAGTAACGGTTCTTAGGGACGACCGCGGCCATCGCCCGACGAACGCCGTAGGGGCCGGAGACTTCTGGTACGAGCCGGAGGTGTGGACGCTTCCGGGCCTCTCCCCCGCCGCACGAGTGCTCTACACCGGACTATGTTCGTTTCTCGGTCCGGGTGAGATCAACCGCCACGACCTCCGAAATACCCTCAAGACCTCCACGGATTCGGAGATAGCAGCGGCGTTCGACGAACTGGTCCGCCACGGGCTGCTGGAAACCGAGCACCGAGGTTACGCGGTCCGTCCGGCGAAGGAGCGATCCAGAAGAGGCTCTACGGGCGAGGCAAGCGAACTTTAGTCGAGGTTAGCCTCGATGAGGCGCTCGACGATTGCCACGTCGTGCCAGGCGCCGTCGAGCTTGCCGTGCTTCTCGAAGACCCCGACCTCGCGGAAACCCAGCTTGCGGAGCAGCCTGAGGCTGGTTTCATTCTCCAAGAACACCCGAGAAGAGAGCTTCCAGAACCCCGCCTCTTGGGCGCGTTGGATCAGGGTCTCCATCGCCAGACTCCCCGCGCCCCGGCCCCGAGACTCGCGGGCAGTGTACACGGAGAATTCCGCCACCCCACTGTAGCACTCCCTCGGACTATAAGGGAACGCCACGGCGAAGGCAACCATCCCGGTGGCGTCCTCGACGACCACTACCGGGCACGCGCTGCCGAACCAACCTTCGAGATCCTCAGCGGTGCGGCGACGGGTCTCGAAGGTTGCAGTGCGCTCCTCGATTCCCTGGTTGTATATCCAGGCCATCGCCTCCGCGTCAGCAGGGGAAGCATCCCGAACGTTTATGTTGTCCGCGTGCCCTGGCATAGCCTAGCGTGGCGGCCGCCGCTCGGTGGGAACCGTCCTCCCGTCCATGAGATCCGGGAGGGTGTAAGGCTCAGCCACCCATCGTCTCCCCGCTCCCCCGGTGAGCGCGGCCAGGTCTATGAGGCGACCCAATATCCTGAGACAGAATCCGTTCATGACCTCGTCCGGGTCGTCGACTCGGCCGCGGGCGAGGGCCACGAAGAGACCTTTCGTCTTCCATGTCCCATCGCGGTAGACGGTGAAGGTCTGGCAGGCCGCATCCCCGGCGGCCTCGGACCAGCCGAGGATGCGGCCCGAGTAGCCGGATGGGTCGAGGTTGTAGCGGCTGAGGTCCTCGTGCATAAGGTCTTCGTCGGTCTCGGCGGCGGCGCCACGTATGACACCGAACGTCACATCGGCCTCCGCAACGGGTCCGGCTACAGCCCGCAAGTTGAAGATGTCTTTCGTATAGGCGGTCTCCAACTCGAACCCAGCCTGGCGTCCTAGAGTCGCCGTGTACTCCAGGCCGCCGAAAAGCCTCTCGGAGAACCGGCGGGCCGCGTCTTCGGCCTCGCGCATAAGCGTCAGCGAGCGGTCGGCCTCCCCCCGGTAGCGCCGGAGCCGCTTTAGCGCGCTTTCCTCGAAACCCATCGGTTAGCCCCTCGCCAGCAATAGCTTGAGCACTTGGTCGGATATGCCGGGTAGCAGTGTAGTGCCCGACACGAAGACCCGGTCGGAGAACCTAACGTACACGTCGCGGCCGCCGTTCTCGGCGGCATAGGCTATCTTCTCAGCCACCTTCTCGGGCCCGACCCCTGGGGGACGCCAGCCGCGTTGCTCGTCCCTGGTGCGACGGGAGTTGTCCCGGAAGGCTGTCTGGGTCGTGCCGGGGTAGACGCTGGTTACCGTGATGCCTTCTTCAACTTCCACGCGCAGGGCGTCCGAGAGGGCGTTGAGGGCGAACTTGCTCGAGCAGTAGCCGCCGACCTTCGGGATCGCGCGTTTCCCGACCACCGAGGAGACGTTGATGATCCTGCTTCCAGGTCCCAGATGCGGCAGCGCGGCCTGGATACAGTTGAGAGCCCCGATCACATTCACCTCATAGACGTGCCGTAGATCCTCTGCCCGCAACTCCGCCACCCGGCCGGAGAGCCCGACCCCGGCGTTGTTCACCAGCACGTCGAGCATCCCGAACTCGGCGATGGTACGTTCGATCAGCGCGTCCACCGAGCCCCGGTCCGAAACGTCGGTCCTTACCCCGAGAGCCTGGCCGCCGGAGGCGAGAATCTCTACTTCGAGGGCCTGCAACTTCTTCTCGTCCCTCGCGGCAAGGACCACCGCCGCGCCCCGTTCGGCCAGCGTGCGGGCCGTGGCCTCACCGATACCGCTCGAAGCCCCGGTGACTATAGCTATCCTGTCTTTCAGTGTCTTTTCCATGCCCCCATCTTAGCGGGATATACTAGCGACGTGGCGAACGGCGAAAAGATACTGGTCGGGATAACTGGCGGCATCGCGGCGTACAAGGCGCCCGGTGTGATCCGCCGTCTCCGTGAAGCCGGCTACGAAATAAAAATCGCCGCCACCGACGCCGCCTTCCGTTTCATACCGGAAGAGACTCTCGCCATCGCCGCCGGAGGCCCGATCCACACGGACAAAACCTGGTGGGAAGAGTCAGGAAGGGTCGAGCACGTGAGCCTCGCCCGCTGGGCTGACCTCGTCCTCGTCGCGCCCGCGACAGCCGACGCGATGGCCCGTGCCGCCATCGGGCTCGGTGACGACCTCATCTCCGCCACCATCCTCGCCGGTGCGAAAAAAGTCCTCTGGGCGCCGGCCATGAACCCCGAGATGTGGAGCAGTCCCGCCACCAGTCGCAACGTCGAAACGCTCGAAAGCTGGAACCACAAATTCGTCGGCCCTGCAAAGGGAGCGATGGCATCCTCCGAGGAGGAGCCGGGCGTCGGACGTCTCGCGGATGAGGCGGAGATAGTCGCCGCAGTGGAGAAAGCTCTGTCGGCCTAGCCGTAGTCCGGGTCTGCGCGCATCAACTTCATCACGCCCAGGAACATCCTGTACGCTGTGCCGTAGTCTCCGTTCGTCCAGGAGACGCGCCGGTCGTCGAGGCGTGTAATCTCCGGGAACCGCAAGGTGCCGGCCGCGAGGTTCGCCGTAGCGAACTCGACCGTGAAAGTATACGGCGGCTCTAAAGCGTAAGGTTCCATCTCCCTCACTTCCCGCACTGCGGCGGCGGCCTCCTCCCTGATGACCTTCTGGGCGACGCTCGGGACCAGGCACCGGGCCGTGTAGCGGTCTATAGCCGTCTTTACCCGCGCCGTCTTCACACCAGGGTAAAGCAGTTTCGCTTCCTCGCACGTAACGTCGTCACCGGTAATCAGTCCGACCGGGATATCCTCGCCACCGGCCAGCGCAGCGTTCATTCGGCCCTCGCTACAAGGCTCGCCGTTAAGCTCGACCTCGACCACCGCCATTGGGACGTTGAAAGTGTGGCTCAAGATACCGTCCACACCGGCCCTGGCATGGTAACCGACAAAGAAAACCACGTCGGCCCCAAAGAAACCTTCCATCATGCTCAGTGGCTTGCGCGGACCGATGATGATCTCCGCCCGGGGATCCAACTCCTCAATAAGTATAGTCTTCATCCCGTCGTGCGCCTCGTTTACGAGAAACTCCGTCGCCCCGGAATCGGCAGCGCCCTCGATGGCAGCGTTCACATCGGCGGTGAGGAGCTTGCGGAAGCGTCCGTACTCGGAGCGGCCGGGTATCACATCGTCCGGCCCCGTAACCCCGGTAACGCCCTCCATGTCCGCCGAGATGTAGACTCTCATTCCACGCCCCCTCCCAGGTAATCTTTCAGCGCGTGCTCGGTGCTCGGAAAAGCCAACGCATTCCACGGTAATCCATCGCGGGGAAAGCTCTCCACGCTCATGGTCTCGTCCAGGGCGCGCAGCTCGCCGCCGGTCACCGTTGCCCCGAAGACCACTATAGCCGGGATCTGGCCCTCGTAAGAATAGAGGCCGAGAATGCCCGTAACCTTGATCTCCAGCCCGGATTCCTCTAAGACCTCGCGCTCGGCGGCGGCCTCGGCGGTCTCTCCGCGCTCCACGAAACCGCCCGGAAAAGTCCACTTGCCGTAGCCGGGCTCGATATCTCGTTGGATCAGGACTATGCCGCCGTCCAGCTCGAAGATGGCGCCCGCCACCAACTTAGGTCCCAGGTAGAACACGAAGCCGCAATTTCCGCATACCAGACGCTCCGGTTCGTCGTCTTTGATGACACGTGTTTCGAGGCGTCCGGCGCAGCGAGGACAGAAGTTGTAATCAGTTGGGTTCACGATGAAGGAGCTACGCCCGGCGTGCTAAAATCGCTTCTCACGCGGACGTAGCTCAGTTGGTAGAGCGCCAGCTTCCCAAGCTGGAGGTCGCGGGTTCGAAGCCCGTCGTCCGCTCTTTTCTTGCTCAAAGCTACTAATTACCGTTGCTGCTGCCGTTCCTCGAACCGTTCCTATTGCCCCGGATCTTACGCATCAGCCACTTGGCCGGATCGTAGTATTCGTCGGCGACGCGCTCCTTGAGCGGGATGATGGAGTTGTCGGTGATCTTGATTCCGGCCGGGCAGACTTCGGTGCAGCACTTGGTGATATTGCAGTAGCCGATGCCGCCGCGGTCTTCCTTGAGGTACTCCAGCCGGTCTCCCTTGTCCATCGGGTGCATCTCCAGCCACTGGGTCCGAACGAAGAAGCGCGGTCCGGCGAACTCGGGGTGCTTGTGATGAGTCCGCAGCACGTGGCAGACGTCCTGGCACATGAAGCACTCGATGCAGCTCTTCGGCTCGTAGAGGCGCTCCACATCCTCCTCGTACATCGTGAACGGCGCCTGCTCTTCGGGTGAGAACGGTTTTATGGAGCGCGAGACCTCGTAGTTCCAGGAGACGTCGGAGACGAGATCCTTTATGACCGGGAACGCCTGCATCGGGTGGACCCGGATCTCCTGTCCCTCGTACTCTTCCATGCGGGTCTTGCACAGAAGTGCGGGCTTGCCGTTGATCTCCGCGCTGCACGAGCCGCAGTGGGCGGCCTTGCAGTTCCAGCGGACCGCCAGGTCCGGCGCCTGATGCGCCTGGATGTCGAGCACCGCGTCCAGGACAACCATGCCCTCGACGAGATCCAACTCGTACTCGACCAACTCGCCACCGCCGGAGTCGCCCCGGAAGATTTTGAGCTTCGCGGTCTTACCGCTCCGGCCCAGGTCTTCGTCTTTTACCGGCGCGTGCGCCATTGAGGTGACGTTTCCGTTGTTGCCGTTTCCGTTATCGCTCAAACCTTGGCCCCTTCTTCCTGGAACAGCCGGGCGAGATGGTCGGGCATCGGCGTGATCTCACGCCGCTCGATGCCGACCTCGCCCTGGGAATCTTTCTTGACGATGAAGTTGAGTTTGCCGAGCTCCTCGTCCGGCCCGTCGAAGTCGAGCCGCCACTGGGCCCCACGACGCTCCTTGCGCTCCAGAGCGGTCCGAATGATGATCTCGGAGATCTGAACCAGATACCGGATATCCTGGGCCGTGTGCCAGCCAGGATTGAAGAGCCGCGAGCCCGGCACGTTGACACTCTCCAGCCGGTCCTTGAGGCCGAGTATTTTGCCGAGCCCCTCTTTCAGAGACTCCTCGTTGCGCATGAGATTGGCGTGCTCCATCATCGCTGCCTGAAGCTCCTGCTGCATTAGGTACGGGCTCTCCTCGCCGTGCCCGTGCTCCAGCGGCTGGAGTACCCGCTGTATCTCTTCCTGTACCTCAGACTCTTCGATGTCGGAGGAATGGGTGCTCTGCTCAATGTAGTCTGACGCCCCGTCCCCGGCCCGCTTGCCGAAGACCAGGAGGTCGGAGAGAGAGTTTCCACCGAGACGGTTGGCCCCGTGCAGACCGCCGGCGACCTCGCCCGCCGCGAAGAGGCCCGGAACGGTGCTGGCACCGGTCTCCGGGTCGATCTTGATGCCGCCCATCGTGTAGTGGACGGTCGGAAAGACCTCCATCGCTTCTTTGGAGATGTCTATGTCGGCGAGCTTTAGGAACTGCTCGTGCATGGTCGGGAGCTTCTTCATAATGCCCTCGTAGCCGAGATGCGTGATGTCCAGGAAGACGCCGCCGTGGGGCGAGCCTCGGCCCTCCTGCACCTCGGTGTAGTTGGCCCTTGCGACCACGTCGCGGGTCGAGAGTTCCATCTTCGCAGGGTCGTAGTTCTCCATGTAGCGCTTACCTTCGGAGTTGCGGAGGAACCCGCCCTCGCCGCGCACGCCCTCGGTCACGAGCAATCCGCGCACGCCGGGAGGCCACACCATCCCCGTCGGATGGAACTGCATCATCTCCATGTCAACCAGCTCGGCGCCGGCGTCGTAAGCCTGTATCACGCCGTCGCCGGTGCCCTCCCAGGAGTTGGAGGTGACCTTGAAGATCTTGCCCCACCCACCCGTCGCCATGACGACAGCCTTCGCCTTGAAGTGGATGAACTTGCCGTTCTCGCGGGTATAGGCGAGCCCGCCGACTACCCGGTCGCCCTTCTTGAAGAGCTTGGTGATGGTGGTCTCCATGTAGACTTCGGCGTCGATGGAGAGAACCTTCTCCTGGAGTGTCCGGATCATCTCCAGTCCCGTCCGGTCGCCGATGTGACATAGCCGCCTATAGGTGTGGCCGCCGAACGGCCGTTGGGAGATCTTACCCTCCGGCGTACGGTTGAAGAGAGCGCCCCACTGCTCCAGCTCGATGACCCGCTCCGGGGCTTCTTTGGTGTGGTGCTCGACCATCTTCCAGTTGTTTATGAACTTGCCGCTCTTCATGGTGTCCATGAAGTGGGTCTGCCAACCGTCCTCCGGGTCTACGTTGCCCACGGCGGCCGCGATGCCGCCCTCAGCCATAACGGTGTGGGCCTTGCCGAGAAGGCTCTTCGTTACGATACCGACCGAGAGTCCGCGCTCGGCGGCGGAGATAGCGGCCCGAAGCCCCGCGCCGCCGGCCCCGATGATCAGGACGTCGTGCTCGCGTACTTCGTAGTTCTCGTGACCGCCGGGTCCGTTGGATTCCACCATTACCTACCTCTCCACACTTACAGTATCGTCGGGTCCGTAAACCAGCCCGCCATTAACATCCTTATGTACACGTCGGCGAACAGCACCGCGAAGAGGCTGAGCCAGGCCCAGAGCGAGTGCCTTAGATTTAGCTTACTGACCGCGTTGAAAGTCTTGCGACGGGCGTCGCCGCCCGAGATGCACGAGTAACAGTCCTTATTTCCACCCACGAGATGCCGGAACGAGTGGCAAGAGAACGTATAGAGCGAGAGCAGAACGACGTTCGTTAGGAGAACCAGAGTGCCGATAGTGATGCCGAATCCGCCGCCGGGGAAGAACGAGAT
Organism: Rubrobacteraceae bacterium; assembly: GCA_041745215.1. Taxonomy (GTDB): domain Bacteria; phylum Actinomycetota; class Rubrobacteria; order Rubrobacterales; family Rubrobacteraceae; genus SIRX01. Next base: position 140,225 of record JBGTJJ010000002.1, on the reverse strand, counting down.
CACCGCCTCGTACCAGAGGAAAGCCACCACGACGATCGAACCGTACAAAAAGTACCGGTGGATATTATTGAGCACGAATAGCGCCCGCTCCCCCCGGTAGTTCTCCGGGCTCCTGGGCTCCCGCTGCTGGGCCTTGCTCTCACAGGCCGGTGGGTCCCAGAAAAAGGCCCGGTAATAAGCCTTGCGGTAGTAGTAGCAGGTCGCCCGGAAACCTAGCGGTATCCACAACACGAAGACCGCCGGAGAGAGCCAGGCAAAAGGCGTGCTTACTTGTGGTGAGAAGAACGGTGAGAGTAGATAGTCCTGGTACTGTGGGTCTTGGGCGAATATAGCCACATAGAGCGAATAGATACCAAACGCCGTTAATACGACCGTCACAGTTATCGGCCCCACCCACCAGGGCAATCTCTTGGTCGCGGCAGTTATACTCGCCAAATTCTGCTCCCTCTATCCACGCATATATCCAAGACTGCTTTTGTAGTCGGCAGTATAGAGGATTGCACAAAGACTTGTTGTGAATCCGTTCCGAAAAACCCGGTATTTGGCTCGTTGCTGGGCCGTCCTGTAAGCCAGATTCTTGGAGCCCCCGTACAACAGTTTCCGGGAATCCGGGAGATCGCCAGCGCGGATTGTCTATCTACGTCGTGGGCTGCTAGCGTGGCTATCGGAGCAATGAGTGACTATAGGAAACAAATATTTATCCTATCGTACAATTGTCGGTAGTTTCTATACAATGCCGGACGTAGACTTCTAGTCGAGGGTGGGAGGAGGCGTGTGTCTAGTACCAACACGGCTATAGAGTGGACTGACGCAACGTGGAACCCGGTTACCGGTTGCTCTAAGGTTTCCGAAGGCTGTCGCAACTGTTACGCGGCGGCACTTGCGCCGCGATTGGCCGCCATGGGGCAGGAAGCGTACACGGATCTACCCTGGACGAAGAAGAATGCGCCGAAGAATGTAAAACTCCATCCTGACCGTCTCCGCCAGCCGTTGCGTTGGTCAAAGCCGCGAAGGATCTTCGTGAACAGCATGTCGGACCTGTTTCATGAGCTTGTGCCCTTCGACTTTGTCGATCTGGTATTCGCGGCAATGGCGCTTGCGCCACGGCATACGTTTCAGGTCCTCACGAAACGCCCTGAGAGGATGGCCGAGTATTTCAAGTGTCTTGATACTCGGAGGCTGAACATTGAGGCTGCAATGGCAAAAATCCAAATCGAAGCACCAGCGGCAAAGTCTGGCAGCATCCAGCCACCATCTTTGCCGCTTCCCAATGCGTGGCTCGGCACCAGCGTCGAAGATGATCGGGTGCGTAGCCGCATCGGCCACCTGCGGCGTGTTCCGGCTGTCGTCCGTTTCCTCTCCTGCGAGCCCCTAATCGGTCCCTTGGACCTCGACCTAGACGATATCCATTGGGTCATCGTCGGTGGAGAGTCGGGTTCAGGGCATCGGCCAATCGAGGCGCAGTGGGTCAAAGAAATCCGCGCCCAGGCCGCAGCGACGGGCACCGCATTTTTCTTCAAGCAGTGGGGCGGTGTTAAGCCGAAGGCTGGAGGCCGCGAGCTTGACGGCCGCACCTACGACGAGATGCCTCAGCCCCAGACTCGGCACCTTAACCGCATAGCGGACGGTGTCTTACCGACTGCCCTTTAGAAAGACAATATCCTTCTCCTCTATGCCTGTCTTTCTGTCCCTGTTATCATGCGCGCGAACGTTCACTTCGCCACTCGACTCAAGGCTACGAATCGCCCCCTTGATGTCGGTTCTCCAAGAGGCATACAGAGACCGTTGCCACACCTCGCCGGCGAGATCTAGCGCGGTCATATGTCCACGGCGGGATCCGCGAAGGGCTCCAACGACGTAACCTTCCACCTCCGGGGCGATGAACAACTGCTCATCGACGCTCGTGCCCTTCACCCTGTTTACGGAGCTCTCCATAACCAGGCGAGCTTTGGGATGCCGAGAGACGTGCACGAGGTGGTATATGTTCCCGGGACGACTCTCATAGGCCACGTTGATTGGGAAAACGCATATTCGTTTTCCCTGCTCTCGGGCCCTCTTCATTAGCTGACGAGCGTACAGTTCCACTGCGGCCGTCTGCTGGCTGATGCCCCGAAGCCCTATGAGCTCGCGCCACTCGTCAGTATCGAAGATCTTCTTCATAGCGCCCGCCCTGTTCGGGTCCATCATGTACCGGCCGATGTAGTCGCTCATGAACGTGACGAACACCTCGCTGCGAGGCCTCTGCAGGAACCGGAGCACTTCCTGCAGTTCTACGCCCCGGTAGCCGAATGGGTCGATGAAAACGAAGGTGGGTTCGCCGGATTTTATGAGGCCTAGGATCTCATCAGAGTGCTCTTGGAAGGGGCCGAAGAAGTTGCGCACACCCACGGAAGGATACCTATAGCGAACAGCATCAATCTCCCGCTCAAGCGAGGCAAAGTTCTCCTCATCGTGTTCGACGTTATAGCATTCGAGGTAGACGGGGTCGTCGCGGTACCCTTGCAAGTACTCATGCAGTTCCTGCCCTACCCTCATGGCGACGATCGGGGATCCTGGCTCTCCCCCCTCGTACCAGCCACGCCCGGCGTGACTGTCCACGTAATGGAGCACACTCAACGGCTCTTCCCGATTGCCCGCCGAGAGAATTGGTATGAATCCTTTGAGGTACTCGAAGAGTATGTCGTGCTTGACTCGAGTGTTTTCTCTAGAATGCCACTTCTTCGGATCACGGTCTTCAGCAGGCATACAGGCCCTTCTCTCCCCTGGGATCTGTGTCATTTATACCATGTCTCTTGAAGACGCTCTCCGGATGATGTCGTATGGTGCGTATAGGCAAAAGGCAGTCTATAAGAAGTCAGGGGGCAAAAAAGATTTGTCGCGTTGAACTCCCCATACATCGGTGCGGGCCGTCCTGTAAGCCGGATCCTGTCTATCCCGCCATCCATCTCCGGGAGGGTTGGATTCCCGGGCCCCGGCTCCCTCTCGGGGCCGGTGGCCGCGCCTACCAGCCCGGACGCCTCAGAGAGACACCCGGAACATTTTGGCTTGCTCGCACCGGTGGTTTACCTGGCCGGCCCCTCTCGGGATACCGCCGGTGGGCTCTTACCCCACCCTTTCACCCATCACCTGTGCCCAAAGCTGTGCCTGGGGCCATCGGCTGGTCTACTCTCTGTTGCACTTGACGTGACGGAGGTCTTGCGACCTCCGCCCCTCGGGTTATTGGCCCGAGCGGCCTTGTGGACCCGGAGAGCCGGGTCCGTGCGAGTCCGGACTTTCCTCTACGCCTCGGTATTGCCTCGACGCAGCGGCGGGTCGGACGGCCCGCAACCACGATAATTGTATCTTATGGTTATAGATCCTACGAGCTTGGTCAGCCGTGGGGTTTTGCCCGTCCACGCCGGATCAGGACCATCTTGGTCGGGGTGAGGCGCAGCTCTACCCGACCGGTATCAGACCAGTGGTCCCGCCAGCGCCGGTCATCCCCCACCGAAGGATCGAACCATGCGCTAGGGTTTTCCGGGTCTAGCACGCCTTCGTAGGAGCCGTAGTCCCTGGGGTCATAGAGCGCTGAACCGTGGTCCCGGCGGTAGATGGCGTTGCGCGAGCGAAATGACTGCACCGACGAGGGGCTGGTTCCGAGGGCGCTGGCGATCCACTCGTCGCTCCGGCCCTCCTCGACCCAACGCCGGATATCATCCATGAACTTCCGGAGCGAGACTCTCTGATTTATTCCCATAGCTACCACCTTCATTGAATATCAAAAGTATACTATCGTACGTATCTGTCGCGCAAATTTCCAGTGGCGCTCATCTCTGATATAAACTCGAGTTGTGGAGACTTTTCTTAACATCGCAATTGAGGTAATGCGCCTGATCCCCTTGATCCTGGTCTTCTACATCCCGGCTTTGATCGGGACGGTGATCTGGAAAGAGAAGGGCGAAGCCTACCGCGTGAAAGCGGCGATCTGGTACGGGTTGGGTTTCGGCGGCATCGTAGTGATCCACGTCATGCTCCGCAGCGTCTCGGCCATTCAGGTGGCCCAGACGCTCACGGTCTCACTGGTTCAGGTAGCGGTTGCCCTGGCGCTCGCCGCCTTTACGGTCTACCGGCTGGCCGACTAGATCAGGAACCGTTCAGGGCGCTTTTTACCTCTTCGCGCTCGGTGTTCAGGGCGTAGAAGGTCATGTCGGCGCGGGCTTCTTCGTAGGGCTTGGTACGGACTCGATTCAGGAACTCGGAGTCCATCATGGCCGTTATTACCTCGCCGATCTCCTCCCGCGAAAGCTCCAGCTCTCCCCGCTCGTCCAGCTCGCGGATGCTGCTGAAAATTTCCACGAACGTCGCCGGCTGGCGCAGCCCGGAGACCGCCTGGCACACGGTCTTTAGCTCGTAGGGCGTCAGGTCTTCCAACACGTCGAAGCTCTCTTCGGTGCTCTCGTCCGAGGCCGTCTTTCCGTTTTCACGACGAGGCTGCGCCTCGCGGCCGTTACCGGCGGCGACCGGCGTCTCTTCCGGTCCTTCGGATTCAGATGCTACGTCCGAGTCAGGTTGCTCAGGCACCTCTTCATCAGGAAGGAAGACCTGTAGTTCCAGGTCCTGGTCCACGGTGTTGACCAGGTTTCGGCGCTCGGCCTCGACCACGAAGTCCTTGAACTTCTTGAAGCCCTGCTTCCGCTCGTCGAAGGAGCCGAGTTGCACGATCATCTGCTGCTTGACCTGTCCCAATACCCGAGCCTTGCCGCCGCTCTTGAGGGTCTTGACGGCCCGGACCAGCTCCTCGTAAGGGTCGGCCTCTTTCTTCTTCGGCTCTGTGTCACGGGCCTTCGCGGAACGTTCCTCTTCGAGAAGCGAGGCGTAGGATATGAAGTGGTCGGCCGATTCGATCAGGTGGTACGAGGTCGCCTCCGAAACACCGATCACCACTACATTCTTCCCCTGGCTCCGCAACAAACTAACCAGCGGGATGAAGTCGCCGTCCCCCGTGACCAGCACGTAGGTCTCCACCTGCGGATGTTTGTGGAGGAAATCCGAACACTCCACCGCCAGCATCACGTCTATGGAGTTGGTCCGCCGCTTGGAGGCCTTGCCTCCGGGGAAGTACCGGGCGGAGATGTATTTCGGCGTGATGCCGTTTGAGTAGAGCGTCGGCGGCGCCTGGCGGAAGTCTCCTTCGGTCCAGTCAGCGTAGGCCGTCGCGGAGACGATGCGCCCATATTCACGGGCTTTCTCCAGGATTGCCGAAACGTTCGGCTTCGCCTTGTACTCGGTGACCGTGGAGATGTATATATTCTCCCAGTCGATGAAAATTGCGAGATCTTCGTTCATTGAGGTTTTCCTAACCTAGGAGAAAGGCCCGGTCTCCCGGGCCTCCTCGATTTCCTGTGCTTTTCTATACGTTGTATCGGTCGTGTAGCCGGACCGCCGTCTGGGCCAGGGTCTCCTCGTCGAGGACCGCCTCTACCCAGATGATCCGCTCCCGGCTCTCGTATTCCCGTGGGAGGTCGAAGTTCGCCACGATGGTGACCGGGTCTTCTGTGCCGTCGAGCCAGATAGGATACTCCTCCGATTCGATCAACTCTTCCCCGTCTTCGTCGCTCACGATGATGCGGACCCGGCGCTCACGGTCTGCGGCATGCTCGCAGCCCTCGAACTTCGCGTAGACCACGAAAGGGATGTCGCCGTCGCCGGAGGGACGGATCTCATCCAGTATCCCGAAGAGCGTCAGCTTTCCGTCCAGTTCCACACACCCCTCGGCCAGTACAAGGGCCGTGCATTCGACTACTCCGTCGCAGATGTGGTTATCCATCGGTACTACCTCCACCGTTCTCGCCGGCGATCTCGTCCGCAACTATCTCGTCTATGGCTAACTCGTCGGATGAGCCGTTGGTCTCAGCGTTCTGGGTCGAGATGACCTTGGCGATGGCGCTGACCGAATCACCGGCCCGCAGGTTCATCACTCGAACGCCCTGGGCAGCCCGACCCTGCCGGCTGACCGAGTCGGCGTCTATCCGGATCGTGGTCCCGAAGTTCGAGACGATCACCAACTCGTGCAGCCCGGAGCGCACGACTCTCACGCCGGAGAGCTTCCCGCGTTCTCCGTCGGTCTTCATGGCGATGACGCCCTGGCCGCCCCGGCCCTGAAACCGGAACTGGGAGATGGCCGTGCGTTTGCCGAAGCCCTTCTCCGTGATCATGAACAGGTCGTCCGGGACGCCGCTCGCTACCACGTCCATGGAGAGCAGCGCGTCGCCGTCCTTCAGCGTGATGCCCTTGACCCCGCCGGTCGCCCGGCCCATCGGCCGCGCCTCGGTCTGGGCGAAGCGTATGCCCATGCCGTTGCGGGTCACTAGCAAGACCTCTTCTCCCTCGGAGGCGTGGCGCACGCCGATCAACTCGTCACCATCGGTCAGGTTGATCGCGATAATTCCTGTCTCCTTGAGCGGCGTGTTGTAGTCGAGGAAGTTCGTCTTCTTGACCACGCCTTTACGGGTAGCGAAGAGCAGGTACTCCGCCTCCCTGAACTCTTTCGTCTGGATGACCGTGGCGATGCGCTCGTCCTGGGCGAGCGGCAGCAGGTTGGCGATGTGGCGTCCCTTCGCCGTCCGTCCCATCCTCGGTAGCTGGTGGACCTTGAGCCGGTATACCTTGCCCCGGTTTGTAAAGAAGAGCATGTAGTGGTGGGTCGTCGTTATAAAGAGGTGCTCGATGTAGTCGCCCTCTTTTAGCTCCATCCCGGCGACTCCGACCCCACCTCGGCCCTGCTTGCGGAAAGTGTTTACCGGGACGCTCTTGAGGTAGCCGCCGTTTGAGATAGAGATGACCATCTCCTCCTCGGCGATGAGGTCCTCTACGTCGAAGTCCACACCCTCTTCAGCGGTTATCACCGTCCGGCGATCATCGGCGTAGGCCGCCTTCGTCTCCTGCAACTCTTCCTTGATGATCCCGTAGACCTTATCGTCGTCGGCCAACACGCTTTCGAGATACTCGATCTTCTCTCGCAGGTCTTTGTGCTCGTCCTCGACCTTCTTACGCTCCAGAGCGGTGAGACGCTGCAAACGGAGGTCCAGGATCGCCTGCGCCTGACGCTCGGAGAACTCGAACCTCTTCATCAGATTTTTGCGCGCCGTCTCCGGGTTCTGGGAGCGCCGGATCGTCTCGACTACCTCGTCGAGGTTGTCCAGAGCGATCAGCAACCCCTCCAGAATGTGAGCCCTGGCCTGGGCCTTCTCTAGCTCGTAGCGCGTCCGGCGGGTGACGACCTCGAACTGGTGGGCGACGTAGTGCTTGAGCACCTGCTTGTAAGAAAGGGTCTTCGGTACGCCGTCCACCAGCGCCACAAGGTTCACCCCAAAGCTCTGCTGCATCTGGGTGTGCTTGTAGAGGTTGTTCAGGACGACCTTCGGGATAGCGTCGCGCTTTAGCTCGATGACGATCCGCATGCCGTTACGGTCGGACTCGTCGCGCAGGTCGGAGATGCCGTCCAGCTTCCTGTCTTTCACCAGTTCGGCGATCTTCTGGAGCAGGTAGCTCTTGTTTACCTGGTAGGGAATCTCGGTGACCACGATCTGAGTTCTATTGCCCTTGATCTGCTCGGTGTGCGCCTTTGCCTGAACCCTCACCGACCCGCGCCCGGTCTCGATAGCATCCCGCATCCCGCGCAAGCCTACGATGATGCCGCCGGTCGGGAAATCCGGCCCCTTTATGTGCTCCGTAAGCCCCTCGTCATCCATCTCTGGGTTGTCTATGAGCGCCACCGTTGCGTCTATGACCTCGGCGAGGTTATGCGGTGGGATCTTGGTCGCCATCCCGACGGCGATGCCGTCCGAACCGTTGACCAAAAGGTTTGGATACCGGGCCGGCAGTACCACCGGCTCCCGCTGGCTCTCATCGAAGTTAGGGGCGAAGTCAACCGTGTCGGAGCTTATGTCCCTCAACATCTCCGTCGCCATCCGGGTGAGCCGGGCTTCCGTGTAGCGCATGGCCGCAGCGGAGTCGCCGTCCACGCTCCCGAAGTTACCCTGGCCGTCTACTAGCGGATGGCGCATCGACCACGGCTGTGCGAGCCTCACGAGCGTGTCGTAGACCGACGAGTCGCCGTGCGGATGGTATTTACCGAGCACCTCACCTACGACCGTCGCGCTCTTGCGGTACGGCCGGTTCGGCTGGAGGCCGATGTCGTGCATCGCGTACAGGACGCGCCGGTGGACGGGTTTCAGGCCGTCGCGTACGTCCGGCAGGGCGCGAGAGACGATCACGCTCATCGCGTACGAGAGGAACGAATCCTTTATCTCGTCTTCTATGGAGTGGGGCTGTACGTTCCCCGCGAAAGTATCAAGCATCCAGGTTCTTCACCTCTCTAGCGTTCTGCTCGATAAAGAGCCGGCGCGGCTCGACTTTGTCGCCCATGAGCGCGGAGAAGAGCTCGTCGGCGACTGCGGCCGACTCGACCGTCACCTGCAGGAATGTCCTGCTGTTCGGGTCCATCGTCGTCTCCCAGAGCTGGATGGGGTTCATCTCGCCCAGTCCCTTGAAGCGTCCTATGCTGGCGTTGCCGTTTGCGTTCAGGCGGGTCAGGGTCTCCTGGAGCTCGCGCTCGTTATAGACGTAGTAGTCCTTGCGCTGATGCGTGACTTTGTAGAGCGGCGGCTGTGCGATGTAGACGTAGCCGGCTTCGATCAGCTCGGGCATGTTCCTGAACAGGAACGTCAGCACCAGAGTGCGGATGTGGCTCCCGTCCACGTCGGCGTCGGTCATAATGACGATCTTGTTGTACCGGGTGTTCTCCAGGTTGAACGTCTCCGCAACCCCGGCCCCGATCGCGGAGATCATGGCCTGTATCTCGACGTTGGAGAGGACCTTGTTCATGTTGGCCTTCTCGACGTTGAGGATCTTGCCCCGCAGCGGCAGTATCGCCTGGAAGTTCCGGTCCCTTCCCTGCTTCGCGCTGCCGCCCGCCGAGTCGCCCTCGACGATGTAGATCTCACTTCGCTCCGGGTCTTTCGAAGAACAGTCCGCCAGCTTGCCCGGCAACGTAGAACTCTCCAGGTACCCCTTCCGGATCGTATCCCGCACCTTCCGGGCCGCCTGCCGCGCCCGCGCAGCCTGCAGCGCCTTGCCTATGATGGCCTTAGCCTCGCCCGGCCTCTCCTCCAGAAATTCCGCGAGAGAACGGTTGACGCTGGTCTCGACCAGGCCCTTTACCTCGGTGTTCCCGAGCTTGGTCTTCGTCTGTCCCTCGAACTGCGGCTCGGAGAGTTTTACGGAGATGACCGCGGCAAGACCTTCCCGGATGTCGTCGCCGGTAAGGCTGTCGTCCTTCTCCTTGATGAGACCTTTGCTGCGGGCGTAGTCGTTGATCGTGCGCGTCAATGCTCCCCGGAATCCTGAGAGATGCGCCCCGCCTTCGTGGGTATTGATGTTGTTGGCGAAAGTAAAGACCGAGTCCTGGAAACCCGAGTTCCACTGCAACGCGACCTCGACCTCACCCATCTCGTCTTCGCGTTCGAGATAGAAGATGGTCTTGTGGACCGGGTCCTTCGACTCGTTTATGTGCTCGACGAAGTCCCGGATACCACCCTCGTACTGGTAGCTAACCTCCCGGCCTTCCTCTCGTTCGTCCAACAGGTTGATCTTGAGCCCCTTGTTCAGAAACGCCGACTCCCGGAAACGGCGGCTCAGAGTGTCGAAAGAGAGATCCCGAGTCTCGGTGAATACTTCGGGGTCCGGCATAAAGCTGATGTTGGTCCCGGACTCCTCGCCCTTCTGGAGCTTCCGATCCTGCGTTAGATCCTCGACCGGGAAGCCCCGCTCGTAGCGCTGGCTCCACAGGTGCCCCTCGCGCTTTATCTCGATCTCCAACCACTCCGACAGCGCGTTTACCACCGAAGCCCCGACGCCGTGCAGCCCGCCGGAGACTTTATATCCTTGCCCGTCGAACTTGCCGCCGGCGTGCAGCGTGGTCAGGATGACTTCGGTAGCCGACTTGCCGTACTTCGCCATAGATCCGACCGGCATCCCTCGCCCATCGTCACTCACCGAGACGGAGTTATCCTGGTGTACGACTATGGTTACTTCCGTACAGTATCCGGCCAGGGCCTCGTCGATAGAGTTGTCGACGATCTCCCAGACGAGGTGATGCAAACCCCTCGGCCCAGTGGAGCCAATATACATTCCGGGACGGCGTTTGACGGCCTCAAGCCCCTCCAGAACCTGAATGGAACTTGCATCGTAGGAACTCCCGGAACTCTTAGCAGCCATCTTATCCACCAAAGAAATAGCCTTTCCTCAACACGTGAAATCCTCGAACCACGGACGGTCTTTTCTCGATAAAGCTTTGCACCCGAAGATTGTAACATATCTCGACTGGATTCCAAAGCCCCGATTAGCCGCTTTGACGCTTATATAAGCCTTTTTTCGGCCTTTATGGCTACTCTTTGACACCATAAGTTGTAGCAATTGATTCGGGTCCACTAGATATACGTATGGTATTGGCCCGTTCGAGGATCTCCGACTCGAAGTATTCGAGGTTCGTGGTCGAGATGATCGCCTGGGTACTCTCCAGGAAATATCCGGCGAGGTATTCCCGGCGGCGGCTGTCGAGCTCGCTCATGACGTCGTCGAAGAGCAGGATCGGGTCTTCCCCCGTCGCCCACCGCACGTAATCCCGCGCCGCGAACTTCAAGGCCAGCGTCGCCAGCCGCTGCTGCCCCTGGGATCCGAAGGTCGTGAGGTTCACCCCGCCGAGGAGAACCTGGAAGTCGTCCCGATGTGGCCCAACGGAGGTCGTGCCTCGCTCGACGTCGGCCCTGCGCGCCTCTCTGAGAGCCTCGGAGTAGTCTCCCAATAGCGCGCTATAGGAATAGCGGATCGCAGCCTTCTCGGGGCCGTACAGTGCCCCCAGGGAGTCTTTGAAGTATTCCCCCAGGGGCTCCACTGCCGCCTCGCGGCCCTTCAGCACTTCGGTCCCCAGTTCAATCACCTTCCGGTCCCAGGTCGAGAGGGTTTTTTCGGACGAGAAACCATCCCGGATGCGTCGTAGGAGCTGGTTGCGTTGCTGGACGGCTTTCGCGTATTCGCCAACAGCGCGGGCGTATGACGGCCGCAAGGAAGAAAGCAACCCATCCAGAAACTCCCGACGATCGGCGGGCGCGCCCTTGACTATCCGAATGTCGTCGGGGAAGAAGTTGATGACCCGCACCCCGGCGGCACCGGCAGCGTAGTTAGCCAGTGAAGAAGCCGGCGCCCCGTCAACGGTTAGACGTTTTTTCTGTCCGGGAGCGTATCCGACCGCCACCTTACGTTCGTCGTTCTCGCGGGAGATCCGGGCCTCGACCCGCGCAAAATCCATGTCCCATCGAACCACCTCATTCTCTTTCGGAGTCCGGGGCGTGGACCCGGTGACGGCGAAGGTAACGGCTTCGAGGAGGTTGGTCTTGCCGCGGGCGTTCTCCCCCACCACCACGTTCAGGCCGGCAGAGAAGAGCACGGTCTCATCGGAGTAGTTACGGAAGTTGACGAGTCTCAACGCGCGGAGGTAGGACATCAGCGCACCTCCAGGCGCTCGTCCCCCACTTCGACCACGTCGCCTTCTTGCAGCTTTCGGCTGCGGCGCTCCTCGACCTCGCCGTTGACCAGGACTTCTCCGAATTGGATCAGCACTTTCGCCTCACCGCCGGTTCCGGCGATCCCCGAAACCTTCAGCGCCTGGCCGAGCGTAGTGCCGGGAGATACTTCCAAAGGTTTAGCTCTGGGACGGGTCTCGCATCGGCATGATCAGGTACAGGAAGTCCGGCTCGCCGCCATTCCCGTTCCCTTCTTCCGATGCGGGTACGATCAAACCGGGCTTGAGCGATTCGTTGAGCCTGAAGACCACGTTCTCCGAATCTACCGCCGATACCCCGTCGAGCAAGTATCCGGGATTGAAGGAGATGTGGAAGTCGTCCTCGCTGGAGGCCGCCAGCTTCTCGTGCGCCTCCCCGATCTCCCCGTTCTTCACGATGACCTCGACGGCCCCCTCGGAGAAAGCGAGGCTCACCGGTACCGGAGGCGTCTGGCGCTGGGCAAATAGGTTGACCCGTCGCAGCGTGCTCATCAACTCTTCCCGGTCCACGGAGATCTCCCGCTCGAACGTCGTCGGCAAGAGCCGCTTGTACTCAGGGAAGTTGCCGTCGATCAAACGGCTGCCGAGCAACACGTCCCCGATTCTGAACAGCGCCTGGTTCTCCGAGAGCGAGACCTCGATCTGCTCCTCGTCGGCACCGGAGAAGATGCGCCCCACCTCCTGCATCGCCCTGGCCGGGACGATAGCCTCCTGTGAAGCGTCGAAAGTCGTCGCCAGCTCACTCTCTTTTATGGAGAGCCGGTAGGAGTCCGTCGTCACCATCCTGACCCTGGACTCCTCGAAGCTGATTAGTATCCCCGTCAACACCGGCCGCGTCTCGTCCCGAGAGTACGACTTCGAAACCTTCTCCACCGTCTCGACCAGGACGTCCCCCAACATCGTGAAGGAACTCTCCTCGTCGAATTTCGGTAGCTGCGGGAAGTCCTCCGCCGCATAAGCCCGGATCGTGTACTCGTTCTCGCCGGCCGAGAGTTTGACCGTTCCGGCGGAGGTGTCATGCTCCAACGTGAATTGACCCTTCGGCAACGAACGAACGATGTCGTTGAAGATTCGGGCCGGTATGACCACCCGCCCCTCTTCCTCGACCTCCGCCGGCGACGAAGTCTGGATGGAGATCTCCATATCCGTGGCCGACAACCTGATCGAACCTCCATCCGCCTCCAAGAGTATTCCACCGAGCAACTGAATAGCCGATCGGGCCGATACACCTCTCGATGCCAGAGCGAGCTTTTTACTAAAGACATCTATGTTGCAAACTACCCTCATACCAGCTCCTTTCTCCCTTTATTATTACTACTTAATATCTTATTTATTAGAATAATAATAATAATAAGGCCTGTGGATATGTGGATAAACTACCAGACTGCTTTTACCTAAGCCAAATAAGTCCCCTAAGGGCTGTGGACAAAATTGTGGATAACTAGCAAAAACTTGTGGACAAATTGTGGATAAGTTACGAGTTATCCACAGGTGGAAGTTGTCCACAAAACTATCCACAGGTTTATCCACAGATTTTACCCCTCTTATCCACAGGTTTATCCACAGACCGAATCGTTATGTAGTCGTTTAAGCTCCCGGAATACGATAAGCCGTATATTTTTATCCACAGGTATAGAGGTTTGTCCACAGTTTTTGTGGATAAGTCGAACGAATTGTGGATAAGTCCTCTAGTGTTATCCACAGCAAAACGCACGCTTGTGGATAGGTTGTGGATAAGTCGGGTCTTTAGAGTACTTAATTTGTTACAAAGTAGATGCCCTGCCGGGGAGGGGTAAAGAGCGTTATTCGCAGGCTGAGAGGCTTCGATCAACGCTTACTTTTTACGTGGTAGGTGATCTCGTGTATCTGGTTGAAGGTGTCGCGGTCGTTATTTATGAGCTTGGAGATCTTGCTGTTAGCGTGCATTACGGTCGAGTGGTCTCGGCCTCCGAAGGCTCGTCCTATCTTCGGCAGAGATTCGTCGGTCAGTTCCCGGCAGAGGTACATCGCTACCTGCCTCGGGTATGCGAAAGGTTTCGTACGGCTGGCGCCGATCAAATCCTGCTTCGAGACACCGAAGTAGCGGCACACCTCATGCTGGATCAGCTCGACCGGTATCTCTCTGTAGTCCGAGTCTGGAAGTATGTCCTTCAGTACTTCCTCGGCGAGCGGCACGCTCAACTCCCGGCCGTAGAGCGACGAATAGGCCAGGATACGCACCAGCGCGCCTTCAAGCTCCCGGATGTTAGTCGAGACTTTGGAGGCGACAAACGTCAAGACTTCGTCGTCCACTTTCAGGCTGTCCAGGAGCGCCTTTTTGCGCAGGATGGCGATTCGGGTCTCAAGGTCCGGTGGCTGAATGTCGGTCACCAGTCCCCACTCGAAGCGGCTTACCAGCCGGTTCTCCAGGGTTTGTATGTACTTCGGATGCCGGTCGGAGGCTATGACGATCTGCTTGTTCTCCTCATACAGCGAGTTGAACGTGTGGAAGAACGCCTCCTGAGTCTCTACCTTGTTCTCCAGGAACTGGATATCGTCCACGAGCAACACGTCGTTCTCCCGGTACCTTTTCTGAAAACCGAGCGGCGAGTTGTCCCTCATTGAGTTTATGAAGTCGTTGGTGAATTGCTCGCAGGTCACGTAGCGAACCCTCATGGTCGGGTCTTGATCCTCTACATAGGCTCCAACCGCCCGCAGCAGGTGAGTCTTACCCAGCCCCACTCCTCCATATACGAAGAGCGGATTGTAGACCACTCCCGGAGACTCGGCTACCGCCAGGGCCGCCGCGTGGGCGAACCTGTTACCCGCCCCGATAACGAAAGAGTCGAACGAGTATTTTTCCTTGAAAGAGAGTGGGGTCTTGGCTGTCAGTACAGACTCAGCCGCCTCGGACGCGCTGCCGTTACCAATCGGCGCCGAACCCCGGCCTCCTCCGATACTAACTACCAGGGTAGGGTCTTCACGATCTATAACCGAACCGAGCGCCTCCTCCAGCAGAGGACGGAACTTGCTCTCTATGTACTCCTTGGCGAAGGAGTTTGGAACGGATATCTCCAGCCGTTGTTCGTAGAGGTCAACCGGTCGTGTGCCTTCAAACCAAACCTTGAACGAGGGGGTATTTATGTGCTCGGAAACGCGTTCGAGCACCTCTGCCCAGACTGCTTCAGCCCTTCCCGCCATAGGCTACTTTACCCACGTATTTACAATGGTTTCCACGAGATCCCGCCCGAGCGGTGAGATCAAACGTTTCCCTGACTCACCCGTCACCACGAGCCCGTGCTCTTCCAGGACCGAGAGGTCCCGGTAGGCGGTGCTGACGCTTATCTCCAGGCTATCCGCGACCGTGGAGGGACCTACCTCACCCGATTCGAGCACGGTAATCAGAGCTTTCTGTTGTCTCTCGGAGATGTTCATCCGGGGAACTCCATCCGGATAACGGCGCTGATTCGTCGCTTCCGGGGCTGTTTGATCTCCAGGGTTCTCGGAGCCACCAACCGGTACGGAAACGGTCGCGACGGTACCGCCGCCGAGATTGTCTTCTATTGTGACTGTCCCCCCTACCTTCTCAGCCGTCGTACGCGCTATCCCCAGCCCGGCGCCGACACCTCTTATCTGCCAGGACGCTTCAGGTGTAGCGCCCGAAAAACCGAATTCCATCGCCCGCGCCTTGTCCGCTATCCCCGGCCCTTTGTCGGAAACCCGCACACCGTTGCCGTCATCTAGAACGGAGATTACGACTCCCCTGTGGTCTGCGTGGATAAGGTTCTCTATAATTTCTCTCACGGACGCTTCGGGGACTCTGCCATCCATCTCTTTTATCTTGTCCATAACGAACTTGGAGAACTTAGCCGTAGCGGAGCGCGGGCTCGCCGCCGATATCTCGGTGACCTCCGGCTCCCCATCCTTTGAGTAAACGGCGATCCGGACACCGATGCCGGCGGCCTCTTCGCTTCCTCGTGTGTGCTCTGAATAGATCATCCCCAGCCCAAAATTTATCTTAACTACCAGCGGAACGCTATAGCGCAGACGTATAAAGTGCTTCTTTGCAGAACATTAACATAGTTATCCACATATTTATCCACAACCTGTGGATAAGTCACTGAAAAGGTGGATAACTACTGCCAAAGTGCATTTTTGGAACCTCTTTAGTCTCGCTTCTGGATTCTAAACGGCACTTATTCGACTCCCCGACTCTTTGATTAGTAGCTTATTTGCAGGTATTTTCTTAAATAAACATTAACATGTGCGAGGAGGCAGCCTGAAGGACCCGTGCGGGGTACGTTGGATGATGTGGCGGCTCTCGGATATAATAATACGTTCAAATCTGTCATGTACTCAGATACATTAGAGGAGCATTGTGAAGCGCACTTATCAGCCAAACCGTCGTAAGCGTGCGAAAACGCACGGTTTCCGCAAGCGCATGAGCACGGTCGGCGGTCGCCGGGTTTTGAATGCCAGGAGAGGCCGTGGCCGGAAAAAACTGGCTGTCTGAGCTTCGGCGTCTCCATGAGTTCGGCGGCCCGCCTAACGGACTCTGCGGAGTTTGAGAGAGTTTACCGTCAGGGCGTTGCTTACAGGGGAAAACTCTTCTCAGTCCACGCATTTCCGAATGAAGCGCAGGCGGCGCGCCTGGGACTTTCGGTCTCAAAAAAGGTAGGAAATGCGGTGACCCGCAACACGGTCCGGCGCAGGCTCAAAGAGATTTTTCGCGATTCGGCCCCTGAAGCGCCGGACCTCGACATAGTGATATCAGCCCGGCCTTCCTCTGCGGACGCGAGTTTTGAGGATCTGCGAGAAGAGTTCCACCGCGCCTTGCAGAAGCTCGGAAGGCAACATCCGACCCGGAAGTAGGATTCATGCGGGGTGTTCGTGAGTAGACCCGTGATCTGGCTCATCAGAGCCTACAAGCGATTCTTGTCTCCCCTGTTTCCACCTTCTTGCAAGTATCATCCGACTTGCTCTCAGTACACTATAGAGGCGATCCAGAAGTACGGTCTTCTGAAGGGCATACTTCTGGGAACTTGGCGTATACTACGCTGCAACCCTTTCTCGAAAGGCGGTTTTGATCCGGTAAAATGACGAGGATTCAATGATTAACACGATAGCAGACTTTTTCCAGAGCCTATTCTCCCCCATCGTCAACATATTGGGCTCGGTCCTACTGTACTTTCATCAAACCCTGGGTCTTCAATGGTGGCTCGCCATAGTCCTACTCACCATCTTGATCCGCACCCTACTCTTCCCTCTCACTGTGCGTCAGGTGAGAAGTATGCGGGCGATGCAGGAACTGCGGCCCGAGATGGAGAAAATTCGGTCAAAATACAAAGATAACCGTCAGAAGCAGCAGGAGGAGCAGATGAAGCTCTTCCAGGAGAACAAGGTGAACCCTCTTGGTGGATGCCTCCCACTCCTCGTTCAAATGCCCATAATTATCGGCATTTTCTACGTGATCCGTAAATTTGGAGGGGGCGTGGCGGGGGCCGAAGCCGAGTACCCTAGCTTTACCAGTGGGGGCATTCTATGGTTCCAGAATCTGACGGACCACGACCCACTTTATATCCTCCCAGTCCTGTCAGCGGTTACGATGCTCGCTTCGATGGAGATAACGAACAAGGCAATGGAGCCCCAGCAAAGATGGCTGATGCGGCTGATGCCTTTGGGCATAACGGTTTTTCTGTGGAGCTTCCCCGCAGGTCTCTTTGTCTATTGGATCACCTCCAACATCATCACTTTTGTACAGAACTACGTGATCTACAACTACGGCCCCGGCAAGAAGAGCCCCACAGCAAACTCAAACGCTAACGGAGACAAAAACCGCGAGCCTTTATCTGAACCTCTTGCTTCCGGTGAGGGGAAATCTCCGTCTAATTCAACCAATGGGAGCGCCGACCAGGCCGCTAAAGTGGCGAAAAGGAAGCGTAGAAAGAAGAAAAAATGACCGAAAGCCGTGAGTTTAATGCTGCAACAGTCGATGAAGCCGTGGCGAAGGCTTCCAAGCAACTAGGTGTTCCGGCGGATGAGCTTGCTTACGAGCTCATAGACGAAGGCAGTCCCGGATTTCTGGGTATCGGCGCCAGAGACGCACGGATCTCCGTGGAAGAAACGGGCGGCATCCAGGAAACCAGCGAGGAAGCCTCTGAGAGCCTTATAAAAGAACCGGACCCCGCATCGGAAGAGGAAGAACCTTGCAAAGACGAAGAGGTCGCCAAAGACGATTCTGTGCACACACACAGGCAAGAACCCGAAACCAACTCTACAGTAGTGCCAGAAGATCTCCTTTCAGAGATCAAGAAATTTGCCTCCGAGACCGTAAGTAGTATGGGTTTTGAGGCCCGCGTGGACGTTTACGACGCTGGCGATTTCGTCGCGGTTGATGTCTCTCCCGAAGATACAGGTCTTTTTATAGGCCAGAAAGGTGAGACAATCGACGCCTTTCAGCATCTACTCAACGTGTCCGTTTACAAGCACCGTGAGTTCCTGAAGAGAGTCATTGTCGACTCTGAAGGCTATCGCCAGCGGCGTATAGAAGCGGTTCAGGGCATGGCGCATCGTATGGCCCGACGCGCGGCCCGCGAAGGCCGGATTATCGAACTGCCCCCCATGAGCTCTTCCGAACGCCGGGTAGTCCACACCTATCTTAAGGAAAACTCCGATGTCTTCACCGAAAGCGAAGGCACCGGTGAGAACCGTCGAGTCAACATTTCTCCGCGTCGTTAAACAACTCCGGTGTTTCACGTGAAACACAGCCTGTCCGACGACAAAAGTTTGTGTTTAACAACTTTTGTCGTCATTGTTCGCTCATGCTCAACCCCAGTTACTTGTTTCACGTGAAACGAGGATTTCCGTGAGTATAGAGAAGGTTGTTTTCCAGGCAGAGCGTTGGGGCTTGAGGATTTCGAGGGCTCAACAAGAGGTGTTGCTTAATTATGCGCAAGAGTTGGCGGACTATGAGAAAGCCAACGTCATCGGCACAAGAGATGTAGGTGAGATTCTCCTGGATCACGTCCTGGATTCTCTAAGCTGCTTCCTTGCGGCACCTGTAGCGCGGGCGACGAGCTTGATAGATGTAGGTAGTGGAGGCGGACTGCCGGGCCTACCTCTCAAAATTTTGAGGCCAGAATTGAAGATCACTGTTTTGGAAGCAACGGGCAAGAAGGCCGCCTTTCTCCGCCATGTGACCGGTAGGCTAGGTCTAGATGACATTGAAGTCGTGAACGCTCGCGCCGAGAACGCCGGCAGGGAACCAGAACACAGGAATATGTACGATGTGGCGACGGTGCGGGCGGTAGCCGGATTGGAAGTGGTCCTTGAGTATTGTGTTCCGCTGGTTAGAGAGGGCGGTTATGTGGTCTCCATGAAAGGGGCTATGGACAAGCGGGAGGTGATGGCGGGAGAGAGAGCGGCAAATTTGCTCGGAGCCGAAATCCAAGAGATTCTAGAAGTCCCCTTTACGCATGAAATTACCGCCAAGGAGCGGGTTCTGGTGGTGGCGCGCAAACTCTCCGATACGCCGGAACAATATCCGAGAAAAGATGGGGTGCCGAGAAAAAGCCCGCTAGGCGCCAAGAAAGGGAAGTAATGAGGAGAGCATGTTAATATGCCGGCGGTGAGGACTGTAGTAGCCATAGTGAACCAGAAGGGTGGCGTCGGCAAGAGCACCACCGCCATTAACCTGGCGGCGTATTTGGCGGAGAAGGGTGAGAAGGTGCTCGTGGCCGACATGGACCCCCAGGCCAACGCAACTAGCGGACTAGGCGTAGAAGACTCCTCTGGCGGGTGTATGTACGATGTCCTGCTAGAGGGAAAGCCGCTGGCGGAAGTTGCGGTCAAGACCGGCATCGAAGGGCTCGATGTGGCGCCTTCCACGATAAATTTGGTTGGGGCGGAGGTAGAGCTCGTATCCTCATTAGCCAGGGAATACAAGCTCAAGCGGACCCTGGAGAAGATGCCCGAAGACCTTTACGATCGCGTGTTGCTCGACTGTCCGCCGTCTTTGGATCTCTTGACGCTCAATGCCCTAACGGCCGCTGATGAAGTCTTGATTCCCATACAGTGTGAGTACTACGCGCTGGAGGGATTGACCCAACTAATGCGGAGCATAAGGATGGTTCGAGAAGAGCTGAATCCGGATCTTCGGGTGGGAGGGGTGCTACTGACTATGTTCGATCCCAGAACAAACCTCGCGCATCAAGTCGCTGATGAAGTAAGATCTTTTTTTGGAGAGCGGGTCTTCCATACTCTGATACCGCGCAACGTTCGGCTGAGTGAAGCGCCTAGCTTTGGGATGCCTGTAGCATTGTATGCACCGAAGAGCAGCGGGGCTGAAGCCTACGAGGCCGTCGCCGAAGAGGTGCTGGGCCGTGGGTAGGAGAGGGCTCGGTAGGGGGCTTTCCGCGCTAATAGCTACCGGAGAGAGCGTGGGGGGGTTGAAGTTCGAGGAGATCCCGACCTCTGCCGTACGGCCCAATACTCACCAGCCGCGCAGCACTTTCCCCGAAGCCGGTATAAGAGAGCTTGCGGCCTCCATCCGCGAGGTCGGGATACTTCAGCCGCTAGTGGTGCGTTCGACGGAGAGCGGGTTCGAGCTCATCGCCGGGGAGCGCCGGTTGCGGGCCGCCAAAGAGGCGGGCTTGGATCGGGTTCCGGTTTTGATCCGGCAGGCCGCAGATAACGAGTCGATGGAGCTGGCTTTGGTGGAGAACCTCCAGAGAGAGGATCTCAATCCGCTTGAGACCGCTGCTGCGTATCAGGCTCTCATGGAAGGCTTCGGGATAACCAAAGAAGCGCTCGCCAACAGACTCGGCAAGAGCCGTGCTGCGGTGACAAATACCCTGCGTCTCGCCCATTTACCACCGAGAATAAGAGAGATATTATTAGAGGGAGGCCTTACGGAAGGCCACGCCCGGGCGCTTCTCGGTGTACAGAACGAAGAGCAGATGGTTCTGTTGGCCGAAAGAGTAAAGACCGAAAAGCTGTCAGTCCGCAAAACCGAGGAACTCGTTCGGGAACAGGGCGCGGAGGCTCGGGAAGCGTCACAAGACAATGAGCCAGCCGCAAAAACGGCGCCTGAAGAGTATGGACAAGCTTCGCAGATGATCCAGGATGCACTTTCTCTCCCGGTCAAGGTCAGTACTTCCCGGCGGGGTGGCAAATTGGAAATCAAGTTCCGAGAACAGAAAGAGCTGGAATCCCTGGTGGAGCTCCTGACCTCCGGCGAAGCGCCTGCAAAGTAGTAAAAATAACAAAAGATACTTGAGAAAATTAGTTCATTTGGGGGATGTAAGCAGGGTTGCCGCTAGTGCATAGTTCTCGTATACACTCTAACGATCAGTACGGTCCAGAGAGGGCCGGGAGAGTCTTGTAAGGAAAACTTGGTGGCAGTGCGGAGGTGCGGGTGAAAGTTTATGGTGGGTTTTTAGTCCTTTTGATGACGATCTTGTTTGCGGGCGTTGCCGGAGCGCAGACACAAGAGACGGCAGAGCCAGACGCGGAGATACTCGCGTTGGAAGCCCAGTCAACGGAACAAGACGCCGCGCTGGTCCGGGGACTGGAGGATATCTCGACGGTGGGCTCTTCGCTCGAAGAGGCTCAAACACAAGTGAACGCTGCTCAGACCCGCAGCCAGGAATTGGGTGGACAGACCCAGGAGTTGGAAGCCCAGCTTGCAGGACAGCAACAGGCTTTCGAGAGATCCAGGACAATCTATAAGGAGCAGGCGGAAGCTGCCTACAAGGGCAAAGACCTGGAGGGGGTCGCCTCCGTGCTGGGGACTGTGCTGGATAAGGAAGGGGATGTCGGTGCGCTGGCTGACGAGCGCATCGGCAGGGTTCTGTCTCAGGGACGTCAGAGACTGGACGAATACCAGGGTTCCCGACAGAAGCTGAAGAACACCGTACGCCAGGTGTCGAAAAAGAAGACCGCTTACGAAAGCTCCATAGAGGAAAAGCGGCAGCGGGCCGCGGAGTTGCGTCGGCGCGAAGATCGGCTAGAGGCGGCCGTCTCCCGCCTCCGGGATGATAAATCAAGGACGGATTCCCGGATACAAAAACTGCGGGAGGCGGAGCGGGTCCGTATCCTCCGCACGAGGCCCGCTACCGGGGCGCCAGTAGTACAGCGGCAGCGGGAGTCGAGGATCGCCCGTCGGGACATCGTCGCCCGTCCGGTGGAGCAAATCTCCAAAAAGCGGTACAAGAGGCTATACCAGAGGTCCGCGAAGAAGTACGGGTTCGGGAAAGACTGGTACATACTCGCCGCCGTCGGCAAGGTGGAGTCGGACCACGGAGAAAACATGGGGCCGTCAAGCGCCGGCGCTATGGGTCCGATGCAGTTCATGCCCTCGACCTGGAAGACTTCCGGTGTTGACGGCAACGGTGACGGAGTGGCGAATGTCATGGACCCGAGAGACGCCATACCGGCCGCCGCACGCTATCTCAAGACCGGTGGGGCCCCGAAGGACTGGTATGCTGCGCTCTTCTCCTACAACCACGCCGATTGGTACGTAAAGAAGGTCCTCGGAGTCGCTGAGGGCTACCGGCGGCTGGCGGATGACAAAAAGGTAGGCCCCTACACTTAATCCAGACTAATTCGTGCATTGTGCACGAAGAAAGCAAGCTGCTTCTTCTCTAACCTGAGCTGGTCGAACCTTTGGCGGCCAGTAGAGAAAGGCAGCAGTGGGAGAAACTCCACGGTTCTGTAAGACCCTGGTGTGGGTTGTGGCAGCCTGGGCCCTGGTCGGGTGCTCAGCATTATCCTCTGAGAATCTAGAAGAAACCACCAACGGAAGCGATGGGGAGCAAGGGGGCACACTCACCGTGTTCGCTGCGGCTTCGCTCACCGATGCCTTCGGCGAGATCGCCAAAGATTTCGAGGAGCAGAACCCTGGGGTGAAAGTCTGTACCAGCTTCGGTGGCAGCTCTACTCTCGCGGCCCAGATCCAGCAGGGCGCGCCTGCGGACGTGTTCGCCTCCGCTGACGAAGCGCAGATGGAGAACGTGCAACAGGAAGGACTTTTGACTGGGGAACCCAAGACTTTCGTCCGAAACCGCGAGGTCGTCGTGGCGCCGAAGAGAAACCCGGCGGATATACAGAGTTTCGAGGATCTCTCCGGGTCGGGCATCAGGCTCGTTCTGGCAGCGGAGGAAGTCCCGGCCGCCGAGTATGCCGAAGATATCTTGCGGAAAGCGGCCGAAGACCAGGAGTATGGTCCGGAGTTCCGGCGGGTCGTTCTCGACAACGTAGTCTCGCGGGAGGAGGACGTGCGGGCGGCGGTCAACCGGGTGGTGGTGGGGGACGCCGACGCCACCTTTGGCTACGCCAGCGACGTCACCCCCGACATCCGGGACGAGGTAAAGGTGATCGAGATCCCCGAGAACCTCAACATCGTCGCCAAGTACCCTGTAGCCATTTTAGAGTCGACAGAGGACAAAGAGCTTGCACGGAAGTGGGTAGACCTCGTCCTCTCAGAGGATGGTCAAGGAGTGCTCGAAAAATGGGGCTTCGAGGCGACGGCCCGGTGACCCTGTGAAGAAGAGCAAGAGCGAGGGGGGATTTTTCAGGCTCTCCGGAGGGCGGGAGAGGATCGCCTCCGGGCTGGCAATCGGTGCTCTCGGGCTCTTGGCCGGGTTCATCAGCCTGCCTATTTTGAGCCTCATCGTCTGGACCATAAGCGAGGACTCGTGGAGCGCGATGGCCTCGCCGGCCGCCAGGGAAGCGCTCTCGCTGAGCATAAAGACCACGTCTGTGACCATGATGGTTTTGATTCTCATCGGGACGCCGGCAGCCTATCTGCTCGCGCGGACGGACTTTCCGGGGAACCGGGCTCTCAACACGCTAGTCGAATTGCCCATAGTATTACCGCCCTCGGCGGCGGGCATAGCGCTCTTGCTCGCGTTCGGCAGGTTCGGGCTACTAGGTGAGTCGCTCGGCGCATTCGGGATAACCTTGAGCTTCACCACGGTTGCGGTGGTGATGGCCGAGGTGTTCGTCGCCGCACCCTTCTACGTACGGCAGGCGGCCACGGGTTTCGCTTCGGTAGACCGCAGCGTGGAGGAAGCGGCGCTGGTGGACGGGGCGGACCGGCCCGCGGCTTTCTTCAGGATCACCGTGCCCCTGGCCTTCCCGGCCTTGGTGGCCGGGGCCGGCACCGCCTGGGCGCGGGCGCTCGGAGAGTTCGGGGCGACTATAATCTTCGCCGGCAACTTCCAAGGGGTGACCCAAACCATACCGCTCGCAATCTACTCCACTTTCCAGAAAGGCGATCTCGACGCGGCGGTGGCGCTATCCGTTCTCGTGTTGGGATTTGCCTTCGTGGTGATCCTGACCGTCCGGCACCTGGCCCGGAGGGCGACTGAGTACGAAGGCTAGGATCTCTTTCTCACCGGCTATGAAAAATCCTGAAGGCCGAGAAAACCAGTATCACTCCCAGCACCAGCTTGAGGGCGTCTTCCGGGACGAGGCCAACTAGCAGTCCCCCGACTATAGCTCCGATCACCGACCCGAGGCCCATTGGCGCAACCGTCCCCGAGATGTCGCGCCGGTCAGAGAGAGTGCCAAGCCGCCAGTGCCGCAAGACCCCGACCGCCACGGTGGGGAAGCTTATGAGGAGGCTGAGCGTACCCGCCACCACGATACCCGCCCCGAATGCGAAGACGAGGGTGGGGATGATGAGCTCGCCGCCCGCGACCCCGAGCAGGCTGCTCACCAGCCCGATCCCCAAGCCGAACAGCACACTTGCGATCAGGCGCACCGGGAAAGCGTCGGGCAGCAACGCTGGGACCTCCGTCGGAAGAAACGCCTCCACGATTAGCGCCGCGCCGATCACGACCAGCAACACGAGAATGATCCGCTCCAGCAGATGCTCAGAGATCCGGTGCACTAACGCCGTTCCCATATACGCTGCCGATACGGAACCCAAGATCATCGCCAGCGCCACCGGCAGCAGGCTGATCACGGGTGCCGGGTCGAGTGTGCCGCCGCGTATCAGGAGCGCGCTCACTACAGTTATGAGGCTTATGGCTAGGTTGAGGGCGACGGCGCGGCGGGCATTGTAGCCGAAGACCAAGGCGAGCACCGGCAGCCGGAACTCGGCTCCGCCCAGTCCTATAAGACCGCCGAGCAGCCCGATAGGCGCGCCGTACAAAAAGGCGTGCTTCGGCGAGCGCCGGACGGATGCCTTTTCTTCGACCACGGGGCCGAGTGTGAAGGCTAGGCTACGCCCTCGTCGGTCAGGATCATGACGTCCGTCGCTTTGACCAGGGCGCTCGCCTGCTGTCCGACTTCGAGCCCCATCTCATCGGCGCTCTCACGGGTTATGAGGGATACCAAGTGGTTGTCCCCGACCTGGAGGGTCACTTTGGCCGCGGCCTCACCCTTTACTATCTCGGTGATGGTCCCCGGAAGCCGATTACGGGTGCTTAGTTTCATCGTTTTCTCCTCTCTTCAAAGCCAACAACCCGAGCTGCACGACCAGCATGGACTCGGAGTTTCGCAAGTCTAACCCAGTCAAAGTCTGGATGCGTTCCAGACGGTAGATCAGGCTGTTACGGTGGAGGAAGAGCCGGTCGGCTGCCTCGCTGACGTTCGTCCCGGTCTCGAAGTAGACTGATAGGGTACGGACGAGATCGCTCCTACGTTCCCGGTCGTAGACGACGAGCGGGAGCACCAGGTCCCGGAAAGGCTCCAGATCCGGCGAGGCCGCCAGTTCGTTCAAAAGACGCTTCTCTTCCTGATGGTCTTCGTCCACGACTAGGGTTTTAACAGGGCCCGCCGTTTCGTGCTAAAAAGGACTCGTCGAAAGCAGTGTATTTTAGGGGTGAGATCTTGGAAGCTTCCCGATCCGGAATGTTCCGCAATTTGTTGGAGAGGGATCCCGAAAACCCGATGATCCTCTATTCCCTGGGCGCCGAGTTGTTCAAGGAGGAAAACTACCCGGAGGCCCGAGAGCATCTGGAGCGGGCTGTGAAGAACAAACCGGACTACTCCGTCGCTTACCGGACTCTCGGCCGCACCCTATTCGAGATGCGTGAGGACGACGAAGCCCGCCGCATCTTCGAGAGAGGCCGCGAGATAGCCCAGGAGAACGGTGACCTGCAGACTGTGAAGGAGATAGACGTATTCTCCAAGCGGCTGGAGAAACGCGCCGCCGAGGAAGGTTAGAAAGGTAGCGGCGCATCCGGTCCGCTTTGGAAGCCAGGGTAGGAATCTTCGTGGACTACGAGAGTCCCCTTGCCCGCCGGGTCGCCGGAGATATCTGGTCCGGCATCTCGCGGGCGGCGCTCGGGACCGGATACGAGAAGACGACCGCGCTCTGGAGGAGTCTGGCTAAACCTGGCGAATCTGAGGAAATGGAAGGCGTTATCGCGTGCGTGTTCGTACTCGGTCAGGACCGCCCGGAGACCGTAGAGAGTATCGGGGCGATGGTTCCTGAAGGTTCCCGACTCTGCGGCATAGTCGTCGCGGTTCCGGACAGGCCTAGCCCGCTCTCCGGTTCGCTTCTGTACCAGGGAGTGGACAGGCTGACCGAGGCCGGGGTCCGGGCCGGGGATATTCTGCCCGCGCTGGTCCCGTTCGTCCCGAAGATGGAGAGCGAAGCCTACACGGCGCGGCTCCTCGAACGGCTCCGGAAGATCTAGGGAACAGCTTGTCCGGGTATTTGATCTCGGGACTCGCGGTTCCGGCCGTATTCGCCGTTCTTGCCTACGCACTAGGGATGGTGGGCTGGAGTGGTGCGTTGGGAGGCTTTGTGATCGCCGCCCCGATCTACCTGTCCCTCGGCTGGCGGGGTTTCGCGGTCCTCGCTCTCTTCGTGGTCGGCGGTTCCATACTCACCAGGCTCGGGTACCGTCGCAAGGAACTATCCGGAACGGCGGAGAGTGGGGGAGGGAGACGCGGGGCCAGGAACGCCCTCGCTAACGGCGGCGTGCCCTTGCTATGTGCCCTGTTCGCCGCGCTCACCCCGTATCCGGAGGCCTTCGCCGCCGCTTTCGTGGCCGCCTTGGGCTCGGCTTTCGCCGATACCTCTGAGTCCGAGATCGGCCAACTCTACGGCGCCACACCCCGCCTCATAACCACGATGCAGGGAGTGCCGCCCGGCACCGACGGGGCCGTCTCCCTGCAGGGCACGCTCGCGGGTGTTGGCGCGGCGGGGCTCACTGCCGCTCTGGGATTCGCACTCGGGTTGGTACAGAGCCCCGGCTCTGCGCTCCTGATCGCGGTCGCGGCCTTCCTTGGTACGATTGCTGACAGCTTGATCGGGGCTAGAGCCCCGCAAATCGGCAACGAGCTGACCAACGTATCCGGCACCCTTGCCGCAGCCGTACTGGCCTTTTCTCTGACCTAACTCCTTCTCCAAAGTGAAAACCCTTGACATAGATAGAACTTAGAGTAACAATAAAACGGTACAGTTTAGTTTACCTACAGAGGAGGTTGGTTCTGACTACCAAATTCGACGAGCGTAATTCGAGGGCACAGGCGAAGCGAGGTCAGATCCTATCCGGCGCCAAGAAGGTGTTTTTGCGTGAAGGTTTCGCAGCCGCGAGCACGGACGTAATAGCCCGGGAGGCCGGAGTCTCCAAGCGGACACTGTACGCCTACTATCCGAGTAAGGAGGAACTTTTTGAGGATGTACTGCGCGAGCTCACAGTCGAAAACCCGCAGACGCAGGTTCTCGAGTCGGTCCGGCGGATAGACCCAAAAAGCCGTGAAGAGTTGCGCGAAACGCTCGTTGTGTTGGGTGAAAAGCTCATCACTACCATGATGGACTCGGATTACTTGGCGCTACTGCGCACGATCATCGCCGACTCCCACCGCTTTCCGAAGCTTAGTGAGATCTTCCGTTCCACAGTCCCTGAGCGGGGCATTCGGGAAGGGACCGCCATGATCCAGCGTTCGCAGCAGAACGGGGTAGCGGTGGAGGGAAACCCGGAGGTCATGATCCGGATGTTCATAGGTCCGTTGCTCAGCTATGCGCTGGTCGATGGGTTGTTTCGCCCCGGGGACCAGCCGCAGCCACCCACGACAGAGAAGATCGAGGAAATAGTCGATTTGTATATGAGGGCGATCAGCTAGTGAAAGCTAGAGAGAAAGGGGTGCAGGGATGATGAAGAACAACACGGATGAGAGGGCCTACAAGCAGGACCAACCACCCCGCTTGGGGCTGGATGAGACCTACAACTACGATCGGTTTCGCGTAGGTCTCTACAACTTGGACCAACTCACCGGTCCCGAGGTCGGCGAGGAAGCGCCAGATTTCGTCGCCGAGACGCTGGGCGGACACGAAATACACCTCTCGGATTATCGGGGGCGTCTCGTGGTGCTCGTTACCGGTAGCTATACCTCTCCCCAATACATAGACAAGATAGGCGCGATGAACCTGGTCGCGCAACGTTATCCCGAGGCGACGTTCCTCACCCTATACGTTCGCGAGGCCCACCCTGGCAATAAGGTGCCCTCGCACCGGAACATAGAAGACAAGCGCGCTCTCGCGCAACGAACGGTAAACGAGGATGGGGAGAGGGCCGAGCTTCTCATAGACGATCTCAACGGCTCCGCGCACCGAATGTATGGAGGACTTCCGAACTCGGGTTACGTCATTGATGAGAGAGGGACGGTCGTGGCGCGCGGGGCCTGGAACAATCCCCGAGTCGTGGAGAAAGCGCTTGACCGGATCAAGAGTGGAGAATCACTAAGCGGCATTCGGTCCGATCTCATACCAGTATCGCCCCTTACGATGGCAAGGGTGCTCAACAGGGCTGGCGAGGACGCTCTAAACGACGTTCTAGCCGCGCTCCCGAGTCTCGTGACGAAACAGCTCCTCGCTTCCGTAAAAGACGTCAACAAGCTGTACCGATGACGAGCCGGAGAAGATTGAGGGGATAGTCGAGCTGTACATGAAGGTGGTCTCTAAAGAAGGGGCGCCGGAAAGGAGCAAAGGATGACCGCTACGGACGTACTCGTGATCGGGGCCGGACCAACCGGCCTGACGGCGGCGAATATCCTGGCCCAGAGCGGAGTGGACTTCAGGATCATAGACAAGACGGACGGTCCCGTAGAAGAGAGCCGGGCGCTCGTGGTGCACGCCAAGAGCCTGGAGCTTCTGGGTAAGCTCGGCCTCGCCGAACGGGCGGTCGAGGGGGGAGAGAGGTTGGGGGCCGCCGTGGCCCTAAAGGAAGGGAAGCGCGTCGGAAAACTCACTTTCTTCGAGGATGATCGGGACAACCTCAGCCCATATCCGTTCGCCTTGATCTACGAGCAGCATCGTACCGAACGGCTCCTGATCCAGGGCCTCGAAGAGGCCGGAGGACTTATCGAGTGGAACACGGAGCTTGTGAGTCTTTCGCAAACACCGGATGGCGCCACGGCAATCGTCCGACGGTCCGACGGCTCCGAAGAGACAATCGAGACGAGTTGGGTGATCGGCGCCGACGGGGCGAGCAGCCCGGTCCGTCACTCCCTGAACCTGGACTTCGAGGGAGATACCTACGAAGAGACATTATTCCTGGCGGACGTGGAGATGGAGTGGGCTTTCGAAGCGCGGCAGCTCTACCTGGATCTCACCCGCGAGGGCTTCTACGCTTTCTTCCCGATGCCGGGAGAGAAGCGCTACCGGCTCGTCGGTAGCGTACCGGAAGAACTGGAGGGGAAAGAGACGTTCACGACCGGAGACATCCAGGAGCTTCTCGACGACCACAGCGGCGTGGAGACCAGGGTTACGGCCGTGCGCTGGACCAGCGTCTACCGGATCCACCGCCGCATGACCGAACGCTTCCACGTCGGACGCCTGTTCCTCGTGGGAGACGCCGCCCACGTCCACTCCCCGGCCGGCGGACAGGGCATGAACACCGGCATCGGCGACGCCTATAACCTGGCCTGGAAGCTGGCGCTCGTCGCCAAGGGCGAGGCGAAGCCGGAGTTGCTCGACTCCTACGAGGCAGAACGTATGCCGTTCGCCCGCGCCATACTCAACGGCTCGGACCGGGGCTTCTCCCTGCAGGTAACGACCAACCCGCTCGCAAAGTGGCCGAAGCTCTTAGCCGTTCCTCTGCTCTTCCGCATCGTATCAGCAGTGCCGACACTAAGGAGGTTGGCCTTCTGGTTCGTTTCCCAGCTATGGACGGAGTACCGTGAAAGCCCGGCCGTTGCCCAGTCCGGGCCTGCAAAGAACGGACCGAAAGCCGGAGGGCGCGCCCCTTACGGCTTCTTCGAGGCTGGTCCCGGATCTGGTATGAGCCTCTTCGATGCACTCCGTGGCCCGGACCACCACCTGCTCATCTTCGAGGGTGAAAAGCCAAACACCGAGAGGCTTGTGGCGACCCGCGAAGAAGTCGAGAGGCTACTAGACTGTTATGAAGCGCCCGTACACGTCCATCAGATATCTACGCAGAACAAGGGCCTGCATGGAAGTTACGGCGCAAAGAAGCCGAGCCTGTTCCTGGTGAGGCCAGACGGTCACGTCGCTTACCGGGGCGAGGCCAGCGACATCGTCGGCCTGAAGATGTACTTCGATCGCCTGTTCGTGACTGATAAAAACCGCATAGAGTCCGCCGGCGCACGGGATGCAAAGAGGAGCGTTAGAGCATGAACGCGCTGAGGGTGTTCGCGAGCCCGAGGGTCTGGATCTCCATAGTTGGTACGGTAGCAGTGCTCGCCCTGTTGTTCTTTGCCTATCTGTCCGCCATAGCGAGCCCCCAAGAGAACCTGAATGACCTCCCCGTGGCCCTGGTGAACGAAGATAGTGGTGGGGAACTCGGTGGGGAGCAGTTGGCTCTAGGGGATCAGGTGGTGGAGAGGGTAACCGGCCCGGATTCGCCGGCGGCCAGTACCGTCGGGTGGGCGCGGCCCGGCAGCCGGGAAGCGGCGATGGAAGGTTTGGGAAGGAACGAATTCTACGGGGCAATCGTGATCCCAGAGGACTACACAGAGCGGATCTCCTCTATCGCAAGTCCGACGGAGCTACCCTTAGCCGTCGTCAACGAAGACGATGGTGCTGAAATGCGGGGGGAGCAAACTAACCTCGGCGAAGAAGTGGTAGAGAGGATCATCGCGCCCGACTCCCCGGCGCCGGGCTTTGTAGAGTGGACACAGCCAGACAGCCGCCAGGCCGCGATGGACCAGCTCTCAAAGGGTGAGGTTTACGCCGCCATCGTGATCCCCAAAGACTACTCGACGACCCTGGCGAGCATGTCTGGGCCACCGCCGGGTTCGGGCGACGATCCTCCGCAAGGCGGACAGCCCCCGAAGCCAGAGGCGGCGAATATAGAGTTGCTCACCAGCCCGGCGGTCCGGCCCGCCACCACGGGCGCTATAGAGGATGCTTTCAAAGGCATCGTCGGCGGGGTATCGGGGGCCACGAGCGAAAGTATCTTGGGTGGTCTGGCGGAGCGGGGTGCGCCGGTGCCGCCTCAGGCGGTGGCCGTGATCTCCGACCCGGTGCTGGGAGCGGTCTCCGAGGCGGATGTTATCGTTGAAGCCGGACCTTTGCCGGAGGCTCCTAAACCGGCGGAGATCGAGATTCTATCCAACCCATCCGCCGGACCTACTGCATCGGCCTCGGTATTGAATATCTCGACCGGAATAGTTCAGGGCGTCTCAGAGGCGACGAGCGAACGTCTCGTGGAGGCCGCCGGCGAGCGGGGGGCCCGCCTCACGCCGGAGGTCGCGGCGGTGATCGGGGACCCGGTACGGGCCGAAATAACCGAGGCCGAGCCGGTCGGAAATAGCTCCGGCAATGGTCAAGCTCCGTTCTTCCTCGCCTTTCTGGCGAACCTGGCCGGTTTCGGCGGTGCGGCGGTGGTTTTCTTCGGGGTCTCCAGCGTGGCCGAGGGACTCGCGGCGCAGGGCCTTCGTCCTTCTCGCGCCGGGCTGTGGACGGTGATGCTACTGCTGGGGGCGTTGTACGCGGCCCTCGTGGCAGGGGCCGATATCTGGGTTTCGTTCGGGATCGTTGGCGTCGAGCACGAGGCGGGCACGGGCGAGGTGTTTCTTTTCCTGACGCTCGCCATCGCATCGATAATGGCTATAGTGATTCTGCTCGTAGCCCTGTTTGGTTCCGCCGGCATCGGCATCGCCGCTATACTCGGTGTGCTCCTCGGTCTCGTGTCGGCCGGTGGTCTCGCGCCTATCGAGGCGTTGCCCGGCTTCTACCAGGCTTACGCGGCCTGGCTGCCTCTGCGATACGTAAGTGACGGCCTGCGCTCCTTGCTCTTTTTCGACGGGAGCGCCGCCGCAGGGCTCGAAGACGCCGTCCGGATACTCGGCGCGTATCTTGCGGGCTCCGTGGCGCTCGGATACCTGATGTCCCTCTCGCGGGGCTTCTTCGGTAGCCGGGGCAAGGGTTAACGGGACGCCAGCGAGGGCGCGGCGGAGGCCACCGGTTGGGAGAGAGCAAGCAATCCTCGCAACACGCCGCCGTCCGGTAGACAATCGCCGGGCGGCGGCTTCATAAAATCCGCCCGCGATGCTATATTGAGAGCATGTTCGCAAGGGATCATAGAGTCTGGAACACCGCTCCGCGACTATAATTCCCTGCGCGACTCCAACCTTCAAGCTATCCGAAACAGCCTTCCAAAAGGAGTCTCTCGTGAGCGAGACAAAGCCGAGGAAAACCTACGATCCCACTACGCTCGAACAACGCTGGCAAGAGCAGTGGACCGAGAGCGGCCTCTACCAGACCGACGAGGATACCGAAAAACCCAAGCATTATGCGCTCACGATGCTCCCGTACCCGAGCGGCGACTTGCACGTCGGCCACTGGTACGCGATGACGCCGTCGGACACGCGGGCACGCTTTGTGCGGATGAACGGGTACCGGGTATTCTTCCCGATTGGCTTCGACGCCTTCGGGCTGCCGGCCGAGAACGCCGCTATAAACCGTGGCATTCACCCGTACAAGTGGACAATATCCAACATCGAGAACATGCGCGGCCAGCTCCGGCAGATGGGGGCAATGTTCGATTTCGACTCGGAGGTCGTTACCTGCGATCCCGAGTACTACAAGTGGAACCAGTGGTTCTTCGTGAAGTTCTTCGAGAAGGGGATCGCCTACCGGGACTACGCGCCGGTTGACTGGTGTCCCAAGGACAACACGACTCTGGCGCGGGAGCAGGTCGTCGGGCCGGACCGGGTGTGCGAGCGGTGCGGTACGCCGGTTATAAAGAAAGACCTGGCGCAGTGGCTCTTCAGGATCACGGACTACGCCGAAGAGCTGCTGGACTTCTCAAAGATAGAGTGGCCCGAGCGGGTAGAGACGCTGCAACGCAACTGGATCGGCCGCTCGGAGGGCGCGGAGATCGAGTTCGAGATCGAAGGCTACGGCCCGATTGAGGTCTTCACCACCCGCCCCGACACGCTCTTCGGGGCCACGTTCTTCGTCATGTCCCCAGAGCACCCGGCGGTCGAGAAGATCACGACTCCGGATCAGTCCGAAGCGGTGCGCGCCTACGTGGAGAAGGCCGGCAAGATGACGGAGATAGATCGAACCGACGTCACCCGCGAGAAGACCGGCGCGTTCACCGGGGCCTATGCGGTCAATCCGGCGAATGGGAAGGAGATCCCGGTCTACGTCGCCGACTACGTGCTCATGGGCTACGGGACCGGCGCGATCATGGCGGTCCCCGGCCAGGACCAGCGCGACTGGGACTTCGCCACCAAGTACGATCTCCCCATAATCCGCACTGTCCAGCCGCCGGAAGACTTCGAAGGCGAGGCGTACGTTGGAGAGGGACCGGCGATCAACAGCGACTTCCTCGACGGCCTGGGGATCGAAGCAGCCAAAAAGCGGATGGTCGACCATCTCGAAGAGCAGGGCAAGGGCCGGGCGGCGGTGACCTACCGGCTGCACGACTGGCTCATCAGCCGCCAACGGTATTGGGGAACCCCGATCCCCATCGTCTACTGCGACGACTGCGGCACCGTCCCCGTACCCGAAAAGGACCTGCCGGTACTGCTCCCCGAAGACGCCGAGTTTACCCCCACAGGCGAGTCGCCGCTCAAATTGGACGAGGAGTTCCGCTACACCGAATGCCCGAGTTGCGGCGGCCCAGCCGAGCGGGAGACGGACACGATGGATACTTTTATGGACTCCTCGTGGTACCAGTACCGTTACCTCTCGCCGCACTACGACGAGGGGCCGTTCGACCCCGAGCGCGGCGCGAAGTGGCTCCCGGTGGACCAGTACACCGGCGGCATAGAGCACGCCGTCATGCACCTGCTCTATACGCGCTTCTTCACGAAGGTGATGCGCGACCTCGGGCTCGTGGACTTCGACGAGCCGATGAAGAAGCTCTTCAACCAGGGCATCATCCTGGGCGAAGACGCGGAGAAGATGAGCAAGAGCCGGGGTAACGTCGTCAACCCGCAGGAATTCGTGGACCGGTATGGCTCTGACGCGCTGCGCTGCTTCCTGATGTTCATCGGGCCGTGGAACCAGGGCGGCCCGTGGGATGGACGCGGCATTGAGGGCGTTTCGCGCTTCCTGAGGCGCGCCCTCTCGCTCGTGACCGAAGGAGAAGCCACGGGGGCCGAGGCGGACCCCGGCGAGCTCGACCGACGGACTAATCAACTGGTCAAGAAGCTCACGGAGGACCTCGAAGCCTTCCGCTTCAACACCGCCGTCGCCGCGCTCATGGAGCAGACGAACTACCTGCTGGGTATAAAAGGCCGGGTTGAGGAAGAGAAGTGGGCCGAGGCGCTGCGGAAGTTCGCGCTCGGGCTGGCGCCGTTCGCGCCGCACCACGCCGAGGAGATCTGGACCGGACTCGGTGAGACCTACTCCGTTCACGAGCAGGAGTGGCCTGGATTCGACGAGAGCCTCATAAAGACCGAGGAGATCACACTGGTTGTGCAGGTCAACGGCAAGCTCCGCGACCGAATTGAGGCTCCGGCGGACATCTCCGAAGAGACTGCGAAAGAGCTGGCTCTGTCAAGCGAGAAGGTCCGGCCGCATGTGGAGGGCAAGGAGATCCGCAAAGCTATCTACGTGCCGGGACGGTTGGTCAATATCGTGGTCGGTTAGAACGGTACGACCTTGTGCTACATAGCGGTAGCAATCTCTCTAACTTACTGTGCATCAAGGCGTTGCTTGAGAAATTGCGATGGAGTGCCAAGATGCACATTGTTGGATCTACACTGCTAGCGGCGAGGCTTGATATCCAGATGGATGCTTTCGCCGACTACATAGCGTGTTAGGGGACGGTCCAGGTACGCTGCAGCTTGCCGGAACAGTGCGGGGTTGCCTTCGAACAACTCAAGGGACTTGTCGCACCGCCCACATAGGAGCCCTCTCACGAATCCAGTAGTGTCGTGGTTAACGTGCAGGGCATCCTTCGCTCCGCAGATCGCACATTCTTCCGGGTTCCCTTCTTCGAGGAGCTTCTTCTTGATCTCCTGGTTAATCCAGCGCTTACGGTGAGTTCGACCGATCTCGGGCCGTGATCTGGGATTCTTCGGGTTTTGGCGCGGCACCATCGGTTCTCCTTCCATTTTCAGCACTCCGGACATCGTGCTGCGAGCCGCCTCAGGTATCCTCTGGCCCAGGTCCGTTGACAGACGCTCCATCATAGACTCCAAATCACTCATAAAGGTATAGTAAATAACGGTCACTCACCACCCCCAAAAAGCCACCGTGCGGTCGTAAGAGCGTGGCAGATATATCTTTGTATTTCTTTCATTTGTAGACCGGAACTTACTTGCTGCATTGTTGACCCCCGGATGGTTGTGTAGATAGTATGCTGGGCACACGGATACGATAACGTCCGAAAGTAGGGAGATAGCGGAGGCGCACCCGAGAGCAATCACTGACCTTGCCTCCCCAAAGCAACTATGTTTCACGTGAAAGGGAAAGTATATAGACTTCCTGCAACCCACAACCTGGCAAGAAGCCCTGGAGGCTAAATCCGCTCATCCCGAGGCGCGGGCGATCTCCGGCGGCACCGATATCATGGTCGAGTTGAACTTCGCCCGTGGACGGCCCGAAGCCGTTATCGACCTGACGCGCGTGCCGGAACTGCGAGAGTGGGGCTCCGAGAACGGCCACCTGCGAGTCGGGGCCGGGGTTACTTACACGAGGATCATACGAGAAATGGGAGATAGATCGCCGGGGCTGGCTATGGCTTCGCGGACGGTCGGTTCGCCCCAGATCCGGAATCGGGGCACGGTCGGCGGGAACTTGGGCACCGCCTCTCCCGCAGGTGACGCCCTGCCGCCACTCTACGTTTCGGATGCCGAGGTGGAGCTCGCCTCGGTAGAGGGAACGCGGCTCGTGCCGGTTGTGGACTTCATAAAAGCTCCGAAGAGAACCGCGATGAATCCCGGAGAGTTGATCTCCGCCTTCCTTGTTCCGGAAGCGAACGGTCCGCAGCAGTACGCCAAGATCGGGCCCCGCAACGCCATGGTGATCGCCGTCTGCTCTCTAGGTCTCGCCGTCCACCCGGAGCGGGGGGAAGTGTGCGTCTGTATAGGATCGGCCGGACCGACGCCCATCCGGGCTTACGAGGCTGAGAGGTTTATAAGGGACGTTTTGGAAGAAGACGGGCTGTGGGAATCACCAGGAGAGTTGAATAGGTCGGCGCTCGGGCGTTTTGGGGAACTGGTGTCGGACGCCGCCCGCTCTATAGACGACGTTCGCGGTACGGCAGCCTACCGGACTCACGCGGTAGGCGTGCTGGCGCGCCGGGCGCTGAAGTGGGCCTGGGACGAGTATCGGGGAGGTGTGTAGTGCGGCTGGAGTGCAAGGTCAACGGCGAAAACCGGGAGGTGGACGGCGTTTGGGAGGGCGAGAGCCTTCTTTACGTGCTGCGCGAGCGGATGGAACTGCCCGGCTCCAAGAACGCCTGCGAGCAGGGCGAGTGCGGTTCCTGTTCGGTGTATCTGGACGGGACGCTCGTCTGCTCGTGTCTGGTCCTCGCGGGGCAGGCGGAGGGACGCGAGATCGTTACGGTGGAGGGAATCGCCGAGGGAGACGAGCTGCACCCGGTACAGAAAGCCTTCGTCGAGGCGGGAGCGGT
Organism: Rubrobacteraceae bacterium; assembly: GCA_041745215.1. Classification (GTDB taxonomy): domain Bacteria; phylum Actinomycetota; class Rubrobacteria; order Rubrobacterales; family Rubrobacteraceae; genus SIRX01. Next base: position 103,628 of record JBGTJJ010000002.1, on the reverse strand, counting down.
GCAGTGCGGTTTCTGTACGCCGGGTCTGATCGTCGCCACGCACGACCTGCTCCACCGGAATCCTGAGCCGTCCGTCGTGGAGATTCGGGAGGCGCTCGCCGGCAACCTCTGCCGCTGTACGGGTTACGAGAAGATCCTTGACGCCGTCCGGCTGGCGTCGGAGAGAATGAACGCGTGACAGGTCTGACACAGACAGCTCCCGTGTCTCCGATCCGCAAGCGTCCCGCGACGACCTGGTCGCCCGGCAAAGTGGGGGAGAGCGACCGACGGCCCGATGGCATTCCCAAGGTAACGGGCGAATTTGAGTATTCCTCGGACCTCTGGATGGATGGGATGCTCTGGGGCGCGACGCTCCGCAGCCCGCATCCACACGCCAATATCCGGTCTATCGACACCTCGGAGGCCGAAAGAATGGCGGGTGTATACGCCGTCCTCACGCATGAAGACGTGCCGGGCCGGAAAGTCTATGGGATGGAGATCCCCGATCAGCCCGTGCTCGCCTGGGAGAAGGTGCGCTACCAGGGAGAGCCTGTTGCGATCGTCGCCGCTGACCACCCGGAGACCGCCCGGCGCGCACTGGAGAAGATCCACGTCGAGTACGAAGTGCTCGAACCGCTGGCGGATGCCGAAGCGGCGATGCGGGAGGATGCGCCGAATCTCCACCTCTCCGGCAACGTGCTCAAGCGAGTCCACGTCCGCCACGGCGACGTGGCGGGCTCGTCCGCGGACGTCTTAGTGACTGGAGAGTATGAGATCGGTATGCAAGATCAGGCCTTCCTCGGACCGGAGTCGGGGCTCGCTGTCCCGGACGGTCGGGGCGGGATCGACCTGTACATCTCGACCCAGTGGCTGCACATCGACCAGGACCAGGTGGCGAAGAGCCTCGGGATGGACCAGGATCAGGTCCGGCTCACGCTCTCCGGCGTCGGCGGCGCGTTCGGGGGACGCGAGGACTTGTCGATGCAGATCCACGCCTGCATGCTCGCCCTTCACACGGAACGCCCCGTAAAGATGGTCTACAACCGCGAGGAGTCTTTCTTCGGCCACGTCCACCGCCACCCGGCGAAGATGCGCTACGAACACGGCGCCACGAACGAAGGAAAGCTCGTCTACGTCAAAGCCCGACTCGTCTTCGACGGCGGCGCCTACGCATCCAGCTCCAACGCCGTGTGCCTCAACGCGGCGACTTTCGCCTGCGGTCCATACGACGTGCCGAACGCGGAGATTGAGAGCCACATGCTCTACACGAACAACCCGCCCTGCGGCGCGATGCGCGGCTTCGGCGCCGTCCAGGCCTGCTTCGCCCACGAATCCCAGATGGACAGGCTGGCCGAAGAACTCGGAATGGACCCTGTAGAGTTGCGCGTGAAGAACGCCATCGAACCGGGAATGAAGTTCCCGTTCGGCCAGGAGGTACCGCATCCCGCGCCGGTACGCGAGATCCTGGAGCGCGTGAAGGTCATGCCGATGCCGGAGGAAGAAGGGTTGACGGGCCGCGACCTGCGAGAGCTTCCGGGTGGCGTCTCTAACGTAACTCACGGAGAGGATGTGAAACGCGGTGTCGGGTACGCTGTCGGTTTCAAGAACGTCGGCTTCTCGGCGGGATTCGACGATTACTCCACGGCGCGTGTGACGCTCTCGGTAGAAGGTGGCGAGCCGCTGGTTCGAGTTCACACCGCAGCGGCGGAGGTCGGGCAGGGCGGCGTTATGGTGCAGGCCCAGATCGCCCGCACCGAACTCGGTGTCGAGAAAGTAGCCGTGCTCCCTGCGGATACGAGTGTAGGTTCCGCCGGCTCCACCTCCGCATCACGCCAGACTTACATGACCGGCGGCGCAGTCAAGATGGCCTGCGAAGCGGTTCGGGATCGGGTTTTGGATCTGGTCAGAGAAGAGTTAGGAGAGAAGCCGGGCGACCTCTCCATCGAGGATGGTAGCATCGTCTCAGACGAACGAGAGATTGTGTCCTTGGCATATCTCCTGGACCGCAGAGAGATCGAGGAGACCGTCGAGTTCCATCATAAAGAGACGCGCCCGCTGGATGAAAACGGACAGGGAGACGCCCATTTGCAGTTCGCATTCGCCGCACACCGGGCTGTCGTGGAGGTGGACGTCGAACTGGGATTGGTCAGGGTGGTGGAGATCGCCACGGCCCAGGACGTCGGCAAGATCATGAACCCGCAGGCTCTGGAGGGTCAGATCGAGGGCGGCATCGCCCAGGGCCTCGGCCTCGCCCTGATGGAGGAGATCCAGGTGAACGAAGGCAAAGTCCAGAACGCCTCCTTCACCGATTATCTCACCCCCACCATCCTCGACATGCCCCCCGTCAGGATGGAGATCCTGGAGCTTGCGGACCCGGAAGCGCCCTACGGCCTCAAAGGCGTCGGCGAGCCTCCGACCATCTCCTCGACACCGGCGATAATCGCCGCTTTGCGGGACGCTACGGGACGGGAGTTGACAAGGATTCCGGTAAAGCCCGAGCAGATCGCCGGTGTCTCCGAAAAGCTGCGGGACGAGATCCTTCAGCAGCAAGACAGCGCCGGGTACTCGGAGATCGGGCGTCTGGACGAGAGAAGAGAACACTGATGCCCGGATACGAGCGGGCTCCCGTCAGCGCGGAGCTAAAGGTAGTTACCACCGACCGGGCCGAGAGGACGCCGCAGGAGCAGATCGAGGCGGCGAAAGAGGCGGCCGGCGCGTCGGGGCTTGCCCACGAAGCAGCGCCGGACACCATGATGCTCTCGGGGAACCGCAAGGAGGTGTTGGAAGCCACGGTAAAAGTCATGGAAGCGGCGCTCAATGCCGGCGCCAACGCCATAGAGGTGAAGGTAGAGACCGAGGGTGACGCCGACAGGTTCCAGTGAGGACAACCTGTCCGGGCTCTGGTCAGAGAATGCTGGTCGGTGGGCCTAATGGACCTCTCTACGGAAGACGAAGAGTTCCAGCGAGCGAACGAGGCTTATATGGACAAGTTCGATCCCCCGCTGGTAACCGCCATTCGGGACTCACCAAAGAGACCCTTCTCGAAGACGCTGTATCCCGGTTGAAGCACAATAGGGAGCGGGAGTCCTTGATCGGGACGAGGAACTGAACGGGTGTCTGCCGAATGAGAAGCGGAGTAGACGAGAAGGACGCCGGGAGAATGAACCTGGATAGGGTGAACTCATTGGACCATGAGGAATTCGTGGCGAAATTCGGCTCTCTGTACGAACATTCGCCCTGGGTGGCGGAGGCGGCCTCGCGGGGGCGGCCATTCGATAGCTTCGCCGGAATTCGCGGGGCCTTCGAACGGGCCGTCCGCAACGCTCCCCAAGAGCGCCGAATAGCGCTCATAAAATCCCACCCGGACCTCGCCGGAAAGGCCGCGATCTCCGGGGATCTCACGCCCGAATCTACAATAGAACAGGCCTCCGCCAGGCTCGACCGGCTCTCGCCCGAGGAATACAAAACCTTCACTAGACTGAACGACGCCTACAAAGAGAAGTTCGGTATACCGATGATCTTCGCCGTAAGGGAGCACACCAAAGAGTCGATACTGGAGAACGCCGAAGCCCGGCTGAGAAGCTCCTTAGAGGAAGAGGTGGAGAGAGCCCTGGGGGAGATAAACAAGATAGCGCAGTACAGGTTAAGGGAAATAGTCGTGGAAGGAGACGAAGAATGACGGATGCGACCGCGAAGACCGCTACGAAGATCGTCCTCGGGCAGAACAACTATGGCAAGTCTGACATACGGATGGTGAAAGTCTATCGGGACGGCGACCGCCACGACCTGACCGAAGTCCGGGTGGACGTCTCCCTGGAGGGCGACTTCGATGCGGCCCACGTAGAGGGCGACAACACGGACCTACTCGCCACGGACACCATGCGAAACACGGTCTACGGACTCGCAAAAGACCATCTCAACGGCGAGGTCGAGGAGTTCGGACTCAAGCTCGTAGATCATTTCCTGGAAGCCGGGCCGAAGGTCACCGGGGTCAGGATAGACTTCACCAAGCGTCTTTGGAACCGCATCGTGGTCGACGGGAAAGAGCACGAGCATTCTTTTGTCCGCGCGGCGGGCGTACGCACGGCCACCGTCGAGGGAGACAAGAGCGGCGCGCGGCGCGTAGAGGCCGGCATAGATGAGGTCACCGTTTTGAAGACCACGCAGTCCGGCTGGGAAGGCTATCTGCACGAGCAGTTCACGACGCTGCCGGAGACGGACGACCGCATACTCTCGACCGTAATCACGGCGAAGTGGGTTTACAATACAACGGAAGTGGACTTCGGGGAGACTTGGCGCGGGGTGATGGACCAGAGTCTTACCACCTTCACGGACCACTACAGTCCTTCGGCGCAGAATACGCTCTACCTGACTGGAAAAGCGGTGTTGGAACGTTTCCCGGAGATAGAGAAAATCCACTTCTCCTTCCCAAACCGGCACCACATAATCTACGATCTCGAACGTTTCGGGATAGAGAACGAAAAGGAGATCTTCCATGCCGACCCCGAGCCATATGGCCTGATCGAAGGCTGGGTAGAGAGGTCGTCGTGAGTGGCTTCCTAACCACCCACGTCCTCGATACCGCCCACGGCAAACCGGCCTCCGGCATGGAGATAGAACTCGCCCGCTTCGATAAAAATGGCGAACGTCACGTCATCAAAACCGTCCGCACCAACGACGATGGCCGTACCGATGAGCCCCTCCTGACAGAGGCGGAGTTCGAACGTGGAGAGTACGAGATCGTCTTTTTCGTAGGTCAATACTTCGGAGAAGACGGAGACCCTCCCTTCCTGGATAAAGTACCGATCCGATTCGGCGTCTCCGACCCCGACGCGCACTACCATGTGCCGCTTCTCGCCTCCCCGTGGTCTTACAGTACGTACCGGGGCAGCTAAGCGTACTACGCGTCCGTTTGTACAGAGAGACAAAAGAAACGAAAGATATTTAATCGCTCGTACATAGATTTAGGGTTCCTCCCCCTACTAGGATACCGGCATCAGGTGGGAAAGAAGCATCCGGCACAAGGAGGACTGGCATGAATCAACCAGAGGTAAGAGAAGAAAGACCGGCGATAAGAGGGCGCCTTCTGGAGGAGTCGATTCTGCCAACGTGGCTCAACCAGCGCGCGCTCACGTTCTGGGGGTTCAACTACATCTGGATCGGGCTGGCCGTCGTTATTGTGACGTTCCAGTACGGGGCGAACGGCGTGGAGGCCGGCTACACTGTTCCAACGGTCCTCGCCATCGTGTTCTTCGCTACAGCCACCCTGTCGATACTCATGACGGCCACGGCGGACATCGGTACCGAGCACGGGCTGTCGTTCGCGGTGTTTCTCCGGGCGCCATTCGGAACTCTCGGCACGCATCTCCCCGCTGTTTCACGTGGAATAGTCGCCGCCGCCTGGTTCGGGATACAGACGTATCTGGGGGCTCTCGCGATAAATGGGATTGTGGAGTTTCTTACCGGGTTCGCATTCTGGCCTCTGTGGTACGGGCTCTTTATGATCGTGCAGGTGGCAAACGTGGCTTTAGGGATGAGGGCCGTCGAGCGGCTGGCGTCTATAGCCGCCCCGGCGATACTCGCCATCGCGATCTGGATGTACTTCAACCTCGCGGGTGTCGCCGAGACTCAGGGAACGAACATCTGGACGTTCGCCGGAGATGGCGCGCAGCTTCCTCTCATCGCCCTCTTCGCCGCCAACATGGCGGTCTGGTCGGCGCTGTCGGTAGACATCCCCAACATAACCCGCTTCGTACGAGCCGAGCCTACTCGGAGCTTTTTCCGCCGCAACCGCAACGTGCTGGTTGCCCAGTTCCTTACGCTTCCAACGGTGCAGGCGCTCATAGCCTTTATCGGGGCGGTGTCGTTTATAGTGACCGGCAACTGGAACCCGGTCGAGGTCATCCAGGGGCAGGGAACGGGGCTCGTGCTGGTCGTCCTGCTGGTAATGGTGATACTGGCGCAATGGTCTACGAACATGGCGGCGAACGCGATCCCGGCCGCGCTTGCCTTTGTGAACGTTGCCGCGCCCCGGCTCAGCTATCCGTGGGCTGTCGTGCTCGCCGGGGTAGTTGGAACGGCGCTCGCGCCGTGGGCGTTGCTGGAGAACCTGTTTGCGTTCCTCAGTTACTACGGCGGTTTTATCGGGGCCATCGGCGGCATCATGGTCTGCGATTACTATGTCTTCAGGAAGCGGCGGCTCAACGTCCCGGATCTATACAGGACGGATGGGCAGTTCCGGTATTGGAATGGGATAAACCCGGCGGGTGTGATCGCCTGGTTCACGGCGGCGGCTATCTCGCTCATCTGGCTCAACATCGCGTTCATCATCGGGTTCCCGATCGCCTTCGCCGTCTACTACGTGTTGATGAGGTTCTGGATCCTGCCGCGCTACAAGCAGGTGGAGATCGAATCCGGCCACGACGACCAGTATCTCGCCACCAGCCTGGGTCTCAACTGGGTGTATCACTCGGAGAAGGGCTTTACCCGCGAGAAGACCGAAGACATACCCGAGGACGCCATAGCCAGGGAGGACCTCTAAATGAAGGACGCTGCGACGACCGTGATGGAGCGGTGCGACCTTCTCGGGAACATCAGCGAGGAAGGTGATGCCCTCACCCGCTCCTTCGGATCCCAGGCGATGCGGGAGGTCAATAAGATAGTCTCCGGTTGGATGAAAGACGCCGGGATGACCGTTCGGCAAGATGCAATAAAGAATCTTATCGGTCGCTACGAGGGAGAGAGGGATGAGACACTTGTTCTAGGCTCCCACCTGGATACGGTCCGTGACGCCGGAAAGTACGATGGGATCTTGGGTGTCATGGTCGCCCTGGCCTGTGTCCAGCAACTCCACGACCGTGGTGAACGCCTTCCTTTTTCGATAGAGGTCGTCGCGTTCGCTGACGAAGAGGGACTGCGTTTCGGCACGACTTTTCTCGGTAGCTCGGTGTACGCAGGAGCATTCGACAAGGAACGCCTGAAGCTCGAAGACCCGAACGGCACTAACCTCTGGGACGGGGTGCGGGACTTTGGCGGCAAACCGGACTCACTTATAGAGGACGGTAGACCGGATGAGGATCTGATCGGCTACTGCGAGGTCCACATAGAGCAGGGACCGGTGCTGGAGGAGCTGGACCTCCCGGTGGGCGTCGTGACCGCGATAAACGGCCAGAGCCGTATCAAGGCGAGCTTTACCGGCAAGGCCGGACACGCCGGCACCGTACCAATGAAGCGCCGTAATGACGCATTGTGCGCCGCAGCCGAGTTCGTGCTGGAGGTAGAGACCGCCTGCAAGGTAGAGTCGGGGGCCGTAGCGACGGTGGGTGAGATCTCCGTGCTGCCCGGAGCGAGTAACGTCATCCCCGGTGAGGCCAACCTCAGTCTCGACCTCCGCCACCCGGACGACGCGGTGCGCGAGCGTCTGCGCGACCATTTCGAACGGCGAGCGGAGGAGATAGCCGACTCGCGCGGATGCGGGCTCCACTGGCAAGTTCGCCAGGAGACCCCTGCTGTGCGGATGGACCAGGGCCTTAGCGGGATTCTCGGGGAGGCTGTGAAAGACACGGGCATGACCGCACATCAACTGCCGAGTGGAGCCGGGCACGACGCGGCCCAGATGGCGGCGCTCTGTCCGGCGGCCCTGTTGTTCGTCCGGTGCGAGGAGGGAATAAGCCACAACCCGGCGGAATCCGTTGCGAAGGAGGATGTCGAGGTGGCGATAGAAGTAATGGGCCGCTTTATCAGGCTCTTGGGTGAGGCCCATACGACGCGGCGCAAAGAGAAGGAGTGGGCCGATAGATAGAGAAAGATCTTGAGGTAGGACACGCAACTTTGGGAAAGGGATAGGCGATGGCCGAGCAAACGAGAACCGAACATACCGGGGCCGACCGGCAGAGGATCGCGGAGTACAGTGAGCGCCTCTACAATGAAGACCTGCGGCCGCTCAAGCAAGACGAGCGCGAGTGGACCACGTACAGCCTCTTCGCGACGTGGATGGCCGACGTTCACAGCATCGGTGGCTACACGTTCGCGGCGGGGCTTTTCTTCCTTGGACTTACCGGGTGGCAGGTGTTCCTGGCGCTGATGGTCGGCATAACGGCCGTGTACTTCCTGATGAACCTCATCAGCGTCGCCGGACAGCAGCAAGGCGTACCGTATCCGGTCCTTACCCGGATCAGCTTTGGGGTCTTTGGGGCGAACCTACCAGCCCTGATCCGGGCGGTCATAGCCACGTTCTGGTACGGAATACAGACGTGGCTGGCCTCCGTGGCGGTGCTCATCCTCCTCTTGGAGATATTTCCGGGACTCGAACCGCTTACCCAGAATTCGATCATTGGGCTCTCGACTCTTGGTTGGGTCTGCTTTCTGGGGATGTGGGGAGTCCAGTTGCTCGTGTTGCGCAACGGGATGGACTCCATCCGCACGCTGGTTGACTGGTCGGGGCCGGCGATCTACGTGGCGATGTTCGCCCTGGCGGCCTGGATCTGGTACGAAGCCGGCTCGGACATGAGCTTCAACCTCGGCTCCCGCGACCTCTCGACCGGCCAGACGATCTTCGTGTTCTTTACGGCGTCCGCGCTGGTCGTAAACTACTTCTCGACCCTGATGCTCAACTTCTGCGACTTCTCGCGGTGGGCTCCTTCGGCGCGGATGGTCCGCCGGGGCAACTTCTGGGGGCTGCCCGTCAACTTCATGCTCTTCTCCGCGGTCGTAGTTATCACTACTGCAGGTTCCATCTCCGTGTTCGGAGAGGCGATCACGGACCCCGTGGAACTCGTCGGAGAGATTCCCAGCACCCTGGCCCTGGCGATAGGGGCACTCACCTTCGCCATCGCCACGGTAGGGATCAACATCGTCGCCAACTTCGTCGGACCTTCCTACGACTTCGCAAACGCCTTCCCCAAGTACATAGACTTCAAGCGGGGCGGCCTGATCACGGCCGTCCTCGCCATCCTGGTGATGCCCTGGTACATCTTCAACAGCCCGGTAGCCATCAATTACTTCCTCGGCGGCCTCGGAGCGCTGCTCGGCCCGATCTTCGGCGTCATAGTCGTCGACTACTACCTCATAAAGCGCGGCCGCATACAGGTCCACGCCCTCTTCCGGGAAGGACCGGACGAGCCGTACTGGTACCGGCGCGGCTGGAACCCAGACGCCCTCTACGCCTTCGCGCCCGCTTCGATCATCGCCCTGATCTTTGCTCTTGCACCAACGTTCGGCGACGTTGCGCCGTTCTCCTGGTTTATCGGCGCCGGCATCGCTGGCGCCGTGTACTGGTTCGTAGCCAAACGCCACCGCACGGTCGTCATGCCCGAGCATATGGACAACGGTAACCCTCAAGAGCCGCGGGAGGAGTAGCCCGTGAGCACTTACGATCTTATAGTCCGGGGCGGCATCCTCGTCGCCCCGGACGGTTTGCGAGAGGCAGACCTCGCCGTCGCCGACGGAAAGATAGCTGCCATAGAAACCGATCTGGAAGGCACGGCTACCGAAGAGGCAGACGCCAGCGGGCTCCACGTCTTACCCGGCGCCATAGACGCCCACGCCCACTTCAACGAACCCGGACGCACCGACTGGGAGGGGTTCGCCACAGGCTCGCGAGCCCTGGCGGCGGGAGGCATGACGACCTTTGTGGAGATGCCGCTGAACGCCTACCCGCCGACCAATGACGCCCGGAGCTTCGACGAGAAACTCGCCCTCGCACGGGCCTCGTCGGTGGTGGACTTCGCGTTCTACGGCGGACTCGTTCCCGGCAACCTGGAGCATCTGGAGGAACTTGCCGAGCGGGGCGTGGCGGGTTTCAAGGCGTTCATGTCCACCACCGGCACGATAGACTTCCAGCCCGCCGACGACCTTACGCTCTACGAGGGAATGGAGAAAGCTGCGGAGCTGAGACTGCCTGTTCTCGTACACGCGGAGAACAAGGGGATCACGGATGAGCTCGCCCGTCGCCGGGTGGGGACGCTGCGCACCACGATGCGCGACTACCTCGACTCGCGTCCGGTCGTCGCTGAACTGGAGGCCATGGAACGCGCCATATTGTTTGCCGGGGAGACCGGCTGCTCGCTGCACATCGTGCATGTGAGCACCGGAAGGGGCGTTGCCCTCGTGGCGGCGGCCCGCGAGCGGGGTGTGGACGTAACCTGCGAGACCTGCGCCCACTATCTGGTTTTTACCGAAGAAGACGCGGAGGCTCTCGGGGCGGTCGCCAAGTGCGCGCCGCCGCTGCGCCCGCAGGAGGACCTCGAATCCCTCTGGGAGCAAGTTCACCGGGGCAACGTAGAGTTCATCACCTCGGACCATTCCCCGTGCCCGCCGTACATGAAGGCCGGCGACGACATGTTCCGGGCCTGGGGCGGCATCGCGGGCTGCCAGTCGTTGCTGAACGTCGTGCTGGACGAGGGATACCATGGGCGCGGACTGCCGCTGGAGGAAATCCCGGCATTGCTCTCTGGTAATGTGGCCCGGCGTTTCCGGTTCTCCGGGAAGGGTGGGTTCGAAGCCGGGGCCGACGCGGACCTCGCGTTGGCGGATCTCGCCGCCATCTCTACTCTGCGGAGGGAGGACTTACTGTACCGTCACAAGGTCAGCCCGTACGTGGGAAGAGCCTTCAACGGGAAGGTCATCCGCACCGTAGTGCGCGGGACCACGGTCTTCCGAGAAGGAAAGATCGTCTCCGAGCCGGTGGGTAAGCTGATTCGGCCGGACTTGTGGGGCGATGAAACGCAGTCCAACAAACAGGAACAAGAAACCAATATAGAAGGAGTGTGAGTCGAGGTGAGCGACGTCAAGATCACCGCCGGGCCGTACGAGTTCATGGCCCGCTGGGAGCGGGAGAGGTGCCCCAAGACCTGCGAGGCTTTCGAGAAGCTGCTGCCTTACCGGCAGAAGATCATCCACGTGAGGTGGAGCGGGGAGGCGTGCTGGATCCCACTGGGCGACTACGATTTAGGAGTCCCTTGGGAAGACGCGACCAGCGTGCCGCAGGCAGGGGAGATACTTTTTTACCCCGGCGGCTACTCGGAGACCGAGATCCTGTTCCCCTACTACGGCACGGTCTTCAAGAGCAAGCTGGGTGTGCTCGCCGCAAACCACCTGCTGACTATCACCGAAGGCCACGAGAACTTACGCTTGTTGGGAGAGATGACCCTCTGGGAAGGGGCACAGGATATAGTGTTCGAGCTGGCCTGAGCCTACGTTCCTTTCTCGGCGGCGCGGTGTTTTCATAAGGCGGGATCTCGTCTATGATGCCACTACCAAAGCGGTCCGGTGGGGACCGGCGCGGTACACGGGAAAGGGCGCATGCCGATAACCTTCAGAGAAGTACTTCGGATGGAGTGCCTGGCTCAGGCGCGGGTCGTCGCCGGGGAAGCGGGCATGGAAAATGAGGTGCGTTGGATCACGGTGGGGGAGGAGCCGGATCTCCCCGACTGGGTCTTCGGGGGAGAGTTAATCTGCAGCACGCTCTTCGCCGTGGCGCCCGACCGGCTCGGCGATTACGTAAAAGGCCTCTCCGACAATGGAGTGGCGGGAATGCTGATCAAACCGGAGAGGTTCCTCGGCACCATACCGGAGAGCATTCTGGAGGCCGCAAACCGCGAGTCCTTTCCGGTGGCCGAGGTCCCGGCGAACGTCCTGTGGTCCAGGGTGCTGGAGAGCTTCTATCGCTATCTCCTCGTCGAGCAGACCGAGCGTATTAGAGTCGAGACCGAGATGCGCCTGCGGGGAGGTTTCTTCGACGAGCTCCTTTCTGACGGACTAACCGGCGAAGAGATAGCGCATCGCGCGGCGCTGCTGGGCTGTGATCTCTCCGGCGGTGGCTCAGTCATCTTGTTCGACATGCCGGACCTCGACGGGTTCGCCCGGAAGAGGACGCTCGGCGAGCTTCAGTTGCAGCATCTAAAGAGCCTGCTCTACGAGACGATCAACGGGGCGGTGCGCGAATCACACCCGAACTACATCTGCATCCCACGCTCGGACAACGTGCTGGTGCTGATCGGAGATCCACTGGAAGACCGCGAGGCGCTCGCCCGCCAGGTCCTGCTGCGCTGCCGGGAGCGCATAAAGAACCTGCCGGTTCACGCGGGCCTGGGTGAGCCGCGCGCGAGTCCCGAGCAGGTGATCGGTTCGTACCGGGAAGCAGAGTCCGCCTTGCAAGTTGGACAACGGCTGCACGGCGCGGCGGATCTAGACGACAGGGTCCACTCTTTCTCAGCCCTCGGCGTCCAGCGGCTGTTGTTCTCGATCTCTCAGGAGAGCCCGGAGACCCTGCGCGCTTTCAAGGAGGAGGCGATCGGTCCCCTTATCTCTTACGACGCCCGGCACGGGACAGAACTCTTCGAGACCCTAAAAGCCTACGCGGAGTGTAATGGCAACATTACCGAGGTAGCGGAACTCCTACACGTCCACAAGCATACCGTGCGCTACCGGCTGCGGCGGATTACGGAGTTGACCGGCCTCGACGTGGCGAAGTTCGAAGACGCGGCCCAACTGTATCTGGCGGTCAGGGCAACCGAGCTGCGCTAATACAGGTCGACCGGCCTTCTCAGAACATCCGGCCGCCGTTAGGCGCCTCCAGATCCGGGGTCAGCAGCACCACTTCTCCATCCTCATCCGGCACCCCGAGTACGAGCACTTCGCTTTTAAAACCCGCGATCCGCTTTGGCGGGAAGTTGATTACCGCGATTACCAGGCGTCCGAGCAGGGTCTCCGGCTCGTAGTGAGCCGTGATCTGGGCGCTCGTTTGTTTTTGTCCTATCTCCTGCCCGAAGTCTACAATTAGCTTGACCGCAGGCTTACGGGCCTCCGGGAAAGGCTCAGCCTCGACGATTCGGCCTACCCGGATGTCCACCTTCTCGAAGTCTTCCCAGCTTATCTCGGACAAGAGCCCTCCTCAGGTGAGGCTACGAACCTCGAAGAGTTCGCGTACGACGTGCAGGTCAAGGTTACCCGGCAGGAATACGTTGCGCGACCATTGGGCGGGCCGACCGTCGGCGAGGTACATGGTCTCGGTCAGGCAAAGCGCCGCCGAGGGAGCATCGAGACCGAGCGTCCTACCGATATCGTCCTCCGGGCCGATCAAATCGGCGTCGATACAGAGCTTGCTGAAGCTTACGGGAATGCTTTGTGAGACCAATAAGTCCAACAACATCGCGTCCGGACGGAAACTGCCCCGTATCTCCTCCACAGAGGCTATCTTCTCCGGCACCACGTCCACCATCCAGGCCGCCGATTTACCGTTTACCAGAAGGACGCGTGAGACTTTCGTCAGAATGATCCCTCGCGCCGTCTCTAGGGCGGCGGCCTCCTCCGCGTCCGCCCCGACGCTCTCTATGCGAAGGTCCCGGCTGTCCAACGCCAGGCCCAGCCTTTCAGCATGCACCGTGTAAGTCTCCAGACGCTCCAGGCCGTTCCGAAGCTTCGCCCCCTCTGGAGGCCGCACCAGATACGTCCCGCTACCCTGTCGTTTCTCTAATAGCCCCCGTCCTACGAGCCGCGCCAGACCGGCCCGGACCGTGGACCGCGATACTTCCAGGCTCTCCACAAGCTCGGCTTCCGGCGGTATCCTGTCCCCCGACCTGTAGCGCCCCCGGACGAGCAAGTCCTCAATGCTGCGCTCGACCTGAACGTACAGTAGCCTTTTGTCAAGCGGCCCAAGGTCGGCCTGTCCAGTATCTAGAAACGCTTCACCCATTTTACGGATTGTACAACCTGCCGTCCTTTATAGATATTGCCTCATAAATAACAGCACAAACATATTTGTACTATTGCACGACAAATTAGTTACTGCTACTCTGCCTTTTATTGTAACCATCGGGGCTAGGAAGGAGAACGAGTTGAGCGAATCGGAGGGACGTCAGAAGCGTGGGATCGAGTACGAGAACGTAGAGCAGGATTATCTCGAAAAGCGGCAGCTCCAGGGGGGCGCCGCCGGTTGGGTACTTCTGGCGGGGCTCGGGGTCGCTTACGTCATCTCCGGGGACTTCGCGGGATGGAACTTCGGTCTCGCGCAGGGCGGCTGGGGCGGATTGTTTATCGCCACGCTGCTGATGGCGACGATGTATACGGCTATGGTCTTCGGCTTGGCGGAACTCTCTTCGACGATACCGACGGCCGGCGGAGGGTATGGGTTTGCGCGGCGGGCGATGGGGCCGTTGGGCGGCTTCGCGACCGGGACGGCGATCCTTATAGAGTACGCCATCGCGCCGGCGGCTATCGCGACATTTATCGGGGGATACGTGGAGTCCTTGATCGGGTTTGGCGGGCCCGCCGTTTATCTTCTTTTCTACCTGGTATTCGTCGGGATACATCTCTACGGTGTCGGGGAGGCGCTAAAGGTGATGTTCGGCATAACGATAATTGCCTCGGTGGCGCTCCTGGCGTTCGTGATCGGCATGATACCGCTCTTCGATCCCGCCAACCTCTTCGACATCGAGCCGACGAACGCCGTGGGCGCGAGCTCGTTCCTGCCGTTCGGTCTGGTAGGAATCTGGGCGGCGCTACCATATGGGATCTGGTTCTTCCTCGCCATAGAAGGCGTGCCGCTCGCGGCTGAGGAAGCCCGCGACCCGGCTCGCGCCATGCCTAAAGGTCTCATCGGAGGTATGTCTGTTCTGCTCGTGTTCGCCGCGCTCATCCTCATCGTGGGGCCGGGCGCCTCCGGGGCCTCGGTCATCCAGGATTCGGACAACCCGCTGGTCGAAGCTGTCTCGGCAGCCTACGGAGGCTCCAACTTCCTGAGTTCGTTTATAAACATCGCGGGGCTGGCGGGCCTGATCGCAAGCTTCTTCTCCATTATTTTCGCGTATTCGCGGCAGACTTTCGCGCTGTCGAGGGCGGGATATCTGCCCAGGGTCCTCTCGATGACGGGTAGCCGGAGAACACCGTACGTGGCGCTCGTGGTCCCCGGCGTCATAGGATTCCTCATGGCGCTTACAGGTAACGGCGCCGTCCTCATAAACATAGCCGTCTTTGGCGCCACGATCTCATATGTCCTGATGATGCTTTCGCACATTCTCCTGCGCCGCAACGAACCGGATCTGGAAAGGCCCTACCGCACGCCGGGCGGCGTGGCGACCTCCGGTGTGGCGCTCGTGCTGGCGGTACTGGCAGTCATTGCAACGTTCATCGTGGACCCGGTGGCGGCGCTCATCACCCTTGGCGTCTACGTCCTCTTCCTCGCGTACTTCTGGTTCTATAGCCGTCACCATCTCGTAGCCCAGGCGCCGGAAGAGGAGTTCGAGGCTATAGAGAAGGCCGAAGCAGAGCTGGCCGGAAGCTAAAGGAGGAGACGTAGTGGATACAGCCAAAGCCGAAGGCCGCCTCGACCTGGAGACCCTCCGGGCCGAGGCGAAGGCCGGGAGGATAGACACGGTACTCCTGGCGATGACCGACATGCAAGGCCGCCTTCAAGGAAAGCGTCTGACCGCCGAACACTTCCTCGAAGAGGTGGTGGAAGAAGACGCCGAGGGCTGCAACTATCTGCTAGCCGTGGACGTGGACATGGAGACCGTCGAGGGGTACGCGATGTCCTCCTGGTCCGGCGGATACGGGGATTTCGTCTTCAAGCCCGACATGGATACCCTGCGCGTAACTCCCTGGCTGGAAGGCACGGCGCTCGTTACGTGCGATCTCGTGTGGGAGGATGGATCGCCGGTGGTGGCGTCCCCGCGACAGATCCTCAAGCGTCAGCTAGAACGGCTCGCCGAGCGCGGGTTGGCCGCCTTCGCCGGTACGGAGCTGGAGTTCATAGTTTTTTGTGATACCTACGAGGAGGCCTGGCGCAAAGCCTATCGGGATCTTGAGCCCGCCAACTACTACAACGTGGACTACTCGCTGCTCGGCACCACCCGAATAGAACCCCTTCTGCGGCGCATCCGGAACAGTATGATGGGAGCCGGGCTCAAAGTGGAGGACGCCAAAGGCGAGTGCAACTACGGCCAGCACGAGATCAACGTCAAGTTCGACGAAGCGCTAAAGGCCGCCGACGGACACTCCGTCTACAAGAACGGGGCCAAGGAGATCGCCAGCCAGATGGGCTACGCTTTGAGCTTTATGCCCAAGTTCAACGAGTTGGAAGGCAACTCGTGCCACATCCACCTGAGCCTCCAGAGTAGTGAAGGAGAGACTGTATTCGCCGACGGCCATGACTTCTCCAGCGTCTTCCGGCGCTTTCTGGCCGGCCAGCTCGCCTGCATGCGGGAGATGACGCTCTTCTTCGCGCCGAACATAAACTCCTACAAGCGCTATGCCAAAGGCAGTTTCGCCCCGACCGCGGTGGCCTGGGGCCGGGACAACCGCACCTGCTCTATGCGCGTCGTCGGACACGGGAAGTCGCTGCGGGCCGAGAACCGCTCGCCAGGCGGGGACGTCAACCCGTATCTCGCTATCGCGGCCATGATCGCCGCCGGCATCCACGGTATAGACAACGAGTTGGATCTCGAAGACGAAGTGGACGGTAGCGCCTACGAGGCGGACAAGCCGCAGCTCCCCACCAACATGTATGAGTCGCGGGACTTGTTTACCGGCAGTGACGTGGCACGTGAAGCGTTCGGGGATGATGTCGTGGATCACTACACGAATATGGCGCAGGTCGAGATCGACGCTTTCGAGTTAGCCGTTACCGACTGGGAACGCTACAGGAACTTCGAACGCCTGTGAGACCGACGGTCGGCATCACGGCGGCCACCGAAAGCATCAGCTACGGTTCCTGGAACGACGTACCGGCTATCATGAGCCCGGCCAGTTACGCCCGCGCCGTCCAGCGCGCAGGAGGGCGTCCGGTACTGCTGATCCCGGACGAAGAGGATACCGAAAACCCCTCTGAAGTCCTGGACCTCGTAGACGCCATCATCCTTACCGGTGGCGCAGGTGACATAGACCCGGCACTCTACGTACAGGAACCGCACCCTAAGACCGGACCCATCCAAAAAGAGCGTGACGCTTACGAGCTCGCTCTGGTGCGCGCCGCCATCGAGCGTGAAGCCCCGACCCTTGGAATCTGCCGTGGGATGCAGGTCATCAATGTAGCCTACGGCGGCAGCGTAGAGCAGCATCTGCCCGACGTGGTGGGCCACGAGGTGCACCGTCCCACGCCCGGCGTTTTCGTGGACCACGAGGTACGACTGGAGCCGGGCTCGCTCGCCGCCCGCACCGCCGGTTCGGAGGTGGCGGACGTTAGGTCTCACCATCATCAGGGCATAAGGGAGGTCGGCAGCGGCCTCTCGGTCACGGGCCGGGCTACAGTGGACGAAACCGCAGAGGCTATAGAAGACCCGTCACACCCGTTCGTGCTCGGCGTGCTCTGGCACCCGGAGGAGGACGAGAAGAGCCGCATCATAAAAGCGTTAGTTTCGGAGGTAATTAAGCAATGCTCGAAGTAATAAACCCCGCCACCGAACAGGTGCTGAAGGAGTTGGAACCGGCCACCGCAAGCGACGCCGACGTCGCGGTGGCCCGCGCGAAAGCCGCCTATCCGAAGTGGAGGGCCATTGAGCCCGCCGACCGCGCCCGGCTCCTTCATCGGCTCGCCGACGCGCTCGAATCGGAGCGGGAGAACCTGGCCCAGCTAGAGTCCCGGAACGCCGGCAAGCCAATCGCCAGCGCCCGCGGCGAGATGGGTATGGTGGCGGACACCTTCCGTTACTACGCCGGAGCCCCCGAGCGGTTGCTCGGTGACACCATCCCGGTCTCAGGCGGCGTGAACATGACCTTCCGGGAACCGCTGGGCGTCGTCGGGCTCATCGTCCCGTGGAACTTCCCGCTGACCATCGCGAGCTGGAAGATGGCCCCGGCGCTGGCCGCCGGGAACACCGTCGTTCTCAAGCCCGCCGAGCTCACGCCGCTGACGGCGCTGGAGTTCGGGCGGATCGCGCTGGAGGCCGGTATTCCCGAGGGTGTC
The DNA here is from genome assembly GCA_041745215.1 of Rubrobacteraceae bacterium. Taxonomy (GTDB): domain Bacteria; phylum Actinomycetota; class Rubrobacteria; order Rubrobacterales; family Rubrobacteraceae; genus SIRX01. The sequence continues at coordinate 85,750 of JBGTJJ010000002.1, read as the reverse complement.
GTGAACGTGGTCGTTGGTCCGGGGAGCGAGGTCGGGCATCGTCTCACCGAGCACCCCGACGTGGCGAAGGTCGCATTTACGGGCTCGACGGCGGTTGGAAAGAAGATCATGGCCGGCGTAGCCGGGACCATAAAGCGCGTCACCCTGGAGCTTGGCGGCAAGTCCGCCAACGTGGTCTTCGCCGACGCCGACCTCGAAAAAGCCGCCGCTTCCGCCCCCGACGGAGTCTTCGACAACGCCGGACAAGACTGCTGCGCCCGCTCCCGCATACTGGTCGAAAAGAGCGCCTTCGACGAGTTCCTCTCGCTCATGGAGCCTGTGGTAAAGGGCTTCAGGGTGGGAGACCCGCTCGACGAGGATACTGACATGGGACCCCTCATCTCCGCCGACCAGCGTGAGAAAGTCTCCGCTTACGTCCCCGAGGACGCGCCGGTGGCGATCCAGGGCGAAGCCCCGGATGGAAAGGGCTTTTGGTTTCCGCCAACGGTTCTGGCCCCAGTCTCGAACGAAGATCGGGCGGCGACAGAGGAGATCTTCGGTCCCGTGGTCGTCGTGATCCCCTTCGAGGGCGAAGAGGAAGCCATACGTCTCGCCAACGAGACCATATACGGCCTCTCCGGCTCCATCTGGACGCAGAACGGCGCCCGTGCCATGCGCGTCGCCCGCAGCATAGAGACCGGTGTGATCTCCATAAACTCCAATACCTCCGTCCGGGTCTCGACCCCCTTTGGGGGCTTCAAGCAGTCGGGCGTCGGGCGGGAGCTGGGGCCGCACGCCCTCGATTACTACACGGAACTGAAGAGCGTCTACATGGCAACGGAGGAGAGCTAAAGATGCCGGGAAGACTCGAAGGAAAGGTAGCGGTCATTACCGGGGCCGCTAGCGGAATCGGCCGCGAGAGCGCCCGGCGTTTCGCCGAGGAGGGCGCCAGCGTGTGCGTAGCGGACCTCGCCACCGAAGAAGGGAAACAGGCAGCGGGGGAGGTTGGCGGCTTCTATATTCACGTGGACGTCACCGACCCGGAGAGCGTCCGGGAGATGTACTCAGAGGCGGCGAATCGGTTCGGTGGCATAGACGTACTCTTCAACAACGCCGGCATCTCGCCGCCGGACGACGCTTCAATCCTCGACACGGATTTCGACGTCTGGCAGAAGGTGCAGGATGTGAACCTCAAGTCTGTATACTTGTGTTGCAAGTATGGAATACCCTACCTGCTGGAGCGGGGCGCCGGCTCGGTCATAAACACCGCCTCGTTCGTCGCCACGATGGGGGCGGCGACCTCCCAAGTTTCCTATACAGCATCCAAAGGCGGCGTGCTCGCCATGAGCCGCGAGCTCGGGGTGCAGTTCGGACGCCAGGGTATCCGGGTCAACGCACTGAGCCCCGGTCCTGTAAACACGCCGCTCTTGCAGGAGCTATTCGCCAAAGACCCCGACAAGGCGGCCCGCAGGCTCGTACATCTTCCTACTGGCCGGTTCGCCGAAGCCATCGAAATAGCCAACGCCGCTCTGTTCCTCGCCTCCGACGAGTCATCGTACATAACGGCCTCCAACTTCCTGGTTGACGGGGGCCTCTCCGGGGCGTACGTTACGCCTGAGTAGGAGGAGCACACGTATGATCCAAGGATTGTCCAACAGTGTCCTCGACGCCATAGGAGATACGCCGCTCCTGGAGCTCGAAGGTATTTACTGCAAGCTGGAGTACCTCAACCCCTCCGGCTCCGTAAAAGCCCGCATCGCCAAATACATGATCGAACGCGCCGAGGACGAAGGGCTTCTCAAAAAGGGCGACACCATAGTCGAAGCTACGTCCGGCAACACCGGTAACGCCCTCTCTATGGTCGCGGCCGTAAAAGGCTACCGGATGCTCGTCGTGATGCCGGAGGGGATGAGCGGAGAGCGGGTAGCCATAAGCCGCGCCTTCGGTGCGGAGGTTTTAGAAGTCGGGCACTTCCACGTAAACGAAGCGCTGGAGAAAGCCCATGAGTTGGGACAGGAGCCTGGCTACTTCTGCCCGGCCCAGTTCGAGAACGAGTGGAACGTGGAGGAGAACCGCACCTGGCTGGGGCCGGAGATACTGGCGCAGCTCCCAGATGACAGGGTGCCCGATGCGCTGGTGATGGGTGTGGGCACAGGTGGAACCCTGATCGGGGTCGGTCAGGCTTTCCGGTCGGTAAATCCAGAAGTAAAGCTGTTCGCAATGGAGCCCTCTGAATCCTCCACTATCCTGTGCGGGGAGGTAGGGGAGCACCTGATCGAAGGTATCTCCGACGGCTTCGTGCCCGGTATCTTCTCTCGGCACGGAAAGCTGGTGGACGAAGCGCTCACCGTGGAGTCGAAAGAAGCCGTCGAGGAGATGCGCCGGATGGCCCGAGACTACGGACTATTCGTCGGACCGTCGAGCGGCGCGAACCTCATCGCCGCCCGGAAGATCCAGGTCGCCAACCCGCAACTGAAGACCATAGTAACCCTCTTCTGCGACGAGGGCGAGAAGTACATCTCTGAACACTTCGCCCCTGGAGACAGTGTTCAGGTTAGCGCGGAGACTTTCACCTGAGCCGGTTCTACGGGCACGAAAAAGGGACGAAAACCATAAAAGATCCCGCCCCTTTTCTCTCTACAGAGAACCGTGACGCGCGGATGCGCCTACTTCAAGAGCTTCTTTGCCGTGCTCTTGGCCTTTCCGACGCCGCTGCCGCCGCCCTTCTTTTTGCCGCCTCCTTTACCAGTGCCCTTGCCCTTCACGGCCTTCTTTACCGCTTTCTCTATTCCGGCCATATGCTCTGCTCCTTCTTCGTGGGCCTGTTATTACTATCCTTACCCTTCTAGACATGACTCAAACCACCCTGACGGTCGCGAGATTCGAGACTTCGGACTCGTCCTATGCTAACCTTATAACGTGCCCTACGAGGGCTACGGGAGAGGGCCGCTGAGAAGATGCGGCCGCCGAAGGTGAAAGGTTCGAGGCGTTAGCCGCGGGCTGAATCTCTCAGGCAAAAGGACCGTGGCCGGAGGGCTTCCTGGAGAGTCCGGCTCCTTAAACTGGTTGCCGGCGCCGATGGGGTAACACTCTCAGGTCTGGGACAGGGCGAAAATAGGACGCTCACCCGACACAAGGGGGTATAGCCGCGTGGCGCGATTTACACCGCACACCGAGGATGACATCCGAGAGATGTTGGATGCCATCGGGGTCGAAACGCTGGACGATCTCTTCGCTGATGTTTCACCGAAGTTCGAGGAGGATCTCGACCTCCCTCCAGTACTCTCCGAATATGAGGCCCTCAAAGACGTAACGAAACTTGCCGAGAAGAACGTTACGGGGCTCCCGATCTTCCTCGGGGCCGGGGCTTACGACAGGATCGTACCGTCGGCGGTAGGCTCCGTGATCTCACGCGGAGAGTTCCTCACTTCCTACACGCCATACCAGCCGGAGATCAGCCAGGGACACCTCCAGGCCATCTTCGAGTTTCAGTCTTCGATCTCCGAGCTAACCGGCCTCGAAGTCTCGAACGCCTCGGTCTACGAGGGCGCGAACGCCGTCGCCGAAGCCGCCCTCATGACCGCCCGCCTCACCAAGCGAGACCCGAAAGTCGCGGTCTCTAAAGGACTAAACTCTCGCTACCGCGAGGTCATAGAGACCTACGGCGTCGAGCTCGTAGAGTTGCCATTCGACGGGACCACAGACTACTCCGACTTGCCGGAGGACATCTCCGGCGTTTTCGTCCAGAGCCCGAATTACTTCGGCGTCGTCGAGGACATCGAGGCCGCCTCGGAGGCGGCGCACGAGGTCGGGGCTCTCTGTGTAGCGGTCTGCGACCCGATCTCACTCTCCGTCCTCGAAGCCCCCGGCAACCTCGGGGCGGACATAGCGGTGGGCGAGACCCAGCCGCTCGGCATGCCGCTGCTCTTCGGCGGTCCCTACGCCGGATACATGGCTACCCACGAGAAGAACGTGCGCCAGCTTCCGGGCCGCATCTCAGGGGAGACGGTTGATGAGGACGGACGCCTCGCCTACGTCCTCACCCTGCGCGCCCGCGAACAGGACATCCGGCGCGCGAGGGCAAACTCAAATATCTGTACCAACCAGGCGCTGACGGCTCTCGCCGCCACCGTCTACACCGCCCTCATGGGGCCGGAAGGACTGCGCGAGGTCGCTGAACTCTCTGTATCGAAGGCCCACTATTTGGCGGATAGGCTCAAGGATTCGGGTTTCGAGCTTCGGTATCCCGATGCACCGTTCCTATGGGAGTTCACGGTCGAGTTGCCGGACGTGGCTGCGGCGAGCGAGGCGCTTTTGGAGAGCGGCATCGTGGGCGGGCTGGACCTGGGAGACGGGGCGATGCTCGTGGCGGTGACCGAGAAGAGGACAAGAGAAGAACTCGACGCTTTTGTGGAGGTGGTGGCGAATGTTGGATAATCTGATCCGGACGAAAGGCCGTGAGGGCCGCCGGGGCTACACGCTTCCCAAACTCGACGTGGAGAAGACAAAGCTGGAGGACGTGCTCCCCAAAAAGGCGCTCCGCAAAGAGCAGCCGAACCTGCCCGAGGTAGACGAGCCGACCGTGATCCGTCACTACACCAACCTCTCCCGCAAGAACTGGGGCATAGACACCAACTTCTACCCGCTCGGCTCCTGCACGATGAAGCACAACCCCCGCGCCAACGAAGCCGCCGCAGCGGTGCCGGGCTTCGCCGGGCTCCACCCGCTCCAGCCCGAGTCCCAGGCCCAGGGCGCGTTGCAGGTAATGCACGAGCTTCAAGGGTTTTTGGAAGAGGTCTCCGGTTTCCCGGCGGTCTCGTTGCAGCCGATGGCCGGAGCCCAGGGCGAGCTTACGAGCATCCTGATGGTCCGCAAGTATTTCGAGGACGCCGGGGATGAAGGAAGAACCACCGTCATCGTACCTTCGACAGCCCACGGAACCAACCCGGCGACCGCCACGATGGCCGGGTTCAAAGCCGTGGAGGTCGGACTCGATGAACACGGTTGCGTCCAGGTGGATGAGTTGCGGGAGCTGGTGGATGAGACTACGGCGGCGCTCATGATCACCAACCCAAACACCTGTGGCGTCTACGAGCGGAACATCGCCGAGATCGCCGAGGTCCTGCACGAGGCAGGGGCTTTCCTATACATGGACGGCGCGAACATGAACGCCAACCTGGGCCGGATGCGTCCCGCCGACGCCGGCGTGGACATCATGCACTACAACTTGCACAAGACCTTCTCGACCCCCCACGGCGGCGGCGGACCGGGCTCCGGCGCTATCGCCTGCTCCGATGCACTCGCCCCGTTCCGTCCCGACCCGGTCGTGGAGAAAGACAACGACACCTACACGCTCGTCCGGCCGGAGAAGAGCATCGGTCGCGTCTCGACCTTCCACGGCAACTTCGGGGTGCTCCTGAAGGCGTGGAACTATATCAAGATGCACGGCCCGGAGCTTCGGGACGTAACCGACATGGCTGTTCTGAACGCAAACTACATCCGCGCCCGGCTTCGGGGAACCTATCGCATCCCCTACGACGAGCTCTGTAAGCACGAGGTCGTAGTCCAGCCGCCGAAGGGCAAGAAGGCGTTGGACATCGCAAAGGGTCTCATAGACCACGGCTACCACCCGCCCACGATCTACTTCCCACTCGTCGTCAAGGACGCCATGCTCATAGAACCGACCGAGTCGGAGTCAAAGGAGACCCTCGACGACTTCATCGGAGCGATGCTGGAGCTTGCCGAGACCGCCTCCGAAGAACTCGAAGCCGCCCCGCAAGACGCGCCGACCAAGCGCCTCGACGAAGCCCGCGCCGCCCGGCAACTGAAGGCGAGGTGGTAGCGATGGCCTCCGAAAGACTGCTCCGCACCCCGCTCTACGAGGAGCACAAGGCTCTGGGCGCGAAGCTGGTGGATTTTGCCGGCTACGAGATGCCCGTCCAGTACGAGGGAATAAAAGCCGAGCACGAAGCCGTCCGCACCCGCGCCGGCCTCTTCGACGTGTCGCACATGGGCGAGGCCGTCTTTCGTGGCCCGGAGTCGGAGAAGGCCGTTCAGCGGCTCGTCACCCGCGACGTCTCGCGGCTCGAAGCAGGGCAGGCCGGCTACTGTGCGGTCTGCTACGAGGATGGGGGGACGGTGGACGACGTGATCGTCTACAAACGCCCGGAAGACTTCCTGATCGTCATCAATGCCTCCAACCGGGAGAAAGACCTCGAACACTTCCAGCGGAATATAGAAGACCTGGACGTAGAGGTCGCCGACGAATCTGACGCCTGGGCTCTCCTGGCGCTCCAGGGGCCGGAGGCCGAAAGCATCTTGCGGCAGTTCACGGATGAAGACCTTTCAGCGATAAAGCCATTCCGCTTCGTTGAAGGAGAGGCCGGCGCCCCGGCGATCATCTCCCGCACCGGCTACACCGGCGAGGACGGCTTCGAGCTCTACCTGAAATCGGACGATGCTCCAGAGGCTTGGCGGATGCTGATCGAGGCCGGCGCCACTCCGGCCGGGCTGGGGGCGCGGGACACGCTGCGCCTGGAGGCCGGGATGTGCCTCTATGGCAACGAGCTCGACCCGGAGACCACCCCGCTCGAAGCCGGCATTAGCTTCGCCGTCCACCTGGATAAAGACGAGGAGTTCATCGGTCAGGAGGCGTTGCGCGCCGAGAGAGAGGAGGGGCTGCGCAAGAAGTTGGTCGGGTTCGAGGTGGAGGGTCGTGGTATCGCCCGGCACGGTTATCCAGTTATGGCGGATGGAGAAGAAGTGGGAGAGGTCACGAGTGGGACCCAATCTCCGACGCTAAACAAGGCTATAGGACTTGCGCTCGTCGCGCCGGGGGTGGAAGATACGTTCGAGGTCGAGATACGGGGCCGGTCCGTCGAGGCTCGGACCGTCTCTCTGCCGTTCTACAAGCGTGAGAGTTAGGGAGGGGAGTTAGTGAGCGTACCGGAGGAACTGAAATACACCAAGAGCCACGAGTGGGTCCGCATGGAAGACGACGTGGCGACCGTCGGTATCACCGAGCATGCCCAGGACGAACTTGGCGACGTGGTCTTCGTCGAGCTCCCGGAGACGGGTAGCAGCTTCGAGGCTGGTGAGGCATTCGGCACTGTAGAATCCGTTAAAGCCGTATCAGATCTCAACGCGCCGGTCGAAGGCGAGGTGGTAGAGGTCAACTCTACCCTCGAAGACAGCCCCGAGAAGATAAACGAAGCGCCTTACGGCGATGGTTGGATCCTCAAGCTCCGCGTCTCGGGAGAGGCGGATCTGCTCTCCGCTGATGAGTACGAGAAGTTCTTGCAAGAGGAGTCTTCGTAAAATCCGCGCTGAACGGCTGGCGGCGGTAGCTCAGACCTCCTCTCCCGCCAGGAGCTTTTCGTGGAGAGTCCGGGTCTCTGGCGCGGGCGAGATGCTGTACAGGTGATTCAGGCGTCGCTCGCACATTTCGTACTGGCGTAGCGCCCTTCCCCGGAGGCCGAGCCGCGAGTAGCATCGCATCAGAGACCTGTAACTCTCTTCGTGGTAAGGGTCTTTTTCGAGGAGTAGATAGCGGCTGGCGATGCTTTTCTGGAAGTTCCCGGACCGCGCGTGGTAGGTGGCGAGCCGGTTCAGGATGTCCACATAGGCGCCGGTCAGTCGCTCGCGTTCGATCATGGTCCAGTCTTCGTAGAGGTCCTCGGCGAGGTAGTCGCCCCTGTATAGCGTCACGGCCTTCTCGTACTCCGAGGCCGCATCCGCTTCCTTTTTCGCGCGTTCCAGGAAACGCCCCCGTTCGTATCGGGCATCGAACTCCTCCACGTCGGACGACACGCTTAGCGTCTTTGACAGACGATACTGACCTCGCTCCAGGATCACAGAGTCCGAAGTGGTGGCGCCCGATACGGCTTCATCCAGGGACCGGCGCAGGGCGTAGATGGCCGAGTTCAGTGACCATCGGGCCTTCTTAGGGCTGGACTTCGGCCACAACCAATCCATCAACATGTCCTGCGAGATCCGCCGCCCTCTCCTTGCGAGGAGGCACTTGAAGATGGCTATCGCCTTGCTGTTGTGACCCAGCTCCAGCGAATCGCCCCTGCGATGCGCCTCGAAGCTACCGAAGAAACGTACCTGGAGGTCCGGGGCAAGGTTCTCTACACCCCTCGACGCTTCCCGTATGCCGTTCTGGGGTTCTTCCCGCGCCGGGATCACCCTATCGCTCCTCGCACGAGCCTCGGCCGCGTACGAACCGCCGAACCTTCTGGAACAGATGAACACCCACCCCTCAAACGTGTCCGCAAAGCGAACTCCCTTCCGTCGCAAGGAGCGCGGCTGCGGGATGGGAGCATCTCCCCCGTGCGGTATAATTGGCACGAGGGAAAGCGTCTTCATCCTCGAATCCTCCCGGAAGACCGCTCCTGGTTGGTAGCCGTGCGGGCCGGTCTTCCGAGAGACCCCTGGGTGGGGACGCTCCTCTTATTCTTGTTCTCCTTTTCAGTCTACACCAACAGGAGCAAAGTAAGCAAATGTTTACTTTGCGTGCAGAGATCGCTAGAATGTGTCGGAGTTTCAGGCGATGTCTTTTGGAGTTATACGAATGGCGCGGAGAGCGGAGAATCGCGGGGTAGAGATACTAAGGTTCCTGGCCCGCCGGGAATCCGGGGGAGAAGGGGCTCCGAGTCTGCGGGAGATCTCCGCCGCCGTCGGTTTCAAGAGCTCCCGGAGCGCCTACGTGCATCTGCAGAATCTCGAAGAGGCCGGATGCGTGGAGCGTGAAGGTGGGCGCGCCCGCGGGGTTCGTCTCACCGAGAGGGGCTGGGAGGCCGCCACGGCCGATGAGGTGCGGCTCCTGGGTAGGATCGCCGCCGGTCGTGGTCTCGAAGCCGTCCTGGAGGGTGAGGCTTATTCCCTGGTTACGGAGCTCTTCGGCTCACGTTCGGGCAAGGGACGCTACCTGCTGCGTGTGGTAGGCCAGAGCATGGCCCGAGCCGGTATAGAAGAGGGTGATCTGCTGGTGGTCGAGGAGGATGACTCGCCGCCCGACGGTACGATCGTCGTCGCCCTAGTCGAAGGCGGGGAAGAGGTAATGGTCAAACGCCTGTACCGCGATGGGGATCTGGTGATACTCAAATCCGAAAACGATGGCTACGAGGACATAAAACTCCCTCCCGATACAGTGCTCGTGCAGGGGCGGGTAGTTTACGTGATACATTCACCCCGGCCTTGACATAGGCAGCCACGAGAGCGGCTGGTAACTTACAAGTACACGTATTTGTGTGCATGGCTACATAGATATGTGCAATTTGCAGATATTTGCAGAAAGTTTCTAGATTTCGCGTTCCAAGCCCTTTACAAAGTGTAACTAGCACGTTAATATTTTGTCAGTCGGTTGGTGCGAAACCAAATCGACACAATTAAAGAGCCTGGGGCGTTACTCCTCCTTTCCCTTTCCCCACCTATCACCCCTAAGTTACGTTCCAGGCTCTTCCTCTTTCTTTCAAAGTTACGAACGATAAAAAATCGGCGTATCGGAGTCCTCGTAGGTGTTTCCGGCAAAGGAAAAAGCGGCCCCCTATTTACGAAGGCCGCTGGCTGTCTGGCTGAAGTGCTGACTAGCTGACCGCTTTAAGAGGCTGCTTCTCCGACCTGAGTCAGGTAGTAGAGGGTGTGCATGAGTTGGGCGGTCGGGTCTATGCGGTGGACGTCCACGCCGGCCGGTACGTGCAGCAGGACGTCGGTGTAGTTGAGAATCACCTGAATGCCGGCGTCAACCATCAGGTCCGCCACGTTCTGGGCGGAGGAAGACGGGGTGGCGACGATGCCGATGATCTCGTCGGCCTCGGCCACGCTCTTCTTGAGTTCGTCTATGTGTTTTACGACGACGTTGCCGACGGTCCGCCCGGCCTTATCCGAGTCGTTGTCGAAGACGTCGTGGATCACGAACCCGCGCTTTGGAAGGATGGTGCTGGAGGCGATGGCGCTACCGAGATTGCCGGCCCCGACGAGCGCGATGTTGTAGGTCTGTTTCAGGCCGAGAATGCTCCGGACGGCCTCGACGAGGTCGTAGGCTTGGTAGCCGACACCACGGGTGCCCGAGAACCCTATGGCGTTCAGGTCTCGCCGCACCTGTACGGGGTTTATGCCCGTATAGTCGCCTAATTCCTTGCTCGAAACCGCGTCCCGACTCTCCTCGATCAACTGCTGGGTGACACGGAGGTACTTTGTAAGCCTGTTAGTTAAACCTGGTTGTAGCGTAGCTCGCACGTCGCTTCGCGCTCCTTATCGTTAATGTATACAATGATAACCAGCATTGTAACAAAGTTGCTCACTCTTGCAATAAAGGTGATCTTGAAACCCGAAAAATCAGTAAGCAAGGTAGGTTACAGCAGATAGTCGTTCAGAATAATGCGGCACGATGCTCTACCCGGCTACCTAGTTTCCGGAGCCGGAGACGCGAAAGAGTACGGCTTCTCCGTCTCCGCTGACCCGAGTGAGCGACGGTTCTTTTCCGGCGGCGCGCAGGATTTCTTCGCCGCCCAGGCCATCTTCCTCGTACTCTTCGGGGTGGACTATTACGTAGTCTACGTTCAATTCTCGAAGTTTTGCCAGGCTCTCGGGGTTTGGCAGGGCGTTCAGGGCGTCGCGGGTCTCGAAATAGTCTTCGGGGAAGTAGCTCGCGTAGCCGTTTACCAGGTTCCACCAGCCGTAGGTGGAGCGGTACATCCTCGGCGTCTCCCGGAAGGCGTCCTGGCGGCTGGCGAACGGAACCTCGGCGACCACGGTCTCTTCGGAGGCGGTATCGACCAGGTAGGAGTAGGCTGGTGAGAGTTCCGGCGGGCCGCGGTCTATGTAGCGGTCTATCGGGAGCGTGGGGAGGAACTCCAGCGCCGCTACCAGCGAGAACACAGCGAGGGCCAGCGTCGCCTTTTTACCACCAAGTTTCTCCATCAAAGTTCTAATGCCGAATCCTGCGAGGACGGCGATGCAGAGCATGACGATGGCCCACATCCGGGCCGGCACGCGCAGGTTGCCGAATCCGGGGACGAACTCGTAGAGCAGGTAGTAGGGGAGCGGGACTTTCACGCCGCCGACCGTGATGAGCGGCCCGAGTGAGAGAATGAAGATGGTCAAACCTAGCAGGGCGTAGAGCAGCGGAGGCTTCGATGCCCGGCGGCGCACGAGGCCGTAGATCGCAAGAAAGGTAGCGGCGAGACCCGGATAGAGGGTGAGTTCGTAGACCGGCTTGCCGTTCTCGTGGGTAACGCCGAAAGCTTCGGGGGTCCAGCCCAGAAGCCAGCTCTCCGGAACCGAGGTCAGCAAGGCCCGTGGGATCAAAGAGCCTCCTATAACGGTACCGATGTCGCGGCCGTGGTCTTCCGCCCCGGACAGGGCTATGTACGGGTAGAGCAATATCAGGAGAATGCCCCCGAATGCGGCGAAGACCGGCGCACCGTAGAGGAAGTCTTTTAGTTGTGGCGGCTCGCGGTTCAGGAGAAGCCAGATAGCGTAGAAAGCCGTCATCATAAGGACCGCGAAGACCCCATAGTAGAGGCCGGAGAGGGCGTTAAGGCAGAAAAAGAGTCCTACGAGAAAGAGGTCTAGCGGGCGTCGGCCGTCCTCCAGATATCGGTGCATGAACAGCAGGATCAGGGGCAGGAAGTATGTCGTCATGGAGTTTAGCTGGGTGATGTGTCCATATCTGTAGGGTGAGAGCGTGTAGATAGCCCCGGCGAACAGGGCCGCCGGGACGGCGTAGTCTCGGCCCGCCAGCAAACGACGGACGAGCAGGAACGTCGCGTAGCCGGAGAGTACGTAGGTCAGCAGTAGTACGAGGTTGAAGCCCAAGAGCGGGTTGTTGGTTACGAAGTAGAGGGGAGAGGTCAGCAGGGCGCTCGGCAGCAAGAGATCGGTGTAGGCAAGGGCATCCGGGGTCGGGTAGAAGAAGTTGGCCCCGTAGAGGGTAGCGGGCTCCGTAAAGAGGGCGTGGGAGATCCAGGCCATACTCCACACCATGACCGCCGGGTCTCCCGCCCCGTTGACCCGGTCCATGTTGAAGACCAGTGGATAGGTAAAGATGGCCGCCAGAAGCGCGTACACCGCCAGGGCCATCAGATGCACTGTGGGCCGCAACATCGAGTTCTTGCGAGTCGCTTTCTCCGGCAAAGTTCGGCCTCTCGATACGAGCCGCAGGCCGACTAAACCGCCGGACACGGGCATAAACAGTGAACATTGTAACGTAGTTGCAATATATCTTTAAACCAGGCGCAAGGATTCTCTCCTATAATTGCGGCCATGTTCCTGCCCCGGAGACCCGGTACACGGTGAGACGCCGTGCCCTGATAACGATTCTCGTCCTCTCGGCGATGGCGCTCGCGTCCGGCTGCAGAGATCCGGAGCCGATAGAGCGCGCGGCCCAGGTGCCTGATGAAACGGTGGCCCGCGAGAGCACCCGAGAGCCGGCGGTTTTCGCGACCACCTCCGGCGGCCCGGCGGAACGAGAGGCCACGGTCGGCGTAGCCTCGACCGCCGGACAGGCGGAGGCTTCCGCCGGCGCCGAAGCGCCAGTAGAGTCTCCGGCCCCGGCCGCCGAGGCTAGGCTGGAGGCTTCCGTGGAAGAGCCGTTCATCGCCAGCCCGCAGGCGAGCGGGGGCGCCGGTTACGGGGCGGACAGTGTCTTCGGGATCCGTTACGGGATACACGAAGGTTACGAGAGGGTCGTGTTGGACCTCGGCACCGGTGAAGAGCCTGCCTGGTCGGTGCCGGAGTGGACGCTCAGCAGCCCGACGGGTGACGGCATCCTGCGGGTTACCTTACCTTCGATCAGCACGACCAGCGTCTCCGATGGCACGTTCGGCGGCCCGCTGCTCAAAGATTTTCACGTAGTGCGCGCGCCACAGGGCGGCATGTTCGTGGATATCTTCGCCGAGTCGGCGTTTACCTACCGGGTCATAGAGCTCTCGAATCCCGGTCGCCTCGTGGTGGATTTCAAGCCATCGAGCGCGAACCTGGATCTCCCTCTCCCGGCGGAGACCGCCAACACCGTCCTCGAACAACCGCGGAGCGGGGCACGGGTCGGCGATTCGCTCACGGTGAGTGGCTACTCCCGTAATCCCGAAGCCATGAACACGGTGATCCTGACCGACGCCCAGGGGGAGACCCTGGTTCAGGAAACCGTTTTGAGCAACGACTGGACCTCGACCTGGGGATACTTCGAGACTACGCTGGACGTACCGCCATTTAGCGGAGAAGGAACCCTGAAAGTCGGCGCCCAGAGCGCCCGTGACGGCTCTTTCGAGGGCGTCGAGATCCCGGTATACGGAAGCTAAGGCTGATCCGGAGGCCGTGCTTTCTCCGGCGTTCTTCGGACCAGAGGCTGCACTGTACTATGGGCGTTTAGCTTGATAAACACTTGAGTTAATATGGACACCGCCCGCATACTACGGTAAGTTTGATGCTATGTTCCGCAAACTAAAATTCTTCTCCGGGAAGCATCCCCGCATGCTGCCCTTGACAGTAGCCTTTGTCGCTCTGATCAGCCTTTCGGTCTTGACGTACGGCCTGGATTTTGCGGCGATAAAGGACGACGGTAAGGTGGATATCGTAACGCGACCTTCTGTCGAGTCGGCGAAGATCACCGTGCCAGAGAGGATAGCCGACCGCTCCGCAACGAAAGGTGCCGTAACGGAAGATTCCGGTCAAGAAATCGCCCGGAGTGTGGGCTGCGAGAACCTGCTGCTAAGAGTGGGGCCGGACCACATTCTAACGCCGGACTACGTGCCACCGGACCTCGTCTACTTGAGCGCCTACGGGATACCGGCCAGGGGAGCCGAAGACGTGCTGCGCCAGGAGGCAGCCGTGCAATTGGGGCGTTTGATCTCGGCCGCTGCAGCAGATGGGGTGGAAGTGCTGGCAGCTTCCGGCTACCGTTCGTATTGGGAGCAGAAGGGGACTTTCGCCTGGTTCAAAAACGCCTACGGAGAAGACGCCGGCAAACTGAGCGTGCCTCCGGGGCAGAGCGAACACCAGCTCGGAACAGCGGTAGACTTTTCGAGTTCCGAGGCAGGCTACGAGCTCGTTTCCACCTTCGCGCAAACGAGCGCGGGCATATGGTTGACAAAGCACGCCGTCCAATACGGATTCATCCTATCTTACAAAGAGGGTAAAGAAACGGAGACCGGCGTCAACTACGAGCCCTGGCACTACCGATTCGTAGGGACAGATAACGCCCGCGAAATCGGAGCCGCCGAAAAAGGTCCGATGTCCTTTTATTATGAAGGCGCTTCGTACTGCTACGAGCCCTGAAGGGCATCCCTCTGAACGCGCTTGCCGGAGCCTGGAAGCTACAGAGAGACATCCTCGTTGTTGGACCTTGCAGATTAAGAGCGCCTGCTCCCCGACGAGCGCTACGGCGCGGCGCGCTACGTGGGCGGCTACTGGACCAGGACCAACGATGTCGAAGTGGATCTCGTCGGAGCCGGCAAAGAGGCGCGACCCGAGAGAATAGACTTTGTGGGCTCCGTCAAGTGGAGAGAAAGAGAACAGGCAGCCTTCGACAGCCGCGACCTCGGCCACCTCGTAGCCCAGAGGCCCAGGGGTCCCGGAGCAAACGATTCGACCCTGACCGTCGGAGTATCCCGCACAGGCTTCGACGTCACGGACCTTGACGTGAAGCTAGGTCCCGAGGAGATTCTGGGCGCGTGGGGATAATGTGTGAAGAGCGCAGGCCGAGAAGGGTAGTATGCAGTCACCGTGAATGACCGGGAAATAACAGAGTACGCAAAGCTGTTTGCCAGCTTGAATACCGATAAGAGCGTTAGCAGGTGGCCCGACCGTACAAGAAACCGTGCTCCACAGAAACCTCTACTGCTGCTCTCGGTGTTGGATCTCTTCGAGCTCGATGAGATCAACTCCAACCTGATCGAAATCACCGAGGATCTCCTGGACCTTTTCGACAAGTATTGGGTGAGAGTTCTTCCATTCATGAAACCGAGTACCCTCGCTATGCCGTTTGTTCGTATGGAGAGCGACGGCTTTTGGCATATAGTCCGACGCAATGAAGGCGAGTCGCTCCTTGGCAGGCCCGAGAGATCCATAGCGCAGCTACAAGAGCGGACGTTCGGCGTCCGGCTCGACGAAGCTCTATACCAGCACCTTCAAATACAGGAGAATCGCAGACTCCTGCGGTCCGTTCTCGTAGGCGAGAGGTACTTCTCGAACGAAGCCAGAGAGAGTCTTCTGCAGCAAGGTTTCGTAAATCAAGAAGCGTTTATATACAGCGAAGAGTTGCTCAAGAACCCGGAAGATCCCGAGGTGAGAGAAGCGCTGCCGCTGGAAGAAGAGTACCTGCCGGTCCGGGATCAGGGCTTCCGCCGCGCAGTCGTTAAAGCCTACGACCACCGCTGCGCCCTGTGCGGTATCCGTGTCCGCACCCTGGATGGTCATACCCTTGTGGAAGCAGCGCATATTATTCCCTGGAGCGAGACCCGAGACGATCGACCCGTAAACGGTCTCTCCCTCTGTCGCACGTGTCACTGGACTTTCGACGAACGTTTGCTGAGTGTCTCCCGAGACTACGAAGTCGTGACCTCGAAGCAGTTGAACGTGGCCGGCAACCTCTCCGGCTACCTTATGAACCTCGAAGGACGGACGATCTTCGTACCCTCTCAAGAATCGTACCGACCTGACCGCGATTCTCTGGAGTGGCACAGGAAACATCTTCTGCTCTGAGATCACCCCCCTTTTCTGCCTCGCCTGCCAGCCCGCAAGAAAGCTCCCGAAGAAAACGCCATCCTCAATATAGGTAACTGGCCGAGTGAAAACGGATCCTGCAAACACTACCCTTACTGAAGCGATTTGACGAAGTGATCCGTGTTAAGAGGGGCACCGGTGGCACGGAGAACGGTATCCTGCCAGTCCTCGCGGGCTCCGGGGCCGAAGAACGACTCCAGCATATAGCGTCCGGCCGCTTCGTTACGGTAGAAGGGGCCTCGGGTTATGTAGCTCTCCAGGTAGTTGCGGAGCTGGGCGGAGATCAGGTGTCCTAGCACGTAATTGTGGTAGTAGACGGGGGCGGCCGCCACGTGTATCTTGGCGGCCCAGTCTGGCTCGTCCCTTCCGGGCGGGCGCTCGACTAGCTGGAATCGTTCGACGAGATCCCACCAGACGGTGTTGAGGTCTTCCCGGCCCGGGTCAGCGTAGAGGGCTTGTTCGAAGTGGAACATGACGAGCGCCCAGCGGACGAAGATGAGCCGTTCGGCCCGGTGGCGGGCAGCGAGTTTCTCCGCTTCTATCTCCTCCTCCGGTACCTCCGCGAAAGCAGAGATCCAACCGGGTTCTCCGGCCAGGGAGCCCATCATCAGCGCGATGGCCTCTGTGGCGTTGATGTGGGCGACCGACCTCAGCAGGTAAGGGAGTTTCGGGTTTATGTACCTATCGTAGACGGCGTGGCCGAACTCGTGGAGCATGGTGTCCGCCCAGTAGGCGTCGGGCCGGACGTTGGCGAGCACCCGTACGTCGTAGGGATACTCCCTCCCTACCGAGAGGCAGAAAGCGTGCTGATCCTTGCCGTCCCGCTCGTAGAGGTCGCTCTTCGCCAGCACGCCCCGCACGTCGAGCCCAAGGGCGTCGTAGGTCTCGCGGGTTAGCTCTTCGAGGTCCTTCTCCTCGAAGTAGCGGTCCATGTCCAGGTCTCCGTCCTCCGGGGCTTCCTGAAAGAACGGGTCGGAGAGGTGCCAGGGCATCACGGTCTCGACGCCGAATTTCTCTTTTAGTCTCTCGTCGAGGTCCTGTTTCAGGGCACGGAACGGGGAGTCGGTGGCGGATTCGAGGTCGCCCATGATCCGGGCGAGCTCCCCGGCGTCTATCTCCTGGAGGTCCAGCGAGCGGTGGTAGTGGTCTTCGTATCCTGCATCGTGGGCCAGTTGGTTTCGCAGGCGGGCCAGCTCCCGGACAGTCTCCTCCACGACGTTTCCGACCGTCTTGGATCCCTCCCAAGCCTCCCGGCGCAGGTCTTCATTCTCCGAGGCACGGAGTATCTCCCGCACCTCGTTCTCCCCGACTTCTTTGCCTCCGACCGTTCCCCGGTGGTTGCTGTAGGTGGCGTTGGCCTGCGCTTCGAGCTCTTCTATGCGCTCCAGCACTTCGGGATCTCCCTGCCGGGAGGCGTAGGTCTTGTAGAGCACCTCGACCTGACGCCGGAGCAGAGAGTTTTCGATGGACGCCCGGTCCGCGTACCAGCCTTCTACAAGCTCGTATTCTTGGCGGTCGGCGAAGAGTTTGTTGTACTCCGTGCCGGCCCGGACCAGCTCTTTCTGGGCCTCTTCGGTGCCGGTGGTCGCCAGGTTCCACCAGGCCTCGCTCACCGCTTTCTCAACGGGTGCGACTCGTTCTTCGAAGGATGAGATAAAGCTCTTTATCCCGTCGTGAGATGAGGGAGAAGTCATGGAAGCTCCTTGCTAGAGAGTTCGGTGAGGTTTAGCGGCGGGCGGCTTGATCCCGGCGGTTGCCCAGGTAGATCGCCACGAGCAATAGCAGGATGCCGAGCGTGCCGAATTGGACCAGACCCTCCGGCCCACCCTGCCCCCCGACTACGAGTGCCGCTATAAAGACCAGCGCCACGGCGAAATACCCGGCGGACCGGAAAGCGAAGTAAGCCCCGGCGAGACCCACCAGCGTGTAGAGAATAGGCATGAGGGGTGAGACCGTGGCGGTCCACGCCATAAAACCGGCCGTTGCCGGGTTGGCAGCCCAGAGCCCGAGTTGTCCGGCCACGATAAAGGCCAGGAACGCGGCGCCGAAGGAGATCGCGCCGGTCTTCCAGGTTATTGGCTCGGGGTCGAAGTCGTGGGGCTCGTACCAACGGGCCTCGGACTCCACCCGGTAGCGTCCGCGAGTCCTGCCGGAACTCCGCCCTGTACTCCCGCCGGAGTTCCTCCCGTTGCCGCCCCCGCCGGAGGGCTCTTCTTTCCTGCCGAAGCGGTTTCGGAGACGCTCGCCGAGGCCGGGACCGCTCGACTCGCGCTTCTGGCGACGGGTGGAGAGTTCATCTTCGACCGAGCCAAAGTCGAACTCCAGGCCGGCGAGTTGGTCCGCGGCGTGGGCGAGGTCCAGAGCCTCGTCGTGCTGGCGGCGGCGGTTTGGCTCCGAAAGCACGGTGTTGGCTTCCTGCAGCAGAGAGAACTTGTCCGCACTGCCACCCGGCTGGTCTGGGTGACGTTCTTTTGCGAGCCTGCGGTACGCATCCTTGATCTCACTTGGGGAGGCGTTCCGGGATACGCCGAGTACATCGTAATAGTTGATCTGATTCGCCATAGTCTTACTATTCTAACCCACCGGAGCGTTCCGGTCCGCTTCTTTACGCGCCAGTTCTATCTCTTCCAGAACCCATTGTTCGGTCTCTTTCTCTGACGCCTCACGCAGCTCCGACCGCGCCACCGCGCCCCCGATCTCCCCGAGCGCCCACGCCGCATGGCCCCGCACGAGCGGCGCGCTGTCTTCTTTCAGGCACCGGACGAGCGCCGGTACAGCTCTCTCCAGCCCAAGGTTTCCGGCGGCCACACAGCAGTTGCGGAGGAGTCCGGCGCGTCCCGGACGGGTGAGCGGTGTCCCGGCGAATTGCTCGTCGAACTCCTCTTCGGATCGGATCTCCAGCACCTCCGTGAAGTCCAGGTACGGTCCGGTCCCGGCCTCCGCGCTGAACTCCGGCCAGCGGCTCTTCGTGGCTTTGGTCTTGTTGTATGGGCAGACTTCCTGGCAGATATCGCAGCCGAAGGCCCAGTCACCGACCAGAGGACGCAGCTCACGCGGAATTGTGCCCCGGTTCTCGATGGTCAGGTAGGAGATGCACAGCCGGGCGTCCACCACGCCGGGTGCTTTTATCGCCCCGGTCGGGCATCGGTCCATGCAGCGGGTACATTGTCCGCAAGTCCCGGTGCCGTGCTCGTCGGGCGGTAACTCCAGGTCCACTATGAGGTCCGCAATAAAGAAGTACGAGCCGATCTCCCCGTTGATAATGCATGAGTTCCTTCCGAAGAAGCCGAGCCCCGCGTGCTGGGCCGCCGAGCGTTCCAGGAGGGGCACGGCGTCGGTGAAGGCACGCGCTTTGATCTTCACCCCCAACTCTTCTTCCAAATCTTCCCGCAGCCGGAACAGCCGCTCTTTTATGACCTCGTGGTAGTCGCGGCCCCAGGCGTACCGGGCGACCCGCCCGCCGCCGGGGTTCTCGGGATGGTCGCCAGGATAATACGAGACGCCCAAAGAGACCACGCTCTTGGCGCTTTTCTGGAGCTTCTTTGGGTTGGAGAGTAGTTCCACCGGGCGCTGCATGTAGCCCATGTCGGCGGACATACCGGCGTCCTGCCATTGCCGCAATCGCTCGCCGCCCTCCGAGAGCGGCTCCGCCGGACTGACACCCACGAGGTCGAAGCCCGCAGCCGACGCCCGCTCCTCTAAAATGCGTCTCGCCGTCGAACTGTCTATCGTGTGTTCCATAGTCCGCGTGATTGTATCTTCCAGGCCGGAGTGACGAAGCCTCTGCGGGCCGATACTATTGCGCTGTGAGAGCTACGGAAGACGCTTCGCAGAATACCCGTTACGATGGTCCGCGAGAGGTTCACCGGCTGCCGGGCACCCCGGACCTCGCGGCGCTCATCCCTGCTTTGGGTCTCGTCCCCGGAAAGGACCCGTTCGTCTTGCTCGACGGTGAAGGATGGGAGACCTCCGTCCTCGCCTTCGAACCCGAGCGCCATCTGGTCGTGGAGAAAGAAGACTCCCCGTTCGACGGGCTGCGCAGGATGCTGGAGACCGTACCAGACATCACGCGTCCTCTGGCCGGTTACGGCCTCTTCGGCTACCTCTCCTACGACGCGGTTCGGCATCTGGAGCGTCTGCCCAGCCTCTCCGAAGACGACCTGGAACTCCCGATCTCCCAGTTCATCCTTCCGCGCTACGCGGTAGGCGTGGACCGGGATGGGGCCTGGGTATCCGTACCGGCCGGGGAGGACCCGGCCTCACTCGTGAAGACTATAGAAGGAGCGCCTCCGCTCTCCGAAAAGACGGTAGGAGAAGCCGGTGTCGCCCGGTCCAGTATGGGATCGGGCGGTTACGAGCGGGCGGTAGCGAGAATTAAGGAGTACGTCCGGGCCGGGGACGTCTTCCAGGTCAACGTCGCCCAGCGGTTCGAGGTCCCCTTTTCGGGTGACACTGTCGCTCTCTACGGGGCGCTGCGGACGGTCAACCCCTCGCCCTACGGCGGAATGCTCTCTTTTCCAGGCTTCGCGGCGGTATCCAGCTCGCCGGAGTTGCTCGTCCGGCTCTCGGGACGGACGGCTTCTACGCGGCCCATAGCCGGGACCTATCCACGGGGCGCTGGCGCCGGGACGGCGCTCTTGTTGGACCCGAAAGAGCGTGCGGAGCACACCATGATCGTGGATTTGGAGCGCAACGACCTCGGGCGCACGGCGGAGTACGGCACGGTCCGGGTCGAGGAGTTGATGGCGACGGAGATCTACTCTCACGTCGTCCACATCGTCTCCGAGATCTCCGGCACACTCGCGCCGGAGAAGGACGCCGTGGACCTGTTGGCTGGAATGTTCCCCGGCGGAACCATAACCGGCTGCCCGAAGGTGCGCTGCATGGAGATAATCGAGGAGCTGGAGCCCGTCCGGCGCGCGCTCTACACGGGCTCCTTCGGGTGCATCGGGGAGGGCTCGATGGACATGAATATCATCATCCGGACCATCCTCCTGAAGAACGGCATGGCCTACGCCCAGGCCGGAGGCGGGATCGTCGCCGACTCCGTGCCCGACCGGGAGTACCGCGAGTCTGTCTCCAAGGCCGCAGCCTTACTGGAGTGCCTCGGGGCGACGCCGCCATGAGTCTCGTCTACCTGAACGGCGCCTACCTGCCTGCGGAGGAAGCCCGGATCTCCGTCTCGGATCGGGGACTGGCCTACGGGGACGGCGTCTTTACAACGATCGGGGTCTCCGGTGGCAGTCCGCGTTTTATGGCGTGGCACCTGGAGCGACTCAGCCGGGATGCAACTGCAATTTACATAGACCCGCCCGACTCTGGAGCGCTCGCGGTCGCCTGCCGGACCCTGATCTCCCGCCTCGAACTGGAGAACGGAGTCCTCAAGATCGTCGTGACGCGGGGCGCGGGGCGGCGCGGTCCTTCCACCCTGAACGCCGGCGAGCCCACGGTGATCGCGTCAGCCTCCGATCCTCCGGCGCCGCGTCCTCCGCTGCGCGCGATCACCGTCCCCGACACCCGTGGACCGTTCGCCGCCCACAAGACTCTCAACTACCTGCCGAATGTCCTGGCGCTCCGGGAAGCCGAGTCTGCAGGATGCGACGAGGCGATCTTTCTTCGGGCCGGACATCTCATCGAAGGAACGGTCTCCAACCTGGCCGGCTTCTCCGGTGGTGAGTTGCTCACTCCGCCGCTGGACGGCAAAACGTTGCCCGGCGTCGCCCGGCGTGCCCTATTGGAAGCGGGAATCGTTCGGGAAGGAGACCTACACAAAGACCTCGACGGGCCGCTCTACTGCGTCAATAGTGTTCGTGGGATCGAGGCTGTGGTCGAACTCGACGGACGTCCGATCGTCCGGGATGAGGAGGTTCAGCATTCGCTCGAAGAGGCGCTGGAAGATCAGGCGCAACGGGTAGCGTCGGATTAAACGGGGGGGGTGCAGGGTAAGCGCTTAAACAGGTGTATATTTACACTCGTTGGGCAACAAGATTTGAGGAGGGATAGAGATGGCTATATCCACCATCAACCCGGCCACGGGCGAAGAAGAGAAATCCTTTGAAGCGTTGAGCGAGGAGCAGGTAGACGAGAAACTCCAGCTTGCGGACGAGACTTATCGGGAGTACCGTAAGACCTCCTTCGAGGAACGCGCCCGGATGATGACGCGGGCGGCGGAGATCCTGGAGGAAGAGGCCGAAGAACTTGGCCGCATCATAACGAACGAGATGGGAAAGCCGCTCGCGGCCGGGATCGCCGAGGCGAACAAGTGCGCCCGCGGCTGCCGCTACTACGCCGAGAACGCCGCGCGTTTCATGGCCGACGAGAAGATAGAGTACGAGGGTGCCAACGTCTACATCCGCTACCAGCCCATCGGGCCTGTGCTCGCCGTCATGCCCTGGAACTTTCCGTTCTGGCAAGTCTTCCGGCACGCGGCGCCGGGACTCATGGCTGGCAACGTAGTGCTGCTCAAGCACGCCTCAAACGTCCCTCAGTGCGCCCTCGCCATAGAGGACGTCTTCCACCGGGCGGGCTTCCCGGAAGGCGCATTCCAGACGCTTTTGATCGGCAGCAAGCAGGTGCAGTCCGTAATAGACGACAAGCGCGTGAAGGCGGCGACGCTGACCGGCAGCGGTCCGGCGGGCAGCCAGGTAGCGAGTGAGGCCGGCGAGAAAATCAAGAAGACCGTGCTGGAGCTCGGCGGCAGTGATCCATTCATCGTCATGCCCTCGGCGGACCTCGACGAGGCTATATCTACCGCCGTTACCGCCCGGACGCTCAACAACGGCCAGTCGTGCATCAACGGCAAGAGGTTTATCGTTCACGAGGAGATCGCCGAAGAGTTCGAGCGCCGCTACGTCGAGGCGATGGAGGCCCTGAAGGTCGGAGATCCCATGGAAGACGGCACGGACATGGGACCACTCTCCACTGTCCAGATGCTCGAAGACGTGGACCAGCAGGTGCGGGACTCGGTCGAGGCCGGCGCGAAGGTACTGACCGGCGGCAAGCCGATTGGCGGCCCCGGTAACTTCTACCCGCCGACCGTGCTCACGGACATCCCCGAGGATTCTCCGGCGTACCGGGAGGAGATCTTCGGCCCCGTCGCCTCACTTTTCCGGGCGGGGAATATGGATGAGATACTGCGCCTCGCCAACGACACGCCCTTCGGCCTGAGCTCCAGCGCCTGGACGAATGACCCGGAGGAACGGGAGCGCTTCATAAACGAGATAGAGGCCGGGATGGTCTACGTAAACAAGATGACCGAGTCGACTCCGGAGGTTCCCTTTGGCGGCGTCAAGGAATCCGGATACGGCCGGGAGCTCTCCATCTTCGGCATCCGCGAGTTCGTCAACGCCAAGACGGTCTGGGTAGAGGAAGGCGCCGACAACCAGGAAGGCGTAGAGTAACCCGACAAACCGGCCTCGTGAAAAGGATTGCTACGGTCGTTCGTCCGTTGAGGTATCTATAATGAGGTAATGAACGCCTCAACACGCAGCCTCCTGATAGCCACCGGCGCCCTCTGGGGCCTCGTGATGGCCGTCATCCCGGCCGAGGTCGGGTTCCAGGGCCCCATGACGCTGAGCCCCTTCCTCCTCACGGCCTTTCTCGGCGCGGCTTTGAGCGCTGCTGTGGGCGCGCTTTTCGCCGGATGGATAGCGGACAGAAAGCTACGCAGTGTTGAAAAAGAAGGATGGTTGCGCCGGATACTGTTTGGTACGTTGACCGGGGTCGTGCAGGCGCTCGTAACCGGGCTGCTTGCGACGCTCACCACATGGTTGGCGATAACCATCACGATAAGCGGGTTCTCCGTAGTAACACCGGGGGAGATCCTCCGGCTCGTGCGTACTCCGGAACTTTTCTTGCAGGGCTGGATCGTCGGCCGCGCCGTCCTGGTCTACGCCCTGGTGGTCGGCCTCGCGCTGTCGCCGCTTACCGGCGCCTTCATCTACTGGCTGGTCCGTAGAAAGAAAGCCCGCCCCGCATGAACGCCGCCGTCAAAAACCGGCTGCTGGGCCTGGGTGCGGCATGGGGACTTTGCCTCGCCGCTATTCCGGCCTTCGTAATGTCGAATCCGCTTCGGCCCGACACGTTCCTGGTGGCCGCCGTGGTGTGCGCGATCCTGAGCGGGGCCGTCGGGACTCTGGCGGCTGGTCGAAGGGCTGCGGCAGCCAAGAAAGGCCGCAACGAGGTATTGGCCAGGTTTGGTACGGGGCTCATTCAGGGGCTCGTTGGTGGAAGAGTGGCGGCGCTGCTCTTCTGGGGGGCCATGTCGTTCGTAATCTCCGGGTTCGCGCTTGGCGGCAGTGTGGATCTCTCTTCGCTGATGCGTCCCCAGGTCTTTCTGGGCAGCTTCTTCGTCTCTTTGTCCGTATTTCTGTATGTTTTGGCGGGCGGGCTCTTGCTCGGCCCCGTCTTTGGAACTCTCGTGAACCGCGCCGCAAGAGCCGGCGCAAAAGGAGGACTACGATGATCTCAAGGCTTCTGGGGCTCGGCGCGCTCTACGGGTTCTCCTTCGCCATCGTAAAGTCCCTCTTCCCGACCCCGGTCATACTCCTCGTCCTGCAGAGCAGTGAGAGCGGCGAGGGTAACCTCACGACGCTCGCCCTAACGTACATGGCCGCAGGGCTAATCGGCGGCCTGGTCGCGGCCCCGATCTACGGCGGCCTTCTGCTGTTGCGTAGGGGTTCCAGGACCAGCAATAATACCTCGTTCGGGACCCGTTTCACCTTGAGCCTGGGGCTTGCGTTGCTCATGGGCCTGATCTCCAGCCTGCTAATTATCGGGGCTTACGCGATCGGCATGCTCCCGGCGGGTGGCGTCCTCGACCCGCTGAGTCTCATACAGAGCTCCAACTTTGCCCCCGGAACCCCGTTGCTCGTCGCCTGGACAATCGCCCGAGATCTGCTGCCTGCGGGCCTCACGGGCCTTTTCCTCGCCCCCATAGGCGGCGGACCGCTCTACCGTCTCTACGTCTCTCGGCGGACGAGCCAGAAACACTACGACTTCGAGGACGTCTAACCGCCCGGACTGCTTCGATCGTGAGGAGGTAGACGGATGCTGGCGGCCGGCGCTGCTCATTCGATCGTGTAGGTCTCCGTGAGAACCGGTGACCGGAGCCGCTCTTTCGAGGAACCAACCGGGGGGAACGCCGCGAACTTCACCGTTGTCGACTCGGTTATGCGGAGCGGTTTTCTGTACGGGGTGCTGTCCCGATCCGGTTCGGTGCCGTCCGTGGTGTAGAAGATTTTCGCCTCCGGATCTGAGGCCGTCAGGGATACCGGCCGGACCGTGTCGTAGAGTCCACCCCTCGGGCTGGCGTACGCAGTGGGCCCGGAGACCTTTCCCTCTACGGAGAACAGGTCCGTTTTTACTGTGTCTATTCCCGGCCCTCCTACGTCTGGACCTTTGACTTTGAAGTAGTTCTGCTGTTCGCCGTTTTCATCTATCATCGGGCTGTTGGACACTCTATGGGGCTTGGACGGGACGCCGAGGTAGCCCGGAGGCGGTCCCTCTGTTGTTGCGCCGAGGTTGTCCCAGAACAGCCAGGGGCCGACACGACCGTTCGAGGCCGTCTCGAAATCGTTGCACGGAGCTTGTAGACATCCCACGTCTTCGGTGAAGTAGATCCCTCGCAGACCGCCGTCCACGTTGGTGAACGTCTCTGTACCGTACGGGTGGGTAACTTCGTACGTCGCGCCCGGCGCCAGGTTATCTACCCGAACGAGGATCCTGTTGAAGACCTGTTGGGCCCCGGTCTCCGGGCCGGAAGTGGAAAAGTTACCCTGCGTGCTCAAGGTCAGTGAGGCGGAGCCTCCGTTGTTCGTCGGCGTGGTAGCCTTTGCGGACCAGTAGATCACGCGTTTACCGACGTTGTCGGGGACGGATGGCTGCCGGGTAGGATCCGGAGCCGGTTCCGAACAGGGGCCCTTGTCGAAGCAAGGTTCCAGCCGGAGCCCTTTCGCGTCTTCCAGCCACCCCGGAAATCCCGTATCCGGGTCGACCGGCCCGATCCGTGACAATTCCGCCTTCGCCGGCAGAGCAAACACGGTGGCCCACAGCAGCGGGACGAGCAAGGCGACGAGCAGCGCCGCGAAAGCTCTCCCGGACAACTGTGGCAGTGGCCTACCTCGAAGACGCGCCGCCGGAGTGGGCCTCACCGCCGCCCGCCGGGCGACACTTCTGGATGAAATCTCTGGTATTTCCGCCTTCACCCCGAAATACCCCTTTGTCGCTTTGGACGCGCCTGAGGCCATTATGCTGCAGGAGGATGGAGCCGACATCCCGCGTATGGGGGATCTTTTTCTAGCTGATTTTGGTTAAATGAGCTGGAAGCTCCGCTTTGTTCGCATCGGACGATGGCCCGGATCGGCTCCCCGTGCCGGTGCTTAACGCGGCGCCGCGGGCAGGCTCAGGCGGAACACCGCCCCGCTGCCCTTGGCGGCGCCGGCGGTTAGGTCGCCCCCCTGGGCGCGGGCGAGGTCGCGGGCGATGGCGAGACCCAGGCCCGTGCCTCCACCCTTTCTGGTGCGGGCGGCTTCCGCCCGGTAGAAACGGTCGAAGAGGTGAGAAGAGTGCCCGAGCGGTACTCCGGGACCGGAGTCCGTGATGCTCGCCTCGGTCCGGCTGCCGTTGGGACGGCCGGCGACGGTAATCGTTCCTTCCGGCGGCGTGTGTCTCAGGGCATTGTCGAGGAGGGCCGCAAGGATCTGGCGCGTCCGCTCCCGGTCGCCGCGGACAAAGAGCTTGCCGGGAACCTCGATCTCTAGCCGAACGTCCTCGACGCTAGCCCGGGCGCCGAAGCGGTCGGCCGTCTCGGTGAGAACCTCCGTCAGGTTGAAAGGCTCACGGGTAACGGCGAGTTTTCCGGCGTCGAGCCGGGCCAGGACGAGGAGGTCTGAGAGTAGGGCGTCCATCCGGTCGGTCTCGAGGAGCAGGTTCTCCAGCAGATCGCTGTCGTCCCGGTCTCTGGGGGTGCGGGCCAGCACCTCAGCGTCAGCCCGTATCAGGGTGAGCGGCGTCTTCAACTCGTGGGAGGCGTCGGCTACGAAGGCGCGCTGCTTATCGAAGGCGTTCCGGATAGGTCGCATCGCCCGGCCGGACATAAAGAGGCCGCCGATGGCGGCCAGAACGAGCGCGAGAACCCCTATGGGCAGCAGGACCAGGACGAAACCGTTCACGGCGTCCCGGACCACCCGGCGCGACTGCGCCACCTGGACGACGGCGACTACTTTGCCGGATCTCACCACCGGCAGGCTGACGACCCGCACGCCGCCCCCCGGTCCCTCGACGGTTTCGGGGATCATCTCCTCTCCCCGGGCGGCCTGACGGGCCAGACCGGTGTACGGGAGGCCGAGGTCCGAGCCCGTGGAGATCCGGGCCAGGGGACGTCCGTCGGGACCGACCGCCGACCAGCCGAACTCATTGGACCCGCCGGCGTAGGCGTTGCCGGACGCGCCACCGTAGACGATGCTCTTCTTGCTCTCGGCCTCCCGCGCGAGTTGCCGGTCTTGCAGGGCGGTTACCACGTACCAGAAACCGACCACCACGATCACGCTGAAGAGCAGCAGGATGAGGGTCAGGATGCCCACATATCCTAGCGTCAGGCGCACGCGGATCCGGTTGAACATCATTGCATGCCGTCCCGAAGCTCGAAAGCATACCCTACCCCACGCACGGTGCGTATGAGGGAGGGTTCGTCGTCACGGTCGAGTTTTTTCCGCAGGTGGGATACGTGGAGGTCCACGACGTTGGTGTAGACCTCGCTGGTCCCTCCCCAGACCGTGGCGAGCAGCGTCGAACGCGTGAAGACCTGGCCGGGTCGCTGGATGAGTAGCGCGAGGAGCGCGAACTCCCTGGCGGTCAACTCTATCCGCTCACCGCCGCGCCGCACCACGTGCCGGACCGGGTCGAGCGTTACGTCACCGGCCCTGATGGCAGCCTCGGCCGGCTCTCCGGGCGGACGCCGCGTGAGCGCGCGCACCCGGGCGAGCAGTTCGGGGAAGGCGAAGGGTTTCGGGAGATAGTCGTCGGCGCCCGCGTCGAGGCCGGTTACGCGGTCCTCGATCTGGCCCCGGGCGGTGAGCATCAAGGCCGGCACGCTTAACTCCGCCGCACGCAGCCTCCGCAAGACCTGGATGCCGTCCAGGTCCGGGAGCATCCAGTCTACTATTAGCAGGTCGAAGTCCTCCGACAGGGCGCGCGCAAGCGCCGAATGGCCGTCCGCAACGGTCTCGGCCGCGTACCCTTCCTCGCCCAGGACTCGGGCGATGAGGTGGGCCAGGTGTTCTTCGTCCTCTACGACCAGGATGCGCATCATTGCTACGCTATATCCTAGCCTACGCGCAACCTCCGGACCCCTTTCTGTCGATATCTTCATCATTTCGACAGGCCAATTACAGACTCGGGGTTCAAACTTATTACATGGCGGTACGGACCACAACAAGACTACAACAAACGGCGCCCGACGGAGAGCCCGGACCCCGCGCTTACCGGGATGATGCCGTTCAGGAGGATCAAATGTTAGAGAGCGCGGCACGCGGTTTTGTTCGGGCGGATGGCCGGAGACACGATGGTCCCAAGACCCAAGGCTCAAGGAGAGCCGGCCGCACCGAGCCTCCTTCCGCCGCGCCGGTGCGCCGTGGCATGAAAGAGAAGCGATCGGAATCCGGCTCGCGCATCCGGGTACTGGTGGTTTTCGAGGATGGATACCGCGCGTACCGGGAGACGATAGCGGACGCCCTTCGCACGCTCCGTCCGGGCGCCGAAGTCACGGTGGCCGAACCGGACGCCATCGAATCCGAGATGGCGCGAATAAATCCCCATCTGGTCATCTGCGGCCAGCCGGAGGCTGTAGATTCGCCTCGCGTGTTTGCCTGGGTCGAGCTACCCCAGAACCCCTCCCGGCACGCCTCGATCCGGCTCGACGGACAGCGCACGGAGGCTTCCAATCCCACACTGGAAGAGTTGCTCACGGTAGTGGATGCGGCGGAAGACCTGATCCGGGTCAGACCCCACCCGGACGACCGTTAACCGGGCAGGCGACGCAGGTTAGAGGATGCTCACGAGCGAGGAGATCTTGCACTCCGCCAGAGCATAGTCCTCTTCCCGACGGGCCGCCCGCACCAGATACTCGAGGCAGTTGCTTCGGCAATCCACCTTGCCGCAAGGGATCTCGACCGTCCCCAGGTTCTCTTCGATACGCACCACCGGGTCCAGGTCGTCGCCCGGCAAAGCGTCCGTGCGCCGCACGAACTCCCCCTCCTCGTAATACGTCCTCCCGTAACGAAACAAGGCCATACGAAGATTGTACACTGGTTTGATCTGGATCACATAATTTTTCGAGGAGCCGTGTGGAGATCACCTTCGGACAAACGGTCACGAGATGAGAGCTTTTTCGAGAGTCGCGAGCCAGCCCAAACGGTTTTCGTCCGTGTCCATTATCATGTAATAGATATTGAAGGTCAGGGATGTGATAAAGCTGTTGGAAGCGGATGAGTGGAAGCTGGCGAGAACCAGAGGCAGCCACCGCCAGTTCAAGCACCCGACGAAGACCGGCACGGTAACGGTCGCAGGCAAACTAGGCCTGGACGTACCGCCGGGAACGCTCAACAGCATTTTCAAGCAGGCTGAGCTAAAGTAGTTCGGAGGAGTCATGCGTTATATGGTGGTCGTAGAGCAGGGGGATAGCAGCTTCGGCGCGTACGTGCCTGATCTTCCAGGTTGTGTCGCTGTAGGAGAGACGAAGGAAGAAGTGTTGCGGTTGATCCAGGAAGCTATCGAGCTTCACCTGGAGAATATGCGTGAAGAAGGAGTCCCGGTGCCAGAGCCTTCGTCCGTCAGTGAGTACATTGAGGTCGGGGCCGCTTAGCAACGTCTTTGCGGATAGGAAAGTGCAGATGGCCGTAATGAGAGTTGCTTTAGTGTAAGGCAAGCGATCTAGAGGAGGCTGTGTATATGGCTGGCTGGTGGCAAACGGAGGATATGCTTGGATATGTTCGTCACATATTAAGGCACGTGAATTCCGCAAGAACAGCATCTGGCTACGGAAACATTACAGTTTGTAGGAATCTGTTCGATGCTCTGAACCAAGCTTGGACTGCCTTTAGCGATTATCAAGAACGGAGAGGTGAACCGGATAATCAGTCATTTAGGAGATTACTCTCTGAAGGTATGCCTGACAACCACGTCCGAGAGTTTCTTCAGAGCAGAGAGCTTCAAGATCTAGTCGAATTCGAACCTCATATCATGAACCATGACGTACTCCGCAGGAGAGGATACAGGCCGAGCCAAGAGATAGATCCTCGCTTAAGGAGAGACGCAAGTGAGGCACATCGCAAATTGGCGAACGCCTACAAGCGGCATAGGCGCCCCTTCCCGGACGATGCTATAACGCCTTTAGTCAAAAAGACGGCTGCGCTTCTTTACGTAGTCCGGTCAAATATTGCTCATGGAGAGAAGGCGGCTTTAGGTAATCCAGGTTCAGAAGAAGCAAAGAGAGACGACGAGGTTTCTCGTAAAATGATACCTATTCAGTCGAAGCTTTTAGATCTGATTTTTGATAGACCGAGTCAAAAGCTTGTTGTGTACGGGATGTTGGCACCAGGCGCTCCTGGGGAGTATGTGTTAAAGGGGATGGAGGGAGCTTGGCAACGATGCAAAATCGTAGGGGAGATTATTGTTCGTGAAGGCCTGAAATATTTTAGATCTTACCCTGGGACGGACGAGATCGACTGTTATCTGTTTTCATCCGACCACCTCCCTGAAAGGTGGTCCAATCTCGATGCTTTCGAAGGCAACAACTACAACCGCGTCCTTATTCCTGCGAAGATCGCGAACCGTTGGGTAGTTGCTAATGTCTACGAAGGTAGGGTAACTGAAAATGATTTGTAGAAATTGACTACCATTTGAGCAGTCAAAACCGTACGGTCTATTGATAGTAAGTGACCACCGTAAAAGCTAATGAAGCCAGTTGAGCGCTATCATGGATATCTACTCGGCATCGCCATCGGTGACGCTCCGGGGGTGTCTTTCGATGGGCTGCGATCCAGGTGATTCGAGCCGGTTGAGGAGATGGTCGGGAGCGGGTTTCACGACGGCGAGCCGGGGCAGTGGACGGACGATGAGCGGATCGAGGTTGGGCGATGCGGGATCGGGGCGTTAGATGGACAGTAGTTTGCATGAAAAAGTAGCTATCGTAACCGGCGCTGGCCGGCGTGGGGGGATAGGGGCGGCGATCTGCCGGGCGCTCGCCTCTCGCGGCGCTGATGTGCTGTTCACCTACTGGAAAGACTATGACCGCGAGATGTCCTGGGACCCGGACGAGGATGGGCCGGATGCCTTGCGCGAGGAACTGCGTGGCCTGGGAGTGCGGTGCGAGGGCGTAGAGGTGGACCTCTCACTTCCCGATTCCCCAGAGTTTCTTCTGGAAACGACGGCTGAAAAGCTCGGTACGCCTTCGATCCTGGTAAACAACGCGGCGTACTCTGTCAATGATGGCTACGAGGACCTCGATGCCGCGATCCTGGACGCCACCTACGCGGTCAACTTGCGGGCGACGGCGCTGTTGTGTGTGGGGTTTGCCCGGCGCTATTCCGGCGAGACGGACGGCAGGATCGTCAACATCTCCTCCGGCCAATCGCAGGGGCCGATGCCCGGAGAGCTTGCTTACGCCGCCACCAAGGGAGCTGTCGAGGCCTTTACGGTGACGCTTGCTGCGGAGGTCGGTCACAAAGGCATCACCGTCAACGCCGTCAATCCCGGCCCCACCGACACCGGCTGGATGGACGACAAACTGCGAAGCGAACTGCGGGCGAAATTTCCCGGAGGCCGGGTTGGGGAACCGGAAGATGCGGCCCGGCTCGTCGCCTTTCTGGCGGGTGAGGATGCTGCCTGGATCACCGGCCAGGTCATCCACTCCGAGGGTGGATTCCTCAGGCAGTAGAGACAATCCGATAGTTCGTGGGTTAACATGTATGGTCTATGAACTCTGAAGACCGTCGCACCAAACTATTCCGAAACCCACCGAAGAAGTTGCTGGAACCTGAGGGAGATGAGCTTCACTCCTATATCCGGAGCCCACTCTTCCCGCGTCCCGTTCTCTACTTCCTCTTGGGTTTCTTCGGCGTCTCGGTCATGTTGACCGCTGACTGGTTCGGGCTCCTGCTGCTCAACTCGGACGGCGTGATCCGACAGATAGGCATTTTGAACGTCGTACGGGTGATGGGCGCTCTCTTGGCTGGAATAGCTATTCCTTCGCTCCCGCTGATGTTCCACTACCGTCGCGTTCACTCCTACATCTCGGACGAGAACGTGTTCTTCGCCACCACCTTCGCGCTCTCTTTCGTGATGGGGTTGCCGTGCGTACTGGTGGGGCTGTTCGGATAAGAGAGCCTTTCAGCCGCGCTCGGGCGCGTCGAGCAGACCATGACGACGGTGCCAGTCTTCCAGGGACTCTTCGGGGTACTCGGGGAAGTGCCGCTCGTTGCCGTTCTCGGGGATCTCACACCAGGGCGCCGCGTAGTTCAGCATCAGACGCACCTTCTCCGGGGGTTTTGGTAGCGGGGTATCCACGGCCGAGGCGAAGGGGTGGACGAGGTCCGGCCATATCGGGTTGAAGAGCCACAGGAAGCTGCCACAGAGCTTGCAGAAGTTGCGCTCCGGCTCGCCGCGGTCGGCGGACTTCGCCCTGTAGACGGAGATGTTCTCCTCGCCCTCGATCTCCAGGGTGTCCGCGTGGGCGCCGAGGTTGATGGCGTAACCTCCGCCACCGGCCGTCTTGCGGCAGATCGAACAGTAGCACGCCTGGTACGGATAGGGCGTCGAGGACTCCACCCGGAAGCGCACGCCTCCACAATGACAGGAGCCTTCTAGCAGCATGAAGTCGCTCCTAATCCCTGTTTTCCAGTCCCTGCTGGAAAGCGTTCCAGGCCAGGGTGGCACACCGGATGCGGGACGGGTACTGGATCACGCCCTTGAGGGCCGCGAGTTCGTCTTGCTCGGGGAACTCTCTATCGCCGGTCATCATGCTTTTGAAGCCTTTGATCTCCGCCTCTATCTTTCCACGACTCTGACCCCTTAGCCGCTCGGTCATCATCGAGGCCGAGGCCTGGCTTATGGAGCATCCCCGCCCGCTGAACTTCACGTCGGCTACTTTGTCACCGTCGAAGACGGCGTAGACGGTTACCTCGTCGCCGCAGAGGGGGTTCAACAGATGCTCTTCGAGGTCGGCGTTCTCCAACTCACCCTTGTTCCTGGGGCGATGGTAGTGGTCCATGATGATCTGGCCGTAGAGTTCCCGCATCATATTCATTTTACGAACGACCCGAAGAACTCGCGGGCACTCTCGATGGCCCCGATCAGCGCGTCGACCTCTTCCTCCGTGTTGTAGAGGTAGAAACTTGCCCGCGCGGTAGCCACGGTCCCGAGGCGGCGCATCAGGGGCTGCGTACAGTGGTGGCCGCTCCTTATTGCGATGCCTTCCTCGTTCAAAAGCTGCGACAGGTCGTGCGGGTGGACGTCCGGTAGTGAGAAGGAGACGAGGCCGGTACGATCCTTCACGGGACCGTAGAGCGTTATGTCTTCGACCTCCGAGAGTCGCCGGTAAGCGTACTCGCCGAGCTTCTTCTCATGCTCGCGGACGTTCTCCATGCCGAGGTCATTGAGATAATCTACCGCCGCGCCAAGCCCGATGGCCTGGGCGATGTTCATGGTGCCGGCCTCGAACTTGTAGGGGAGGTCGTTCCAGGTCGAGTAGTCGAGGTGGACCTCCCGGATCATCTCTCCGCCGCCTAGAAACGGGTCCATCTCGTCCAGGATCTCCGGCCTGCCCCACAGTACCCCGACGCCCGTCGGCCCGAGCATCTTGTGCCCGCTGCACGCGAATAAGTCGCAGCCGAGTTCCTCCACGTCCACCGGCAGGTGCGGCGCGCTCTGGGCGCCGTCCACCAGCATCAGAGCGTCGTCCGCGTGGGCCAGCTCCGCGAGCTCTTTCACCGGGTTAATGGTGGCGAGGACGTTCGAGGCGTGGATGCAGCCGACGAGCTTCGTCTTCGGTCCGATCAGGCGCTCCGCCTCTCCCATATCGAGCGTGCCATCTTCGAGGATAGGGATGAAACGCAGCGTCGCGCCGGTCGCCTGTGCGGCGAGTTGCCAGGGGACGAGGTTCGAGTGGTGCTCGGCCTCGGTCAGGACTACCTCATCACCCTCGCGCAGGTTCTTGCGGCCCCAGGCGTAAGCGACGAGGTTTATTGACTCGGTCGTGCCGCGGGTGAAGATGAGGCCTGTGGGGTCTGGCGCTCCTAGAAAACGCGCCACTTTATCCCTTGCTTCTTCGTAAGCTGCCGTCGCCTCTTCGGCCAGCAGGTGGGCGCCGCGGTGGATGTTGGCGTTGTGTTGTTCGTAGTAATCGGTGAGGGCTTCGATCACCTGCCGCGGCTTCTGGGAAGTGGCGGCGTTGTCCAGGTAGACGAGCCTTTTACCGTTTATCTCCCGGTCCAGTATCGGAAATTCTCTGCGAACCTTCTCTACGTCGTACACAACTGCTACCTCCTGCGGCGCCTGCCCCCGACCTTGACCTGCTTCGGGTTCAGGGCCACGTAGACGTTGCCGCCTTCGACCTTTACCTCGTGCTTCGGGACCGGCTTTACGGCTGGGAGAGACTTTGCCTCGCCGCTCTTCACGTCGAATGTTGCGCCGTGGAGCGGGCACTTGATCCGGTCACCCTCCATGCCTCCTTCCGTAAGGTGGGCGAACTGGTGGGTGCAGATGTCCTCGAAAGCGTGGAACTCGCCGTCCACGTTGCACAGGGCGACCGGCCTTCCTTCGACGGTGTACTGCTTCGCCTCGCCGGGGGCGACCTCGCTATCGGCGGCTATCTTGTGAAACTCCGCCACCCTAAGCTACACGCTCCTCGAAGCCGAGCCCGATCTTGCCTTCTATCGCCCGGTCGAGCTTCTCCTTTAGTCCCTTGAGGGGGATGCGGCTCGTGACCTCGCCGAAGAAGCCGAAGACGACGAGCTTCTCGGCCTCGCGGCGCGGGATGCCCCGGCTCATCAGGTAGAAGAGCTCCACCTCGTCTACCTGACCGGTCGTGGAGCCGTGGGAGCACTTCACGTCGTCGGCCTGTATCTCCAGGCGCGGGAGGCTCACGGCCATGGCGTCGTCAGTGCCCAGGATCAGGTTACGGTTCGTCTGGTACGCGTCGGTCTTCTGGGCGCCGGGCTCTACCCGGATCAGGCCGGAGAACACGGCGAGCGACTCGTCGCGCAGCGCGCCCTTGTACAGCAGGTCCGAGTGGGCGTTGGGCGCCAGATGGTCCTGCAAAGTGTGGTGGTCCAGTACCTGCTCTTCGTCGGCGAAGTAGAGTCCCAGCATCTCAGAATCGCTGCCGGCCTCGGCGAGCGCCGCCTCCACGTTTGTGCGCGACAACTCGGAGCCGAGCGCCACGACGAGGCTGTTGATGGTCGAATCCTTGCCCGCAGAGCTTCGGATGGTGTTGAAGTGCAGCACGTTCCGCTCCCAGTTCTGGAGCGAGACGTAGCGCAGGTTCGCGCCCTCGCCGACGAACAGCTCCACGGCCCCATTGGAGAGGACGGGCTCCTCGCCGGTGGCTGAGGCGTACTCGTCAATGTAGGTCACCGACGCGCCTTCTTCGACCACGACCAGGGTGCGCGGTGTAATGGAGTCTGCGCCATCGAGCCAGCGGTAGCTCTGTATCGGAACCTCCACGTCCACTCCACGCGGCACGTACAAAAATGAACCGCCGGAGAAGATCGCCGCAGACAAAGCGG
Source organism: Rubrobacteraceae bacterium (assembly GCA_041745215.1). Lineage (GTDB taxonomy): Bacteria > Actinomycetota > Rubrobacteria > Rubrobacterales > Rubrobacteraceae > SIRX01. The sequence goes on along the minus strand of JBGTJJ010000002.1, from coordinate 50,267 downwards.
CGAACTTGTCGTAGTCCTCCGGCACGAGCCCGAAGAGATGCTCCTTGACTATCTCCTCGTGCTCTTCGAGCGCCGCGTGCAGGTCGGTCAGGACGACGCCCTTCTTCCGCAGCTCCTCATCCACCCGCGTGTAGGTAGTCTCCGAGTTGTGCTGCACGATGAGGGCGGAGTTCTCCTCGCCCTCTTTTATTAGCTGCTGGACGGCGTCCGGGAGCTCCGATTCGCTCGTCACGTCCGGGCTCGTAGTGTAGACGGTGAAGTCCTCGACGTTCACGTCCGAGATGTCTGTGTAGCGCCAGGCTTCGTCGCGCATCGTCGGCATCGGTAGCTCCTGGAACGTCTGCCAGGCGTGCAGCCGCTTCTCCGTGAGCCAGCCGGGCTCGTGCTTGTGCGAGGAGAGCGCCTTGACCGTCTCCACGCTCACACCCTTGTTCTTCAATACCTCCGGCACGCCGTTCGCGCTCATATAAAAACCTTTCCACTCTCAGAAAACAGGACGGGCTCCCGTAAGAGCCCGCCCCGATGAAAACCGTTCTAAGCTTACAAGTTGCGGCTCTTAACCTACGGAGCCTTCCATCTCCATCTGGATCAGGCGGTTCAGCTCGATCGCGTACTCCAGCGGAAGCTCCTTGGCTATCGGCTCGATGAAGCCGTTGACGACCATCGCGATGGCCTCTTCCTCGGAGAGCCCGCGGCTCATCAGATAGAAGAGCTGGTCCTCGCCGACCTTCGAGACCGTGGCCTCGTGCTCGGTGTTGACCTTCTTCTCCTCGATCTCGATGTACGGGTAAGTGTCAGTACGTGCCTGCTCGTCGAGCAAGAGTGCGTCGCACTCGACCCGGCTCTTTGAGTTGACCGCGCCCTCGTGTACCTTCAGCAGCCCGCGATAGGTGCTCCGGCCCGTCCCCTTGGAGATTGACTTGGAGGTGATGAGGCTCGAAGTGTTCGGTGCGGCGTGGACGACCTTGCCGCCCGCGTCCTGATGCTGGCCGTCTCCAGCGTAGGCTACGGAGAGGATCTCACCTCGCGCGCCCTCGCCGGTCAGGTAGACCGCCGGGTACTTCATCGTGAGCTTGGAGCCCAGGTTGCCGTCAACCCACTCCACAGTGGCGTTCTCTTCCGCGACCGCACGCTTGGTTACCAGGTTGTAGGTGTTGTGCGACCAGTTCTGGATGGTCGAGTATCGGATTCGGGCGCCCGGCTTCGCTATAAGCTCGACGACCGCCGAGTGTAGAGAGTTGGCGGTGTACGTCGGGGCGGTGCAGCCCTCGATGTAGTGGACCGAAGAGCCCTCGTCGGCGATGATGAGCGTCCGCTCGAACTGGCCCATGTTCTCCGCGTTGATGCGGAAGTACGCCTGCAACGGGATGTCGATGTGAACCCCCGGCGGAACGTAGACGAACGACCCGCCCGACCACACGGCGCTGTTGAGCGCGGAGAACTTGTTGTCGTCGTAGGGGATTATGGTCCCGAAGTACTCGCGCACGATGTCCTCGTGCTCTCGCAGGCCTGAGTCCATGTCCATAAAGACGACGCCCGCCTTGTCCCACTCTTCCTTGAGAGAGTGGTAGACGACCTCGGACTCGTACTGGGCGCCGACGCCGGCGAGCGTATCGCGCTCCGCCTGTGGGATGCCCAGCTTCTCGAACGTGTTCTTGATGTCGTCCGGCACGTCGTCCCAGGTACGGCCCTGGTTTTCCATCGGCCGGATGTAGTAGTAGATCTCCTCGAAGTCCAACTCGGAGAGATCGCCGCCCCACTGCGGGGTCGGCTTCTCCATGAACGACTCCAAAGCCTTCAGCCGGTACTCCAGCATCCACTCCGGCTCGTTCTTGTGCTTGGAGATCATGGCGACGATCTCCGGGTCCACACCCTTGCGGGGCGTCTTGAAGAAATACTCTTCCGGGTCGGAAAAGCCGTATTTGTACTCGTCTAACCCGAGCTCCTGGATTGTCCTGTCTTCGGGCATTCGCTCCTCCTTAACCTAGCTCTGCGCGGTGGAGCCGAACTCCTGCCGCACCCAGTCGTATCCTCGTTCTTCTAGCGTATCCGCCAGATCCTTGCCACCGGACGTAACCAGCCTTCCATCCAGCATCACGTGTACGCGATCCGGCTCGATATACCGCAGAATCCGCTGGTAGTGGGTGATGATGACGGCGGAGAAATCTGGGCCGCGTAGCTCGTTCACGCCCTTAGCCACGACCTGCAACGCGTCGATGTCAAGGCCGGAGTCGGTCTCGTCCATGATGGCGAGCTTGGGTTCGAGCATGAGCATCTGCAGGATCTCGTTCCGCTTCTTCTCGCCACCGGAGAACCCTTCGTTCAAGTATCGCTCGGCGAACTTGGGGTCCATCTGCATGATCTTCATCTTTTCCTGGATGAGCCGGTACATGTCCATCGGGGAGAGCTCTTCCTCCCGCACGGAGTTGACGGCGGTCCGCAGGAAGTTGGCGACGCTGACGCCCGGTACTTCACTGGGATACTGGAACGCCAGGAACATGCCGAGCTTGGCTCGTTCGTCAGCTTCCAACTCGAAAATGTCCTCGTCCATGAAAGTGATGGCGCCACCGGTTACATCGTAGCGCGGATGGCCCATCAGGACGTTCGAGAGGGTGCTCTTGCCCGAGCCGTTCGGCCCCATTATGGCGTGGATCTCACCCTTGCCGACTTCAAGGTCTAGTCCTTTGACGATCTCACTTCCGTCGATCTCTACGTGCAGATTCTCTATCTTTAGCATCTAACCCCTGCCGTCCATATATAAGACTTTGCTACAGTAGAGCTATTTAACCACAGCCCCGGACACCTAACAACGGAACCAGATCACAACCAAGAACTTTTCTTGAAAACGTGGAAAATCTGCTTATTTACGGGATTTTCCCTAAACACGCTCTGTTCCGGGACGCTGCTGCGAACGGTTCTCAGAGCGCCCTGCTATAGTCTTGCTTGTAACACCTTCGCGGTGCCGTACGGAGCAGTTGTTGGGAATCATTTTCAGTAACGACGTTCAACCATCGGCTCTCCAGTCTTCGAATTCGCGGTCAACGAAGTAGGAGATGAGATCGCGGTAGACTTTCTGGATCACCTCCGGATCCAAGCCTTCTTCTTCGGCCCACTCGCGTCGTGCTTTGAGCACGGCATTTTGTCGTTCGGGAGCCCGGACATCCGCTTCCCCGGTCTTGAACTTCGCCGCCACCCGCACGTACCCGGCGCGTCGTCCTATGAAGCCGATGATCTCACGATCCAGGTAATATATCGCTTCGCGGATATCTGCCATGTTCGTGCAGTCTCCAGGCTGCTTCATGTTTCGGTCAACAACGCGACGCGAGCTTCTCCGGCGCCCAGAGTTTCGTTCGGGTCGGCGTTGCGGTGGAGGTAGCCCAAGGCCAGAGTTTTCCCTTCCACCGGCAGGGGGGCGACGCTGGTGATCCTACCGACCTGTTTGTCGTTCTGGAGAATCGGAGTGTTGGGTTGCGGCAGCGGATCTTTTACTACCAACCGGTGCAGCGCGCGGTTTGGGTGGCCACGGTAGTGCATCCGGGCGACGGTCTCCTGGCCAGGGTAGCAGCCTTTGGCGAAGCTGACGGCGCGTTCGAGGATGCCGGCTTCGGCGGGGAAGTTTTCGGGTGTGATGTCCGGGCCGAAACGGGGGGTTCCGGTTTCGATGCGGATGGTTTCGTAAGCTTGGTGGCCCGCTTTTATGGCTCCGCATGAGGCCAGATAGTCTGCGACTCGCCGGAGATCTTCCGCAGGGCCGATCAGGTCATACCCCGAGACCGGATGCCGGACTCCCGCTATGAGCAGGGAGACGCCGCCCATATCCACAACGCCGGTTCCGTGCTCCTCCATCTCGGGATGGCCGAGGAGTTCCGGGGCCCGTGGACCGTAGATCCCGAGGACTCCCCACAGGATTTTGGGTTCGGAGAGGTCTTCCATCGTAACCCGAGAGAAGGGAGCGTAACGCCCTAGTATGGCGCGTGTAGCCTCCGCGCCTTCGGTCTCGGTGACGATCAATATATCTTCGTCGTCCTTGAGTACGCGGAGGTCGGTCTGCACGCGGCCTTTCGGATCTAAGAGGGCAGCGTACACGCCCCGGCGTTCTTCTTTCGGCACGTCGTTGGTCATGATGGCGTCGAGCATGCCGGCCGGGTCTTTGCCCGAGAGGCGTAGGATCCTCTGGTTTTTCTCGACCAGGGCCACGCCGTTTCTAAGCGCGGCGTACTCCGCCGCGGGGTCCCCGTGATGGTCGGGGACTGGATGGCCGGTAAAGTGGGTATACTCGGCTCCGGTCGCGCCGGAGGGCTGAAGCGTTGGGTTTCTAGTCTCTTCCATGTGGTCATTCTAAGACATAGTCCGGCTGAACGAGGAGGTTCGAGACATGGTACAGGCTGTAATACTCGATGTTGACGGGACGCTGATGGATACGAACTACCTGCACGTCGAGGCGTGGGCCTGGGCGCTCGACGAGGTCGGGCACCGGGCGCCGCGGGTCGAGATACATCCCAAGATCGGCAAAGGGTCCGAACTGCTTATCGCCGAGTTGGTGGAGGATGACGAGGAAGCCGCGGAGAAGGTGAGCGGGCTGCACTCGGAGCACTACGAGGAACTCCAAAAGCGCGCGTACCCGCTCCCCGGCGCGAAAGCGCTTATAGATTCACTCGCCAGGCAGGATTACGGGGTATGGCTCGCTACCAGCGCCAAGCCGGACGAGCTGGAGCGTTCGCTGGAGATGCTGGAGGCTGAGGACAAGATTTCCGGGATCGTCAACTCAAGCGACGTGGAGGAGTCGAAGCCAGCCCCAGACATCTTCGAGCTCGCCCTGGAGAAAGCCGGCGTCGAGGCCCATGAAGCGGTAGCCGTGGGCGATGCGATCTGGGACATCGAGTCGGCGAAGGCCGCCGGCCTTCGGTGCGTGGCCGTGCTTACCGGCGGCGCTTTCAGCAAGGAGGACCTCAAGGAAGCCGGCGCCGTAGACGTATACAAAGACTGCGCTGAATTGCTCGAATCGGGCTTTCCGGAGTGGGTGAGGTAAGAGCGCGGCAAGCTCAGTTTCCATGTATTAAAATCGGAGCGTAGCTGAAAAGGGGCTAGAGCAAACAGAACCTTGCCTGAAAGACGGAAGGTATCGACAGGTTTGTTGGCCCGGAACAAGAAAGGCGGGCGCTCTAAATGGCCCAAGGAACGGTCAAGTGGTTCAACGACGAGAAGGGCTACGGCTTTATCTCTCCGGATGATGGCGGCGAGGATCTCTTCGTCCACTACACCGGTATAGTTGGAAACGGGTTCAAGTCCCTCGAAGAGGGCGCTGCGGTCTCCTACGAGGTGACCCAGGGCAAGAAAGGTCTACAGGCGGAGAACGTAAGCACCGAGTAGCTTCTATCCAGAGATAAGACCTGAAGGACCGGGCATCCCCCGGTCCTTTTTTCGTGCCGTTATTCAGTCTGGCTGTCGGTGAAAGCGTTCCTGGCGTCCGAGTATATTCGTGGCAGAGGATGTCCCGTATCGTTTGCGAGCCGGGCAGCATCCTCGTATTCCGGAGAGACTACGAAGTCCTCTCCATCGAGGCTGCCGACCTTTACGCGGCATTTTCCGTAAGGTAGCTCCACCTCGATCCGGCGGCGTTCGGCTACCGTGCGCCCTATCTTCTGGTGCCGGACCCCCAGAGCGCCGGTCTCCCGCATTAGAAGCCGGGCGAGGTCTTCTCGCTCCGGGCTACGGACCAGGGCGCAGACTTTATAGGCTCCGCGCCCGCGTTTCATGGTTATGGGCTCCAGCCACGCGTCGGGCGCGCCGGCTTTCAGGAGCCGTTCCACCGCAGCCCCGAGGAACTCTCCCGGCGCGTCGTCCACGTTTGCCTCCAGAAGCTCCAACTCACCCGATGGACCCTCCACCTCTCCGACTACGGCGCGAAGCAGGTTCGGCACGCGCTGGAAGCTCGTACTTCCCGTCCCGTAGCCGACGCCGGTTATCGTCATTGGGGGGGCGGCTTCGGTGAACTCGCCGCCGGTGAAGGCGCGCATAAGGGCGGCCCCGGTCGGGGTGGTCATTTCTTTCGGCTCTGTTTCCCAGCGCACGCGGCAACCCTTCAATACTTCGAGGGTCGCCGGCCCTGGTACCGGTAAGAGGCCGTGGGCGGTCTCGACTAGGCCGCTACCCATCGGCAGTGGTCCGCAGCTAACGGTCTCGACTCCGAGTAGTTCCAACGCCAGGCAGCTACCTACCACGTCGATTATGGAGTCAACCGCGCCTACCTCGTGGAATGTGACCTCTTCCGGCGGACGATCGTGGACCGCGCCCTCGGCGACCGCCAGCAGCCGGAATGCTTCGATGGATCTCTCCGAAGCCCTGGACGGCAGACCGGCGCCCTCGATCAGACGCCGTATATCTCCGAAAGTTCGGTGCGCGTGCTCCTCTGGATACGAAACCTTCGCCCGGAGCGCCCCGATTCTGCTGACTTCGGACTCTTCGGTTTCGAGAGTAAAGGGTACACTGAGGCTTTCGAGGCCTTCGGAGATGCGTCGGGCCGGGGCTCCGGCCGACACCAGGCTGGCGAGCGTCATGTCACCGGCGGCGCCGCCTACGGGTTGAAAGTGGACGTGGGCCAGGCCGGAGGCCTTATTCGTCCTGGCCGTTTGTCACTTTGCGCGCCACCACGAGTACCACGGTAGCCAGGACGGCGAGCAGTATAAGGGGCCGAGGGTCACTCTTTACGCCCTCCGTGAGGGTCGAGGGATTCCGCTTCCGGCCCGCCTCCCGTGCGAGCCCGGCCTGCCTCTTGACCGAGCCCAGTAGTCCTTTGCCGAAGTTGACCGCCGCGTCCCTGACCCGGTCTTTGGCTTTTTTGCCCACGGCCTGAGGGTTTACGTGCTGCTTGAGGTCTCTTACGTCCGGGGCCATGCGGCTCCGGATCTCGAACATCTCTCTCTCCATGCGCTCCGGTATCTCGCTCATGACCTGAACTGCCCCTTTATCCAGTTAACGTTCTGCTGGAATGTCCTGATGGTGTGATGCGGTTTGGGGTCCAGGCTACGGAGCATCCCGGCGCCCGCACCGGCGAGTATCCCGCCGATCAAGAGCAATATAACGGTCGTGATCCCCGCCGCTGCCCACAATGGAAAGCCTGCCGCCTCCATGATGTACATCCCGCTCAGGAAGAAGAAGACGAGGAATAAGAGCAGGAATAACGCCCCGGTGACGATCAGCCCTATTGCCACACCGGCCTGTTTGCCGACGGGCGCTAGCTCCGACTTCGCCAACTCCACCTGCTTGTTGACGAGTTCCTGAACCTGTGGCCGGAGAACCTCGATTATCTCTTTTATGCTCCGGTCCGAAGGCTCCGGTCCGTCCCTCAACTCCTGGGCAAACTCCGCGACCCGTTCTCGTTGATCCGTCACCGACACTCCTTTCTTATGTCCCTGGTAGTCTACATTCCGATACGTTGTATCTGAGTACCCCGAAAGCGACTCGAATAATCCTACAAACTCTTCCGGGGCGCAATCGTCGGCGCGCCTAATCCTTAGTATCCAAGATAACATAAAGCACGCGAGTCTTTTCTCTGCTGTAAAATGGGTACAGGTGGGCGAAAGGTACCCCGAACCTCCAGAGAAGGAGAAGAAGGCTTTTGAGGCTGTACCGTGCGCTGGAGGTATCCCAAGGTAGTGTCGTGGCGTTTGCGGGAGCCGGCGGGAAATCCAGTGCTATCATCGCCATCGCGGAAGAGTTGACGCAGGATGGCGCAACTGTACTCGTCGCTCCGACGACGAAGATGTTCCTCGACGAGGCGCACAAAGTCGGGCCGATGGTAACGTCCGGTGACCAAGCCGAGCTGGAAGAGGAGGTTGGTAGGGCGTTCGCCGGGGCCGGAGCCGTAGTCGCCGGGAGCGAGTTGCTCTCCAAGAAGCGCGTCGGCGGCGTGGACCCCTCGTGGATACCCGCTCTCCGAAAGCTGGCCGACGTAACCCTGGTCGAATCCGACGGTTCTCGCCGCCGACCCCTCAAAGGGACTGCCGATCACGAACCCTTACTCCCTGAATCGGCGACGCTCGTCGTGGCGGTTGGGAACGTGGCGGCACTCGGTAAACCTCTCAACGACGAGTACGTCCACCGTCCCGAAGTGCTCTCGGAGTTGACCGGGGTAGGCCCGGACCAAACGGTGACGCCGAGGGCCTTCGCCACGGCCCTCGCCCGAGGCTCACTCGGAAGCGTTCCGGCGAATGTAGAGCGGGCGGCGCTTATCACCGGCGTTAGACCCGGGCGCCTCATGTCCGAAGCCGCCGTCGTTACCCGCGAGCTCTGGCGCCTCGGCGTGAAGAAGGTTGTCCTCGCTTCTTTGACCACCGAAGATCCCGGCGGAGTGTGGGTTCCCTGATCCCCAACGTGGAATCTTCTTGACGCCGGCCGCACAAGCCTGTACATTTGTGCTGTATTTATGTAACAAAGGTTCAAGAGTAGGAGCTTAGATGGCTTTGGTATTGGACGTAGACCAGCGTAGCGGGGTGCCGATCTACATACAGTTGATAGACGGCGTGCGCCACGCGGTCGAGATCGGGAGCCTCGGCTCCGGAGATCGCTTGCCGACGGTTCGGGCTCTCGCCGGAGATTTGAACGTCGCGCCGAATACGGTGGTCAAGGCGTATAGCGAGTTGCAGCGAGATGGACTCATAGAGAGTCGGCCGGGCGTCGGCACGGTGGTATCAAGTGAGGTCGGGGATCGGGCGCGGGAGCGAGGGGTCGAGGCGCTCTACGGGCGGCTGGGAGATCTGGTGCGCGACGCGGTTGCCTTGGGGTTGACCGAAGATGACCTCTGGGAGCGCTTCGATCAGGAGTTCGAGCGGTTCCACAAACGCTCGGGACGAGGATAACGCCGGAAAAGCCGGCCGCGCCCGGACGCCGGGCGGATAGAATCTCGTAGATGTCCACCAAACGCAACGCCGACGGGCGTTTTGCCCCAAGCCCGACCGGGCCGCTGCACCTCGGAAACCTGCGGACCGCCCTTCTCGCCTGGTTGTTCGCCCGTTCCGCCGGCGCGCGATTCCTGATTCGGATGGAGGACCTGGACCGTTCGCGGGTGCGGTACGGAATCGAGGAAGCCCAACTCGCCGACCTCCGGGCTTTGGGCCTCGATTGGGATGGACCTGTCCTGCGTCAGTCGGAGCGGCTAGATCTCTACCAAGAAGCCCTGGCCCGCCTCGATGAAGATGGCCTACTCTACCCTTGTTACTGTACGCGGGCGGAGGTTCGGGCCGCAGCCTCCGCGCCGCACGGCATCTCCGCCGCCGACCGCTATCCCGGCACCTGCCGAAAGCTGACAAAGGTGGAGCGGGCCGAACGCGAGGCAGCGGGCCGACCACCCGCCCTGCGGGTACGTTCGGGAGAGGTGCGGATAACTTTCGAAGACCGTCTGCTCGGGCCCCAGGAGCACGTAACGGACGATTTCGTGGTCCGCCGCAACGACGGCACGCCTTCCTACCAGCTCGCCGTGGTCGTAGACGACGTGGATCAGAGGATAGGTGAGGTCGTTCGCGGCGCGGATCTACTCGACTCTACTCCCCGGCAACTCTTGCTCGCGCGGTGGCTAGGTTCTGAGGCTCCAGGCTACGTCCACGTACCGCTCGTACTCGGCGCCGATGGACAACGCCTCGCAAAACGTCACGGGGCGGTGACGCTCGCCGACCGCGCGGTCCTGGGCGAGGAACCCCGCGAAGTCCTCGGCTGGATGGCTTCTTCGCTACGCTTGGCGGAGCCCGGAGAGACGCCTTCGCCGGAGAAGTTGTTGGCCCGTTTCGACCCCGGTGAACTGCTGAAGGAGCCTACGGTCTGGTAGCCTGATTGAGGAGGCGTGGCGGCGTTATGTGGTAACTTTCTCTTGCGACGCAAGATCGGCGCTCGGAAAGGTTCCAGCAGGAGGAGAGGCGATGGAAACAGCCCGGAAATTCGATGGTCTCGTACAGTACGTTCAAGAGAGCTTCGCCGAAAGGATCGTCGCACTGAGGCGCGACATACACCGGGAGCCCGAGCTCGGGTTCGGCACGGAGAAGACGGCCCGAAAAGTCCTCGACGCGCTCGAAGGGCTGCCGCTAGAGATACAGACCGGTGTGGCCGAGAACGGCATCGTCGCCACCCTGAAGGGCGAGGGAGAGGGACCGACCGTCGGCCTGCGGGCGGACATGGACGCGCTGCCGATCTACGAAGAGACCGGCCTGGATTTCGCCTCCGAAACTGACGGTAAGATGCACGCCTGCGGCCACGACGGCCACACGAGCATGCTGGTCGGGGCGGCCCACGCGCTTTCGGGGATGCGGGATCGCCTGAACGGCACAGTGAAGTTCATCTTCCAGCCCGCTGAGGAGGGCGGTGGTGGCGGCCGGGTCATGGTCGAGGAAGGCGCCGCCGAGGACATCGACTCTATCTACGCGCTGCACCTGTGGCCGGGGCTGCCGTTCGGGACGGCAGCCACCAAGGCCGGCCCGATCATGGCCGCCGCCGACGCTTTCGAAATGAAGGTGAGAGGGAAAGGCGGGCATGGCGCCATGCCGCACCTCACCGCCGACGCCATCGCGATCTCCGCCCAGATTGTGACGGCCCTGCAGACGATCGTTGCCCGCGAGGTGGACCCGGTCGAGCCTGCGGTGCTTACCGTCGGGGAGATAGAGGCCGGCTCAGCATTCAACATTATCCCGGAGACCGCACGTCTCGGGGGGACGGTCCGTACCCTAAACGCGGACCTGCGCCGGAGCATGCCCCAGAGGATCGAAGAACTGGCCCGTGGCGTGGCCCAGGGGATGCGGGGCGACGCGGAGCTAGATTACACTTTCTCGTATCCCGTGACCGTCAACGACGCCGACAGCGCCCGGACGGCGCTCGAAGTTATAGGGGGCCTCTTCGGAGAAAACGACGCCCTGGAACTGCCGAATCCCACCATGGGCGCCGAAGACTTTGCCTTTTTCCTGGAGAAGCTGCCGGGAGCCTTCTTGTGGCTCGGCGTCGGCGAAGAAGTGTCAGGTCTCCACACGCCGACCTTCGCCTTCGACGAAGAGATACTGTCAAAGGGCTCCGCGCTGCTCGCGGCCCTCGCCCTCGAATCTTTGTCCAGCTGATCGCATACGGGCTTGACACCTGAATTTATGTGCGGTATGAATATAGTAGTTCGGTACCCATATTTCTTATATCCTCCTTTCCCTTTCCCCACCTATCACCCCTTATAAGGAAGGGTACCGAGCTTCTTTTTCTCCAACGTCCTGGTTGGTTCTAGGTCTGGGGCGGGTTGATGAAGAGTTCGTAGGTTTCGGCGGGACCGCTCAGTAGCAGCAGGATCACGAGCAGCGCCGCCAGCGGTATCAAGGCAGCGGCAGCGGCTTGTTTCCAGGTGAGATCCAGGGTCCACTTCAAACCCACAGTTGCTACGTAAGGCCCGTAGAGTAGGGCGAGGAACGGTCCGTAAGGGATCCAAAGCACGATACCTATACCGGTCGTGTAACCGATGGCGCGGAAGGCAGGGCCGAACTTGGCGCGCGACGGGGCGCCGTCCAGAACTACCAGGGCGAGCACCGCGAACCCGGCCACCAGCAGAGGACCGAGCACAACTGAGACAACAAGCCCGAGCAGCGGCGCGTACAAGAGTGAGTATTCCAACTCCCTGGCCCAGGCGGCCTGGAGCCCCGCTTCGAGAACCAGATTCAGGTAGAGGACCAGTGTGGCGAAGATGGCGGGCCGGAGAAAGCCGCCGCCAGGATCCAGTTCGCGGAAAAACCTGCCGGGAGTCCACACGCCGCGCAGCGCGCCCCAGAAGTCCTCTGGGGAATGGCGATACGGGCTATTCCGATGGGCCATTACTCCTCCTCAGGCTCTTCCCGGACTACCTCGCCTACGCGGGCTTCGAGGGTGAGTTCCCTGGCGTCGTCTTGAGGAAGGCGCGAGGTTACGTCCCCGGTCTCGACGGAAATTCGGCCCCCGCCGGAGAAACGGCCCGAGAGGGTCACGTCGCCGGACTCGACGCGGGCTTCGATGTTGCCCAAGACGAGATCTTCGAGGGTCAGGTCTCCCGCGCCAACCGCCAGGTCAACCTGCCCGGTATCCGTCCGTAGGCCGGAGAGCGACACGTCTCCCGCCGCCGCCTCGACCGTCACGGAGCCGCCACTATCCGATACGATTACGTCCCCGGAGTTACTCTGCACCGTAACGTCTCCTTCGACACCCGTTACGCGGACGTCTCCCGAGCCGACCTCGACCTCCAGCGAGCTGTCTTTCGGGACCTTCAGGGAGTAATCGGCGCCCGTATCGCGCCTTTTTCCGGTTTCGATCACGAACTCGGACTCCTCACGGGAAATGTCTATGGGGATCTCCGAGGCGTTTCGCCGGGCTGCCTCTACGTCCGGGCCCAGGGCGTACTTGGTTGCCTCGTACTCGACCGAACGCAGGCCGTCCACGCCTTCGATGCTTACCTCGCCCCGGCCGTTGATGAGCCGGATGCGCGGCTCTTGGCCCGAGTCTATAGAATCTTCCACGGTTTGCGTCCCGGAGACGGTTCCGCCGAAAGAAACCCGGAGAAAAAGTGCTCCGAGAGCGAGCAAGATCAATACGAAGATCAGAAGTATCAGGAGAAACCCGAGTCTCCTGCGGCCCACCCGGCGCCGGGACGCGGTCCGGTTGCCGCGAGGTTTCCTTTCGCCCCCGAAGGTCACGCGGTGTGCCTCCTTCGTCCGGTAAGAGCCTCTATAAATGCTCCGGATGGATGTTACGGACCCGTGCGGCCGTAGACGTCTTCGAGGCGAGTTATATCGTTTTCATCGAACTCGCCGAAGGAAATCTCCAGTATCCGGACAGGCTCTTCTCCGGCGCAGGAGAGACGGTGGATCGTGCCGCGCGGGATAAAGAGCTTCTCTTCTATCTCGGGGTGCAGGACCTTATCATCGAGTTCGACCTTCGCTCCGGGGTCGAGTACCACCCAGAGCTCGTCACGCTGGTCGTGGTACTGGCGGGAAAGAATGCCGCCGGGGGCGACCGTGATGATCTTGACCGTGCAGGGCAGGTTGTGGGTGTACTGCTCGAACCGCCCCCAGGGCTTATCTACTTTTATGGAAGGCGGCTTGTAGTCCATACCCAACGCTCCTATCTCGTACCGGAGAAGACAGTTTAGAACATAAGCCCTGGTTTTTTCACGCTGTGAGAGACGCCGGAACGGGTGTTAGTTGTACGGGGTCCTCCATTGTGGCACCCTGAAGAATGTCCACTGTAGAAGGAGGCCCGTGTGCCCAGGCTCGAGGTAGAAGGTGTCGGAGAGTTCGATGTAGAGGACGGCAAGCGGCTGGTCCTTGCCATAGAGCAGGACGCCGGAGTAGATATACTGCATCGTTGTGGCGCATACGCCAAATGCACCACCTGCCGTATCGAATACCTCGAAGGCGAGCCTGAACAGATGACCCAGGCCGAACTGGAGGTGCTACAGAGCCGGGAACTCCTCGGCGAGGTGCGGCTCTCCTGCCAGGCCGTCTGCGATCACGACATGACGGTGCGCCCACTCATGACCGTTACTTCAATGGGGCTCGACGGCCCCGGCGCTGAGCCCGAGCCGGAGATTACACCCGAGCCTGAGTGGATCGAAAAACCAGCATAACCGGACGAAAATTCGATGGAACCTGTGGTTTATAGTCAACCGCGGTCCTGAGAAAGGAAGTTGCGCTCGATCCAGCTGACTGCGTGCTCGACCAGATCTCGCGCGTCTAACAGGTAGGCCGTAGCTTCTCCAACTGCGCCGCTCGTTCCGGCGCCGGACGCGAGCGCCGAACGCGCGATGTGCTCGACGTAGTCCTCTGCGCCAAGGACGCGTTCGTAGGGCAGGGCCCCTTCCGAGGTGTCGATGTCCGAGAAGGTCCGCCAGAGGCGCTCGCCACTATTTTTCTCGATCACGGGCATACCGTAGCTAACTCGTCGTTTGCCGGGCACCTGCGCTATGGCTTCCGCGTGATGCACGAGTGTCACGGTGTCTAGCGGCGCTCCCAAGACCGCGACCCGGCCGCCGAGTTCTACCAGCCGGGCGTAAGGTGTGCCGGCGCCGTAGGCGTCATTGTAGGAATGCTCTCTGGTGAGCGCTTCGGCGAGGGGGCCGATGGCTGCCACACCCGCTTCCGGGTGTCCACTGTGGCGCGCTCCAGGCCAGGTCCTTAAGGCCTCGGGGAGCCGCCCATGTTCGCGCCGGGAGAGCGCGGCCCGCGGATCGTACGGTGGGTGCTCTTCGAGGTAGATCCGTCTCGCTTCCTCGTCCAGCGCGTCGAGGTCCTCGGGCGGCTCGTCCTGCCAGCCCGTGTAGGCCATCAGTGTACCGTCGGGTCCTAGAGCGTCGAGCAGGGCGCTCACTATAGTCTCGGCGCCGCCGACCACGTGACCGAGCGCGGACATCCGGCAATGAACCATCGTCGCTCCACCCGGTCTCAACCCGAGCTTCTCAAGATCACTCACAAGCCTGGAACGCGCCACCAACATGTTCCACACGGTAGCAGATGCGCCAGAGTCAGGATACGAAGGATGACGAGCTTGAGAGATGACACACAAGGCATGTATTTCTCTGTATCGGCATTGTAGTATGATCTTGCTTGGGGGAGGGTGTCGGTAGAATATCTATAGGTCTGCGAGGTGGCGGATGGCGAAGGTACGGCAGCGGGCACGGGAAGCGGTCGACGAATTCACCCAGGACGAGCAGTTCGGTGAGTTCGAGGTAAATTCCGCTGACTTCCTCTCGGCGCGGGAGCGTGGCGGGACGGCCGGCACCGAGATCGAGCAGCAAACAGCTTCGCTTACTGAGGCGTCGGAGATCCTCAACCGCAGCTTTCCCACACAAGCCCCTTCTGGGGAATTCATAAACGTCATCTCGCCGGTGGTGATACCGAATCGGCAGTCGCTCTTCTGGCGGCTCTTGCCTATCGGGTTGTTGGTGGTATTCGTTTTCCTGGGCGTCGTGGCTATGCTGACGATCAGCACCCTGCCGTTCATCGGAGAGTTGGGGCTGATGGTCTTTGGGCCCCATTTCTGGCTGCTCCTGATCGCGCTGGCCGTCTTCGTCTGGTGGCGGCAGAGCGTGGTGATGGTTCCGGACGGGAGCCAGGCGGTAATTACACGCTTCGGCAAGCTGGAGGAGGTCGTGGACGCCGGGCGCACCCTCCTCTTTAACCCCTGGAAACAGGTCAGCTACCTCGTCAACACGGCCAAAGAGTATCCGTACAACGCCCCGATAAGAGAAGCCCCGACGGCGGGACGGGTGAATGCCTCGGTGGACCTGTTTTTGCAGTTCCGCATCGAAGACCCGGCGGAGTTCATCTTCACTGTCGGCGGGGTCAAGGGGTTTGCAGACAAGCTGGAGAACGCTATCAGCGAGATGACGCGGGCCCTGATCTACGAACAGAACGCCGAGGATATATACGACCTGGTCGGAGAGAGCACCCAGAAGTTCCTCGAATCCCTGAACAAGCAATTCCTCCCAGCCGTACGCTTCACGAACGCCAACATCACACACGCCGAGCCTTCGAGCCAGGAGTACCGGATGGACCTGGCGTCGCCGGAGATGGTGCGGGTGGCGAAGGAGGCCTACACCTACCAGTACGAGTTGCGGCTCCGCAAGGAGCAGGACGAGGGTGAGTTGAACAAGGAGTTGGCCTCGCTCCGGGAGACGCTCTCGGCGATACAGGCGGAGGTTGCCAGCTACCAGGCCCAGATCGACATAGCCCGCGAGCGGGAGACGAACCGGGCCAACGCCCGTGCCCGCCAGCGGATGGTCGAGGCGGAGAGCACGGCGAACGCCAATGCGGCGCTCCTGGAGGCGCAGGCGCTAGACATCCGGGCGGTGAGCGGCGCGGGGGCGCCGGAGATCCTGGAATACCGCTTCCAGAAAGACGTGTTGGATCGACTGGAATCAGTCGCGGGACGGTTGCCGCAGGTGGTCCAGATCGGGGAGGATGGCGAGCAGAGCTTGAACTTCCTAAACATCGCCCGGCAGATGATAGGGACTAGCGGCGAGTCGCTCTACACTTCGGAGGACATGCAGGCGATCCGGGAGCGGATAGGGGAGATCCAGGACCGCATCAAGGAGCGGGAAGCGGAGATCGAAGACCTGATCTCCGTCGAAAAAGCCGTAACCGACGACGAGCCGCAAGAGCCGCAAGCCGCCGAAGAAGAGACTGCCGAGCGGCTGGAGGAGATCCGTCAATCCGTCACCGATCAGGCCGTGAAGGATCGTGTAGAACGCATCGGACAGGGCGAGGATGCCGGCGAAGCCAACGGGTCCGCCGGACATGAGGAGGATGGCGAATGACCACCGCGTCTAGCGTACCGGAGTTCTCCAAGATAAAAGAGGTAGTAACCGGCTGGTCCGGCGTCCGGCGTTTCTTGCGCGGGGGCGACGAGGGACAGATCGTGCCGGTCGTCATCCCGAAGGACCGGCGGCGCTACGGCTGGCTGTTCTTGCTCGGCGTGGCGGTTTACCTGATCGGGGTAGCCATCTTCGCCGGTAACATGGTCTTCACGGGCCTCGCTTTGGCAGGAGCCGTGTTCTTTATCCTTATCTCCGCGCTCTGGTTGTGGCGGAGCGCCATCGTGGAGATCGAACAGGGAACGACCGGCGTCCTTTCGAGCTACGGCAAGATCACCGGCACCCTCTCGCCGGGTCGTCACTACCTCTGGTGGCCGTGGCAGAAGGTGGAGTTCGTGGTGGACACGGCTACCGAGATCCCCTACCTGGCGCCCGTCGCCGTCTGCCCGACCCAGGAGAACGTGCCGCTAAAAGCCATCGAGTTCTTCCTCAAGTTCCGCATCCAGGAACCCATAGCCTTCGTCCGAACCATCGGCGCCTCGAACTTCGACCTGGTGCTCTCCAGCGCGGTGCAGGACGCGATCCGGCAGCGCAGCCGCCAGGTCCGCACCGAGCGGGCCTACGACCTGCGCGGCGGCGACGTGGGGGACATGCAGGACTACCTCAACCGCCAGCTAGAGCGGTATGGTGTCAGCATCCTGGGCGCCAACATCCCGGACGTCCAACTCCCCGACCAGTACCAGCAACACCTGGCGACCCGCGAGCGCGTTGCAAAAGAGCTCGCCGCCTACGAGCGGGAGTGGGAACTCACCCGTAAGCGCCGCATAGACCGGCTGCTCATGGAGATAGAACGCTCCAAGAAAGAGCGCGACGCCCGCCTAATAGAAGTCAAAGAAGCCCGCAACAAGGCCCGCCAGGACGTCGCCCGGATGCTGGAAGAAAAAGAGACCGAAGCCCAAAGGGTGCGCCTGGAGATAGAGACCCGGGGTCGTGCCACGCTCACCGAGGCCGAGAACGAAGCGACCGCCCTGCGCCGCCTCGGCCAGTCCCACCGTGACAACCGCGCCATGGTCCAGTACGAGCTCGCCCTCCGCCGGGTAGAAGTCGGTGAGAAGCTCCTGCAGCAGGCCCCGCGCCCGCTCCTCGTTCGCGGCGAAGGCGGCGAGTCATCGGCCCTCTCGACGCTGCTCCTCGCCCGAATGCTGCCGCAACTCACTCAAGAGGGTCCTGCTGATGGAGCATCATCAAAGAAGATACGTGAAGCTTTGAACTTTCGGTCCGATGATGAGGATACAGAATGAGGTTGAAATAACCTGACCTTTCCGGCAGCTGGATAAGCAGGTTTTCGGGTTTGAGAGCTAGCGGATAAGGACTCAAATGGACT
Organism: Rubrobacteraceae bacterium; assembly: GCA_041745215.1. Classification (GTDB taxonomy): domain Bacteria; phylum Actinomycetota; class Rubrobacteria; order Rubrobacterales; family Rubrobacteraceae; genus SIRX01. The sequence goes on along the minus strand of JBGTJJ010000002.1, from coordinate 32,589 downwards.
ATCCAATGATCTCGATTCGGTTTGGGGTGGATTCGACCTACTCGGAACTGATCGGTGCTGATGCAGCCCAGTAGAGAATACATACCTGCTACTAGCACGAGTCTGCGAGTGATGTAAGATAACGTTATGGCAGCACCCTCTATACGAATTCCACCGCAGTACGAGCTTGGACTGAGAAAGATTCGCGAGCTAAGCTCTGAATCCGTCCGCGAGTTGCTGGCGTCATTGGAAGAGGCACCTTTGACACTTGACGATACGTCGTTGTCCGAAACAGTGGCCTCAAAGGTTGGCACTGTTTCAGACAGCGACGTGGTCGAAATAGTACCCGCTCTACTTTTTTTCTACTCATTTCGAGATGTAACTAACTCATCTGCGAGTGAAGCTGCACAGAGTATTGCTGACGCGATGGAAGAGAGTGGTTTCGTAGGGTCAGCGCCGGATAAGAAAGATCGTACAGCCTTCGTAGAACACATGATGACGCTACTTAGTCTAGATTCTCTTATGGCTACGGCAAGAGCAGGACGGGTACTAACTGAGCACGAGCGTGTTTTTCGGCAGGCTCGCATCTTCACGGACATTCGTCCAGTGTTTGAGCAGGATGAACCCGAGCACTCCCCAACAGGAACAGTGATAACTCACACGCTCAAGCTTGGCTATTACGCTGACAATGAGTACAGAGATTTCTACGTTGTTCTAGATACTGGTGACGTAGACGATTTAATAGATCAGCTTAGACGTGCCAACGAAAAAGCCGATAGTATTAAGAGGATGCTCAACACTGGACTCAAAATACCCTACATTGACGCAGGGTAGAGATAGGGGGCAATATGGGTACAGTAGTAGATCAAGAACATCGTCGCCACCTTTATGGATGGTCCGAAGGAAGAGGAAATAAGTCGAAATGGTCTCCCCCTATTGAAGAGGCGCACAAGCTATTTATGATTACCATGTTTCCCGCGCCATACAAAGATGCCGTGTATGTCAACCATATTAAGCCACATACTTATAGATATAGAGATGCGATGCAGTCAATTTATAATTTAGAGTTCGTTCGACCCACGCCAACGTTGGTTGATACCGCTTCAACAGATACCGAGCTCGTACTTGAGGCATTGAGCAACCCCGAATTTGAGTGGCGCACCATTCCCGGCATCTCGCAAGAGACCGAGTTGGATAACAAAGTCATTGAAAAGGTGCTTTCGGAATCCAGAGATCAAATAGTCCGATCTTCTAGGATCACTAAAGATGGCCGTGAACGTTTTACAACTCGTTCACGCTTTCAGGAGTTCACATCACCCTGGACGCGGCTTCTTGGCGCACTAAAAAATCGAGCCGATTAGAAATAATAGGTGTGGTGCAATCAATTGTATTTGCGGCTTTTGGAGCATTTGCCTTTCAACTTGTCAACTTGATGGAGTTAAAGAATGTAGCTCCAGATCGGCGTCCGAACCTCAAGGATTGGCTCTATTGGCTCCCTTTTGTTGGTTCTCCTTTTATTGGGGCTGGCCTTGCTGTTGCCCACGAGTTGACGACGCCGCTTACCGCCCTTGTCGCTATAAACGTAGGAGCCGCCGCTCCAGTAATTTTTCGTTCAATGGCTACAGGCGGAGATTCTCTAAGAGGCCCTGTCGACACACCTCCTGGTGCGTGACCCTTCTTAGATCAATTACCCGGTCCGCTTCTCTCTTATCCCATTCGCATTTCTCGTCTACTTCCTCTTCAGGAACTTTCAACTGGTGGAGCAAATCCTCAAAGTTTTTGAAAGGCTCGGCGCATTCTTCCGTACTCTTGTCCTTTGTACAGTCCCCAGTCAATCTATGTGTGGAACTACCTCCTCCGCGAAGCGCTCGACGGGTGTGGGATCGTAGGCGACGCGGGGCATGTAGACGATAAAGTACTCGACCCCGGCTTCGACCTTCGGTTGCAGGGCTTCCACGACCTGATCCGGCGTTCCGACGATGAACTCTTTGCCGTACTCTTCGTAGCTGCGGCCCATGCGGGCTTGCTCGGTAGCTTTCTCCGGGTCTTCGCCTTCGTCCAGCAGGTAGACGTTGACGCTGGTGGAACGGGTGATTTCCTCGTAGTCCCGGCCCACATCTTCGCAATGACCCTTCAGTACGTCGAACTTGTGCTTTAGCGTCTCTATGTTGCCGCCGACGTTGCAGGCGTCGCCCCACTTGGCGACGAGCTTGAGGGTGACTTTCTCGCCGCCGCCCCCGATCCAGAGCGGCGGATGCGTTTCGCCCGCGCTCTTGGGTTCGTTTATGGGTTTGTCCACCTTGTAGAACTCGCCATCGAAGGTCACGTCGTCCTCGGTCCACATGCGGTGGATGATCTCACATGCTTCCTTGAAGGCCCGCATCCGCTCCGGGACTTCGGGGAAGCCGTAGCCGTAGGCCTTCCACTCGTGCTCGTACCAGCCCGCGCCTAGGCCGCAGATGAGCCGACCGTTGCTCATGGCGTCTATGGTGGAGGCCATCTTCGCCAGGAGTGCCGGGTTGCGGTAGCCGTTGCAGGTGACCATCTGGCCGACTTTTGCGTTCTCGGTATCACGGGTGAGGGCGGCGGTCGAGGTCCAGCACTCGAAGACGGTCTCTTTTTCGGGAGTAGGGACGGTGTGGAAATGGTCGTAGAGCCAGATCGAGTCGTATGCGCCGGTCGCGTCGGCGGCCTTCGCCACACGGGTCATCGCCTCGTACTGCTCTACAGGGTCTTTTATCTCGACAAGGTCCATCCGCCATCCCTGTGGCGCAAAAACACCGAAATCTACCATCGCTTTGCGGCCTCCTCTTCTCGTTTGATGGTGCTATCTTACCCGTGCCAACGGGCGTCGAGCCACTTCTTGTCGCTCCGGCTGCTCTCGACCGCCTTCTCGATGAAGTGTACGCCCCTGGCCCCATCGTAGACCGTCGGGAAATCCCACCCGGAGACGTTCGGCTCGGTCCTGCTGCGTCTCTGGCGGATCGCGGCGGCGACGTTGGCGTAGAGGTTGGCGAAGGCTTCTATAAAGGACTCGGGATGTCCGGGAGGGAGCCTTGAGGCGTTCTTGGCTTCTTCGCAGAGGTAGTCGTTGCCCCGCTTGAGGGGTTGCTCGGGACCCTCGATCGGCCTGAAATAGAGGTGGTCTGGCTCCTCCTGGCGCCACTCCAGGCCCGCCTCGGTCCCGTAGATGCGAAGGCTGAAATTGTTCTCCTCGCCCGCTGAGATTTGCGAGGCGATGAGCACGCCTTTGGCCCCGCCCTCGTACCGGATCAGTAGGTTTCCATCGTCGTCTAGCCGTCTTCCGGGAACGAAAGCCGTGAGGTCGGCGCAGATCTCGGATATTTCCAATCCCGTAACCGTCGCCACCAGGTTCTCGGCGTGGGAGCCGATGTCGCCCATGGCTCCGGCTATGCCGGAACGCTCCGGGTCGGTGCGCCACTCTGCTTGCTTTACTCCGGATTGTTCCACTTTGGAGGCGAGCCAATCCTGGCTGTACTCGACTATGACCTTTCGGATCTCACCCACGTCGCCCCGCTGCACCATGTGCCGGGCCTGCTTGACCATCGGGTATCCGGTGTAGTTGTAAGTGACCGCGAAGACGACGCCGCTCTTCTCGACGGCTTCGATCAGTTTCCCGGCCTGCTCTGAGGAGTGAACCATCGGCTTGTCGCACACGACGTTGATACCCGCTTCCGCGAAAGCCTGGGCCACCGGAAAGTGCAGGTGGTTCGGCGTAACCACGCTGACAAAGTCCACCCGTTTCTCTTCGGGGAGCGAGAGTTCTCCTTCCAGCATCTCCTGCCAGGAGCCGTAGTTGCGTCCATCGGACAGTCCGAGTTCCCGGCCGGAGGCGATGGCCTTCTCCGAGGTAGAAGAAAGTGACCCCGCCACGAACTCTATCTGGCCGTCTATCAGCGCGGCGCTGCGATGCACCGCGCCGATAAGCGCACCGGAGCCGCCACCCACCATTCCCATCTTGAGTTTTTTCACGCTGGCAAGCTCCTTGAAATCCGATCTACCGGAATATGAACACTACTACGAAGGCTGAGATGAGCAAGGTGACCGCCCAGAAGCGGTAGTTCTGGTACAGGGGTTTGCCGCGAAGCTCCTCGGTATCCCGGTGCCAGTATGCCGGCCGCCAGGTCAACTCCTCTACCTGCTCTCTGTCCGGCGCGCCGGTGAGCAGGCTGACGCCTATTAACACTACCAGGCTGAGGGCGAACGAGATGGCCGCGGCGTAGAGGAACTGGATGCTAAAGACCTCCATTACCTCGTTGAGGATAAAGAACATCGCGCCGATAGGTATGATCGTCGCTAGCGTCCAGAAGGCGCCGTGCCGGTTGACGCGAGTCCACATTATGCCCACCAAAAACACGGCCACCACCGGGGGCGTCACGTACGAGTACGCCGACTGGAGGTAGCTGAAGAGCGTCTCGAAGCGTGCGATCTGGGGGGCCCAGATTATGGCGACCAGCATCGCCCCGACCGTCGCGATACGCCCGATCTGGACCAGGGCCGCCTGGCTAGTCTGAGGCCGGAACCTCTGGACGAAATCCATCGTCACCAGGGTAGAGGCCGAGTTGAGGATCGAGTCTACCGTAGAGGTGATCGCCGCCACCAGAGCCGCCAGAACGACGCCCCGCACGCCGATCGGCAAAAGGTCGAACGCGAGCGTGGGGAAGACCTGGTTCGGGTCGTCGATGTTCGGGTAGATCACGATGGCGAACGCCCCCGGAAGGACCATGATAAACAGGATAGGAATCTTGAGGAAACCGCAGAAAATGGCGCCCCAGCGGCCGTGGTCGAGGGTCCGGGCTCCTAGGGTACGCTGTACGATGAACTGGTTGGTGGCCCAGTAGTAGAAACCGATGATTACCAGTCCGGTGAACAGGCCCGGCCACGGCAATTGATCGTCGCTGATCGGTTGTATGAGGCTGAAGTGGTCCTCGGAGGTCTGCTGCTTGACGGCATCCCAGGACGGTATCTCCCGGAGGGTAAGGAAGAAGACCAGCGCCCCGCCGATGTAGAGAACGACGGTCTGGATGGAATCGCTGATCACCACCGCTCCCAGGCCGCCGATGACCGTATAGAAACCGGCCAGGAGCGCCAGCCCGAGGACTGAGACCCAGAGGGGAATGGCCGGGAATACTACCTGGATCACCACGGCCCCGGCGAACAGGGCGGCGGCCATGTCGATGAACATGTTGGCGAAGAGCGTAAAGCCCGAGAAAGCCATCCGGCTACGAACGTCGAAGCGCTTTTCGAGGAACTCGGGCATCGTGAATACCTGGCTCCTCAGATAAAAAGGAAGTATGAAAAACATGAATACCACCAGAACGACTATCGCCATCCACTCGTAATTGAAGACGGCGATACCCTGACTGTAACCGGCTGCGGCCAGTCCGACGAAGTGCGAACCTGACATGTTCGAAGCGAAGAGTGAGAACCCGATCAAGGGCCAGATAAAGTTCCGGGAACCAAGAAAGTATCCCTCCGAATCGTCGCTCACCTTGGGGTTAAGTATGAGAGGGATGATCCGGCTGAGAATCAAGTAGACAACGAGTATTCCTATGTCGATCCCGGTAACGTTGAATTGTTCGGACACGATGCTCCTCCCATGACTATAGACCCATTTTCAGGTTCTTTAGCGATCCTCCACATAGACTTATATACCCGTGTTGTAAATCTCCTTCCGTAAGCCGTTAAGCCCTACCGGTCCCTTAACCGGTCCCCGAGTGGAGTCCCATACCCACTCGTGACGGAATAGTAGCAAGGCTTGCGAGAGATGTAAAATGTCCTGGAGGCACTCTCGGTTAACGTAAATTTCTCGCCCGTTTTACGATGTTTTTTTGTGATTCGGCGAATAGATTTTGCTTGCCGTAGAGTAGCCGTGCGGCTACGGCCAGATCCTCAACACCCCGTCTCCTCTACCCGCCGCGATCTGGGCGCGGCCTTCGGAGTTGGTGGCGGAGGCGAGGTTGGTGACGATGGTGCCGTCCGCTGGAAGGGTCCAGGCCACGGTTGCTCCGTCCTCCTCGTGACGGATCGCACCCAACTCGGTGTAGGCGTCGTTCGGGACGAGAAGCTCCCAGCGGCCGTCACCGTCGAGGTCTCCGGCGCGGGCGGTGTCCATGTTGCGGGTGTAGATGCGGTGGGAGGTATAGCCGGTTTGGGTGGCTACGACGTCCAGTGAGCCGTCGTCGAAGTTGGGTTTGTAGAACTCGATGGTCCCGCCGATGTGGGGAGTGAGGGTGTCTACCAGTTCGATCTCTCCGTTCGGGCCGAAGGGTCCGGCGGCGATCAAATGCCGCCACTTGTAAGGCTCTCTGATAAACGGTCCCGCCGCCACCAGGCTGCCGTCCAGGCTGTATACCGATACGCGAGTAGACAGCTCCGGCGTGCTCTCCGTAACGGCTAACAGTTCCCCATCTACTCCGGGAACCTCGAACCAGAGAGGCGCGATCTGCTCGAAGACCCCGCCGGATGCGGGCGCGATGAAGCCGGCTTCGGGAGCTCCTTCACCGGGACGCAGCAGCGTCATGCTATCTGCCTCGATGGCGTCTCCCAATACGCCATGATCGTAGCGGTCGGTGGGAGAGGAGAGAAAGGCCAGTGTGTCGCCCGCACCCCGCACAAACCGGGCATCCGGCAGCGCTTCGATTCCGACGTATTCGCCCACGGCGGCATCATCTCCGTCGCTCTCCGTGGATATCTGGCCGTTCTGGTTCGGGTAGATCAAGCCATTCTCCCGACCCGCCAAGATCGGTACGGGATGCGTCAAACTTGATGTCTCCTCGGACTGCGATGTGACCAGCCCCAGAGAACTATCCTGTACCTTTACCAGCGGCGGTTGTCCCGGCTGAAGCTCGTCGGGCGAGATCGAGATCGGCTCTGCCACCCCCGAACCGTCCAACCGGAAAGCCTGCACCCGGCCATCTTCGAGGGTGACGACCCAGGCGGTGTCATCTCCCAGCGGAATACCTGCCACCCAGACGGGTACGCCGTCGAGTTGTACGTCCACGGGACTCGAATCCGGCAGGTTCCCCGTGCCTTCCACGATCCGGTTGCCCGAAGCCTGTCCGTAGGTGTAGCCGTAGGCCGGGGCGGTTTTGTCAGCCGAGATAGTGGTAGCCGGCGTGGTCCCGGTTGTCTCTCCGGTCGTCGCCCGCTTTTGCGTAGTAGGAAATTCGTGTTGTGTGGTAGAAGATTCTTCCGTCGAGGCTTCCTGGGCCGAGGTTGTAGTTCCTGGTTCTTCAGAAGATCCTCCACAGCCCACGAGAAGGAATGCTAGCAGCAGGACCGGCGCGAGCCGGTTCTTAGTTGCCGGCATCGTACCGGGAGAAAAAGTCGGTCAGGTGCGAGACAACCGATGCGGAGGCGTCTTCCTGAGCAAGGTGCGCGCAGCCGGAGATCGTTCGTAGTTCCGAGTTTGGAAGAGACTTCTGTAGACGTTCGCCTTTGTCGAGCGGAATCCAGGTATCTTCTTCACCCCAGATCAGTAGTACCGGACTGCTTATCTCACTGTATCTGGGCTCTACTTCGTCGGTGTAGCGTTGATCGTTCTGGGCAATTTGACGGTAGAAAGCGTTCTGTCCCTCTTCTCCCAGCCACGGTTCGAGGTATGGTTCTATCGTGTCTTCGTCCATCGGTCTGTAGGTGGCGTCTTTGATATAGGCGGCTAGCATCGCCCGGTGCATGTAGGCTGGGATCTGTTGAAAGACCTCGACGTGATCCTGCACGAGCTTGAAGAACGGCGACCCCCACGGGCCGACGGCGACCGCGTCGATCAGGGCGATAGCGCCGAATCTCCGCCGCTCCAAAAGATAAGTCCTGAGCGTGGTAGCGCCGCCGAAGTCGTGCCCCACGATGCTCGGTTTTTCGAGGCTCCAATGGTCGAGTAACTCCGCGAGCACCCTGGTCTGGGCGGCGAGTGACACGTCTTGCCCTTCGCGCTTCTCGGATGCCCCGTAGCCGAGCAAGTCGTAGACGTAGACGGTGTGATCTTCGGCCAATGCCGGCGCGATATTACGCCAGACGTACGACGAGAAGGGCGTACCGTGGACCAAGACTATCGGCGGACCCTGTCCGAAAGAGTCGTGACGTACGACGCCGCCGGAGGATTCAAATTCTTTGTTTAATTGCCATTCGCCCATTCCTTCTCCTTACTAACTTTTGGATAGCTGGCTGTGGCCGTCGGCGTTGCGGGCGAGGATGAATAGCAGGTCCGAGAGCCGGTTGACGGTGCGGACGGCGTAGGGATGTTCGTCGGCGTACCCGGCGGCTACCAGGGCCCGTTCGGCGCGGCGGACGACGGAGCGGGCCACGTCGAGGAGCGCGCCGGCGCGGCTCTCGCCGGGGATCACGAACTCTTTTGGTATCTCCGTGCGGCCTCGCCACTCTTCGAGCGCGTTCTCGACGAACCCCAGGTCTTTCTCCCCGACGAAGTTCTCCTCCTTGGGCATCGCCACGTCGCCCATGATCCGGTAGAGGAGCCGCTGGGCTTCTATCAGGAGTTCGCCAAAGTCCCCTTCCCCGGTTTCGGCGCGGGCCAGGCCGAGGAAAGAGCTTGCCTCGTCCACGTCACCGAGGACGCCTATGCGCGGATCATCCTTCGGCATCCGTCCCGACCCCAGCAGGGTGGTCGTTCCGTCATCGCCGCGGCCGGTCGAGACCGGCGGATTGCTTTCGCTCATAGTTTCTCCTGTTTGGTCGAATGAGAAGGTCTCCGGCACCGTAGCGCGGAACTGCGGGCAACGCAAGCGTACTTCCATGTTGCGTTCCCCTTACGCGGCTTGGGGTAGAATCTGCGGACGATGAAGATTCAAGTGACTTTTCCTTTGAAGAGCGAGGGCGTTCTGGGACGGGCGGCCTCCGTGGCATCCCGCCATCCTTCGTACCGGGTCGAAGGCCGGAACGGGACTGCGCGGGCGATGGTTGACCTGGATCTCCCATCCGACTGGCGTCCTCTGGAGGAGTTTTCCAGGCTGCTACGCGCTGAGAAGTCCGCCGAATACCTGTCGGACGGAACCGCTGTGGCCGGTGACGAGCTCTTTGCGGGCCTGCGATGTTTCTTCAGGAAGCAGCGTTCGGGCGTCTCGTCCAAGGACTGGTGTACGCCGCGCTCTCTGGACGGGCGTCAACTCTTTCCGTGCAAGCAGATCCACGTCTACGACAACGACCATCTCACGAGCAAGTCCTGGTACGCGTTCGGGGAGATGGAGGCCGGTGTCTTCGAGGTTGACAAAAACGCCATAACGGATCGGGTTCTCTCGGACCTCGGCCCGTGCGTGCGGTGTCCGATCCTGGACCTGGACACGACCGCCGAGATCGTGGCCCGTCTACCGGAGCGTATAGACCCCAATAAGGATGAGGGCTGGCGCTATAAGGAGGATGGACCACTGGAGAACTGGTCCGTGAGCAAGACCCGTGGCGCCGCTGCAGAGCCCGAGACTTCCCCGGCGGAGGAGCGCCAGAGCCTGCTGGAACGGCTGGCGAGCAGCGTACGGAGCGGAGGCGCGGGGGTCGCTGCGGTAAGCGGTGCCACACCGGGCAGCCGCAACGTCCCCGAGACCCGCTACGATGACGTCGGCGGCATGCGCGAGACGGTGGCGATGGTGCGGGAAGCCGTGGAGCTTCCCATAACCCACCCGGAGATCTTCCACCGACTTGGCATTAGGCCTCATAAGGGCATACTGTTTTACGGGCCGCCCGGCACCGGCAAGACGCTGCTGGCGCGGGCGGTGGCGCGCGAGTGCGGGGCCCATTTCATCGCCGTCTCGGGGCCGGAGATCCTCAACAAGTACTGGGGCCAGAGCGAGGCGCGCCTGCGGAACATCTTTAACGAGGCCCGGATGAAAGCCCCCGCGGTCGTGCTGTTCGACGAGATAGACTCCTTCGCCTCCTCCCGCGACATGATGAGCGAGAGCTTCGAGGCAACGCTGGTCTCGCAGTTACTCTCGCTGATGGACGGGATGAACGATCTCGGGCGGGTCTGCGTCATCGCCACGACCAACCGGCCGTCGGCGCTGGATTCGGCGCTGCGGCGGCCGGGAAGGTTCGACCATGAGATCGAGATCGGGCTTCCCGATGCAGAGGCCCGGCTGCACATACTGAACATCCACGCCAAGGATATGCCGACCGACCCGGACCTGGACCTCTCCCAGATCGCCCAGATAACCGGCGGCTACTCCGGCGCCGACCTCGAAGCCCTCTGCCGCGAGGCGGCCCTGGTCTGCATGCGGCGCAGCATCAACCTCCGCGACTTCGAGCGCCGCATAGCGTCCCATCAACTCTCCGCGCTCTCCGTCGCCACCTACGACTTCCGCACCGCTATGAAGCGCGTCGGCCCCAGCATCCGGCGTTAGACCCGGCGACAAATCACGCCTAGGCGTCCACCCAATTATCTAGCTCCAGGTCCGGCACCCGCGCGAACTCGCGGGTGTTGTTGGTTACCAAAGTTACGCCAAGGCTAATGGCGTGCGCCGCGATGAGCGTGTCCAGCGGGCCGATAGAGTTCCCTCGCTTTTCGAGGGTCGCCCGAATACTACCGTAAGCGGTAGCGGCCTCATGGCCGAATTCGGCTATCTCCAGCGGGAGTAAGAACTGTTCTAGCGCCTGCTCATTCTGGGCCGGACGTTGGCTCTTCTGTACGCCGAAATGCAGTTCCGCTGTAGTTACCGAAGACACGCCGATGTCGCCGACTACGTATTCCTCGAACCTTCGCATTACCTCGGGTGGCTTTCTCTTGATGAGGTAGATGCAAGTGTTTGTGTCGAGCAGAAGGATCACTCGAACAGGCTTTCCCGCTCCTGTCCGAACGGCTGTTCACGATCCTCCATGAAGTCGCCCGAAAATTGTTCGAGGCTCTGTAGTAGGCTCTGCCACGAATCCCTGTACGGAAGCAAAACCACGGCGTTTCCAACCCGCTTGACGTACACGCGATCCCCCTCGAACCGGAACTCTTTGGGCAGACGAACGGCCTGACTCCGCCCATTCTGAAATAGTCTGGCAGTCTCCACAAAACCTCCTTTAGTATAGATTAATAGTATATATTAAGGGGGTTGTCCAGGCGTACAGTGAACATCTTTGTTAGAAGATTCAAATTCTAACTGTAGAGTAAACTCTTTGAGATGAATGCTGTAGATGGAATCCTTTCACTCCTGGAGCAGTACGGGTATCTGATCGTCTTTTTCGGGGTGATGGCCGAAAGTGCCGGGGTGCCGCTGCCGGGTGAGACCATTCTCATCGCTGCGGGCGTCCTTGCCCAGCGGGGCGGCCTGGATCTCGGCGACGCAGTGGGAGATCAGATCGGCTACTGGGCCGGGCGGAGAGGAGGGCGGCCTTTCGTCCTGCGCTGGGGGCGATACTTATTCATAACGCCCGAGCGCCTGCGCGGGGCGGAGGGCTTCTTCGCCCGTCACGGTGGCAAGGCCGTGTTCATGGCCCGATTTGTGGCGGGCCTCCGGGTCTTCGGGGCGCTCGTGGCCGGTATAAGCCACATGCGCTGGAGGACCTTCTTCCTCTACAACGCGCTCGGAGGGATGATCTGGGCAACGGCCGCCGTCCTGGCCGGATACTTCCTCGGCGGGAGCCTGGGCCTCGTCGAACGGTGGTTGGGCCGGGCTACCCTCCTGCTGGCCGCCGTGCTCGTCCTGATACTGCTTTTCTACCTTGCGTATCGTTGGGTAGTGGGCCACCGGCAGCTTCTAACAGACCGCTGGGAGGCCTTCCTTTCACGCCCGCGAGTATCCCGGACACGGGAGCGCTACGATCGGCAGTTGGGGTGGATGCTCCGGCGGTGGAGTCCCGGCCAGTACCTGGGGCTTCACCTCACACTCGGCCTGCTCGTTGCTGCTGGTTGCCTGTGGCTCTTTAGCGGGCTGGCCGAGGATTATCTAACCCGCGACCCCATCGTGCGCTTCGACCAGACGGTGGCGAGCACCCTGCACGAGGCGGCGACGCCGTTCGCCACGAAAGTGTTCCTGGTAATAACTGCCTTGGGTTCCGGGGAGACCATACTGCCGGTAGGTTTGATCGTCACCGGCTTATTCGTCTGGCGCCGGCGCTGGTTCAACGCGTCGGGCTGGCTGATATCCCTCGTCGGCGCCGTGGCGCTCAACGTGTTACTAAAGCAAACCTTCGAACGCCCCCGGCCTACCTTCGTCGCCCCGATCATAGTAGAGACCTCTTACAGCTTTCCCAGCGGCCACGCCATGGTGTCGTTGATCCTATATGGAATGATGGCCTATTTCGCCGTACTCGCCCTGAAGTTCTGGCAGGGACGGACGACCGTAGTCTTCGGCGTCGCACTACTGATAATCTTGATCGGCTTCTCCCGCATGTACCTCGGCGTCCACTATTTTAGCGACGTGATCGCCGGCTTCGCCGCCGGAGGCGTGTGGCTGAGCGCCTGCATAACCGGCCTGGAGATCCTCCGCCACCAAACCAAACACAAAAAGAAGGCGCCGGGCGGCTTTTGAAAGCGGACTTTGGCCGAACAGCCTGCTACCGGTTCCGCACCGGGTCTTTGCGGTAGTCCGTGGGAAGATTGAAAGGAGATGACGGCGCAATCTAACGAGGACATCATCCGTAGACTATACGAGGCCCGCGACCGGGGCGATCTTGAGGCCGTGCGATCCATGCTCGTCGAAGACGTTATCTGGAGCGAGCCGGACCTTGACAATCCGCACACCGGCGACTTGCACGGTCCGGAGACGGTGCTCGGTATGATCCGGGAGGCGCAGCGGATCACTGACGGCGCCTTTCGCCTTATCCCCCGCGGGGTGATGGCGCATGGGGAGCACGCGGTCGTCCTGATCGACTGGTCCGCCGAACGGGGCGACGAGAGGATCGAAGGCAAAGAGGTCGCCGTCTACCGGGTGCGGGACGGCAAGATAGTGGAGGCCTTTTTCTACGTGGACGCGCCGGAAGATGACCGGGAGTTCTGGAAGTAGGATGAGCCGATTGAACGCTATCCTTCGGCCTCCTGCTTCACCTTCCACCGCAAGCCTTCAAGCATGAGGCGGTTCACCTTTTCGTAGGGTGGCACCTCGCCGTTGGGGTTCAGCCGCGTCAGCAATTCTTGTAGCTTACGATTGTGGTCGTTTTCGAGCCAAGCGGGAATTTCTTCGGCGAAGCCGCACACGAACTCCGGCGTGGGCTTCTCTCCGGCCAATCCCGCGAAGAGCGTAACCCAATCCTCGAAGATCTCTTGAACAGCGGAACTATCCGGAGCCGTCTCCCCATTCGATGGCTGAGAGCGTGCGGTTCGAGATGCTCTCCATCCGCTCTTGCCACTGGTTCGGGTCCTTATCCTGTCTGCTCACCGTTTCCCAGAAAGGCGCGACCCCGCCGCCGTGGGCGCACCATCCACGATGCTTGTTGCGGGAATTGTTGCCGAGGCTTCTTATCGCGCCGATTATCGTGGCTAGGGTGACCTCCTTATCGAGCACGTTTTCCGCGCCAGCCTCTTGCGCCCGGGCGTGCCCCTTGCGATCTAGGTTGATAGTCAGCACCAGTATCGAGACACAGGGCTCGGCGACGCGCAATTCCCTGAGCAGGTCCATCCCATCTCCATCGGGCAAAGCCGGGTCGACAACCGCGACATCGAACCCCTCCGACATACTATGTTCGCGGCCCTCGGTAAGCGATCCGGCCTGGGCGACCACCTCGAGGCCCATTTTCTGTCTCAACAAGAAGGCGAGGGCCTGACGGAATGCAGCATGTTTATCGATGAGCAAGATACGTTTATTTCGCATTGATTCCTCCACTACTCTATCCATATGGTCAAGATAAACTCCGGATCTTACGTAAACCTTTCCGGATCCTTACGAAACGCTTAAAATTTTGGTGCGAGTTATCGGTACGGAATTCGAGTGGAAGATGCTCACGCAATAGAGTCAGCTTGCTACCCGACCCGATGGGAAGGGAACTGGCTCTCATGGTCGACTCAAGGGCATCTTCCCAAACACACTTTGCATCATGATGCCCTCCGCCAGTCCCAGTCGTTCGAACAGAGGCAACGTCGGCCTGGACTCGGTGCGTCGCCCGGCCCCAGTGAGGTCGTCGCGCTCGCCGTCTTCGTCAGATGGGGCTGCTTCGCAATTGGGAGAGACTTCTATCGCTATGCGATGTGCCGTTTGCGAAGTTCTGCAACTGGGTAAACGCCGGATCCTATGCCCGGCGTAGCGTGAAGTAGAAGCGCGTACCTTCACCGGGGGAACTCTCGACCTCGATCGTGCTGCCATGCGCCTCTATGAGGCCCTGCGCTATCGCCAGCCCCAGCCCGGTGCCGGTTACGCCTTCTTCCTCCGGGCGCGTCCGCGGTTCCTCGCCCCGGAACGAGCGCTCGAAGATGTGCGGGAGGTACTTGGGTAAGATCCCTTCGCCCGTGTCGACGACCTCCACTCGCACTACCTTGCTCAGGGGCTCTGCTCGCAAGGAGATCATGCCGCCAGCGGGGGTGTAGCGGAGGGCGTTGCCGACCAGGTTTTGGAGCACGCGTCCCATCCTGGGAAGGTCCATCAGGACCGGATCCACATCTCTGGAAACCTCGCCGACAAGCTGCACGTTCTCATGTTCGGCCTGGGGCCGGAAGCTCGCAATGATATCGGAGATCAGATCGTGCAGCGAGGCGGGCCCCAGGTTCGGGCTCAGCACGCCGGCGTCTATCTGAGCGAGCTCGAAGAGGTCGTCTACAAGGCGCCCGAGGTTCATGAGTTCCCTTCGGGCGGAGGAGAGGTAGCGAGCCTCGGTCTCCGGATCCGAGGCGACGCCGTCCGCCACCGCCTCGACCAGGGCAAATGTAGATGCCAGGGGCGTGCGCAGATCGTGGGAGACGGCGGCAATCAGGTCCCGCCGCGCCTGCTCGAGCCCGCGCTCATGCTCAGCTACCTCTCGTAGTCTCATGACCATGCGATTGAAATCCCGGGCGAGTCCGGAGATCTCGTCGTCGCCATCATCCGGCACCTCTGTTTCGAGTTCGCCCTCAGCGAGCCGCGCCGTCCCCTGCCTCACGCGCTCGACGCGCAGCGCGAGCGCCGCCGCTGCACGCAGGCTAAGGCCAAGCACCAGCAGCGACGCGAAGAGCAATGTAGCCAGCATGACCGAGAGGTCGTTCAACGAGATGAACATCGCCACGGCACCGGACAACGCCATGCCGAGAAGTAGAAGGTTGCCGATAAGGCCGATGCTTACGATCTGTCCCCGCATGCCGCCGAAACGGCGGAGCACGGTGGGCCGCGTGAGCAACATCCCGGACGATCCAGCCGTGACACCGGATACGGAGAGGACCAACGCTAGCCTCGGGACGTTCTCCGCCGGTACCCCGAACACAGTCGCGGCAAGGAGAAGCGTGACCCCTAGGGCGCCGGACAGGAACAGCAGCGCGACGCCGGCGGTTCGCAGACGATCCGTCACTCGCCGCCGAACCGGTAGCCTACACCCCAGACGGTCAAGAGACGCCGGGGCCGAGCGGGGTTCGCCTCGATCTTCTCGCGCAGTCGCAAGATATGCGCGTTGACGGCGCTGGGTTCTGCAGCGAACTCGTGATCCCAAACCGCCTCCATCAGCGCGTTCCTGGTGAAAGTTTGTCCGGGGCTGGATGCCAGATAGTAAAGAAGATCGAACTCGCGAGCCGTGAGCGTCGTGGGTATCCCGTGGACGGCCACCTCTTGCGTGCCTGGGTCCATGCGTAGCCCGTCGACCTCCAGCACCTCGCTGCCCGCTTGGTCAGCCCGAGCCTCGGTCTCCCGGAGGAGCGCCGAAACGCGAGCCATCAACTCGCTCGGTCTGAAGGGCTTGACCACGTAATCATCGGCACCCTCGGCCAACCCGAGCGAACGATCCCTCTCTCCACCCTTGGCGGTGAGCATGATCACGGGTACACTTCGCTCCTCCTTCATTCGGCGGCACACCTCGAGCCCGTCCAGCTTGGGCAGTATGAGGTCGAGGACCACGAGATCCGGCCTCTCCCGCTGGAATAGCTCCATCGCTTCTACTCCGTCGGCGGCCGAAGCCACATCGTACTCCTCTCGCCGCAGATATAGACCCACAACCTCTCGGATGTTCGGTTCATCGTCGACGACCAGGATCTTCTTCATTTCTTAGGCTTCCGTTCCCCGCCTTCTCGTGGTGGAATAGCGTTCCGACAAAGACCGTCCGGCAGGTAGGGTCCTCATGCTAACAGATCGCTGTTGGCCCGAAGTTTGCCTCCCAGGCTCATATCTACGTATCGGAGATGTTAATTCGTAAACCTTACGGGGCCATTACCAACTTCTTACGAAAGTCTTAATGTCGTTTCGACCTGTGTTAGTACGAACGTACCGAGCGTTACTAATCAGATGCGCCGAGCAACTTGAGCTACTCGAAGCATTTGGGGGAGAAGATCACCCGGAGCGTGAGCCAGACGATAGGGGGCAAGGAGCAGCACTTCTCGCTCCTACAAACCATCCTTGCGGCCACACCGGTAACCCTCACGCCTCCCTATGCTCCCCAGGAAACTTCTGCGTATTGCACTTTGTAAGGATATCGTAAGCAATGCGTAAGTTTCCCGTAATGTGTAGAAATCATATTGGAGCACGTACGCCCTGGGCACCCATGGAAGGACTAGCTGTCGTGAACAAGTATGCGCGCCGCGGAATAATAGGGCTGCTGGCCGGGGGAGTGGGCAGCGTAGTGCTGACGGCGACGCTGGACAATGCTCTTCTGGGATTGCTTCTTGGCATTGTGTTGGGTATCTGCTACACGCTGGCTTTTCGTCCGGTGCAACAAGCGTACATCGACAACGTCATGACCGCAGCGGCGCTGGGCGTACCGCTGTGGACGGGGATCAGCGTGATCGGACTGCCACTCTTGGCGGGCCGACAACCGCAATGGACGGCCGATGGAATGCTGGCGCTGTTTCCGGAGTTGGTTGGCTGGGTCTTGTACGGTGCGTTACTCGGGTTGCTGGTGCAGGCGTTGGAGGATTTGACACTCTGGTGGTTGGGACCGGAGCCTGAGCCTTCCAAACCCGAGCGCAACACAAAGACGCGCGTCGTGATTCTGGGCGGCGGCTTCGCCGGCGTAACGACCGCAGAGGGCTTGGAACGTAAGTTCGGAGCAGACCCTTCAGTAGAGTTTACGCTGGTAAGCGACACCAACGCGCTGCTGTTCACGCCGATGCTGCCTGAGGTGGCCGCGAGCAGCCTGGAGCCCACACACATCAGCAGCCCCCTGCGTACGAGCCTGCGGCGCACCGACGTGTTGCGCGGGCACGTGACCGGGATCGACGTCGGGCGGCGCAAAGTCTCGGTGGCCCCGAACGCCGGCTCACGAGAAAGCGATGATTTGCCTTACGACCATCTCGTGCTGGCGGTCGGGTCCGTCTCAAACTACCATGGCCTGCAGGGCCTCGAAGACGAGGCATTCGACTTCAAGACGCTCTCAGACGGGATCCGGATCCGCAACCACGTCATTGATGTGTTCGAGCGCGCCGACCGGGAGAAGGACCCGGAGGCCCGGCGTCCGCTCCTGACCTTCGTGGTGGCTGGTGGGGGCTTCGCGGGTGCGGAACTGGCTGGCGGCCTGAACGACTTCGTGCGCGGCATGCTGGCCGAGTACCCCAACGTGCCGAAAGAAGAGGTGAAGGTGATGGTGCTCCACTCCCGAGACCGTATCCTGCCGGAGTTGAGCGAATCGCTAGCCGCTTACGCCCTGGAAAGCATGAGGGCGCGGGGCGTGACTTTCGAGCTAGAAACTCGGGTGGCGGACGCCCGACCGGGCGTGGTCACGCTTGACTCCGAAGAGGAGATCCGCACCGAGACGCTGGTCTGGACTGCCGGGACGACGCCGAACCCACTGCTCGCGGACCTGCCGGCCGAACTCGACAAGCGGGGTGCGATCGTGGTGGATGAAAACCTGGCCGTGCCGGACCACGATGAACTGTGGGCGGTGGGCGACTGCGCCGCTATTACGGATGCCAAAACTGGTGAGCCTTGTCCGCCCACGGCCCAGTTCGCGCTGCGCGAGGCCCACACGCTAGCGTACAACATACACGCCAGCGTGGCCGGGAAGCGGCCCAAGCCTTTCCACTTCGGTGGGCTGGGGACGTTGTGCGTAGTGGGCCACCATACCGCGTGCGCGGAGATCAAAGGCGTGCGCTTCTCCGGGTTTCTGGCCTGGATGTTGTGGCGTGCCGTCTACCTGTCCAAGCTGCCGGGTTTGGAACGCAAGGTGCGCGTTCTCGTCGACTGGACCATAGAGTTGTTCTTTCCCCGAGATATCGTGCAGACGATAGATGTCGACTAAAGCGGACTCCTCAAGGGTCACGACCCTGGTCTCCGGCTTCGTTGTTGGATGCCTGGGTGGGGCCGGGATCTGGGCGTCGGGACTGGCCGTTCCCGTTACCGGCGTAGCGCTCGGCGGCCTGTACGGCCTGCTGTTCGCACTACTAATCGCACGGAAGGCGGCAGGTCCGGGCTCAGGGCTACTTTGGGGGTTGGGCTACGCGCTGCTGCTGTGGCTGGCCGGCCCCGCGGGCCTGTTTCCCTTGATGGGCGGCGCACCGGAGATGGGCATGCTCGAAACTGCCCGCGCCCACTTCCCCGAGTTGGTCGCGTACCTGCTTTTCTTCGGTCCGCCGCTCGGGCTGACGCTGGGGCTTTTGGGAAGCCTCCGTCCGTCATCAGGACGGGCTAGTTTCAGTCTACCGCGGGCGCTACTCGTGGGCGGAACTGCAGGTGTTATGGGTGGCTGGGCCTTCGGCCGGTGGATGGCCCAGGTGGACTTTTTCCCCCTGATCTCGGGCCTGGTCGACTCCGATTCGCCCATGGTAGGCATGACGCTTCATTTCGCGATCGCAATCTTCGTCGGCGCGAGCTTTGGGATGTTATTTCAAAGGGATGTGCGCGGCCTGGGGTCTTCTCTGGGCTGGGGACTGGCCTATGGCATCTTCTGGTGGTTTCTAGGACCGCTCACACTGCTGCCCATCTTGGGCGGAAACCCGGTCGACTGGTCATACCAGCACGCGGGCAGCATGCTATTGTTCGGCTCGCTTGTAGGCCATGCCATTTACGGTTTGCTGGTCGGTCTGATCTACGCTGCGCTGGATCGCATCTGGGTGTTGTTCTTCTACGAGTCGGACCCGATCAATCGCGAACCGGAAGGTCCCGCAATGCGCACGCTGCTCTCTTTGAGACGGGGTGCCGTGGCGAGCCTGGCGGGCGGTCTGCTGTTCGGCCTGGTAATGGTAGCAGTCGGCGAGCTACCAAAGGTAGCCAGTCTGGTGGGAGGCTCGTCGCCGCTGCTCGGTTTCGTGGTCCACATGACAATCGGCACCCTTATAGGAATGAGTTACGGAGCCCTGTTTCGGCAAGAGTCGCCCGACATCGGCTCCAGCATCGCCTGGGGCCTGCTGTACGGGTTGGTCTGGTGGTTCGTGGGCCGATTGACATTGTTGCCTATCCTGCTCGGCGGTAGCTTCACCTGGACTCCCGCAGCCGCCGACGCCGGGCTGCCTTCGCTTATCGGACACCTGATCTACGGCGCCGCAACCGCCAGCATGTTTCTGCTGCTCGAACGTCGTCACGCCGACTGGCAACGCCTGGACCCGCGCATCGCCGCTCGCGAATCCCGCCGGCAGCGCCCCACAGGCACCCCGGCTCCCGCGCTGTGGCTCTTCGTGCTCGGGCTGGGCGTAATGTTGCCGATCATCTTGGGGTAAACAAGGAAACTGGCGGCCACCGGGGATAGGCCCGTGGGAGGTGACGCCCGGAAACTCGCATCGGGTGCGTATGATTCGGACATCCTCGACTCTCTCGGTCCTCGACCATATAGACACCAAAGATGGACGAACCACGTAAGGAACGGCCTCCGAAAACCGCTTATGCGTAGTCGATGCGCGCAGCAGGAATCCACGGACCCTCTGACCATAAAGGAGTGGATAAGCCACTCGAAGCAGCGAACCACTCACTTCTCACCGATCAAAGTTGAGCCGTTAAGAATTTCGTAAGAACTCGGTAAGAGTTTCGTAAGTTTCGTTGCGTAACCTGCAAGTGCTATGAAAAACAAGCCACCCATAAAGAAAGGAGCACAGCAGGTGTTTGACGATATGTCTATTTCTTGTTAGTAAGGTGTCATTGACGAAGTAGCTAGGTCTTAGGAGACTGTAAAATGGAACGAACACTGAAGGCACCGCTCGCGATCGCGGTTGCCGTAGCGGGGCTGGCAGCCGCGATCCTCATCGCGTTCATGGCCATCCCGGCTTCGGGTCAGGTCGCCACCAGCAGCGGGGACAGTTTGCCCAGCGCGATCAAGGTAGACCGCGCCGCCGGCAACGTAACCCTGCCACTCTTCAAGGGCACGCACGATGGCCGGAACGCCTGGTACATAGTGACCGAGTCTTCCAACAAGAACGACGCCGAGAGGCGTGGAGTCAACCACGCGGCGAAGCTCACCAACGCGCTCGGCACCAGGGCCGTGCAGAAAGTACGGCTCACTAACGGTGTGGTGCGCTTCAAGGGCACCGTGAACTTCGCCCCCAAACGTGTAGTCGTGCCCGGTCCCGAAGGTTTCCCGCCGGATCGGTTCGAGCCCGGCGCAGTGGGCGACGCTCAGTATAGCCCCCTGATCACAGCCAACGGCCGCACCGTCCTGAACGCCTCGCAGGTGGCGAACGCCTCGGGCCGGCACGACGCGGTAGTGAGCATCAATTTCAAGAAGCGCCAGGTTACGCTGGACACGCTTGACGGTTTCTACGATGGCAACCCGTTGCAATATCTGCACCAGGACGGATCGGTCAGGCTGGTTGCGGCCATAGAGGGTTCCACCCTCGCGCCAAACCTCAACGCTGCTCCCAAAGTAGGATCTAACGACGAGGAGATCTCGGCCCGCTCGGCGATCATCCCTGTAGTCAATGGTCCCAGAGGGGTTAACAATCCCCAGCGCCAGGGACTCCAGTCGGCGCTTCTCGGCCAGGGCGACCCGCTGAACATCACCCAGAGCGAGCCGGGCGACAACGAGTACAGTCCTGTATGGGACGTCACTCCCGCCGTGTGGACCGACGAGGCAATCGCCAGCGGCCAGCGCACGCGCCTGACCGACGCCGATGAGGTAGCCGACCTCTTCCAGGAAGGGCTCATAACAAGCGGTGGCACAGGTCCCCGCAACGCGGGGCTCGGAGGTATTCGGGCGCTGCCCGGTATCTCGAACTGTCCGATAATAGCGGTGTTCTAGGTTCCGCCAAGCCTTGGGAGCGAGGAGAGGTCTTCGGATATCCTCCTCGCTCTCAACACTACGGATCGAGACAGCAAAGGAGATACCATTGACTAATTTTATGCTTTTGCAAGCTCTTACCCTGGTTACGGGTATGGCAATCGTGTTTGTTCTCGTAGATTGGACCTCCGGGCAAGATGCCGCAAAACAGGACACCTTCGGAAAGAATGTAACCCAAAGAGTATGCACCCCGCTTGGTAAGCTGAGCCTGCCAAGAGGCGTGCTATGAGTAAGCCAGCCGCACCTCGAACTATAGTCGCGGGTCGGATTGCCGAAACTGCAGCCCGGATGCTCGTGGAGGAACCACGTGGAGGAATCAAAATAAGATGCGGTCTCGTTCTGATCTTGCTCTTGATGGCATCGTTATCGGTAGCGTGCGGGATCAACACCGTTAGCTCCGCCGAACCGGAAACGGAGGCGGCAAAGAAGCCTACTACCTCCCCTACTATCTCCCCGGCAGAGAACCCCAAACTCGTCGTCGGCGACACGGCAACCACCACAGAAGACGGGAACACGCTGACGGTACGTTCCTACGAGTCTTCGTTGACGGTGGAGGGTGCGAAACCCGAACCGGGATCCGAGTTCTCGGCTATCGACGTTGAAGGCTGTGCCATGACGTCCTCGGGTAGAGACCTGATGGCTATAGGCCCTAATGCATTCACCCTCCGACTTCAGGACGGCACGCGCGTGAAACCGGATGTGTTCTCTGACGGAGACGCACCGGTAAAGAAGCCCGCACTGCAAACGATGCGCACCGGGGGCGGATCATGTCCCCATGGTTTCGTTACCTTCCAGATTCCCCGAGGCGAGAGGTCGAATCTCGTTGTGTTCGAGGAACAATTCGTGTCAGGAATGGGAGGCATCTGGATTCCGGTAGGACGACCGTGCTCGCCACCGGCGAGTTCTGGGACCTGATCGACTCGCAACCCTGGCGGTACGCGCGGTGCTGGCAAGATGGATGGTATCAATACGCCGTCTGCGAAAAAGACTCCTGAGAGCGTGCGTGGTCTGTGCAGCCAAGATCGTCCGGCATTAGTCTCCCAGCCGCCGACCGGCGTGCGGATCTAATCTTCGGCTCTTCGCTGCTTTTGGTGCAGCGAAATGACCTCAAGCAACTCTTTGAGAAGGTTAGCATCAGGCAGTATGCAGAACGCGCTGAAGCAGCAAATCGAAGTTGGCCCAACCATATATGGATCTCTTGATCAGTTTGAGCTTGTTCGACTGACCCTCTGTCTACAGGGTGCAAGATGGCAAGGTTACAGAGGCTTCATCTGTTCTGGGAGTAGGATGGACTGGTCAGATACCGTTTTCTGACTCCTATTCTAACCCTCTCCGCAAACCTTCAAGCATGAGGCGGTTCACCTTTTCGTAGGGTGGCACCTCGCCGTCGGGGTTCAGCCACGTCAGCAATTCTTGTAGCTTACGATTGTGGTCGTTTTCGAGCCAAGCGGGAACTTCTTCGGCGAAGCCGCGCACGGCTGGTTGGTTAGCTCAGAGTGCGATCTTCTCGCGCGCCGAGAGTTCCGAGAGTTCACGCGCTGCGTGTAGAGCTACCGAGGCCTCTCTAAAAAGGGCCGGGGAAAGTTCTACGCAGCAGCTTGGGTCGGCGGGAAAGTCCAGGCGCCGGAACAGCTCCGCGAGTGGGATGGAGCCGTGGCCCGGCGGCAGATGCAAGTCTCCCACACCGTAGACGGGATCTCCGTAGTCTGCGGGATCTACGCTGGAGCAAGTCCTTTTCAGGTTGTCGTGGAGGTGGATGTGGTGGACGAGCGGCGCGGCTTCCGCGCACTCCTCCAGGTAGTCGAAGCCGAAGAAGCCCGCCGCCAGCGCCGCGTGTCCCACGTCCAGGCAGATACCGACCGCCGGATGGCCGACGTCGGCGATCTGCTCGGCCAGGTCCGAGGGCCAGGTGGAGTAGTCGTAGACCTCGCCGCGAAGGACACGCCGGTCCGGGAAGTAGTTCTCGACGGCGACTGTAACGCCGAGTTCGGCGGCTGTATCCCCGATCTCTCTCAGGACCGCCCGCTCGGCGGCGAGTTGGTCTTTGAGCCGGAAGCGGGCATCTCGGGAGGCTACCCGCTGTCCGGCGTGGCAAACGACCGTGCCCGCCCCGACCTCACCCGCGAACCGGACGCTGGACATCAGGATTTCCTTCTGTAACGCTTGCCGGCCCAGATCCATCAGGTCGGCTTCCAGAGGAGCGTGTACCGTATAAGAGAGATCGGTCTCCAGCAGCAGTTCGCGAACCCATGCCAACCGAACTTCGTCCAGGTAGCCGCCGAGTATGATGTCCAGATCCGTCAACATGAGCTCCACGAAATCCGCCCCGGCGGCTTTCAAGAATTCGAGGGTGTCGGGGAGCCCGGATGAGCCGCCTGGATGGTTGATGCCCACGCTGCGAAAAGCCATACCGTTCCATCCTCCATATCCTCCATAGAGAGCCGCAAAGTCGCGGCCAGTATAGGTGTGGAAATCGGCTGCTGAGTAAAACCTCCGTTAAACGCCGGTAAACCTTGGGTTAATCACTCTGTAGAATAGGTGCGGGCCGTAAGATAAGCGTAGGACAGGACTAGGAAAGGCGTTTCGTGAGCAGCTATGAGAACTATACGGAGACCTCCAGAAACTACGACAGGACGCGGGAGCCGGTTGGAACCGAGATCATCGTCGGGTGCATGGCCCAGGCGCCGGTCCCGCTAGATCAGACTACCGTACTGGATGCGGGATGCGGCACCGGGAGCTATTCGGAGGCTTTGCTCCGTCACGTCGGTAGGATCGAGGCGGTGGATCTCAACGAGGGGATGCTCGAAGTGGCCGGACGGAAACTGGCGGAGGCCGAGGAGAAAGGCCGGATCTCCTTCCGCTCATCCAGGATCGACGAGCTTCCCTTCGAGGATGGCGCCTTCGACGGGGTTATGATCAACCAGGTGCTACATCACCTCCCCGATAACGCTTCGGAGGGCTTCCCCGAACACCGCCGGGTCTTCGAGGAGTTCGCACGGGTACTCAAACCCGGCGGTGTCCTAACGGTCAACACCTGCTCCCAGCAGCAACTCCAGCACGGCTACTGGTACTATGCCTTGATCCCGCAGGCCGCCGCGACTCTCCGCAGTCGTTTCGTCCCCGTAGAGCGCCTCACGGAGATTTTGCAGGACTCCGGGTTCGCTTACAACGGACGGTTTGCGCCGGCCGACGCCACAATCCAGAGTGGCTCCTACCTCGACCCTCACGGCCCGCTCAAAAAAGAGTGGCGGGACGGCGACTCGACCTGGTCTCTGGTCGAGGAAGACGAGTTGGATCGTGCAATCTCCAAAGTCCGGGAGCTGGATGAAGAAGGAGGGCTGGGAGACTATATGGACCACCATGACGCCCGACGGCGAGACATCGGCCAGGTGACGATCCTCTTCGCTACCCGAGATTAAAGTCGCCAGAAACACGGGCACGTTTTACATGGATTTAATAAATATGTTACGATTCCTCCAATCTGATCTTCCAATTTGGGATCATAGAACGGAGGCGAAGCTTGCTCTCGGATGGATTGCGAACAAACAAAAGGCTAGAGAAAGCATACAAGATGCTAACGCGGGTGCCGCTTTTCGCGGGCGCGAGGCGGAAGGCCGTCGAGATCGAGCCGCTCGGTTCTCTTACAAACATGAGCTACAAGATCGTCTTCAATGAGACAGCTTACGCGCTCCGGCTCCCCGGACACGATACCTGGGAATACATAGATAGGGTGGCTGAGGAACGTAACTCCAAGATTGCGGCTGCCGCTCACATAGGAGCGGACGTACTCTACGTCGACACCGGTAGCGGCATGATGGTAACTCGGTTCGTCGAAGGCGAAACCATGGACGCGGCCTGGCTGGCCCAGGATACGGAAGCGTTGGCCCGCGTTACGCGGACGCTCAGGGGAGTCCACGATCTCGGGCGGAACTTCCGGTTCCGCTTCAACGTCTTCGGGATGCTTGAACGCTACCTGGATCTACTCTACAAGCTGCGGCAGCCGCTGCCCGTAGGCTACGGTGAGGTGGAACGCGGTGCAGAGGCGGCGCGGCGGGCGCTTGAGTCGTCTCCCTTTCCCCTCGTACCGTGCCACAATGATCCGTGGCCGAACAACTTCATAGATGCCGGAGAACGTATCTACCTCATTGATTGGGAGTTCTCCGGTATGAACGATCCCTTGTGGGACCTGGCGGACCTCTCTGTCGAGTGTGGGCTCGGCCCGGAGCAGGATCGTACTATGATGGAGGCATACTGGTGCGGCGACGCTGCCGAAGGACTGTATTCTCGCCTGGAACTCTACAAAGCCATGAGCGACCTCATGTGGTCACTCTGGTCGCTCATTCAATACGCGAACGACAACCCTCTGGATGACTTCCTCGCCGACGCTCAAGAGAGGTTTGGGCGCTGTGAGGAGCGGATACACGGCCCAGACTTCGAACGACACCTGGATAACGTTCGCATGTACAGCTCAGTGCGCGCTCCTCACGACGAGTTCTCCGAGCGGCTGCGAGTCGAGTAGCTTAGAGACAACTCCTGGGCGCCTTCCTCGCGCCTCATGGGCGTTTTTACCGCTCGGCGAGCCAACCCGCGATGATGCCACCGATTTGTTCACCCTGGTCCTCTTGTAGGAAGTGTCCTGCGTCCTCGACCACGGTCAGTTCTTCCACGGTCGGGAGGATACGTTGCATCCCGTAGCCCGCCGGGTCCAGCGGCAGCACCGGGTCCGAGTCGGCCCAGAGAAGGAGCGCGGGCCGGGTCTCTTTGGTGAGCGCCTGGTAGACGGCCTGTCCGGTTTCGGCGCCGGGTGCGTCGGGTGTGAGAGGTATTAGCTCGGGGAACGCGCGTACGCCGGCCTTCGACTCTATATTCGGGAACGGAGCCTCGTAGGCGGCGAGGACTTCCGGTGGCGGCGGAGTCTTGCAGGCGCCCCGGATCAGGCGCTGCACCGGCGTGTCCGGTACCCGTGCCACGAAGTCCCTGAAGCGGAGCCACTCGTCGCCCATCCGCTGGTGTCCCGTGAACACTCCGGTGTCCATGACGACGAGCCGGCTCACCCGTTCGGGAAGCTCAAGGGTAGCCAGCCGCAGCCCGATCGGACCACCCCAGTCCTGCATCACCAGCGTTACGTCCCGCAGGTCCAGGTCCTCGAATAGCGAGACTATGGAAGTGGTGTGGTTGTCGTAGGAGTACCAGGACTCGTCTTTGGGCTTGTCGGATCTCCCGAAGCCCGGCAGGTCCGGCACTATGCAGCGGTACCCGGCCTCCAACAAGGGCGGCATCACTTTGCGATACAGAAACGACCACGTCGGCTCGCCGTGGAGCATGACTACCGGCGGTCCTTCGCCCTCGTCTATATGGGCGAGCCGCATTCCGCGCCACTCCCGGTAGACAGGCTCGTATGTGAAGCCGGGCAGGCTTCCGAAGCGTTCGTCCGGGGTTCGGTAGACGTTCACGACTCTACGGAGACTCTATTTGTCGGGTCAGACATACCTCACGTCCTGGTCCGGGACGTTCGGCGAATACCGCACTTTGTAATACGCACCGCCTTTTCGGGGCATTAGCCTGTAGCCTGCCTCGTTCAAGAGGATGGAGGAGTTTCCGCCAATACCGTTTGGAGCCACTATGTAGACAGTTTCGTTCTTGTCCATGTGTTCCTTGGTGAACCTTAGCCAGTGTCTCGGCGCGTCGCTCGCGAACTCGTTCTCTAGAAATGGGGAGACGAGCCTCAGGTCCTGTCTGCGCCTCTCCACGAGCTTCATGTACCATATACTGCTACCGTCCGTAATAACGGTAGCGCCTGGTTCGAGGTCTTCCGCCACGGCTTCTATCGTTTCCCGTCCTTCGTAGGAATCGCTGTGATCCGCAGTCAGGTAAGTCCCGTTAGGCCCGACGACCGGAGCCACGAGCGCCAGTAAGATAAGTGCGGCGAGCGCCTTCGGTACCGCTCGCAGAGTGGAATAGGGGACCAAGGCCGAAAGCGCGAACCTCGTGCCTTCGACCAGATATACAATGCCCGGCGCAACGAGGACGCAGATGATCAGGTAGGTCGGGATGAAGTAGACCCAGATATCGGAGATATTGTACTCCAGGGCATACAGAAGCCATCCCGCGTAGAGCAGGCCGAGCAAGGTAAAGACGTTCCGGTCGCGGCGGAAGAGGCTTATCAGCCCTATTATGGCTACCAATACGAAGAGCCAGTGGAACTGTTGTGACAGGTACACCCGGTACATCTCCAGGCGTCCGAGCAGCTCGCCGGGGCCGAAGACGAGCATGTTTTTGCTGAAAGGCGAACCCGAGACGAAGGCCAGAAATCTCATAGGCGTATCCGGTTCGTAAGCGGCGAAGGGTGGGTCTACTAACGATCTTACCGGCAGATAAATGTACGGCGTGAGTCCCAAAACGAAGAGCCCGGCTCCCTTGAGCGTGAGCCGCCGGTCGGAGAGTTTGCCGCGTTCTGTAAGGTAAACGAAGAGCAAACCCACGAGCAAGAGCAGACCGCTCGTCATGTGGTTGGTCATCGCCAGCCCCACGAGAAAGGCCCAGAGTAGCAGGTAGCGGTCCCGCCGTGTTTTGCGCCAGAGAAGCAGGACGGAGACGACGATCGCTATGAAAAGCGCGTGCAGGGTGTACACCTCGGCTATTACGGCCTGCTCCCAGAAAGTCTGGCTCACTGCCAGCAGCGCCGCCGCAGCAGCGGATGGCAGCGCGCGGCCCGTGATCTGGCGGCAAACCACGAATACCATGAACACGGCCGCCGCCCCAAAAACGGCGGAGACCAGGTTGACTCTGTAGGCTATATCTCCAACCGGCAGGTAGGTAAAAAGCTTGGCGAGCAGCAGGTACGTCGGGTAGCCGGTAGGATGAGAGATGCTCAACATATAGGCTCTTACTTGAAAGAGTCCGGCGTCGTAGAGCCCTTCTCCGGGGATGCGAGACAAAACGGTTGGGGCCAGCGTACTCAGATACAAGACGAATGAAGCCAACCCGACCGAAGCCCCGACGAACACGCCGGTAACCCTGGCAGAGAGAGTCCCTATAAAGCCCGAACCATATCGCACGGCGCGAATTTAACTACAAGCCAGGCCTTTTAACTACAAGCTGTACATTCCGGACATGCGGGCTTCATCCTTCGCGGCTGGCCGGACGTCTACGGATCAGTCCTATTCCCAGCATCAGGAGTCCCGTCCCGAGAGAGACCGCGCCGACATACGCCAGGTAGATCAGAGAGTTCGGCTCCGTGGCGTCCGGCGACAATACCGACAAAAAGAAGGCCGCCGGCAGCAGAACGGCCGCCGCCGGTATCGAATGCCGGGCCACCCGTTTCATGCCCTCGGAGAGGCTCGACTCGTCGACGTACCGGAGCGTTACCAGCGACAGGACGAGCAGCACGCCTGCGTGGGCGTGGCCCGCCCGCCACAGGTCCTGACGGAGTTGGTTCTGAGCGTACTCTGGGCTCCCGATCAGCATAGAGAGGATGCTCGCTCCCCCGAAGACGACCGTTGGCATCAGGATCAGCAACAGACCCGCCGTAACGCGGGACTCCCGGCTCACGATATTTCTCTTTTCTGTTCGTCGTAGCCCATGCCCCACAGTGAGTAGAAGAGCCCCCCGCCGCGCACCCGCACCTCTAGATGCCCGTTCTCGGCCAGCTCGTTGAGCATCAGATCTACCTCGGCGACCGAGAGTGATGTCTCTATGGCAGCCCGCGTCGAGGTGAGCTCACCGTGCTCCGCGAGCGCGGCGAGAAGCTCCTTCTCTTTGTCCGCTGCGGACGTGAGAGCTTCTTGTTTCTTCGATGGAGTCACTGATAGACCAACCATGCCCCTGACCAACAAACCGAAGGCTGGAAAAGAGATCCAGGCGTACGTCGTGAAGATCCACCACAATTGGGGCACGAATATGACTAGAAAAACCCCCGAAAGCAGCACCGGGACCAGCACCGACATCGCCGATGCTATCCGGGCTCTAGGGCTCGTCACTTCCGCGCCAAGATCTGACGAATTAACAGACTCTTCGCGATTCATCCAGAGATCCTGACCGCGCACGAGCTTTGGACTACGAGCTATGTTGGATCTTCCGCACATACTTGCTCCTCTCTTGCGTATTTACGATCTACTACGGTCCCGCCTGAAGACTAGAAGCACTACCCCCAGCGCAACGAATAGCCACAGACCCGAAGCGGGCAGAAAAACAATGGTGAGCGCCGCTACGCTCGCCAACCCGACGCCGAGAATGGTAGTAGGGATCTCTCCGGTCCTGGCGTAAGCCCAGTGCGTGACATATCCCAACAGAAACAGGGGCCATGAAAAGACGAGAAACCAGAACGCCGTCAGCATTTCGGATGACCATTTGAACGGGCCGCCTAACACGCCCACCTCGAAGATCTCTACGAGTGAGCCGCCGAAGAGTGTCAGGGCCACACCACTGTGAATCATGGCGAAGATCATTAGCGTGATACCGGCATATCTTTGAACGGCCATTAGTTACTCTTCTCTCTTCGACTTTGCGCTGTGCTCTGCGGGCTGCCGGACCATGCTCCAGATTCGTGGTCCGCCGTTCGGCACGGTGCCTTCCTCGGCTACCTCGAAGCCGTATTTTCCGTAGAACGGTAGATTGCGCTCGTACTGTGTCTCCAGATAGCAGGACGTATTCTCAGCGTCGGCCCGCGCGAGCACCGGCTCCATCAGCGCCCCGCCGACTCCCTTCCCCTGACTCGACGGCTCGACGCCGAGTACGAACAGGTACCAGTGGCTCCCTGGCGCCCAACGCTCGTGGGCCGCCTCCGTGTACGTCCTGAGAGCCATGAGCCGCGAGAAGGCCGCTGGACCAACTTTTAGCGGTGCGAGTAGCATTCCGCTCCGAAACATGTGCCAGTAGTTCGACACCCCAGTCTCACCCGGAGGCAACCAGGCGGCGAGGCCATCCAGAGTCTCTGTCGTGTAGACTTCGCCGTAGTTCGAACAGTAGCGTACGGCGGAGCCGAGATACCACGGCAACAGTCGGGCCCTCCGTAAATCGTTCGGGAAGAGGTATCTCGCTATCGGATCCTCCCGGAACGCCCGGGCGAGAACTTGAGACACAAGGCCAATGTGCTGTGGTTCGAGATGCACCGGTTCGAGTGAGGAGTTTGTCTTGTTCATCCTCGATCCTCTTTTCCGAACAGATAGGTGTAGGGTGTGGCGGTGAGACAGACGGCGATGGCGAGCGCGAAGAAAACCACCAGCGGTACGGCATCGAACCTTAGCTCACCAGCAACCGCAAGCGGTAGTAGAACGGTCCCGAACCACAGGCTCTTGTAAACGATCTGCACCAAGAAGATCGCCGAAAACCGGAGGGGATTGCGTAGACCCAAAACGGACAAGAGCCCGATAGCCAGCCAGACGCTGCCGAGCACCCCGAAGTAGAGTCGGTCCTGCGTTACGCTGGACATCAACGACTCCGGCCCAAAGAGGATGACCAGCCCAGGAATTCCGGCCGCTAATACGTTCAGGCCGTACATGAACCGCATCCAGCCCCACCGGAAATCGCCCGCCTCCCGAAGACTGCTCTTCGTTGCCTCCATTGGCCTGTTCCTTTCTTTCGACAGTTTGCTAATAAGCAGTTACTAACTTAATGAGACAAAAAATTACGATCAAAGTTCGTCGCGCATGTACTTCTGAAGCCACTCCTCCTTCCCGAGCCGGGGCATGAGGCCGATGGCGGCGTCTACGGTGAGCATCATGCCGGCGGCCATGAAGTTCCAGACCTCCTCGTCACTGGAGCCGGTTGCTTCTTGAACGAATCGCCAGATCTCGGCGAAGCCGCCCACCATAGCTTCCTTTACCTCTGGGTCTTCCGAAGCCGCGAAACCTTGCAACAGCATCATCATCTCTTCCCGCCGGAAGAACTGCAGATTGTATGACTGGCCCATAGCTTCCAGGGCATCGTCGTGTGCGGTGTGGGACCCCTTCCCGAAAGTCTCCAAGACCCGGCTACGGACGTGCCCGGCAGCGGCCAGAAACAGGTCTTTCTTGGTCCCGAACAACCGGTACACGTAAGGCTGCGAAACGCCGACCTTCTCCGCCATGTCCTCCACCGAAGCTCCTCGCAAACCGCGCGCGGCAAACTCCGTGACGGCGGCGTCCAGGATCTCCTCCCGTCGCTCCTCAGCCGTCTTCCGCATCCTGCCACCTCTGCTATTATTACTCTGCATGTTGTTAGTGTATACTTACTAACAAAACGAGTCAAGAGATTTCTTATAAGAAATTCGCGGCTACTGCTCCAGGTCTGGTGAGGGCACGGCTGGCTCGCTCTCGCCGCCGAGCCTGCGTCGGGCGGTCTCACGGCGTCCGGTGGCGGGGGCTGAATCAATGGCTTTCGAGAGGCCGAAGAGCGGCATGTTGTTGTAGACGGTCTCAAACTTCCCCGGCTCGATGAGGTAAGACTCGTGCCAGATGCCGACGCTTCCGCCGGAACCCACGTTACTGTTGAAGCGCCGCCAGGCCGGGAAGTGCGCGTCGTCCGGGTTGCGGGCGTAACGTTCGAGGTCTTCGAAGGAACGCCAGTATTGAACCAGGGCGATGCCCGGCCAGTAGAGAAAGGTCTCCGCGCCCAGGAAGCCTTTCTCGGGGTTGCGGTAGAGCTCGCGGAGCATCGGTCCCATTGCGTAGGCGGTTGGGATCCACTTCCTGACTTCCAGGGGGCGATTTATCCTCATCCCGATCAAGAACACTACGAACGACTCGTCCACGTCCGCCGTGAAACGCCGGTTTATTATCTGTGCCACCGTTGCTCCTTTCTACGAATCATGTCCGTCTTCGGAATTCGCGGGACGAATCTCCAGGACGACCTTCCCGATCTCGTGTTGCCCGAAGAGTTGGAAGAGTCCCAAGCCGAGCCGGTACTTGTTGTAGAGAGCGGCTTCGGCTTTCGCGGTTGGCTCGTCTTCGACCGAACGAGCTAATCCTTCGACTCTCGGGCCTTTCTCTTTACCCCAGGCGTTGCACGGCGCCAGCAAGACGCTGGGATTGTTGCGAATGCGCTTCATCTTGCCCGAGTCGGGCTCCGTGGTGGCGTGGAGCTTGCCTTCGTGAAACGCGAACCAGAGCGGCGTCGAGACCGGCTCGCCGTTCTTGCGGAAGGTGGTGAGGTTGATGTAGCTGTGGCCTTCCAGGTAAGCGAAAGGATGTGGGGCGGTCCGCTCCTCCTCGACGATCAACTCGCCCACCCGAAGCCGGCGAACGTCGAGCTCGTCTATAGTGAGCCGCTGCACTTTTGCGTGTTTGATCGCCAGCGACCGTATCGCCAGCGCCCCTACAGCCACGGCCCCACCGGCTGCGGCCCCGGCCGCCAACGCCCCGAGGCTCGTCGCACCGA
>JBGTJJ010000001.1:0-64840 GCA_041745215.1 Rubrobacteraceae bacterium | reverse complement strand
GAGATTGGTCAGATGGGCTATCTTGGTGGCTTCGAGATCCAGGGCGAAGAGCCTTATGAGGTGACGGAGTTTGGCCTCCGAAATTCGAGAACGCCTGGCGTACTTGTTTTTGCCCTTCATGAGCTAGCTTTTAGCACCTCCTATGGTGCTGTGCTAGTCATGAGCCTAACAAGAATACGTATAGGGAATCCTCAGACTTCCAAGGTCTTGAGGAAAAAGCAAAAAGTAGGAAACACTCGAAGAGGTTGAGTCTATCTTTGTTGTTGGCGCTCGCGATGGCGCCGGGATTCGCCAGTACGACATGGAGGCCGGCGTAAGCTCGGTAGATCCTTCGCTACCGTTCGAGGCGACGGCCCCGGCCACTTGCGGCAAGCTC
Organism: Rubrobacteraceae bacterium; assembly: GCA_041745215.1. Classification (GTDB taxonomy): domain Bacteria; phylum Actinomycetota; class Rubrobacteria; order Rubrobacterales; family Rubrobacteraceae; genus SIRX01. The sequence continues at coordinate 64,464 of JBGTJJ010000001.1, read as the reverse complement.
GCGGCAACGGCCATGCCCGACACCGGCGGTATCTCCCTGGTCTCGATCGCCCTTCTGGGCGGTTCGGTCCTCGTAGCCCTCGGGCTCGGAGCCGGCTACCTGGTGAGGCGCCGCACGGCGTAGCGCGAAAACTACTGCAAGCTACCAACGAAAAGAGGAGCGAGGTTTTGAGCCTCGCTCCTTCGCTTTGTCCGCCACGTAGGTTACTATTGCCGGATTATGACCGGGCTCACCCTACCTGGCCTCTACGTTTACCCGATAAAGTCCGTGGGCGGCATGGCCCTACAAGAAGCCCGTCTGGACAGCCAGGGTATAGTGCATGACCGGCGCTGGATGCTGGTAGATGAGAATGGTAAGTTCATGTCGCAACGGCGGCATCCGCGCATGGCCCTGATCTCCACCCGGTTGACGGCGGAAAGTCTGGTCGTCGAAGCCCCAAAGATGTCCGAACTGTATCTGCCGCTGCAACCTGGAAAAAGAGCAGAACTCGAAGTGCAAGTATGGTCAGATACAGTACGCGCCGTGCTCGTTGGGGACGAGGCAGATGAGTGGTTCAGCGCGTTTCTGAAGGCAAGTTGTAGGCTAGTGTACATGCCGGATGACGAGGTGCGCCGGGTAGATCCGGAATATGCGGAAGTCGGGGATCGGGTCGGGTTCGCCGATGGCTTTTCTTTCCTTCTGATCTCTCGGGCTTCCGTCGACGATCTCGGCAAGCGTCTCGGGAGGAACGTCCCCGTAAACCGCTTCCGCCCGAACCTCGTGGTCAAGGGCTGTGATGCTTTCGAGGAGGATGAGTGGCGATCGCTCCGTATAGGAGGAGTAAGTTTCCGGGTAGTCAAACCCTGTTCCCGGTGCTCAATCGTCATGACGGATCAGGCATCCGGCGAAAGGGATCGGGAACTCCTGGCGACGCTCGCTAAATATCGCCAAACCGGCAAAAAGATACTCTTCGGACAAAATCTCGCCCACGACTCGACCGGTACGTTGCGCGTTGGAGACGCTGTGGAGGTTATCCGGACCTGACGTTGAAACGGTTCATCGCCGTTTCGGCGCCGTCCTCGATCACGGCTTCTACCGCATCAGCAGCCGTCGGCACAGCGTCTTTTACCGCGGACTCCATATTGCCCAGTACGTGATCCGTGACGGTCATGTGCTCGGCCGGACGACCAACCCCGATCCGTACCCGTACGAACTCGTTGCCGAGTTGGGCGATGATGGAACGCAGTCCGTTGTGCCCACCCGCGCCGCCACCGACCTTCACTCGTACGTCGCCGACCGGCAGATCCAGGTCGTCGTGGACTACGATGAGATCCTGAATCCGGTAGCCGCCGAGCGCCGCGCCGGAGTTGTTCATGAACGTCTGAGGTTTGAGCAGCGTGGCGGAAGAGGCAGCGAGGCTTATCTCGGCGGCCTGGGTTTTTTTCTTCTTGCGCCAGTCGCCCCCGTAACGGCGGGCCAGTTCGTCGGCTACGAGGAAGCCCACATTGTGCCGGGTTCGCTCGTAGGACCTTCCGGGATTGCCGAGACCAACGACAACGGGGGACCGCAATGGCCCCCCGGTCTTCTCGCTGGCGGCCTCGGGCCGGAAGTTACTCCTCTTCTTCGTCAGTCTCCGCGGAAGAAGATTCCTCGCTCGTCTCCGCACCTTCTTCGGCCTCCTCGCCCATCTCGTCGCTCTCTTCCTCGACAATGCCGGCTGCCTCAATCTCCTCCTCGGTGATCTCGGTCGGCGCGGTTATCGTGACGGCGACGTCCTCGGGCTCGGAGACAAGGGTTACGCCGGAAGGCAGGTCCACGTCCCCGAGCGTCAGGTTCTCATTCATCTGGAGCTCCGAGATGTCCAGCTCTAGCTCCTGCGGGATGTCGCCCGGCAGGGACTCGACCTGAAGCTCGTAAGCAACTTGCTGCAATACACCCTCCTCCTGCTCGACGCCCGGCGCCTCGCCGACGACCGTCAGGGGAACGGTGATCTCGATCTTCTCGGTCATGTTCACCGGTCTGAAGTCCACGTGGATCAGACGTCCCGAAACCGGGTCCCGCTGCACGTCCACCACTCGGGCGGTGGAAACACCCGACCCGAAGTTCAGGTCGTAGAGCGCGTTGTCCCCGTAATGCTGGAGGTTGTAGTCCACGATCTTCGCCGGGACCGTGAGCGCCGTGCTCCCGCCAGCCTCCTTGCTCTCGCCGTAGAGGACGGCGGGGACCAGCCCCGAAGCCCTCAGACGCCGGGCATAGTTCTTGCCCCGGCTCTCGCGCTCTTCAGCCTGTAAACCTACGTTATCTGCCATCTCAAAACTCCCAAATGCTCTCTTAACTTTTTGGTCCTAAAAAAGCTGGTTCTCGCCCATAAAGACCTCGCTCACCGAGTCATCCGTAAAGACGTTCCGGATCGTGCTGGCGAGGATCGGGGCGATAGTAAGCGTACGTATCTTAGACTGCGGCTCGCCCTCCTTCAAGGGAAGGGTATCGGTAACGAGGATCTCTTTTATGGGCGAAGCCTCCAGCCGCTCGTACGCCGGGCCTGAGAAAACAGGGTGGGTACCGGCCGCGTAGACCTCGGTAGCGCCCTCCTCGATGAGCCGCTCGGCGGCGGTACACAGCGTGCCAGCCGTGTCTATGAGGTCGTCTATCATGATTACCCTGCGGCCCTCCACATCCCCGATAACGTGGGTTACCTCGGAATCACCCGGCCCGCGGCGCATCTTGTTCAGGATAGCCCAGGGCAGGTGCAGGTGGTCGGCGAGTCTCTTGGCGACCTTCGCCTCGCCCGTATCGGGAGCCACGATCACCGCGTCCTCGGCCTCCTGGAAACCCATCTCCACGAAGTGATCCACGAAAGTGTGCATCGCCGTAAGGTGATCGACCGGGAAACTGAAGAAGCCTTCGATCTGCCCGACGTGCAGATCCATAGTCATGACCCGCTCGGCCCCGGCGGTCCGGATCATGCTCGCCACCAAACGCGCTGTTATGGGCTCGCGAGGCTTCGTCTTCCTGTCCTGCCGGGAATAGGCGTACCACGGAATTACCGCCGTGATCCTCTTCGCCGAGGCCCTTTTGGCGGCGTCTATCATGACCAGAAGCTGCATCAGGTTGGTGTTTACCGGCTCGCACAGCGACTGGACGATAAACACGTCAGCCCCCCGGACCGAGTCCATGTACCGGGCGTATACCTCGCCGCCGGAGAACTGCTTCAAGTCCACGCCGTCCAGAGAGATGTCCAGCCGGTCGGCTATCCGCTCGCTAAGCTCCGGGTAGCCACTCCCGGAGAAGAGCATCATCCGCTTCTCCGTGGCCTGCGACAAGTATCCGTTCTGCATGCTGCTCTATCCCTCCGTCTCGGTTCGTGGCCGCTTCCGGTCTCCGTCTTCGGAACCCTTGCTAACTTTGCCTGGGGCGTCCCGGATCACCCGCGCCGGCATCCCGACGGCCAGTTTGCCCGAGGGGATATCTTTGTTCACGACGCTGCCGGCCCCTATATAGGCATCCTCTCCTATTGTAATAGGTGCTATCAGATTTGTGTTGACCCCAATGAAGACTCTATCTCCTATCTCGGTCCGATTCTTGTTGACGCCATCGTAGTTAGCCGTGATCGCCCCGGCACCCAGATTGGCGTCTTCCCCGATTATGGTGTCTCCCACGTAAGAGAGATGGGGAACCTTGCTCCTATCGCCGACCTCCGTGTTCTTGACCTCGCAATAAGCCCCAACTTTGGCCTTTTCGCCCAAAACCGTTCCTGGACGCAGATACGAGTAAGGCCCGACCGAGGCTCCGGCTTTTACAACAGCACCCCGGCCTACCGAGTGCTCGACCTGCGCCCCGTCCTCCACGACTGTATCGCGCAGGTCGGTGGAAGGCCCGATCACGCACTCCGAGCCAACTTTCGTACTCCCTCGCAACAAGCTTCCGGGCAGGACGACTGTATCGCGCCCGATCTCCACACCGGCCTCGATGTGGGTAGAAGTTGGGTCCCGGACCGTCACCCCGTTCCGCATGTGGGCGTCCAGGATCCGACGGCGCAGGATCTCTTCGGCCCGCGCGAGCTGGGCGCGGTCGTTGACCAGGTTCGCTTCCTCCAGGGTCTTCAACTGGTAGGTAACCGCCCGCGAGCGCCGACCGATGATCTCCAGGGCGTCCGTCAGGTAGAGTTCGCCTTGTCCATTATCCGAGTCTATGCGTTCCAGGGCGTCCCGGATCTCCGGCAGGTCGAAAGCGTAGAGCCCCAGGTTGACGAGGTTTATCCGCCGCTCGGCCTCGGTAGCCTCCCGCTCTTCGACTATCCGAACTACCCCGGCGTCCTCGACTACCCGGCCCAGTCCGCTAGGGTCGGGAAGTTCGGCTACGAGCACCGTCGACCCGACATCGGCACTGCGATGCCGCTCGACCAACTCGCCGAGCGTCCGGTCGGAGATCAGGGGTCCGTCGCCGTTTACGACGAGCAGGATGCCCTCTTTTTCTTCGATATGATCGAGAGCGACCCTAACCGCGTCACCCGTCCCGAGTTGCTCTTTCTGCAACACATGCTCTGCGTCTTTCGGCAGGATAGCCTCGACTTCTTCAGCCTGATGGCCCACCACCACCATGAGCTTCTCCGGGCATAGGGGCCGGATGGCTTCGATAGCGTAGTTAACCATCGGCGCGCCACAGAGAGTGTGGAGCACCTTTGCCTTGTTGGATTTCATCCGGGTTCCTTTGCCGCCCGCAAGGACCACGGCGAATATCGGTGACGTCTGTGACATGGAACTTTAGCTCCTCAAGATTGTTGCTCCGGCGGCCATTGACTGTGGCTGGGGCGGCAGGATTCGAACCTGCGATCCCGGGACCAAAACCCGGTGCCTTGCCGCTTGGCTACGCCCCAACACGACACGCGGAGATTATAGCGGAGGCATTTTGGAACGTCAGCCTTAATGTACCTCGCCGATCCGCTTACCTACCCGTCCACCCCAGAACCCCGTTAGTACGGCTACTGGAGAGACAAAGGAACATACTACGAGCGCAGCGGTCAGCATCCGGAGACTCTCCGATTGCGTGTAAACATCGCCGGGGTTTCTGATCGGGGCCAAAAAGACGAGCACCACGCTTACGAGCAACAAAGCGAGAGGAACAGCGACGATGAAAGTTCCCATCACGGCTCCGTTGAGCCCTGCGTACTGAGAAACGAGCCGACCGGCTACCAGGCCACCTACGAAGAAAGCGAAGAGGATAGACGAAACCGCGGACAGTCCCATGATTAACCCGTGGATTCTCTCTTCCGTGACGGTTACGGAAGTTACGCCGCCGACCGGCGTAGTACCGGTTATAGAACTAACGTAAGGTTCCAGTACCAGGCTGACGAAGGCCAAAAGGATGCCAGCCAGCGAGACGGTGGTTACAATGCCCAGTATCATTCCCATCCAGCGGATTCGTCTCACTTCCTGCTCCCTATCATTCCAATATCTCTACGCCACACGGAACGACTTCATAGATTCCGGCGAATGGAGCCTTTAACCTCTTCAGGGCTGCTTGTGCCTCTTCTTCGGTAGTAAAGATTCCGTAGACGGACGTCCCGGAACCGCTCATCGAAGCGCCGACCGCCCCGGCCCGGATCAACTCTTTCTCATATGCCGTGACTTCCGGAACGATGTTCCCGGTAACCGGAGCGAGGTCGTTGCCCACCGATTCCGCCAGACCACGAAGGTCCTGCTCGTGGAGCGCCGTCTCTACGGGTTCCGTAGAGATTCCCCCCTCGATAGGATGCTCGTCATAGGCTCTATATATGCTGGCCGTCTCCGCGCCGCTTTCCGGCTTGAGTAAGAGTAGGCGGTGATCCGGGGGAGCGGATAGCGGGCTCAGGTTCTCTCCCACACCCTCGCCGAGCGCCGTACCACCCGAGATGCAAAACGGTACGTCAGCCCCGATTCCTAGTCCCAATTTGGCGAGCTGTTCGGGCTCCAGGCCGAGCCCGAACAGCTCGTTGGCCCCGATGAGAAAGGCTGCAGCGTCGGCGGACGCCCCACCGAGCCCGGCCCCGGCCGGTATCTTTTTCCGGAGCGTCACTTTGATGGGGAGATCAAAGCCGGTGAGTTCGCGCAGTAGCTCCCAGGCCCGATAGACGGTGTTCTCCTCCACCGGCCCGGTATTCGCCCGTTCCGGCTCTACGCGCAGCTTGAAGCCTTTTGTGGAATTTTCGAGATCCAACTCGTCGGCGAGCGAGATGTTCTGGAAGACAGTGGAGATCTCATGGTATCCGTCATCCCGGAGCCCTTTTATGGAGAGAGCGTAGTTGATCTTGGCGAACGCCCGCAACCGCACGTAAGAAGTCACAGCGCCCAGGACAGCGTCCGGTAGAGCTTGACGAAATCCTCGGGCGTCAACTCTTCGGCGCGGGCGTCAGGTCCGTATCCCATCGAGGAAAGTGTGCGCGCGGCCTCCATCTGCGTCGGCTCGGGAAGGTTGTTAGCCAGCCGCTTGCGACGGCTCCTGAAGGCAGCGAGTGTCAGTTTCTTGACCCCCTGATACTCACCGGGCTTCAATCCATCCTCTTTACGAAGCATCTCCACGACCGCCGAGTATACCCGTGGCGGTGGATCGAAAACCTGCGGCGAGACTTTGTGCGCGATGCTTACCCCGGCCATTAGCTGCACGAGCACCGCGTAAGCCCCGTACTCTTTGCTACCCTCCGGAGCCGCCATCCGGCGCGCCACCTCCAACTGGACCATAAACCGGAGCGACTCCAGACACGGCGCCTCTTCGAGCAGCTTGAGAACCAGTGGCGAAGCGACGTTGTAGGGTAGGTTGGCGACCATCTTGTTCGGCGCGGGCTCCAGCGCCGCGTAGTCGAAAGAGAGCGCATCCGCCTCCCACACCCGGACGTTACGCCGTGCCTCTACGGAGCGGCGCAACTCGGAGAGAACGTCGGGGTCCAGTTCGATCGCGTGAACTACCCGCGCCTTCTCGGCCAGGAACCCGGTAAGAAAACCCCGCCCCGGACCCACCTCCAACACCACGTCTTCCCCGGTCACCCCCGAGGCGACGATGCGGGCGGTATTCGGGTCCTTTAGGAAGTGCTGGCCGAGCCGTTTCTTCGGGAAAGACACCTCTAGACTTCTAGGGGCAACCCGAAGAGGTTGCGAGCATTGCGGGCGGTCAGGGTCTCCAACTCCCCATCTTCTATCCCGAGTCGTTCGGCGACGAACCGGGCAGTGTGGACGACGTTCTCGGGGACGTTCGGCTTTCCCCGTAGAGGCTGGGGACTCAGGTACGGGGCGTCTGTCTCCACCAGGATACGGTCTTCGTCTATCAAGCGGAGCACCTTGGAGGTATCGTTGTTCTTGTAGGTAATATTGCCCGCCAGGCCGATGTAGTAGCCGCGCTCTTTTGCCTCCCGGACCTCCGAGTCTCCGCCCTCGAAGCAGTGGAGTACCACCGGGACCCGCGCGTTGCCCAAGGCCGCCATAGTATCTGCGAAAGCCTGCCGGGAGTGGATGACCAGCGGCAACCGCGTCTCGTTCGCCAGGTCGATCACATCCTCGAACAAAGCCCGTTGGATGTCTTCGGACCATTCGTTCCGGTAGTAATCGAGCCCGACTTCTCCGAGCGCCACTATCCCCGCCGACTCGGAGAGTTCCGCCAGGACTTCGAGGTCCGCCGCCGTATAGGTACCGGCGTTGTGCGGGTGTATGCCGGCCACGGAGTATACGTTCGGAAACTTCGCCGCGAGTTCCACGCCTCGTTTCGAGTCTTCCACATCGGTCCCGATGTTCACCACGGCCCCGACGCCAGCCTCGGCCGCCCGCTTCACAGCTTCTTCCGGTGGGATCTTCAGCCGCAGCAGATGGGTATGAGAATCTACGAGCATACTATTCAACACCTCTCCCGAGCCAGCACAACGTAAATTATAACTTGTCGTCCGGCGGGCTTTCCACGAACAGCGAGGCTAAGAATCTTCGCGGACCAGGCGGTCGTATATCTCCGTCCGTTTCCAACCTGATTCCCGCGCCGCGCGGGCCGCCGCCTTTGACGTACTCTCCCCTTCCGCCAGATACCCTCGCGCCTTCTCGACGATCTCCTCGAAGCTTTGCTCTTCCGCAGCCTCGCCCCCCTTTACTACCAGGACGACCTCACCCTTCACCTCACCCGCGTAATGTTCCGATGCCTCAGCCGCACTCCCACGAAACACCTCTTCGTGAAGCTTGGTCAACTCCCGGCAGACCGCCACGGAAGAATCCTGCGGAAGCTGGCCGAGGGTCTTCACCAACCGGTGCGGCGACTCAAAGAGGACGAAGGTGGAGGGCTCACGCGAGATCCTCTCCAGCAAAGCCGTGCGCTCTTTTCCCTTCCGTGCCGGGAACCCCGCAAATACGACCGTATCGACCGGCAACCCTGAGACCACGAGAGCCGTTACGAGAGCCGACGGGCCCGGCAACGCCTCGACCTCCACGCCTGCCTCTATGCACGCCCCAAGGAGCCGATATCCGGGGTCCGAGACGAGCGGCGTGCCCGCGTCGGTTACCAGGGCGACGCGTTCGGTGCGTGCCCTCTCGGCGAGCTCCGGGGCAAGACGCGCCTCGTTGTGTTCGTGGTATGCGACAAGATCATTCTTTATCTCATAATGGGCCAGCAGGCGCCCGGTCCGGCGGGTGTCCTCGCAGGCTACTACGTCGGCCTCGCGCAGAAGGCGTAGCGCCCGGAGGGTTATGTCCTCCAGGTTGCCGATGGGGGTCGGCACTATTATCAGGGGCACTCAGTTTCCCAGGACGTATTCGCCGGAGGAATCTCGGGCCAGGGCCGCGGCCCCGAGGACGCCCGACTCCGGGCCGAGGGTCGCTTCCCTTATCTCGACGAGGTCTCTGGACGGAGAACGGGCACGGTTGTGGGCCTCCTTTCGAGCAGGCCCTAGTATGAACTCTCCCGCCGCCGAGGCGCCGCCGCCGATGGCGACCATCTCAGGGTTAAAGACGTTGACGAAACCGGCTATGCCGACACCGAGCCACCGCCCGGTCTCTTCGAGGACCGAGATCGCCGCCTCGTCTCCATCACGGGCGAGCCGGGTTACGTCCTCTCCCTCGATCTCACGTTCCGAATCCAGCTTTCCGAGCGCGGAGTCTGGACGGTCCTCGGCGGCCTGGCGGGCGCGGCGGCCGACGGAAGTGCCGGAGGCTAGAACCTCCAGGCATCCGTGGTTTCCGCAGGAGCAGAGCGGACCATCGGCCTGTATCGTTACGTGGCCGAGCTCGCCGCCCGCGCCCTGGGCACCGCGAAGCAGGACGCCGTGGGAGACCACACCTCCCCCGATACCGGTCCCAAGGGTGATGAATACCAGGTGATCCACCTCGCTACCAGCCCCGAAGCGGAACTCGCCCCAGGCAGCCGCGCTGGCGTCGTTCTCGATGGTCAGCGGTAGGCCTATCTCGGGCCCGAGATCGTCCGATAGTGGTATTCCTTCTATGGCGTGAAGGTTCGGCGAGAATATGACCTTGTTCTCCTGGGCCAGTATGAGGCCTGGAACCGCGAGGCAGACTCCACCAACCTCATAGCCTTCCCGGACTTCTTTTATAGCCTTTGCTATATCACTCACCAGTCGTTCCGGGTCTCCGGGCGTCGGGTAGCGGACCTCGTTGAGGACCTCGCCATCCGGGGTGACGACTCCGCCGGCGATCTTGGTTCCACCGACGTCCACACCCACGGCGTTCATGCCCCTACTCCCGGCACTATCCCTGCTTCCAATCCACTATCTCCAACTCCGCCTGGCCGGAGTACGCGCTCCGGGTGACGGTGTAGGCCGCGTCGAAGGCGCCCACCGGCAGGCTATCCTCCGTGCCGGATATCTTGGCGGAGATCCCTTCTCCGAGCCGCACCAGGTTCATGTTCTCCCAGAGCTGACGCGTGCCCTCGATGCGAAGTCCCTCCGAGGCCAGGACCGGCCGGTAGTTGCCGCTCCCGAACGGAGAGAGCAACTCATGCCAGTCCAGAAGCCCGTTTGACACCTTCTCCAACGGCACTTCAGCGTCGACCTGTATGGGTGGCTCGAAGACCTCCGGGTTCTCACGCGCCTGGGACCTCACCGCCTCGTTGACGCCCTCTACGAAGGCGTCGAAGCTCCCCGACTTTATCGAGAGTCCGGCGGCCTTGCGATGGCCGCCCCACTCCCCGAGAAACTCGCGGTTCTCGAAGAGCGCCCCGTAGAGGTCCACGTCCGTCTCACCGGCGCGGGCCGAACCGCCGTAGGAGCCGTCCGCCCGGCGGTTCATTACTGCCGTCGGCCGTCCGGTCGCGCCGGCTATTCGTCCGGCTACGAGCCCGGCGAGCCCACCGGTCTCGTCCGTAACGACGACCTTGAAGTCCTGTTCATCAACGACCTCCGCCATCGCCCGTTCCACAGCGTAGCGGGTGCGCCGCTGGCGTTCGCCGTTTAGCTGGTTGAGTTCCGAGGCTATTCGTAAGGCCTTGCGCCGGTCGTTCGTCAGGAGCAGATCCAGGGCGGGCATTGGGTTTTTGATCCTGCCGATGGAGTTGAGCCGCGGCCCGAGCTTCCACCCCAGGTCGTTCTCGTCGAGATCCCCCTTGACCCCGGCGACTTTTACGAGCGCCTCGATGCCGGGACGCGCGGCCTGTGTCCCAAGCGTCCGGTTGACGTGGCGCAGGCCCATGGCCGCGAGCGAACGATTGTCACCGATGAGCGGCGCGATGTCCACGATCGTGCCGACTGACACCAGATCCAGGAGCCGCCCGAGCCGCTGACGGCCATCCGGATCTTCGAGTTCACGGGCGACGGCCCAGGCTAGCTTCCAGGCCACCCCGACGCCGGCCAGCGGATCGTCCGGGTCCCAGAGCTTCGGGTCGAGGACGGCAACCGCCGCATCGGGCGGATTCTCCGGCGGGATGTGATGGTCGGTGACGATCACATCCATCCCAAGGGAGCTCGCCAATCCAACTTCGGACTTGTTCGAGATACCGCAGTCGGCGGTTATTAGTAGATCGAGGCCTTCGGAGAAGAGATCCCGCACGTAGGGTTCGAGGAGACTGTATCCGACCTGCCGGGTCGGCAGCTTGACGACGAGGTTCTCCGTGTAGTTCGAGAGCGCCAGGTAAAGCACGGCCGCCGAGGTGATCCCATCGGTGTCGTAGTCGCCGAAGATGCCGATCCGCTCTCCGTTTTTTATGGCCCGCGCTATCCTCCGGGCGGCGATCCGCCACGGCTCTTCTTCCGGCATCCTGATACCTTTTAGCGAGGGCGTGAGGAAATCCGGCGCAGCATCCGGCGCTACACCCCGGTTCGCCAGCACGCGGGCGCAAAGCTCGTCCACCTCCGCCGAGCGCGCAAGCTCCGCGACTACGTCTCTATCGGGTTCGAGGAGTTTCCAGCGCGCCAAACAGTACCTTCCTGACCAACTCTAAACAGGATATGCTTCGGTCATTATACAGCGGTGAGCCTGTTCTTTATCGACAGTCTTCGTATTACTCTGGCTCCGCCCTGGACACGGTGATCAGGGCGGCGGAGGCAAACATTACGATGGCGAGCGGAGCCACGAAGAGGCCGATCGACATTATGCTCAAGGCAGCCAGACCCCACAGCGCAACAGCGGAAACCCAGACCCATCCGACCCTGTTTGCCAGGGCTCCCATCGCACCGACGATGGAGACCACGACGACAAATGCGGCCCAGAAGAAGACAGCGCGGTCTCCTCCCTCAAGAGCAAGCTCGAAGGCCGAGGCCGTGCCGGTCTCAAAGTTCCCCTCCGAGTCGCCGGACTCGAAGCCGTACAACGGGCCGAACAGCAGGAAAAGAGCGGTCCCAACTGCGAGAAGTGGGGAGATCCCGCCGAGAGCTTTGCCAACTTTCCCGTACACAATGCCCCTTTCAAGGCTTGAAAGAATGATAGCATAATGCCCGTTAAACGAGGGGACTAAGGCTGGCTAACGCCCGTTCTACGAACTTGGCGGGGAGAGGCCGGTTCTTCCAATCTTCGAGGGTGATCTCTTCGGCGTTGGTCTTGTCGAGCTCGAACATGCGTTCCATCTGGGAGGCGAATCGGCGGCTATATATTTCGAGGTTTATCTCGTAGTTGCCGAGGAGACTCAGGCGGTCGATGTTGGCCGTGCCTACGGTAGACCAGAGCCCGTCCATAGTCGCGGTCTTCGAGTGGATCATGATGTGCTCGTAGCGGAAAATCCGGGCTCCGGCCTCCAACAGTTCGTAGTAGTGACGCCTGGAGAGCCAGTCAGCGGTAATGTGGTTCGACTCTTTCGGCACCAGTATCTGCACGTCCACGCCCCGTTTGGCGGCCTCTATGAGACCGGCCCGCATGGCCCGGTCGGGGACGAAGTAGGCGTGGGTGAGGTAGATGTGGCTGTTGGTCCGGTCTATGGCCTCCAGATAGACCCCCCGGATCGGGAATATCCGCAGGTATGGATCGTTCCGGTGCAACACCAGGTCAGAGTTCCAGGCACGCTCTCCGAGCGGCTCTATGTGCGGGAGATCGTGCGTCCGGTGGGTGTTCCAGAAGTCAACGAAAGCGTTCTCGACCTCGTGCACCTCGCTCTCCCGGACCCGTAGATGGGTGTCGCGCCAGCCTCCGGCGTAGAGTTCCCCGAGGTTATAGCCGCCGAGAAACGCCACCCGGCCGTCCACCGTCAGTATCTTGCGGTGATCGCGGAAGAGGTTGCGCGGGTCGGCCGCACCGGGGGAAGGTGTGATCGGCCGGAATTCGAGGGTGTGAATCTCCTTCGGGAACTGCTTGAACTTCGTGGGGACGACCAGGTTGGCGAACCCGTCGAAGATAACGTACACCTCGACCCCTTCACGCGCCTTGCGGGCCAGGGCGTCGACGAAACGCTGTCCCAGTTCGTCGCCCTTCCAGATGAAAGTTTCGAGGAAGATGTAGCGTTGGGCGTCCTCTATCTCGGAGAGCATGGCCTCGTAGAGGTCCACGCCGTAAGAGTAGAGTTTCAGCAGCCCGTTGCCGGTCTCCAGCTCGATCTCGGGCTGGTCCTCGTGAGGAAAGCCTTCGCGCGGCTCCTCACGGCGCTTCCTGAGCTGGGCCATCGCCACCAGGATACCGACCAGCACGACCTGCACCGCCGTCAGGACTAGAAAGCCTCGCACGGCAAGCTTACGCAAACTTCCAACTGCGGCCCGCAGCCTGGAGAGTGCTTGGGAGATGGCCGACATACCGGTCATTATACGGCCGATGCTACCGATTGCGCATCTAGCGGTTACGCAGCCGGGAGACGAAGGCTTCGGCCTCTTTTATGGCGCGCTGCTTTATCTCGGACATCTCCTTCTGTCCGACCTCCTGCTTGCCGCGTTCGAAGTAGAGCATGGTGGCCCGGCCCATCGCCAGGGTTCCCGCGTAGCCGATCACAGAAGCCGCAGCCCACCCTCCGATTGGCACCAGCTTCACGACCTGTCGACCTAGCGCCCGAAATCCGAATCCCGCCGCCAGCACGCCGAGCAGCTCCCGAGCCCGGTCCAGAGAGAGCTCTTCCCCGTAGATCGCCGCCAGGTTCAAGACCATCCGGCCCTGGTTCGCGGTCATCACGGGCATATCCGCGCCGGGGATTGGGAGCGCGCCTATAAAAGCATTCTGCCGGGCGTTCTTGCGTATCACTTCGTCACAAACCGCGCGCCGGAATCCAGGATACCCGCGTCCCAGAGGCACCAGGTAGTCTTCGTCCAGGGCGCGCACGATCTTCGGCGCGAGTTCTCCGAGCAGGTCTTGCCCGCTTGCGGAAGAGACTTTGACGTCATCCGGGTCCTCGATGGCCTTGCCGGAGAGCGTAAGTCTCTCTCCAGCGTCGAGAACGGTAAGGATTATCTCCGCGCCCCGGACTTCTCTTTGGGCCCCGAGGGCGGCGGCGATCTCCGCAGCCCTCGGAGAATCGCCGGTCACAGCCAGGGTCGCGTGCTCCCTGGCGGACTTGCGCGTCTCTTGAAAGACCTTGTATAAGTTTCTCAGACCGATCAAAATTCTCCTCTCGACTCTCTATTCGTGAATACGGCCACAATTGATCTCTCCTCTTTTTAAGATATATTACGTGCAGGCATCAGGAGAGTTTCAGTCTAGGAGATCTAGAGGAGAACTTGCAACCTCAACGCGACCTGCGGGACATGGATGAGATAAAGGGCCTGTTCGAGGCCGGCCATCAAGGCGGCACTCTGGAGTCCAGCGAAGTCCTCGAACTCCTCCAAGAGGTAGACCTCTCGACCAGCGAGATCCGTCAGGTTTACAGCTTGCTCCGGGAGCAAGGAATAGAGGTGGTGGACGCAGATTTCCTGGCCGACGCGCTTCAGAACGAAGACGAGGATGCCCAGCTCGTCGAGGAGGTTCTTGAGAGTGATCTCCGGGCCCGCTACACTGGAGACGCGGTGCAGATGTATCTGGATGAGATCGGCAAGACCCCGCTTCTCACCAAGGCCCAGGAAGGATACCTGGCCCGGCGCGTGGAACGGGGAGACCGGCGGGCGAGGGCCCATCTGACGCGGGCGAACCTCCGGCTCGTGGTCTCAATCGCCAAGAAGTACGCCAGCCGGGGCGTCTCGCTGCTGGACCTGGTGCAAGAGGGGAACATTGGCCTCATGCGGGCCGTCGAGAAGTTTGACTACCGCCGGGGCTACAAGTTCTCGACCTACGCGACGTGGTGGATCCGTCAGGCAGTAACCCGCGCCATCGCCGACAAAGGCCGTACCATACGGGTCCCGGTCCACATGGTCGAGAAGATCAACAAATACTACCGGGTGCAACGCAGCCTGGCGGCGGACCTCAACCGCGACCCCACCGACGAAGAGGTCGCCCGAATACTGGATACGGACCCCGAGGAGATAGCCCGCATACGGCGTGTCAGCCGCCGCTCTATCTCCCTGGAAACGCCGGTCGGCGAAGACCATTCCTCTGAGCTGGGTGACTTCATCGCCGACGAGGAGTCGGAGAGTCCACACGACCTTGCGAAATCGTCGCTCCTCAAGGCCCGCATGCGTGAGGCGCTAAACAGCCTCCCCGAACGGGAGCGGATGGTGCTGGAGTACCGCTTCGGTCTTACCGGCGGGCAGCCAAAGACTCTGGAAGAGGTCGGCGAGCGCTTCGACGTAACCCGTGAGCGCATACGTCAAATACAACTCACGGCGCTGGCGAAAATAAAGAGCAGCGCCCACGCCGCGAGCCTGCGGGACTTGCTGGACTAAGACTTATCCCCTGCGGGGGCCGGACCTCGGGCCTTGCTCGTCCTTGCTGGAATCTTCATCTTCTGGATCTTCGGGGTTGCGCCTCGAAGCCTGGCCGAACACGGCGGCGAGCACCGGTATGGCGATCAACGCCACGACCACGAGGACTATGAGGGATACTATGCCAATAGCCAACGGTGACCTCTTCCCTTGAGTATACAAAGCCGCCGAGTATTAGCCCGACGAAACAATATTACCTCAAAAAACTTCTTCCAGAGGAAGCCGGTCCGCCCGCCTTACTGTTCTTCCAGCTCTTCGAAAGCGCGTTTCAACTGGGCGTCCTGGTCGAGGATCTCCTGCTTCGAGAGGTCCTCAGCCTCGTTGGGAGTCAGAGGGTCGGCCCCTTCTCCGAGCTTGGCTTTTATGCCTGGTTCTATACCGCTCTCCCGGATAAAATCGCCATCCGGAGTGAGCCACTCGGCGATGCCGAGCAGCATCGCGGACCCGTCGTCCAGCGTGAACTCTTTCAGGACCGTGCCGGTCCCGAAGGTAGTGGTCCCGATCAGGGGCGCCCGTTCGTTGTCTCTCAAGGCCCCGGCCACTATCTCCGAGCTGGAGGCCGAACCGCCGTTCACCAAAACCGTCAACGGGGCATCGGTCGGGTCGGCGCCGCCGGGAACCCGGATCTTCTCCCGCTCCCCGGAGGCGTCCTGCCGGAGATAAATTACTTTATCGGGCTCCAGGAACTGGCTGGCTACCTCTATCGCCTGACTCAGGTCACCGCCGGGATTGTCGCGGAGGTCCAGAATAAAGCGATTCGCGCCGGCCGAACGGGCCTCCTCGAAGGCTTCTTCGAGCTTGTCCGCGCTGTCGTTGGTGAACGATGCCAGCCGGACCTGGGCCACGTCGGTTCCTGGAATGACGTTCCAGGATGCCACGGGCGACTTTATCTCCGCCCGTTCTACAGTGAATTGACGTTCTTGCTCGCCCCGCATAACGGTTAACTCGACGCTCGAACCCTCCGGGCCACGGACCTTCTCGGCGATCTTCCCGAGTTCCATACCTTGCACGTCTTCGCCATCCACCGCGACTATGACGTCACCCGTCTCGATCCCGGCGCTCTCTGCGGGCGAATCCTCTATCGGCGAAGAAACCACCGCCTTGTCTTGCTTGTTCTCTATCTGGATGCCGACGCCGACGTAGGTCCCGGAGAGCCCCTGTCGGTTCTGTTTCCGCTCTTCGGGCGTGAGGAAGCGCGTGTGCCCCTCATCTCCCAACGAGTCGAGCATGCCTTCGATCGCGGCATAAGTCTGTTCTCTGGGGTCTACGGACTCCTGGTCCACGTAGTCGTCCCGGACCGTGTTCAGAGCCTCGGCGTAGAGCTCCAGGTTTTCCCGGTCCGCCTCACCGAGCCCCGCCGGACTCTCCGAGCGTCCATAGAGATACGCCGCCAACGCAACGGCCAGGACTATGAAGATCATAGCCAGAGCCCGCACCACGGCGCGCCGGTTCAGCTTGGGAGAAGTATTCTTGAGCACGGCACGATTTTACTACGGTAATACACAAGAAAACCGAAGCGCTAAATATCCGAAGTGTCATTTATAGAAAGCCCATTCGCGAGCGTTGGACATCAATCCTCTGTAGGGCGTATCAGGACGCGGGCCGGAGAGCGTACTCGACCACGCCATCGTATCCGGCCACACGAATAGCGGCAGCAGCGCCGCCTGTCCGAACATCTCTCTCTGGGCGCGCGCGAGTGTCTCAGCCCGCTCTTCCGCATCCGGCGTTCCGAGAGTTTGGGCCAGCGTTTCTCTGGACTTTGGGGGAAGGCTCGGCAACAACGCCTCGTATTCGGCCGGAGTACCTAGTGTAAGCAGAGCCAGGTCGAAGTCTCCGGCCGGCAGAACCTTTCCGAAGAATACACCGGGTGGCAAGGGGCGGGGCTCGACCTTGATACCGGCATCTGAGAGGTCCGAGATGAGAATCTCCACTATTCCGTCTCGGAGTTGGCTGTTGGGCTGCTCCACGTAAACGAGGTCCAGAGTCTCTCCGGATATCTCCGCGCTTTGTGGAATTTGTGGAATGGCGCGTGAGGGCTCCTTCCACGCGGGTGTGTATCCGGGCACGAACTCCGGAGGCACGAAACTCCGCGCTACCTGTGCGCCGGATTCACCCGCTACCCGCTCACGGTAGACCGCGCGGGATAACGTCGTCCGACTCACGCTGTCGAGATTGCGAGAGTTAAATAGAAGAGTCTCCACCCTGACCGGGGCCGCGGCGGCCCGGAGCAGTTCACCAGAGTCCGGCAAGGTCCGGGCTGTGGCGAAAAAGCCGAAATCCGCCCGGCCTCCCGAGAGGCTATCAGCGGCTTCCACTGGAGATGGCGCCATGATGTCCATGCCCTCCAGGTTCGGGAGCGGCTCTTCGGACCAGTAATCCCGGTTCTCGGTAAGGCTAATCTTCTCCGTCCAGTCTTCCAATACGAACGGCCCGCTGCCGACCGGCTGCCGGTTCAGCCCGGAATCCGCCAAGTTTCTCCCCTCGTAGACGTGCTGCGGCAATATGGGCGCCGTCAGCAAGTCCCGCCAGAGAGCGTAAGGCTCGTCAAAGATCAGCCGCACGGTTCTGTCGTCAGGCGCCTCGACCCGCGAGACGCGATCGAAACCGGCGTAGGACAGCGCAATATCGCCTTTTTCAGCCAGGCGGATGGCCTGCTCGTAAGTCCACTTCACGTCCGCGCTCGTTAGAGGTTCGCCGTCCGAAAAAGTAAGGTCCGATCTCAGACGGATCTCGACCGTCAAGGGTTCCAGGCTCAACGTACCGGCTTCGTATGACGGCATCCGTTCGGCGAGAAGAGGCTTATAGGAGAGGCCCGGCCCGACGGCCAGCGGCGCTTCGAGTACGGTCCCGATCAACGCCTTCGCACCTTCACACTCCGGCAGGTACGGGTTCAGGCAGGCGGGTTTTTGAGGGAGCAGGACTTTAGCCGTGCCGCCCTGCCGCAAAAGCCCAACCGGGGATTCCTCAGCCGGCTCGACGTTGCGAGGTAGCTCGTCCACCGTCTCAGGCCCTCCGCAACCGAAAGAGAGAAAGGCGAGTAGGAACAGGATCCAACTAACCTGGCGGAGCGAAACTCTATTCTCCGGAGGCGTGCGGTGTGCTCTGTACTTTCTCTTCTACCCTCTGGCCTTCCATTACCGGGAAGAAGCAAGAGGCCAGGTGACCGGAGTCTCCTTGCTTTTCGAGGGGCGGCACGTTTTCTTTGCAGTAACCCTGGGCGCGCGGGCAGCGGGTGTGGAACGTGCATCCGGAGGGCGGGTTGGCCGGAGAGGGCACGTCACCGTCCAGGACAATGCGTTGACGCTTGCGTTCCCGCTCGGGGTCGGGGATCGGGATCGCCGACATCAGCGAGTTAGTATACGGGTGGCGCGGCTCGTTGTAGAGCGTCGCCCGGTCGGCGATCTCCACGATCCTGCCGAGGTACATGACCGCCACCCTGTCTGAGATGTGCTTGACCACCGACAGGTCGTGGGCGATGAAGACATAGGTCAGGTCGAACTCCTTCTGGAGGTCCATGAGGAGGTTGACGACCTGGGCCTGAATCGAGACGTCCAGGGCGCTCACCGGCTCGTCGCAGATTATGATCTTGGGGTTCAGGGCGACGGCCCGCGCCACCCCGATCCTCTGCCGCTGCCCGCCGGAGAACTCGTGCGGATAACGATTGTAGTGCTCGGGCGAGAGACCCACGATCTCCAACAACTCCTGCACCCGCTTCTTCGTATCGCCCTCGATGTTGTGGGTCTTCAAGGGCTCTGCGATGATACGTCCCACCGTCATGCGGGGGTTCAGGCTCGCGTAGGGGTCCTGGAAGACGATCTGCATGTTGCGCCGCACGTCGAACATCTGCCGGCGTCCGTATTCCAGGATGTTCTGGCCCTCGAAGAGAACCTCGCCCTCCGTCGGGTCCAGGAGCCGCAGGACGCACCGGGCCAGCGTGCTCTTGCCGCACCCCGACTCCCCCACGAGCCCCAGCGTCTCGCCCTTCCGCACCTGCAGGTCCACCCCGTCCACGGCCTTTACGTGCCCAACCGTCCGCTTGAGGATTCCGGCCTTTACCGGAAAGTGCATCTTCAGGTTCTTCGTCTCCAGAAGATGCTCGCCGGAGTAGCCGTTGGACTGCTCGCTGCCGCGTTCGCTCATGCGCTCATCTCCCCTCCGACTCCAAGCTCCTGGTCGGCCTCTTTTTTGCGTTGCTCAATCTCCTCGACCGAAAGGATGCAGGCCGCAGTGTGGCCGGGCTTCTTCTCTTCGAGGGCGGGGTCTGTCTTGAGGCATTCGTCTTTCACGAAAGGACAACGCGGGCTGAAGTTACAACCCTCTGGCAGGAAGATCAGGGACGGCGGCGAGCCTTTTATTGGGAGAAGCCGCACCTCACCGGCGGTATCCAGGCGCGGCAAAGAGCGCAGCAAAGCCCACGTGTAGGGCATCAGCGGATCGTAGAAGGTGTCCTCGGTCGTGCCCTGCTCCACGGCACGCCCGCCGTACATCACCATGATCTTATCGGCGATCTGGGCCACGACGCCTAGCTCGTGCGTAATCATTATTATGGCCGTGCCGTACTTCTCCTGGAGTCCGACCATCAAATCCAGGATTTGGGCCTGGATCGTCACGTCCAGGGCGGTCGTCGGCTCGTCCGCTATGAGGACTTTCGGGTTGCACGAGAGGGCCATCGCGATCATTGCCCGCTGGCGCATGCCGCCGGAGAACTCGTGCGGGTAGCTCTTCACCCGGTCCTCGGGCCTCGGTATCCCGACGTCCCGCAAGACTTCGATCGTCTTCTGCCGCGCCTCACTCTTTGAGACGTCCTGGTGGAGTTTGATCGCTTCCTGGATCTGGTTCCCGATGGTGAAGACCGGGTTGAGGCTCGTCATCGGATCCTGGAAGATCATGGCAATGTCGTCACCCCGGAGCTTCTGCAACTCACCTTCGGAAGCCTCCAACAAGTTCCGGCCCTCGAAGAGGATCTCACCCTCCGGGTACTCGGCCGGCGGCTGTGGGTTGAGCTGCATGATCGAGAGCGCCGTAACGCTCTTGCCGCTCCCCGACTCCCCGACGATCCCGATAGTCTCACCCGGCTCTAAGGAGAACGAAACGCCGTCGACGGCCTTTACGAGCCCGTCCTGGGTCTTGAAGTGGGTCTTTAGGTTGTTGACTTCGAGCATCGCCATCTATCTACTCCACCGCCTTCGGGTCGAGGGCGTCACGCAACCCGTCCCCCAGGAAGTTGACGCACAGGGCGGTGAACACGATCATCAACCCTGGAAAGATCGTCAACCACCACTGCGTCGTCATCTGGGACCGGGCATCGGTAAGCATATTACCCCAGGACGGCGTGGGCGGCTGAATACCCAGCCCCAGAAACGAAACGATGCTCTCTATGATAATCGCCAGCGCCACGATCAAGGTAGCCTCGACGACCACGATGCCGAAGGTGTTCGGGAGGATGTGGCGCAACATTATCCTGAAGTTAGAGACTCCGACGGCCTTGGCCGCCTGAACATATTCCTGGTCCCGGATAGAAAGTACCTGGCCGCGCACGAGCCGGGCCATCCGCGGCCAGAGGAGCAGAGCTATTACAAGCGTGATGGTGATGGCATTGAACTGGAATATGCTGCCCAGAACCAGCAGAACCGGAATAAACGGCAGCACCAGCACGAAATCCGCCGTACCCATGAGCCCGCTGTCCACGTATCGTCCGTAATAACCGGAGATAATGCCCACGCCGGTCCCGATCACCGTTATAAACGCCCCAACCCCCAGGCCGACCAGCATGGAGACCCGGCCGCCGTACAGCACCCGCGTAAACTCGTCGCGACCTAGCTGGTCGGTTCCCATCGGATGGCTCAAGTTTGGCGCCTGGCTCATCGAGGAAAAGTCCTGCTCGGCGTAGTCATAGGGAGCTATCCAGGGTGTTGCGATGGCTCCGAGATAGAGCAAGAGCAGCACGATCCCGGCGACCATCGCCAGCTTGTGACGCTTGAACCGGCGCCAGATGATCTCGCGTTGGGTCCTGCCCTCGACGCGCCCGGAGCCTTCACCCCGGACCTCGGCGGCCTCCATGGGGTCTCCGCTGCGGACCGTGGCGCCTTCGTCTTTACGCTGATCTACCATTCCACCTCCCCTTTAGTCATAGCGAACCCTGGGGTCGACGAAGGAGTACACGATATCCGCGACCAGGTTGAAGAAAATAATTAAAGCCGCCCCGATTACCAGAAGCGCCCGCGTAACGTTGTAATCGCCCTTTTGCAGCGAGTCTATGAGCAAGAACCCGAGCCCCGGCCAGGAGAATACTGTTTCGGTGACGACGGCCCCGCCGAAGACGGTGCCTATGCTGAGGGCTACTATTGTGATGGTCGGGATGAGCGCGTTACGCAAGCCGTGCTTGAGGTAGACCTTCCGGCGGCTGAGTCCTTTCGCCCGCGCAGTCCGCAGGTAATCCGACGAGAGTACGTCCAGCATCGCTCCCCGCTGGAATCGGCTGAACTCGGCGATCTGGATGACCGCGAGAGACAGGGCAGGGAGTGTCAGATGCTGTAACAGGTCCACGATCCCATTCATACTGTAACCTGAGACGTAGAAGATCCGCGTGCCGAGCCAGTTAGTTAGATAAACTGCCAGGACGAGTTGCATGATAAGCGCCAGCCAGAATATCGGCATGCTGTAGCCCAGGAAAGAAGCGAAGGTTCCGAGCTTATCTATAATGCTGTATTTCTTGATCGCCGAGTAGACCCCGAACGGAACAGCGATGGTTACGGCGAGCAACAAAGAAGAGCCCATCAACAACGCCGTGGGCCATATCCTGCGGGCGATGATCGAGTTTACGTCCGTATTCTGCTTGAAGCTGGTGCCGAAGTCTAGCTGAACCGCGTCCTTGAACCAGATCCCATACTGCACGTAGATCGGCTGGTCCAGCCCGTACTCGGCGGAGATCCTCCGCAAATCCTCTCCGCTCACCTGCGGATTCTGCCGTAGCTGAAGCAGTGGGTCCCCGGACAGGTTTGTAAGCAAGAAGAGCACGATGCTCGCCAGAAATAACACCACGATGCTGGAGAGCGTTTTCCTTACAATATAAGCTAACAATTCATCGCCTGCCCCCGTTATCGAGACTACCGGGCGGGATCACCTCTCCCATATTAGTCCCGAAAGTGTAAGGATTGCAAGGGACCGGGCCGGGAACGAGCCCCGGCCCGGTACATGGATATTATTCGGACATCGACCACTCGCTGACGTTCCAGTAAGGACCGGCGAGAGTCGGGTTTACCGCGGGGCCCTGCAGCCCTTCTTCGTACGCGTAGTAAACCGGCCGCTGGTAGAGCGGTAGGAGCGGCAAGTCGTCCGCCATGATCTCCTGCACCTGCTGGGTGAGTTCGGCGCGCTCGGTCTCATCGATCGTGACGTCGGCCTGCTTCATCAGCTCCGTCGCCTCCTCGTTCTCGTAGCGGTAGTAATTCTGGCCCTCGGGAGGAAGCGCATCGGCCCCGAACAGGGAAGTCAGCGTCGGCTCCGGTGTTGCGAGCCAGGCCCACTCGCCCATCTGGAACGTACCCTCCGGGGTCCACTCGCCGAAGAACGTCTGGGCGGCCGTGTTCTTTATCTGCACCTCTATGCCGACGTCTCCGAGCTGCTGCTGGACGACCTGCTGAAGTGTCTCTCGCAGGTTGTTGTCCGAGGTGGTCGAGAAGGTTATGGTCGGGTTCGCCCCTTCCGACTCGGCCTCTTGCACTAGCTGCCGGGCCCGGTCCGGGTCGAAGCCGTACTTGTCCCAGGCCGGGGTGTAGTACGGCTCCTGCTCCGGCACCAGCACGCTGTTGAGCGGCTTGACCTGTCCGGGCAGTATCTCTTCCAGGATCTGCTGACGGTTTATGCCGTAGGCTACGGCTTCCCGCAGCTTCTTGTTCGGGATCTTCTCAAGGTTGAAGGCTATGTGCTCCCAGACGGTTCCGGCTGCGGTGTCGACGTTGACACCCTGATAACCTTCGAGCTTCTCCTGGAGGCCGATGTCCGGCGGCGGGTTGATAAAGCTAACCTCGCCGGACTGCAGGGAAGTGTTTAGCGTGTTCGTATCCGGGATAAAGCGGAAGGTGATCTGGTCAAATCCAGGCGCGTCACCCCAGTAGTTCTCGTTCTTCTCCAGGATGAGGTTCTGGCCCTTATTCCATTCCTTGAGCTTGTACGGTCCGCTGCCGACGACCTCGTTGTTGAGCGCCTTGTTGAAGTCCTTGCCCTCGTAGATGTGCTTGGGCAATATAAAGGCATACGAGCCGCTTACGATGTCCTTCCACGGCGCGTAGGGCTCGGAGAAGGTCATACGGACCGTCTGGTCGTCCGGCGTCTCGAAGCTCTCGATCTTGTCGAAGCCCTCGCGGGTGATGATGTTGTTCTCTTCTTTCATTACCTGCTGGTAGGTAAACTTGGCATCCTCGCTGGTGAGCGGCTCACCGTCGGAGAACTGGAGCCCGTCCTTTAGCTTGTACTCGATAACCAGCGGATCCTCGCTGACGATCTCCGGATCGTCCTGGGCGAGCTGCGGGGCGATAGTCAGGTCTGGCTGTATCTCATACGGTTTGTCCAGAATGCCCTGCGTCGTATCGGCGGTCACCGCAAGGTCTCCACCAACGATAAAGCCGTTGAGGATATCCGGCTCCTGGTCGATGCCTACTACGAGGTTGGCGCTTTCGCCTCCACCTCCGCCGCCACCACCGTCGTCACCCTGGCCTTCCTGTCCTCCCCCGCCACCACAGCCGGCGGCTACCAGCCCGGCGAATACCACAGCCGCGGCCAGCAATAGTAGTCGCGGTATACGCATAGCTATTCCTGTCAAGAGCCTTCCTTTCCATTGAACACTCGAACTCGGGCCACAAGGTACTGCCCACTCTCCGTTGCCGAAGCCACGATCAGTCCTATCCGGTCTCCCTTCTTTTCCGAACGATCTCCAGCCGAAGACCGTCCGCCCTTAATCAATGTTGTCGTAAATGTTCCGGCTCCGTGGAGCAGCCTCTTCACCTGCATACTCAAGCAGTATATAGTCACTTTTAACTGTCATGCAATAGGTTGGCGCAGTTAGCGCGAAAGATTCTCCAACGGGCCAAAAAGATTGGCGGGATCCGTCGTGCCCGGAAGTGTATCTCTAGACGCGGCGCTCTTGGACGTATGTTTCGTAGGGAGAATAAGAGGTTCGGCGGCGGGCAAAGAGGGCCATTATCGTGGCCCCGGCCCCGGTAAGGGCGAGCCCGTAGAGGATCAACTCTCCGACGAAGGGAATGAGATAGGCTGCGGATAAGATAAGAGCCCCTACGGCGGCGGCTAGGGCGTTGCCCACGTGGTAGCGGCCGGTGGCGAGCAATATCCGGCGGCCGAGGAAATACGCGGCAACGAGCGCGCCGAAGAAGACAAACGCCAGATAAACTGGGGCGGCGAGCAGGAGAAGCGGTATGCCGACCAACGATATTGCGAGCACCACCGACAGTACGATGGCCGCCGGAACGGATGCGATCCCGACTAGCAGAGAGCGCCCGAAAGACTCTTCCATCTTCCGGGATGAAGAGGAGATCTGACGTGGGGCGAAGACGGATGCCAGGACGGCGACGGCGACGAACACGAGCGTCCCGAAGAACCATCCAATAAACTCGGCCACACCCCATCCGTCCGCGTCTACCGGCCGCCCAGGCATAGGAGACATCCCGGCAGATATGTTGCCGGCGATCCTGTCTTTAGGAAGCCCGTTCATTTCGCAACTCAGACAGTAGAGATCTCCCCCCACAACGGCTTGAGGTCCCCAATCAACTTCCCCGTGCCCCACATCCACGTCGCCGCTAACGCGGGAATCAATATAGACGTTCCCGAATTCGGCCTTCACGTCACCTTCTACAGGTGCGTACACTCTCACGTCGCCAAACGTCGAAACTACGTCACCCCCGACCGGACCTCTGACCGTCACGTTACCGAAGGTACTCGAAGCTTCGTCTGAGATACCATCGGGCTGCACTAGGACATCTTCGAAAGTCTGTTTCTCGAAAGCGTGCGCCGGGAGCGGCGGGAGAACCGTCAAGCCAAAAACAAGTAGAGAGAGCAGGAAAATCGGCCGGACGGGAGTCCGGGAGAAGATCGGAACGGCGACGCTCATGCTGTCCGGGTCCGGCGGCGCGCCACTGAGAACAGTACCGCAGCGAGCAAGATATCCAGAACCGCGCCGACGGCCAACGCAACCAGGACTATAGACCCGGCGGCGGCGAGCGCCGTATCGAGTAGGTCGGTGAGCAGCATGGATGTGCCCTGGAAACTCTCCACGGCGTCCATGACAAACGCTACGGAGCCAACGCCCTGCGAGCCCAGGGCGAAAAGGGCGATCACAAGGAGGCCGAGCGCCAAGAACGCCCACAAAAAGCGGGCCTTCACAGGACGGGTCGGCAGGGACATTGCGACGCTCTCGCAGACGGATCTCGTGTTGGATTCGGAGAACTCCAGAGAGCCGAGACGTTCGTTGAGCCGTACCTCGCGCTCGTAGAGTTCCTGGCAGCCGGGACAAGCATTCAGGTGACGGCGGACCTCTCTCTCGCGTCCGGCATCCAGGGCCCGGTCGGCGAGCTCGAAGACTACCTCCGGCTCGCAGTTGCAGCCGGTATCCCGGTTGCCCCGAGGGCCGCTCACTCGAACTCACCTTCTAGCTTTTCGCCCAGCATGTTGCGGGCGCGGAAGAGCCTGCTCTTGACCGCCGAGGTGGTTATGCCCAAAGATTCCGCTATCTCCGCGTAGCTCATCTCCTCAGTGTAGCGCAGTATCAGCGGCACACTGTAGGTCTCGGGGAGTTCCATGATAGCTTCCTGGAGGCTACGGTAACGGTCGGCGTCGACGGCCTGCCCCTCCGGTCCCTGAGACGGCGCGGAGTGCAATTCTGCGTTGAACTCAACAGTCTCCCGGCGGCGTCGAAGGGTGTCCACGCCGAGGTTGTTGGCTATGGTCATGAGCCAGGTCTTAAATCGGTAGTCGGGGTTGAAGGTTTCGAGCCGGTCGTAGGCTTTCAAGAAAGTTTCTTGAACCAGGTCTTCGACGGAGATCTCCCGCCGCGCGTAGGGATAGAGGACGCGGCCGGCCAGCCGCTCGTAGCGGCGGACAAGCTCCTCGTAGGAGCGCACGTCACCATCGAGGGTCCGGGCGACCAGATCGTTGTCCTCCAGCGTTTCGCGCTGGACAGGTAGTCCCCGGAGCCTCTCTCGCCAGCCCCCGAGGGTCATTGTGGATGTGTACTCCATACTAAGATTCTATTACGCTCCCAGTCCCCGAAAGTTTCTGAGAAAATACGCGCCGTGCATAAAGATGGCGGATACAGCCGCAAAACTCTGCTTTCTCTGTTTATCCTGTTCCACGCCGCGATGTTTAGCATCGTCGCGGCGTTAGCCTTTTTCAACGGCCCAGCGTTTCAGGTGGAGATCTTCCGCGACTACGCCGACAGGATCTTCGCCGGAGAAGTCCCATACGCCGACTTCCTCTACGAATATCCTCCCCTGAGTCTCTTTATCCTGGTCCTCCCACGCCTCTTCACCTCCGATCCCGCAGCCTACGCAGCCCTGTTCGGCTTCGAGATGCTGATCTTCGACATCATAATCCTCTTCGCCCTCTCCAGGATAGGGGCAAAACCACTGGTTCTCTATGGTGTTGGTCTGCTCCTGTTCTGGCGTCTGCCCTACATCCGGCACGACCTTGTTCCGGCCGCCGCCGCCGCCGTGGGAGCCGTTCTGCTTTTGCGGGGACGGGCTCTCTGGGCGTCGTTTCTCTGGGGCGTGGGCGGGGCGATCAAACTCTACCCGATGGTCGCGGTCCCGGCTCTGGCATCCGGGGCTGGGCTTTTGGAGACGGCGAAGCGTTGGGTTATAGCCGGGGTAGTTTTCGCAGCGGGGATACTTTGGGGCGTTCTCACCTTCGGGCCCGAAGCCCTGGATTTCCTGACGTATCATTCGGACCGCCCGGCCATGATCGAGAGCCTACCGTCGAACGTCCTGCTCTTCCTGCCCGGCGCGGAGGTCGTGAATACTTTCGGCAGTTTCAACACCGTCGGGCCGTTCGGCGGTCCACTAGTCGGCTTTTTCGAGGTCTTGCAGATCGTCGCCACGCTCTTCGCGCTGGTCGTGGTGTGGTTGCAACGCGGCGGTCTGGAACCGGGGGCGGTAGCGGTGCGGGGCGCGGCGGCGGCGACTTTTGCGTTCGCGGTCTTCGGAAAGGTCTTGAGCCCGCATTTCTTGTTCTGGCCGCTGCCGCTTCTGGCGCTCGTCACTGCCGTTGGGGGGACACGGTTCCCGAGGGCTACGTGGGCACTCTACTTCGGGGCGATACTGGTGACCACGGCGATCAACGAACAGTACTGGGCCATAGACGAGAACCTTCCATACTTCACCGCCATGCTAACGGTTCGGAACCTGTTACTGTTACCACTCTTTGCCCTGATTCTGCTTCCGCCAAAGCAGGACGAGCACCGCGCCCGCGCCGCCGAAGGAGATCAGGGCGTTTAGCAATCCGAGGTCGTTGACTTCCGGTTCTCCTTCTATATACAGGGTCCCGGCGACGGCCTCGCCGGAGTAAACCTTTACGAGCGGCGTCCCGCCCTTTTCGTAGGCGTAGAGCGGTTTTTTCTCTTCGAGGGCCAGCATCTGGTCCGTATAGATGGACTGGCGCGGGAGGAAGAAGAAGTAGGAGTTCTCGCGGGGCTCCTCGTCGTTTACGTACTTCTCAGGAGCGATAGGCGACAAGTAAGCGGGTCGCAGGTCTTTCCGTAGTTCCCCGATCCTCCGGTAAGTCTCGGTGACGGCGTAGGTCCCGGCCTGCACGTAGACTGTCGCCCCCTGTGGCGCGACCTCGTTCACGTACTCCACGGCCGGTCGGTAAGTATCTGCCAGGTACGTCGTCTCGAACCCCAGGGCCCGGGCGCCGGGAATGAGCCCCACAGCCTCACCGTAGTACTCAAGGGAGTTGGCCGTCCCGGTCCACAGGATGCCAGGTAGCGCGAGCGCCACGTAGACCGCGAGAGTCACGGCCGGGCGGGGTCTCAGCAGGCGAGCCAGCCATCCGATTCCGACCCCGGCGCAGAGCGCCCAGAGCGGGAATGCCGCAAGGAACTGTCGCGGGCCGCCGTAGATCGGGACGAGCCCGGAGCCGGCGACCGCGACCACAAAAGCGAGGTTTATGAGGATCCAACCGGCCGCCGGCGACCTCTCCGCGAAGAGCCTGACCGCCCCGAGCACACCCGCAACCGCCACCACGAGCGGCACGAGCGCCAATAGCATCACAAGCGGATAATGCCAGGGCGCGCCGGCCCACCACTGGCCCAGATAGAACGTGAGCCGCTCGTCCTGGAGCCCCCCCGCCCACGTCAGGAACTCCCAGATCCTACCTATCGGGTCTCTCCACAACCAGGGCCAGATGGCGAAAAACACGCCGGCCCCGATCCCGAAGCTTGCGAACAGCCGCACGAATACGCTTCTCTCCCTACGATAGACGAGCGTCCACGCGAGCGCCGCAAAGACGAGCGGGAAAACGGTCAGCTTCGTGGCGAACGCGAGACCCAGTAGCACCCCGGCGAATACGGTACGCCCGCGTCCTCCTCGTACCAGCATGTCGAAGAGCGCGACCGCCGCCAGCAGGTACATGAAGGCCGCCGCCCCGTCCAACTGTCCGAGTCGGGCGAACCCGAACAGCGCCGGGATGAGCGGCAAGCTCAAAGCCGCGCCCCAGGCCGCCGCCAGGCCGAACTCGCGTCGCATGAAACGGTACGCCGAGTAGACCGCGAGGAGAAACAACACGTAGGAGCCCAGACGGTAGACGTCGCCCAGCCGATCCAGGTTTTCAGTGCCGAAGATCAAAGCCCCCACCCCGGCAAATATACCGGCCCACAGCTTGAAGAACGGCGGAGCCTCGTGGCTCGGCTGCCAGAAGCGGTCTATAGAGGCCCACCAGTCTCCCGGATTAGCCAATATGTGGCCGAACCAGGAGAGGTAGGAGTAAGAGGAGCCAAAGTAGTTGGGCTCGTCCCAGGTGATCCCGATTTGACCTACTGTCAGGAGCCCGATAATGGCGATCGCAGCCAGATAAGCGGCGAAAAGCCAGCCTCCGGGCTTCCTTTTACCTCTCGGATCGTACATAAGCCTATTCTAGACTGGATGCCATATCAGGCTCACTGTACGCCCTGTATCCAGGTTCCGTGAGACCCGTCCGGTAAGGGCAGCGTCGTGCTGGTGCGCTATACTTCCACGCATTATGAGACAGGAAATCCCCGAGTCCCGTACGCCCATCAGGCCCCGTGAAGACTTCGACGGCATCTCGGTAGTGGTGCCGGTGTTCAACGAGGAAGACTGCATAGCCAAGACCCACGCCGAGATCCACGAAGCCCTGGACGGCATCCCGCACGAGATCGTCTATATAGACGACGGCTCGACGGACGGGACCGGAGAGCTTCTGGAAGAGATAGCGGTTGGAGACTCGACGGTACACTTGATCCGCTTTCGGCGAAACTTCGGCAAGAGCGCGGCGCTCGCCGCCGGGTTCGCCCGTGTACGATACGGGAGCGTGGCGACGATGGACGCCGACATGCAGGATGACCCCCGCGAGATACCGCGCCTCGTCAACACGATGTACGAAGAGGACCTCGACCTCGTCTCCGGCTGGAAGAGAGACCGCAGGGACCCGCTTGAGAAACGCCTGCCATCCAAACTCTTCAACAAGACCACCCAGATTTTGACCGGCGTTCGGCTGCATGACTTCAACTGCGGCCTGAAAGTCTACCGTCGGGATGTGGTTCGGGAAGTAACGCTCTACGGCGAGCTCCACCGCTACATCCCAGCGCTCGCCCACTACCGAGGCTTCCGGGTCGGGGAGGCAGTCGTCAACCACCGTCCGCGCGGCGGCGGCTCGTCGAAGTTCGGGCTGGAACGGTACGTCCGGGGGATGTTCGACTTGATGAGCATCGTGTTCCTGGGGATCTACCAGCGGAGGCCACTTCACCTGTTCGGCGGCATCGGGATGGGCATCAGCGCGCTGGGCTTCCTTATCTGCGGGTATCTAAGCGTGCTGTGGTTCGCGGGACAGGGTATCGGGGACAGGCCGCTGCTCATTTTGGGCGTGTTGCTGATCATCGTCGGAGTACAGAGCATCTCGTTCGGTTTGATCGCCGAGCTAATAGCCCGTACCAGCTACGCTTCGAGCGACCCGCCTTACAGCATCCGCAACGAGACCCGCGCTGAAATGCAGGAGGACGGACGCCACCAGCGTTGAAAGTCCTCTTCGTAACCTCCACATTCCCGCGTTCGGAAGACGACGATCAGGTTCCCTGGCTCCTGGAACTGGCCCTCGTCCTGCGCGACACCGGAGTCGAACTCGAAGTCCTCGCCCCAACCTACGCCGGTCTCGAAAGCCACGAAATTCACGGCATCCCGGTCCACCGCTACCGCTATTTCACGAAGAAGCGCGAGGTCGTCACCCACGAGGCCGGCGCTATGAACAACATGGGCGGCCGCCGGGATTTGATGCTCCCGGCGTTCTCGCTCGTCGGGGCCGGGATGGCCGCAGCCGCGAGGCTGTGCCGCAGCGGAGGATACGACGTGATCCACTCCCACTGGCCGCTGCCAATGGGCCTTCCAGCGCAGGCCGGAGCCTGGGCTTCAAAGAAAAGCCCTCGGCTGGTGGCGACTTTTCACGGGGCCGAGGTCGCGCTGGCGAAACGAAAGAGCCACTACCGCCCGGTGCTAAAACGCATCACTCGCAACCTCGATACGGCCATCGCCAACTCCACGAGCACCGCAGCCACCGTGCGGGAGCTGACGGGCGTCGAGGCGACGGTCATCCCGTTCGGCCCGCCGCGCGGCGCCGTAGACCTGGACCGCGAGACAGAGGATACAGATTCAGCGGATGAAGAGCTTCCCATCGTGCTCGCGGTCGGACGCATGATCGAACGTAAAGGCTTTCCGGTGCTGGTGCAGGCGGCTAAGAAGCTCCGGGGACGGGCGCGGGTGGTGATCGCGGGCGGCGGCGAGTACGAGCCAGTGGTGCGCTGGGAGATCGAGCGCCGCGAAGTCGGAGACGTCGTACGCCTCGCCGGACGGCTCTCGAACGAAGAGCTCTCCGACCTGTACCGCCGCTGCGCGGTCTTCTGCCTGCCGGCGATCGTAGACTCCCGCGGCGAAACAGAGGGTCTGGGCGTCGTCCTCATAGAAGCGATGAGCCACGGTAAGCCGGTTGTTGCGAGCCGTCTCGGGGGCATCGTGGACGCCGTAAAAGACGGCGAGAACGGCTTGCTGGTCCCGCCGGATGATCCCGAGGCTCTTGCAAGTGCTCTGCTCCGCGTTGCCGAGGACCCGGAGCTTGCCGAAAGCCTCGGGGAGGCGGGTCGGGAGCGGGCGAAGCGGCTCTTCTCCTGGGAGAGCGTCGCGGAGCGGCACCTGAAAGTCTACTCCCCCGCCGGATGATGAGACGGGTGCTCCGAATAGCGCGGCGCTTCGCCGGGCCGGTTCTAATTTTGCTGGTAGGAGTGTTTCTGGCTCGGGCGCTCTACAGTGGCTGGAGCGAGGCCAGCGATTATGAGTGGCGTTTCGACTTGTTCTACCTGGCGCTCTCGGTGGTTCTCATCTTCCTCTACTACCTGCAACAGTGGGGCGGGTGGCGCCTGATCATGCGGAGCTTCGGAGACCCGATGCGCCGCTCGGAGTCAGCCGTCATATGGTACTCCTCGATCCTGGGCCGCTACGTCCCCGGAAGCGTGGCTATGGTAGCCGGCCGTATCGGGATGTGCCGGCGACATGGCATCCCGGCCTCCACTACGTTTGCGAGCCTCATCTACGAGAACGCCCTCATCCTGATCTCCTCCCTCCTACTCGCCGCCGCCTCGGTCCCTTTCTGGCCGCCCTTTCCCTACGAGGAATACGCGCTCTTGCTAACGATTCTGGCCCCCATCGGTCTAGTCTTCCTCCATCCAGCTATCTTCGGACGCCTGGCGAATGCGGGACTGCGCCGCTTCAATCGAGAACCCCTGAAGGCCACCCTACCGTTCAGCCGGGTACTGCTGCTGCTGCCTTACTACGTAGGAGGATGGCTGATATTAGGGCTGTCCTTCTGCGCGCTGGCCGCCTCCATAGCGCCGGTCGGGATAGGGGATCTCGCGCTGCTCATCGGCGGCTACGCTTTCGCCTGGGAGATTGGTTTCCTGGCGCTCGTCACGCCGAGCGGCCTTGGGGTAAAAGAAGGCGTTCTCTACGTGATACTGAGGCTCATTTTCCCTGCGCCGGTCTCCGCCGCGCTGGTCGTTCTCAGCAGACTCTGGCAGACTCTGGCCGAGGTTACCTGCGCCGCTGCCGTGTGGGTATTCGCCCGTACTCGTGGTCTGCTGGAGGACCGGAAGTAGGCTCAGATGGTTAGCTGTCCGTCCACCGAGAGGCCGGAGGGACTAGCGTAATCCGCGAGCGCCTGCCGGTCGAGTATCACGATCTTGCGGCTCTTGACTTCAATGTAGCCGTCACGTTGAAACTCGCTCATCACCTTCGAGACGGCTTCGCGGGTAGAGGCGATCATGTTCGCCAGATCCTGGTGGGTGAGTCGTACGTCGAGCGTTACGCCGGATCCGTTTCCTTCCCCGAAGCGGCTCACCAGGTTAATTAGCAGCGTGGCGAGCCGGGTCGAGACCTCCCTGTGCAGCAGGCTCTCGATGACCTCGTCGGACTGCCGGAGCCTTTCCGAGAAAGAGGAGAACAGCCTCAAGGCGAAGTCCGGGCGGCTCTTAATGACCCGCTCGATGGCTTCTTTACGGATGCTGGCGACCTCCGCGTCGGTCACTGCCTCGGCAAACACATCTTGCCAGCGTCCCTCGACCAGGCTCAGCTTGCCGAAGATACCGCCTTCTCTAAGTAGCGCGGTCGTGGCCTCCTTGTAGTCGCCGTAGATCTTGTACAGCCGCACCGTACCGGAGAGCAGGAAATAGAGTTGGTCGTCCGGGTCGCCGGGGGTAAAGATAGTGTCCTTGGGCCCGAACCTCCGTTCGACCGACCTGAGACCGGCCTCCTCGAACTCTTTTATACCGAATCCATCGGGCGCGCTCGTGGCGGCGAACCCTCCGGTGTCATGGCCCATGAGCATCTAAGCTATCCGCCTCTCTACCGTAAACTTCCTGCATACCCAAACTTTTGGAAAGTAACTGATTATACCCAAATACCTCACGACCTCTACAAGTCTTCGCAAAACTTGTAACGAAAAGCTCAAGCCGCCTTCCGGCCCCACAGCAACTCTACACCTTGGCGCTTGGCGACGAATAGGAGATCGTCCCGCAACGCGCCGATATCTTTATCGTAGACGGTGACGATACAGAAACCGCTGTGCCGGTACGCCCACACGAACGGCGCGAGGTCTCCGTCCACGGCCCTCCGCGTCGCCATGCCCCAGGCGTCCGCGAGATCCAACTCCCGCTCGACCAGGTCCACCGTAAGACGCCACCCCTCGTCGGTCGGCACCTCGAAGTATCCCCGGAGGCTACCGGCGGGGACCATCGTCTTTTCGAGGTCTTGTGCAAAGGTTTTCTTGTGTTCCTCAACGGCTGCCAGATACTCGGAGTCGTCCACGAGCCGCGGCGGCGTCGGGACGTATCGGCGGTTTTTAGCGACCGTCACATCTTCCGGCGTGTAGAAGCCGACAAAGGGAACCGGCGAGCGCCAAAGATGCTGAATCACCCCGAGCGTGATGTTCCGACGCCCGGTGGGCTCTCCCACCGCCTCGGCGAACCGAACCCCGGAGAGCTTCATGTGTCGCGGCTCCCACGGGTGTGGCTCTCCCACTCCTCGCAGCCGCCGCTTGCGCTTATTTATCCGTTCCACTGCTTCCACAACACGGGAATTTTAGCACCGATAAAGGGCGCGTTGGCGCCTCCACTAACGCGAGGCAAGAAAAAGGGCGGGGATTACCCCGCCCGAAGACTTACGCGAACTATCCGGCTTTTACTGACGGCTCGCCAGTAGCAGCCAGACCAGCGTCAAGAGCGCCGTGAGCGCCGCCGCTATGTAGGTAAAGGCCGCCGCCGTGAGCACCCGCTTGGTGCCGCCAGCCTCGGTGTTCGAGAGGATACCGTAGCGGGTGAGCTGTCCGTAGGCCCGCGTGGAAGCGTTGATCTCAACCGGCAACGTCACCACGTGGAACGCCAGCACCGCCATGAACAGAACCGCCGCGACCTGGATGAGCACCGTACCGATCCCGCCTCCGCTGAAGCCACCCAGGATAAACCCGCCGAATATCAGCGGCATAAAGAGCTGGTTGCTGAAGTTTACTATCGGGAAGATCCCCGCCCGAAGCTTCATCGGTACGTAGCCCGTGGCGTCCTGGATCGCGTGTCCGACCTCGTGGGCCGCAACGCTGACCCCGGCTATGGAGTTCTTGTTGAAGTTGTCCTCCGAGAGCCGCACTACCTTGCTGCGAGGATCGTAGTGGTCCGTTAGAGTCCCGGCCACCGGCTCGACCTTTACGTTCGTCAGGCCATTCCGGTCGAGTATGGAACGGGCCACCTGGGCGCCGGTCATACCGCTGTTGCTCATCTTCTTCGAGTATTTCGAGTACGAGCTCTTCACCCAGAGCCCGGCGAGCCCCGAGATGACGAACCCCAAGATCATGACAACATAGAAACCGAGCACTTGTTCCTCCTTGGAAACTATCTTCTGTGGACGATATTTTACTACATCCTTATACGAAGATAAGAAGGTAAAAGTTTCGCTTTCGCCCAGAAAAAAGGGACGAACCAGGGTGGCCCGTCCCTTTCCGTAGAGTTACCCTGCCAGGACTTAGGTCTGCTTGGCGACCTCCTGTTTGAGATCCTCGACAGCCGAGGGGTCGGCGAGGGTGGAGGTGTCACCGAGGTCGTCGGAGCCCTCCGCCACACCCTGGAGGATGCGGCGCATGATCTTACCGCTCCGCGTCTTGGGCAGGTTGTCGGTGAAGACTATGCTCTCGGGGGTGGCGATCGGGCCGATCCTCTCCCTCACCCGCTGCACCAACTCTTTCTGCAAGTCCTCCGAACCTTCCCGGTCTCCTTCGAGCGTGACGTAGGCAAAGATGACCTGGCCCTTGTCTTCGTCTTGTTTGCCGGTTACCGCCGCCTCGGCAACGGCTTCGTGGGAGACGAGCGCGCTCTCGACCTCCATCGTCCCCATACGGTGGCCGGAGACGTTTATTACGTCGTCCACCCGGCCGGTTATCGTGTAGTAGCCATCCTCGTCGCGCTTGGCCCCGTCACCGGCAAAGTACGTGTCACCGTACTTCTGCCAGTAAGTCTCCTGGTAGCGCTCGGGGTCGTTATAGAGAGTCCTGAGCATTCCGGGCCAGGGCCTCTTGAGCACCAGGTTGCCCTGGTTTGCGCCCTCCATCTCGTTACCCTCCTCGTCAAAGAGACCGACCGAGATGCCGGGAAAAGGCAGGGAGGCGCTTGAAGGCTTCATGGTCGTTATGGCGGGCAAGCCCGTGATCATGATGCCGCCCGTCTCCGTCTGCCACCAGGTATCCACGATGGGACAGCGTCCGCCGCCGACGTTGTCGAAATACCACTCCCAGGCCCTCGGGTTTATCGGCTCACCGACCGTACCGAGCAACTTCAGCGAAGAGAGATCGTGCTTCTCCAGATCCTCCGTACCGCTCTTCATGAACGCCCGGATGGCCGTCGGCGCCGTGTAGAGGATGTTTACGCCGCGCCGCTCGATGAGGTCCCAGAAGCGGTCGCTCTCGGGATAAGTGGGCGTACCCTCGTAAACGATCGAGGTTCCGCCGTTTGAGAGCGGCCCGTAGACGATGTAGGAGTGTCCCGTGACCCACCCGATGTCGGCGGTACACCAGTAGATATCGTCCTCTTGAAGGTCGTGGACCCACTTGGTGGTGGCGTAGACCTGGGTCAGGTAGCCGCCGGTGGTGTGAACGATACCTTTGGGCTTGCCGGTGGAGCCGGAGGAATAGAGGATAAAGAGTTCGTCCTCTGAGTCTATCTCTTCGGCCGGGCACTCTTCGTCGGCTTTCTCCATCAACTCGTCCCAGTAGTGGTCGCGGCCTTCTTGCATCTCCACGTCGTCGCCAGTCCGGCGCACCACTACCACGTTCTCTATGGACGGAGCGTCTTCCAGAGCCTTGTCGCCGTTCTCTTTCAATCCGGTTTTCTTGCCGCCACGGGGCGCGGCATCGGCGGTGACGAGGACTTTCGCCTCGCAGTCGTTGATCCTATCCCGCAAAGCATCGGCGGAGAAGGCTCCGAAGACTACCGAGTGGGGAGCGCCGATGCGGGCGCAGGCGAGCATGGTTATGGGTAGCTCGGGGATCATGGGCAGGTAGACCGTCACGGGCTCGCCCTTCTTTACCCCGAGGTCTTTCAATACGTTGGCGAACTTCTCGACCTCGGCCTTTAATTCGGAGTACGTGTAACGCAACTCCTGGTCCGGCTCGTCGCCCTCCCAGATAATGGCGTCCTTGTCCCCACGACCTTGCTCTACCTGGTAGTCCAGGCAGTTATAGGAGACATTGGTCTTTCCCCCGACGAACCACTGGGCCTCCGGCGGATCCCAGTCGAGAACTCTGTCCCACTCCTTGAACCAGTGGAGTTCCCTCGCCCAGGACGCCCAGAACTCCTCGGGATCATTCTCGGCTTTCTCGTAGACCGAAGGATCCGTCACATTCGCCTGGGAGACAAACTCCTCCGGCGGTTCGTGGGTCTGCACCTCTTGCGTCTCTGTATTCTTTTCCTCGCTCATCTCATCTTCTCCTTTCCCTAGCATCCTCTCAGGCATTCCCTTACCCGTTATTATGCGCTTTTACTCTTTTGGAAGCTCACCCCCGCTCACTCTCTCACCAACATAATTCTAAGACAATTCGCTTCGGAATGCCGTTCGTCCGGCTCCCCCGGCGGCTGGCCGATTCGGCCTTTCTCTCGAAGCGCTACGCCGGATGCACTTACCCGCTCTTCCGGAACGTCGAAGGTAATGCCCGTTCAGGCCAGACGCGAGAGGCGAACATTATCAAGCAGCTTTTAAAGTATTCCATAAATCGTATAGTTTTTCTTTTCGATGTGAAATCTTTGTTAAAATCCCTTACGTTTCATGGCTAAAAAGGACGACAAGAGCGGCTCCAGGCTTCATCTGAGAGGTATTCTGATCTGGGAGGATTGGATCTACCTGCTCAGTCTGCTGATACCACTTTTTATCTACAACGTAGGCTTGAAAATATCCCGGATAGTAACCCAGCTTGACGTTCCGGGCCCTGTAGGCTTCGTCGACCAATTGCGCTCGGAGGTCTTCTTCAACCTAGGCTACGCGGCGCTTTGGGTCGGCGTATTCGCCATCTTTCGGGGCGGCGTGTCCCGAAAGATGGCCCTGATGCTATTTCATGTATCAGCTATATTGGTGGCGCTGCTGGCGACCAGCGCCCATTCCTTCTACAAGACCACAGGCTCGACGCTCGACTATAACTTTATAGTGCTGTCGCTCTCCTCTTTCGAGGAAACCCGTGCGATCATCGCTTCAGAGACCACGCTCTTGCAGGTCGTCTTGCTGCTGCTGGTCATCCTCTATGCCATTGCAGGTCCGATGATCGTAACCCGGGTCTTCGGAAGCAGCCGACAACGTTCCCCACGAACGGAGGCACGCCCTTGGGCAGCACCGCTTGCGGTATGCTTGGTGGCGCTGGGGTTCGCGGGTCTCTCCCTCCTGCCCAGTGCGACCGGCGCCAGCTCTTCCTTCTCCAGGGATGCGATAGCTAACATGGTCGCGCTGGAACTATTCACGCCCGACGTTGAGATTCCAGGCCCGGAGATAGACACCGAGCTCGCCGCAGTGGAGCCGCCGGTCGATACCACCCTGGTCAAGACCCCAGATACCAAAAAACGCAACGTGGTCATGGTCTTTCTGGAGTCGACCAGGGCACAATCCACCACGCCATATTACGAGGACCTGAAGACCACGCCCTTCTTGGACAAGTTATCCAGGGAGAGCCTGATCGCCGAGAGAGCCTATGCAGTAGTGCCTCACACCTCCAAGGCGCTAACCGCGACCGCCTGCGGTGTCGCACCTCCGCTGGGCACGGAGAACACCGAGGCGGAGCCGGATGTAATCCCCGCGCAGTGCATGGCGGACCTGCTCAAGCCGCAGGGTTACAACACCGCCTTCTTCCAGTCGGCGACCGAGGAGTTCGAGCGGCGCCGGATGCTCGTGGACAACTTCGGCTACGAGGACTTCTTCCCAGTGGAATCCATGGACAAGCAGGGATTCGACAAGGCAAACTACTTCGGCTACGAGGACGACATAATGTTGGAGCCGAGCCGGGAGTGGCTCCAGTCGAACAGCGACGCGCCATTTCTCGCCACCTACCTGACGGTTACTCCCCACCATGACTACACCGTTCCCAGCCGGTACGGAAAGAAGAAGTTCGTCGAAGACGAGGAGTTGAATAATTACCTCAACACCCTCCGTTACCAGGACTTCTTTTTGAAGAACCTCTTCGACCAGTACAAGGAACTGGGTCTCTACGAGGACACCATCTTCGTCATATTGGGAGACCACGGAGAAGGATTCGGGGAACACGGATTCCGCCAGCACGACAACACTATCTACAATGAAGGGATTCGCATACCGCTCATAATCCACGACCCCAAGCGCTTCGAGGATGGCCGGCGGATCGAGGCTGCAGTCAACGAGCAGGATGTTCTTCCCACGGTTACAGACCTGCTCGGGTACAACATAGATGGTGGAATATATCCGGGGTCTTCGATGCTATCGCCTCCTGAAGACCGCTCTTTGATGTTGAGTTGCTACCAGGAGAACCGCTGCCTGTCAAGCATAAAGGGCGACGAGAAGTACATCTACTACTACGGCAATAAACAAGAGGAGTTCTTCGACCTCTCCGAAGATCCCCACGAGAAAGAGAACATAGCCGAACAGCAACCCGAGAAAAAGCTCAAGGACCTTCGATACGAGCTACTCGCCTGGGAGGCCAAGGTAAAGGCGACCTACGAGCGGCGGCTCTACGGCGTAGGTCCAAAGGACCAATAACCTCTCCGGCAACTTCAGGAGACATCCCCTAGACTATTGTCGGTCAAAGAACGACTTTCGAGGAGGATGGATGGCCGGCCTGATGGAAGGTAAGAAGATACTGGTAACCGGAGTTCTGGACCGCCGCTCCATAGCCTACTCGGTAGCCCGTCTGGCCCAGGAGCAAGGGGCGGAGATCGCCCTTTCCGGCTTCGGCCGCGCCGGAGCCCTCACCCGTCGCACGGCCAAAAAGCTAGACCCCGAGCCACCCGTTCTGGAACTCGACGCGAATAAGCCCGAAGATATAGAGGCCGTCGCCAAAGACCTCAAAGACCGCTGGGGATCGCTGGACGGCATAGTCCACGCCATAGCCTTCGCCCCCGAGGACGCCCTGGGCGGAAACTTCCTGACCGCCGAATGGCCCTCGGTCGCAACCGCCGTTCAGACCTCAGCCTACTCGCTAAAGGCCCTCTCCGTAGGTCTCGTGGACCTCATGCAGCCCGGCTCTTCGATCGTCGGCCTGGACTTCGACGCCCGCGTCGCCTGGCCCGCTTACGACTGGATGGGCGTGGCGAAGGCCGCCCTGGAATCCACTTCTCGATACCTGGCCCGCGACCTTGGGGAGCGCGGCATCCGGGTAAACCTCGTCTCCGCCGGGCCGGTGAAGACTCTGGCGGCCAAGGGCATCAGTGGCTTCGAGGGAATAGAAGGCGAGTGGGAGCGGCAGGCGCCTCTGGGCTGGGTAGCCACCGACCCTGAGCCCGTAGGCAGAGCCGTGGTTAGCCTGCTCTCCGACTGGTGGCCCGCGACTACGGGTGAGTTGATCCACGTGGACGGCGGCTACCATGCGATGGGCGCGCCGATCAAGTAGAGGCCCGAGTTAGAGCATCGGGCGAGGGATAGCCGGGATGATCGAGAGAAACATTCGAGTATCGCATCTGTCCTTGATCCTTGTACTCCTAATGCTGGCCGGATGCAGTTCTCCATCCGTCTCGGATAACTCGGACAACGCGCAACAGAGTTCCACGGACAAGACGGTAACGGAAACGTCGTCTGCAACGGGAGGTACGGATCAGACAGCCCCCGTTACGAAGAAGGAAACCGTGGAGGCTACTAGGCCCGAGAACGCAGAAGTAGATAGGGAGGCCGACATGGCTTTGATCTCAGCTTCGAGCCGCGGCGACGAGCAGTCCGTAAAAAGATTGCTAAAGCAGGGCGCGGACGTACACGCCCGCGACGAAACCGGCGGCACGACGCCGCTTATAGCCGCAGCCTACGGAAACCGTTTGGAGATAGCGAGAATACTCATCGAAGCCGGGGCCGACGTGAACGTCAAGGACGAGACCCAACAGAGCGCCTATCTGATCTCTACAGCCGAGGTCGGCGATGACCCGCGTCTGTTGAAGCTAACGTTGGCAAACGGCGCGAACGTCCGCAGCCTCGACAGCTACAACGGCACAGGCCTCATTCGGGCGGCAGATCGCGGGTACGTCGACGTAGTCCGGGAGCTACTGAAGACC
The DNA here is from genome assembly GCA_041745215.1 of Rubrobacteraceae bacterium. Lineage (GTDB taxonomy): Bacteria > Actinomycetota > Rubrobacteria > Rubrobacterales > Rubrobacteraceae > SIRX01. The sequence continues at coordinate 23,737 of JBGTJJ010000001.1, read as the reverse complement.
GACATCGACGTGGATCACATCAACAACCTGGGCTGGACAGCACTGCTAGAGGCGATCATCCTGGGCAATTGCGACCAACGCCACACTGAAGTGGTGCGGCTTCTCGTAGAAGCCGGAGCCGACGTAAACCTGGCCGACGGCAACGGCGTCACCCCGCTCCAACATGCCCGCCAGCAAAACTGTACCGAGATAGCACAGATACTCGAAAACTCCGGCGCAGTGTAAAGACGTTTGCCGGCGCCTCAGCGACGGGCGAGCGAAGCGAACTTGGTGTACTGCTCCAGCCAGGCGAGTTGGGTCTTGCCGGTCGGGCCGTTCCGGTGCTTGCCGACGATGACCTCGGCGATGCCCTTGTCGTCGGAGTCGGGGTTGTAGTACTCGTCCCGGTAGAGGAACATCACCATATCGGCGTCCTGCTCGATCGCACCCGAGTCACGGAGATCCGAGAGAAGGGGACGTTTGTCGTGACGCTGCTCGACGGCGCGGGAGAGCTGGGCTATAGCGAGGACCGGCACGTCGAGGTCGCGGGCTAAGACTTTTAGGCCGCGGCTGATCTCCGCTATCTCCTGCTGGCGGTTGTCTCGGGCGTTGCCGACCATGAGCTGCAGGTAGTCCACCACCACGAGCGAGAGCGGCGTCTCATCCTGGGCATTGAGCCGGCTCGCCAGACGACGGACTTTGGCCCGCATCTCCATCAGGCCCACCCCGGCGGTGTCGTCGATCCAGATCGGAGCGCGGCTGACTTCGTTGACGCCCCTCACCAACTTGGGCCAGTCCTCGGCCTTGACGTTACCGCTCCGCAGGTCCTGGGTCGCTATCCGAGTCGTCTGCGAGATAAGGCGTTGAACGAGCTGTTCCTTGCTCATCTCCAGGCTGAAGATCGCCACCGGCAACCCCTGAACTCCGGCGGCGTGCCAGATCGCGTTTAGCGCCATGGCAGTCTTCCCCATCGCCGGCCTCGCGGCCAGCACCACTAGGTCACTCTTGTGGAAACCGGTGGTCAGCCGGTCGAGGTCTTCGAATCCGGTCTCGACGCCCGTGACCTGCCCCTCAGCCTCGTAGAGCCGCTGTATCATCTCCAGAGCGCCCGGCGCGAGCTCCGAGACGGGAGAGAGCCGGTCCTGCAGCGTACGGTTCGAGACGCTGTAGATGAGCTGCTCGGCTGAGTCGAGCGCCTCGTTTACGTCCTCCGGTTCCCGGAAGGCGTCTTCGGATATGCGGCTCCCGGCGTCTATGACGGCCCTCAAGAGGGCCTTGCCGCGCACGATCTCCGCGTACCGCGAAGCATTCGAGGCCGTCGGGACACTCTCCACGAGCTGAAAGATGTAGGGACGGCCCCCGATCCGGTCCAACTCCCCCATGCCCCGCAACTCATCCAGCAGCGTAAGCTGGTCTATCGGATCGCCCTTGGAGTAGAGCCGCATCATCGCCCGGAACAAAACCCGGTGCGTCTCGGAGTAGAAGTCCTCGGCGGCCAGCGCCTCGGCGACCGCTGCGACAGCCGTCTCCGAAACCAGCATCGCCCCGATAACCGCCCGCTCCGCGTCGAGGTCGTGCGGCGGTACGCGGGCCGAATCGCGCCCTCCCTGTACCTCCCGTATCCTCCCCCGGCGCTCCATCTCCCTAATATGCAGCAAAAAGTGCCCCGATACAACAGAATCGGAGCACTTCTTTCTAAGCCTCTAGTTTAGATAAACCGTAGACTTGAAGCTGAGCTACAGCTTGGGCACTACTATGACTTTTACGCTGGCCTGAACGTCGCCATGCACCTGAATCGGGACCTGATGGGTACCGAGCGACTTTATGGGCTCGTTTAGTATGACGCGCCGGCGGTCGATGTGCAGGTCGCGGGCTTTCTGGATGGAGTCGGTGATGTTGGCGGCCGTAACGGAGCCGAAGAGCCGCTCGTCTTCTCCGGTGCGGGCTTCGATCGTTACGACAGTCTTGTTCAAAATCCCGGCGATCTCTCCGGACCGTTCCGACATGCGCCGTTCCTGTTCCTCGGCCTCCTCCATTCGGCGGCGGGCTTCCTCCATCTTCGAGGGTGTGGCGACCTCCGCCAGACCACGCGGCGTAAGGAAGTTGCGGACGTAGCCGCGGCTAACGTCCACGATATCGCCCCTGCGCCCGATCTTCTCTACGTCCTGGGTAAGTATTACCTGCATGGCCCCTCCTACTGTCCCGCCACGTAGGGCATGAGCGCCATCTCACGGGCGCGCTTTATCGCCGAGGCGGCCTCACGCTGGTGCTTCGGGCAGAGACTCGTAACCCTGCGGGCCCGGATCTTGCCTCGATCCGAGGTGAGGCGCCGGAGCGTGTTGTAGTCCTTGTAGTCAACGTAGGTCACGTCCTCCTGGCAGAATACGCACGGCTTATTCTTGACCGGGCGCTCTCCACGCGGCGGACCTCCTCTTCTACGACCCATCTCTAAACCTCCTGATCTAAATTATCCCGAAACCTGAACGGCTTCGGCGGTCTCGGTAGTCTCTTCTTGCTGGGCCCCGGCGGCGTAGTCCGGCGGCAGCTTGACGATCATGTGCCGCAGCACGTCGTCGGAGACCCGCAGGATGCGCTTGAGTTCCCTGAGCGTGCGCTCGCCGGCGGTGAATTGCATTATCGCGTAGTAGCCGTCCGTACGGTTGTCTATCTCGTAGGCGAGCTTCCTCCGGCCCCACTGCCGGGACTCGGATACATTACCGCCCGTCCGCTCTATAACCGTCTGAAAACGTGCGACAGTGCTCTCGATCTGCTCCTCGTCGAGCTCGGGAATAACTATGAGCATGGCTTCGTAAGTGTCGATGATTTGCCTCCTCTGGTCTTGTCACGGCTTCTCCGGCCACCGAACGCGCCAGAAGAAGCAGGGGCTTATATGAAATTACTCCAGCATTCTACCAACGTAACTACGATGTTACAAACCCCGGCGGCGAACGGAGATTATGTACCACAGAGCACACCGTACCCGGAGACACCGACTTTTCCACGGGACGATGTAATTATTTTTCGTAGTTGGGGTACTTTATCCTGAAGTGTGAGCCTGACGTACCAAACTCGAACTTCAGGGGTATGGAGACAAAGCCATGCAGTCGTACAGCTATCGTATCGGCGAGACGGTAAGGATTGGAGATCGGCACTCGCGAGAGCACTTGCGAGGCCAGGTCGGCACTATAAAGGAAGGCTTCGGTCATCCTCATCATCCGGCTCTAAGTGTGCTGTTGGAGGATGGACAAGAGGAGTTGTTCTGGCACTACGAGCTAGAGTATGAGCCGGAAGAGGCAGACGGCCAGGCTTCGGCGTGAGACCTGAAGTCAGCGACCCGCGCGGCTCCGGCCCAGAGTAACAAACAGGTCCAATACTCTTGGGTCGGGTGGCCTGATCCCGGTTGGACGATTAAGCACTAAGTGTCATTAAATACTAAATACCAACGGCACGTTAGCGCGATAGGTTTATACTAAAGGAACAATCGTTGTATCCGGCGCTAAGCTTGCTTCTCTCGAAGTCCGAAGGGAACTTCAGAGGCTTTCCGATTTAGAGCAACCGATCTAATTAACTGGCGCAGCACCTCGGTCTCGCAGTAAAAGGTGCTCCCTTGCAGGTTGGAAGTAACGGCAAACGAAATGCTACGTGGGATTCCCGCTGCCAGGTGGAACGAACCTTGCAGGGCTTCCGCTGCGAACTTCCGGGGAGGATCTCCTCGCGAGGCGGACTTCTACTGTGCGGGCATCACGACAGGCAACTGGAGGATCGGGATCGTACGGTGTTATTGCAGGGTATCGTCTCTACCATGGATCTGTGCCTGATGAGCCTGTCCATGCGAAGAGACACGGAGCGCATGAAACTCCTGCGATTCCAACGGGCGGAGAAAGCTCAAGAGCTCGAAGAGGCCCGCCGAAACTTGCGGCTGAGTGAGAGCGGCTGAACGAGAGCGGCGTATTGCTTTACGGCGTTCGCTCTTGCTTGTCGAACACACCCTGGCGCGATATCTGCCCCAGGGCATCCATATTCGTAACCCAGATCAACCGTCTCCTGAGTTCCACGGCCCCCTCGTCTTGTAGCTCGGAGAAGGCCCTGGTTACCGCCTCGCGGTTGGTCCCGACCATGGTACCAAGATACTGGTGTGTGTAGTGTTTGGGTATCCTTATGAGCCCCTGACTCGTTACGACCCCTTCGTTCTCGGCCAGAAGCAAAATGAGACTGGCTAACCGGGCCGTAGTGCCCTTGAGCGTCAAGTCTCCCAGCCGGGTCTCATACTGGCGAAGACGCTCGCTGAGCAGATGGGTTATCTGCAATCCCACCTGAGGCTTCTCTAATATGAGCTGCTCCAGATCCTCACGGCGCATGACGGAGAGTTCAGAGGACTCCTGGGCCTGCGCGTACGCACCCTGCAATTGCTGGGCAGTGAGCGCCATCTCCCCAAACACCGTTCCGGCCTCCACCAAAGCGAGGGTGAACTCCCGCCCGTCGGTGGTTCTATACACCCGCACTCGCCCTTTCCAGAGCAAGAATAGCCTCTCGCTACGGTCATCCGGAGTGTAGAAGACCTCACCCGCTTCGAGATGAATGTCTGAGAGCTGACCGTTAAGGCGCTCTATCTCCTCGGGTGACAACGGCTCGAATATATCTACTAACGAGAGGAGCCGAATACGTTCGTCTCTAAACTTTGAGGAAGGCATAAATAGTAAGAGCCTCCTTACTCCATACTAGCCGGCAACTTCTTGCAACCTTTTATTTTACCCTGACAGAAGGATTATGTACATATATCGGGCCATATATATTTGATCTCTCACCGATGGCGCTTTGTGCGTTTGAGCACCTAGTGCCGCGACGTACGGAACCCTGGCCGTTTAGCATCTAGAGTTTTTGTTTGCGGAGTCCGTCGTGAAGGCTCCCTCAAAAGCGGCCTCCAGTAAGGGTAACAAGGCCTTGTCGGCTGTTCTTGGCCCCTGGGTCGCTGTTTTTCTGGCCGGTGCTCTGCCAAGCGTCTCCCCCCTCCATAAGTAGGGTGCCGGCCGGTGCCTGATCTTTGAATCCAAGAAACACGGAATCGTTAGGTGTAAAAGAGACTCGGGTAAGTATAAGTTCCAGCTTTGTCGCCGCATTCACCTTCGAACCCTCCGCCATAGATATACTCAGTAGGTGAAGAATGGAAGCAAGCTGGCCGTCGAGACCGAAGACCTCGCCAAAGTTTACGGCGAAGGCTCGATGTTGGTATCAGCGTTGCAGGGCGTCTCTTTAGAGTTCCCCAACGGTGAGTTCGCGGCGATCATGGGACCTTCGGGGTCGGGGAAGAGCACCCTGTTGCACATTCTTGGGGCATTAGACCGGCCAAGCTCGGGGCGCGTGGTCATCGGCGGCACGGATCTATCCGGCCTGAAAGACAAGAAACTCACGATGCTCCGCCGGGAGCGGATGGGATTCGTGTTCCAGTTCTTCAACCTCATCCCGACACTCTCCGCCGAGGAGAACATTCTGTTGCCCGCCCTGATCTCCGGCGAGAAGCCGGCGAAGTACGCTGACAGGCTGGACGAGTTGCTGGACCTCGTAGGGCTTGCGAAGCGGCGGCGGCATCGACCCGACGAGCTTTCCGGCGGCGAGCAACAGCGGGTGGCGATAGCCCGCGCGCTCGTCCGAAACCCGGACATCATCCTGGCCGACGAACCGACCGGGAACCTCGACTCGAAGACCGGGACCGGAGTGCTGGACCTCATGCGGGAGTCCGCAGCCCGCTACGAGCAGACCATAATCATGGTCACCCACGATCCCAGGGCCGCTTCAGCGGCGGACCGCGTGATCTTCCTCGGCGATGGCCGGGTAGTGGACGAGCTTCGAGAACCGGACCCCGAGGAGATCCTGGAGCGAATAAAGACCCTGGAATCAGCCGGATAGCATCGTGAAGCTCCGCCGTTTCTCCAGCCTGAGTTTTCGCAACCTCGGGTCGAGGCCGCAGCGGACAGTGCTCACCACGATAGGGATCGTGCTCGGGGTCGGCATCGTCTTCGGCGTGCTGACCCTCTCGAACACCATGTCGAACACATTCAAGGAGCTTTTCTCCCGCGCCTACGGAACGGCGGACCTGACAATCACCGCCGCCGGAGGCAGCGGAACCTTCAAGGAGAATCGGGTCGAAGATGTCCGCTCGACGCCGGAGGTGGAATCAGCCGCTCCCCGGCTCTCTCTGCCGGCTTCTTTGATCCTGGGTACTCAAGAAAACGGATTGCCGGACGTGCAGAGTATGCGGCTCTTCGGCGTCGAGCCGTCATCCGCCTCCCTGGCGACGGGCTTCGACCTTACGGAGGGCCGCTACCCACAGAACGGCGCGGAGCTTACTCTGGACGGCGGGACCGCGGAGCTGGCGGGGCTGAAAGTCGGGGACACTTTGCGACTCGGGACGCCGGAGGGTCCTAAGGAAGTAGATCTGGTCGGGCTGCTGCGGATACCGGGCGGCTCATTCGGCGGGTTCGCCTTCGGCATGACGCCGCTGCCCTACGCGCAGAAGGTCTTCGACAATCCGGGCGAGGTCTCGGGGATCTCCGTCGAGGCTGCGGACGAGGATTCGGTGGCGCCGTTGCGTGAGGGTTTGGACCGAAAGCTCGGCGGGGGATTTCAGGTAGAGCGGTCTTCGACCCGCACGGACCAAGTCAGCAGCCAACTTCAGGGGTTCCAGATCTCACTGCTCTTCTTCGCCGGGACCGCGCTATTCGTCGGGGCTTTCCTGGTCTTCAACGCGCTCTCGATGACCGTTTTGGAGCGGACGCGGGAGCTCGGGATGCTGCGGGCTTTGGGCTCCACGCGCGCCATGATCGCCCGCTCCGTAATTATCGAGGCCATACTGCTTGGGATCTTCGGCTCGGTGGCCGGGGTGCTCTTCGGGTACGGTATTGCGAAAGCGCTCGTCTACCTGTTCGGACAGGCTTTTACTTTCCAGATCACCCAGCTCTATATCTCCCCCTTCGCCCTGGTCTCTGCGATAGTCGTCGGCATCCTCGTGACGGCGCTCGCCGCACTCTATCCTGCCCTGCGGGCCGGGAGGGTCAGCCCGGTCGAGGCTATGCGCGCCCGGACCGGAGCCGCCCCCGGACGTCGGTCGCGTCTGATCTCGCGGTCAGGGCCGGTGCTCGGGGTGTTGCTGATCGCGGTCTGCGCGCCCTGGATCTACTACCTTGCCAGCAACCTCTCCACGAGCCTGGATGGCCTCGTCTACGCCTCCGGGATAGCCGGGGTCATCGGCACCTTCCTCGGCGTGTCACTGGTGATACCCGCCCTCGTCACCCCGCTCTCAAAGCTTTTCTCGCCGGTCCTACGGCTCCTTTTCGGAGTCGAAGGCCAGATAGCCGCGGCCAACGCGACCCGGAACAAGGCCCGGACGGCGCTCACGGCCTCGGCGCTGATGGTCGGCATCTCGCTCGTCATCTCTTTCTCCGCCCTCGGGGGCAGCGTGCTCGGCACGATCCGGAGCTCCCTCGAAGACTCTCTCGGCAGCGATTACGTCGTCCAGCCTGCCAACACCCAGTCCGACATCACCTTCTCCCCGAACCTGCCGAAACGGATAAACGACGTGTCCGGCGTCGAAGAGACGACCGCCATAGCCTCCACCTTCCTCCGCGAAGGCGAAGAGGTGAACATCATCTTCGGGGTGGATAAAAACTACCCGGACATCTTCCGCCTCGACTACGCCGCCGGAGGACCGGAGGCCTTCTCCCGACTGCGAGACGGCGCGGCTCTGGTGGGCAAACAGCTCGCAGAATCGCGCGACTTGAAAGTCGGCTCGAAGGTCGAGTTGCCGACCCCATCCGGGCCGATGAAGTACCCGGTCGCCGGTATCCTGGAGAACGACGTGCTGGGAGGCGGCGCGGGCATCTACCTCTCTGAGGGAAACCTCGCCAAAGACTTCAACGTCTCCGGCGGCGAGTTCCTAGCCGTTAAAGCCGCTCCAGGTTCGGACAGGGACGCCGCGTCGCGGGAGATCGGTCGTGTCCTCGAAGACTACCCACAATTCACAGTCTACTCGAACGCCGAGTGGAAGGCCCAGATAGAGGAGGACTTCAACCGCCAGTACGTCTTCTTCTACGCCATCATGGGCGTCTCGGTCGCGGTCTCGGCCTTCGGAGTAGTCAACACCTTGTCCATGAGCGTCTTCGAGCGCACACGGGAGATCGGGATACTGAGGGCCGTCGGGAGCACCCGGCTCCAGGTCGGGCGGCTCATCATAGACGAAGGAGTAGTTATAAGTTCTATAGGGGCATTGGTAGGGGTGGCCGTCGGCTCCCTGCTCGGCTATCTCTTTGTCCGGGGCTCCGGGGCCGGGGGCTTCGAGGTCTCGTTTTTCTACCCGACTTCCTCGGCCCTCTACGCCCTAGTGGCCGGGCTGCTCATCGGGATATTCGCCGGCCTGCTGCCCGCCCGCTCCGCCGCCCGCACGAACATCGTGGAGGCTGTACAGTACGAGTAGCAACCGCGCTTGGGCAACGTACACCGAAAGGCGAAGACATGGTAAAAGAACCTGACGTCAAGGAAGGCGAATCGCCCGGGCCGATAGCGCCCCCACTGTGGCCGTTCGCCGTCCCGCTGAATGGCATAACCGGGATATTATGGGCCTGGTTTGCCATTCAAAGCGGTCCGTTGGGAGACATTTTTGGCATCCTACCTGCGGTCTTGCTGATCTCGACGAGCCTCTCCAGTGTCTTCTCTGGTGCGGATGCGCGAATATCCCAATTCATGTGTCTGGGAGCGTTCCTTGGAATCCTCTTCTCCTTTCCGATGGCGTTCGTCTCCGGGATCACGGTCGGATTAGTGTTGCTGGCGCTTTCGATAGCGAGCTTCGTAGCCGCCGGATACCTTTCCGTAGGAGAGATTCCGGTTCCGGCCGAGGTGCCGGAGCCGGAGATGGGCCTGAAGCTTTCCGCCAGAGTCGCCACGGACGAGGTCAAGATGTTCGCGATAGTGCTGACCAGCTGGCCGCCCGCGGTAGGCTCCATAGCCAAACACATGGGCCAGGAGATGGACGAAGCCCTTGAGGTATTCGAACGTAACGGCTGGCTGGAGAACCCGGATAGCTACCATCGGACGCCGCCGCCCGCCGAAATATCCGGCCGCAAGAGGTTCCGCCACGAAGGATGGGACATGGAGAGCCTCAGCTTCGAGAGCGGCTACGAACCCTGGCCGGACGAACCGGGCCGCGACCGCTGGCTCTCCTACGAAAGCAATCGCACCGCCCAAGCCTTGACCCTGAGGCACGAGGACGGGAACCATCCCTGGCTGGTTTGCGTTCACGGTCTCCGTAACGGCGCGCCGCAGAACAGCGGAGATCTCTTTCAGCCGGATTTTCTGCACCGGGAGTTGGGTCTGAACTTGCTGTTCCCGTTTCTTCCGTTGCACGGTCCCCGCAAGCCCGGATACGTAAGCGGAGCCCGGCTACTCTCCGGTGACACGATGGACCTCGTCCACGCCGGGACCCAGGCGGCGTGGGACATTCGCCGCCTGCTCGCCTGGCTGCGGCTGCCGGAACAAGACGCCCCGGCAGTCGGTGTGCTCGGGCACTCGCTGGGCGGCTATACCGCAGCCCTGCTCGCCGGGCTGGACGACGGCATCGACTGCGTAATCGCCGCCAATCCCTCGGTGGACCCGTCTCACATGTTCTGGCGCGATGGCTTCTCAACAGCCACGCGCTACCTGAAGACCCACGGCGCCTCCGAGAAGAGGATGGATCAGCTAAGCCGCCCCGTCTCGCCGCTCGCCCTCCAGCCAAAGGTAGCGAAGGAGGGGCGCGCCGTTCTCGCCAGCGTCGCAGACCGCATCATCCCGGCCAGCGAGCCGAACAGCCTGTGCCGCCACTGGGACCGGCCCCACATCCTGTGGCACCAGGGAACCCACTTCGGCCTCCTCCGCTCCGCCGAAGGCAAAGAAGCCGTCAGGAATGCCCTGCGCGACTCAGGTGTCCTCACAAGCAAGAACTGATCTTCAAACGCGCTCCAGCACCGCGCATTTGAGGTAACGAGTCTCGGGCACGGTGAGTACCTCCGGATGGTCGGCGGCCTGTCCGCGCCACTCCCGGACCCGAATCGTCTGTCCGGCGTCCGCTGCGGCGGAGCGGAGGGTATCTTCCATTAGCTCCCGCGAGAAGTGGTACGAGCAGGAGCAGGTGATAAGGATGCCGCCGGGATTCAGGAGCTTCATGGCCCGCAGGTTTATCTCCTTGTAGGCGCGAGTTGCCTTTCTTACTTCTCGTTTTGACTTGGCGAAGGCCGGAGGGTCGAGGATCACGGTATCGTACCGCTCACCGGAGTCCGAACGCTCCCGCAGAAGATCGAAGGCGTTCGCGCGGGTGAAGGTGAGGTTCTCCAGGCCGTTTAGCTCCGCGTTGGCCCGCGCCGCGTCGAGCGCCGGGCTACTCGCGTCCACGGCTTCCACAGTCTCCGCCCGATGTGCTGCGTGCAGGGCGAAGCCGCCGGTGTAAGAGAAGACATCCAGCGCCCGCCCGGAGGCGTAATGCCCGGCGGCAAGGTGATTCTCGCGCTGGTCCAGGAACCCGCCGGTTTTCTGTCCGCCCCACAGGTCCGCCCGGTAGCGTACGTCTACCTCTCGGACGATCACGGACTCGGGGATTTCTCCATACAAAGCCTGCGATTCGTTACTCAAACCTTCCCGCTTGCGGGCGGTCGAGTCGTTGCGGGCCAGGATCCCCGCCGGGGCGAGCCTATCTACAAGCGATCCCTTTACCCAATCCAACCGGCGCTCGACGGCGGCGGATCCTACCTGCAAAACGACGTAGTCGCCATAGCGGTCCACAACGAGACCAGGAATGCCGTCGGCTTCGCCGTGGACCAGGCGGTAGGCATCGGCGTCTATTTTCAGGGTTTTGCGGTAGTCGAGTGCGTCTTCGATCTTCTTCGCGAACCAGGACTCGTCTACCGGCTCATCCTCGCGGCTGGCGAGGCGGATGGAGATCTGGCTTTTAGGGTTGTAGAAGGCCCGTCCCAGGAACTTCCCGCGACGGTCGAAGACGCGCACCACATCCCCGGACTCCCCGGCGGCATCCGATAGGTCCGAGCGGTAGACCCACGGATGGCCGGAACGCAACCGGGCGGCTCCCCGGTCCGTTACGATCACACCTATCTCATTGCGTCCCATCCGTGTAAGCTCCTTTACCGGGTTTCGCCGCACGACTTGCTAACATCCGATGTGTAACGACGTGTAAACTCACTATATCTTTATTCAGACTCGGAGAGATTCAAGAAAGGCGGCTCTTGGCGGAGAAGCGCATAGCGATAGTAGGAGCCGGGATGGGCGGCCTCGCGGCGGCCATCCGCCTCGCCGTCATGGGATTCGAGGTCGAGGTCTTTGAGAAAAACGACCAACTCGGCGGCCGCATGGGTCGGCTCGAAGCCGAAGGCTTCACCTTTGACACCGGCCCCTCACTTCTCCTGATGACCGACACCTACCGGAGCCTGTTCCGGTTCGCGGGACGGGACCTTGATGACTACGTCAACCTCATACCGCTCGACTCGAACTACCGGGTCAACTTCGGGGATGGCGACTCGCTGACGATCCGGCGCACGCTTCCCGAGCTGATAAACGAACTGGAGCGCATAGAGCCCGGCGTTACGCCAAACTTCTACCGATTTCTGGAAGACGCCTGCCACAAGTACCGTCTGGGACGGAGCGAGTTCGTCGAGCGGGACTTCGACAAAGCGGGCGACTTCTTCGGCCTCCGTAACCTGCGGCTGCTCGCCAAGACGAAAGCGGTCAACAACTATTACCGCTCAGTCTCCCGCTTCTTCAAGACCGACAAGCTGCGTCAGGCGTTCAGCCTCCAGACTATGTACCTCGGGCTCTCGCCGTTCCGGGCGCCGGCGGTCTACTCACTCCTCCCCTACACTGAGCTGGCCGAAGACGGACTGTGGTTCCCGGAGGGCGGCATGTACTCGCTCGTCGAGGCGATGGAGAAGCTGGCTAAGGAGCTTGGCGTGAAGTTTCACCTCAACAGCCCGGTCGAGGAAGTCCTGGTCACTAAAGGCCGGACGCGAGGCGTGAGGGTAAACGGGGATGAACTCGCCGCCGACGCGGTGCTCGTCGGCGCAGACCTGCCCTACGCTTACCGGAGCCTGCTGCCAGAATCGGCGGACAAGGACTTCAAGGGACGCCGCAAGCGTACGAAGCTCGAATACACGGCCTCGGCGTTCATGCTCTACCTCGGCATGGATCACGAATTGGACGGCATGCTCCACCACAACTTCTATCTCTCCTCGGAGTACAAAGAGAACTTCGAGGCGATCTTCCGCGACCGCCGCCTCCCAGACGACCCGTCTTTCTACGCCGTAGTGCCCTCCAAGACCGAGAAGCGAATGGCGCCGGAGGGCAGGGACGCGCTGTTCGTGCTGGTCCCGGTGCCGCACCTGGGTCCAAACGTGAACTGGAAGCGCGACGGCGCAGCGTTCAAGGAGAAGGTCTACGGGATGATGGAAGAGCGGTGCGGCATAGAGAATATCCGGGACCACATCGTCTACGAGAAGGTTCGTACACCGGAGGACTGGCGGGACGACTACAACCTGGAGGAGGGCGCGGCCTTCGGCATCGGGCACGGAATTTTCCAGGTAGGTTACTTCCGGCCGCCGATGGTCTCGCAAAACATCGAGAATCTGTACTTCGTCGGGGCGAGCACCCGGCCCGGCACTGGCGTGCCGCTGGTTACCATCGGGGCGAAGCTCGTCGCCGAGCGCATCGGTCGCGAAGTCGCCGAAGTCGGGACCAAATAATGCGCTTGGACCCGGCCGGCGGACAGACTCTCCGTGAAACCCTGACCCTCCCGGAGAGTTACGAGTTGTGCCGCCAGGTTCAGAGGGCCCACAGCAGGACCTACTACTTCTCGACCCGGCTCTTCCCACCCGCCGTGCGCCCGCACGTACACGCCCTCTACGCTTTTATGCGCTACGCCGATGAGATCGTGGACAATCCGCACGGAACGGCGCTGGAGGATCAACACGCCGCCCTCGACACGTTCGAATCGGAGACCCTCGCCGCCATAACCGGCGAAGCTACCGGCAACCCGGTCCTGCACGCGTTCTCGAACACCGTCCAGGGTCACGGTATCGAGTTGGATACCGTGAGGGCTTTCATGAAGAGCATGAAGATGGACACCCACGTCTTCCGCTATCCCACCTACGAAGACCTGGAAGAGTACACCTATGGCAGCGCGGCGGTGGTGGGCCTGATGATGTGCCGCGTAGTCGGGGTGGTGGACGAGTCGGCCAACGCCCACGCCGAGGCGCTCGGCGTCGCCATGCAGCTCTCAAACTTCCTCCGGGACGTGAAAGAGGACTGGCACCGGGGCCGTATTTACCTGCCGCTGGAGGACCTCGAACGGTTCGGCTATACGGAGAAGGATCTCGGCGAGGGCATCGTTGACGGGCGTTTCGAGTCTTTGATGCGGTTCGAGATCTCCCGTGCCCGCAAACTCTATGAGGTGGCCGACGAAGGTATGAAATACATTCCGCAGGGACGGCGTTTTCCGGTAATGGTTGCCCGAAAGCTATATGCGGCGATACTCGACAGGATCGAAGCTCAACACTACGACGTGTTCTCCCGACGCGCCGATACGACCCGCCCCTACAAGCTCAAGACCGCCGCCACGGTAGCGGCCAGGAACCCGCGCGAGATCCTCACCCGACTCCGCGACCGCAAACCTTCCGAAATTTCATCACTTTCATAAAACTCCATAGCCCGAGCTTCATCGCCCTAACCAAATCCCCATCTTATAGGCACTAGCCAGGCGTTTCGATGCCGCGTTGCGTATCGCGCAAAAGTTTCATAATAATTCTTTGCGTAACTCGGGTTGCATTAATTTCAGGCTCATGTATAGTCCTCAATCGTGCTGGAAGGAAACATATCCGTGGCATCCAATATGCCTGCGAGCCGGGTTACGGTTCCTACCTGCTTACACATTCTTTTGCGCGGGTGGATTTTCGCCGGGGCAATGGGACGAGGCTACGTGGGGGTAAGAGGGGACCCCGCATAGCCTGCTCGAGCGGGGTTGGAATGTGTGATTTAGGTGCAGGAGGGACTTGTGTCCACCGGAGAACGTCAATTATTTGGAGAGCGGCCCGCGGAGGTACGCGAGACCGACCACTACAGGTACGAGTACATAAAGAGCTTCGTCGAGAAGTGGGACGAGTTGATCGACTGGGAGCAGCGGGCCGAGAGCGAGGGGGGTTTCTTCATCCGGCTGCTGCGGGAGCGCGGTATGCGCGAGGTACTCGACGCCGCGACGGGTACCGGGTTCCATTCGGTGCGGCTGTTGAACGAAGGGTTCGAGGTCGTGAGCGTAGACGGCAGCTCGGAGATGCTCGTCAAGGCTTTCGAGAACGGCCAGCGGTACGGGGGCCACATCTTGCGGACGGTCTGCGCCGACTGGCGTTGGCTCAACCGGGACGTCCACGGCGAGTACGACGCCATCATCTGTCTGGGCAACTCCTTCACCCACCTCTTCTCCGAGCGCGACCGGCGCAAGACCCTCGCCGAGTTCTACGCCATGCTCCGCCACGATGGCGTCCTGATCCTGGACCAGCGCAACTACGACGCCATCCTGGATCACGGTTACTCCAGCAAGCACCGCTACTACTACTGCGGCGATAAAGTCAGCGTCGAGCCCGAGTACGTGGACGAGGGGCTCGCCCGCTTCCGTTACAACTTCCCCGACGAGGCCGTGTACCACCTCAACATGTATCCACTCCGCAAAGAGTACACGCGGCGGCTCATGCAAGAGGTCGGGTTCCAGAAGATAGAGACCTACGGCGACTTCCAGGAGACCTACGTGGAAAAAGAGCCGGACTTCTTCGTCCACGTCGCGGAGAAACTCTACGTGGAAGGCGAGGAGGGCATCAATGAGCTATAAGGCCGAAGCGGTAAACGTGGCCCGCGACTACTACAACTCCGGGGACGCGGACAACTTTTACTCGAAGATCTGGGGCGGCGAGGACATCCACATCGGCATCTACCGTTCCGAAGACGAGCCAATCTTCGACGCCAGCCGCCGGACCATAGAGAAGATGGCGGCGCGCCTGAACGGCCTGGGGCCCGAGGGCCGGGTGCTGGATCTGGGCGCCGGCTACGGTGGGGCGGCCCGCTTCCTGGCAGAGAAGTACGGTTGCCACGTAACAGCCTTGAACCTGAGCGAGATCGAGAACGACCGCAACCGCGCACTAAACGAGAGCCGGGGTCTGGAGTACACGATCGAAGTGGTCGAAGGCAGCTTCGAGGAAGTACCTTACGACGAAGCCTCGTTCGACGTGGTCTGGTCCCAGGACGCCATTTTGCACAGCGGAGAGCGCAAGAAGGTCTTCGAGGAGGTATCCCGCGTGCTGAAAGGTGACGGTGACTTCGTGTTCACTGACCCGATGAAGTCCGACGGCTGCCCCGACGAGATCCTGCAGCCGATCCTGGACCGATTGCACCTGGACTCTCTGGGATCTCCCGGCTTCTATCGGCGGACAGCCCGTGAGGTCGGCCTGAAAGAGGTAAACTTCGAGGATCACACCGAGCAACTCCCGACCCACTACGCCCGTGTGCTGGAAGAGACCGAGCAACGCGAGGATGAGTTATCCGAGGCCGTAAGCCGGGACTACCTGGATAGGATGAAGAAAGGTCTCTCGCACTGGGTCGAAGGCGGCCGCAACGGACATCTAACCTGGGGGATTCATCATTTTCGCGCCGAATAAGGAGGATGCCGCAACCATCATGAAAACGGAGGCGGTCGTATGAGCGTCACTGTAGTTCTGGGCCTGGCCTGGGGAGACGAGGGTAAGGGAAGGGTGTGCGATGCTCTGGCTAAGGATGCCCAGTACGTCGCCCGCTACTCCGGCGGCAACAACGCCGGCCACACCGTGCGGGTCGGAGACGAGGAGTTCAAGCTGCATCTCATTCCTTCGGGGATGGTGCGCGAAGGTGTCATCTGCACCATCGGCAACGGGGTCGTCGTAGATCCGGAGGTCCTGGCGCGAGAAGTTCAGGAGCTCGAAGAGCGGGGTCTCGACGTAAGGGAGCGTCTGAAGGTCGATGGCCGGGCGCACCTGATCCTCCCCTACCACATCCGCCTGGACTCCAGCCGCGAAAAGGCGCTCGGCGACTCTAGCCTCGGCACCACAAAGTGCGGCATCGGCCCGGCTTACGAGGACAAGGTGGCGCGGGTCGGGGTGCGGGTACAGGACATCTTCGACGAGAAGATACTGCGCGCCAAGCTGGAAGGCGCCCTCCGGGAGAAGAACGCCGTCTTCACGAACGTCTACGGCGAGGATGCTTTCGAAGTAGATGAGATAGCGGAGTGGTTACTCTCTTTCAGGGAGCTTCTGGAGCCTATGGTCGCGGACACCGGGGCGATGCTCCGGGAGGCTCTGGACGAGGGCGATCAAGTCTTGATGGAGGGAGCCCAGGCTACCCTGCTCGACAACGACTTCGGGACTTATCCGTTCGTCACCTCCTCGAACCCGTCGGTCGGCGGGGTCTGCGTGGGAGCCGGAGTGCCGCCCGGTAGGTTGGAGAACGTGGTCGGAGTGACGAAGGCTTATACCACCAGAGTAGGCGACGGAGACTTCCCCACAGAGCTACACGACGGGGTGGCAGGCGCCATCCGGGACGCCGGCAACGAGTACGGTACGACGACCGGCCGGGCGCGACGGGTAGGGTGGCTGGACCTTCCGGCGATCAAGTACGCCGCGGGTCTAAACGGGATCACCCACATTGCGATAACGCTTCTGGACGTGCTCTCGGCGGTTGAAGAGGTAAAGGTCTGCGTGGGCTACGAGATAGACGGCGCACCGGTAGATGGCTATCCTATGCGCCAGACGAACCTCAATCGGGCGGAGCCAGTCTACAAAACGTTCTCCGGTTGGGATGAAGACATAACCGGCTGCAGAAGCCGGGACGATCTTCCGGCGGCGGCGCGGGAGTTTGTAGGGTTTCTGGAGGCCGAGATCGGCGTGCCGGTGTGTATGATAAGCGTCGGACCCGAACGGGACCAGGCGATCTTCGAGTGGTCCCGTTCCGCAATCGAAGAGCTTAGTGGGGCCTGAGAACTCTCCCGCCGGCGAAACCAAGACTTACAGAAAGGACAAAACATGACCGAAGTTATAGGGCCTACGAAGGCCGCGAACAGGGCACAGGAGAACGGCGCCTCCACGGGCAGGGCATTCTCGTTCACCTCCGAATCCGTAACCGAGGGCCACCCGGACAAGATAGCCGACCAGATCTCCGACACCATCCTCGACGCCGCCCTTGCGGACGACCCGATGAGCCGCGTAGCTTGCGAGACGCTAGTTACAACCGGGATGGTCTTCGTGGCCGGCGAGATGACTACCGAGACTTATGTAGACATCCCCACGCTGGTGCGGCAGAAGGTTTCAGAGATCGGCTACACGAGAGCCAAGTTCGGCTTCGACGCCGAGACGTGTGGTGTGATCACCTCGATAGACCCGCAATCCCAGGACATCGCGCAGGGAGTGGACCACGCGAGCGACGCCGACCTGAGCGAAGACGAGCTGGATGAGATCGGGGCCGGAGACCAGGGCATGATGTTCGGCTACGCCTGCTCCGAGACCGAAGAGCTAATGCCGCTTCCCATAACGCTCGCCCACGCCCTGACCCGCCGACTTTCGGAGGTGCGTAAACAGGGCATGCTCGATTACCTTCGACCCGACGGCAAGAGTCAGGTCACCGTGCGCTACGAAGGCGACCGGCCCGTGGCGGTGGAGAAGGTACTCATCAGCGCCCAGCACCGCGACGGCGCGGAGAAAAGCATCAAGGACGACCTTATAGACGCCGTGATCGAGCCGGTCCTCGGCGGAGAACTCTTCGACCGGAATGCTACCGATGTATTGGTCAACCCGACCGGACGATTCGTCGTCGGGGGCCCCCAGGGGGACACCGGGCTGACCGGACGAAAGATAATAGTAGACACCTACGGTGGGGTGGCGCCCCACGGAGGAGGAGCATTCTCCGGCAAAGATCCCACGAAAGTAGACCGATCCGGCTCATACGCTGCGCGATGGGTAGCCAAGAACGTGGTAGCCGCCGGCCTCGCCGAGCGTTGTATGGTGCAGATAGCCTACGCTATCGGTGTCGCACAGCCCGTAAGCGTGATGATCGAGACCTTCGGTACGGAGAAAATAGATCCCACCTCCCTGAACGCCCTGGTCGAGGAACACTTCGATCTTCGGCCGGGCGCGATACTGCGCGACCTGGACTTGCGGCGGCCGATATACGCTTCTACAGCAGCATACGGACATTTCGGCAGAAATGAGCCGGGCTTCTCATGGGAGGACACCTCCCGCGCCGACGACCTGCGTCAGGCGGCTGGAGTATAGTCACGGCGAGGCTTTAGGATAGATGGAATCGGCATCAAAACACGGAGGTGTGAAGGACATGAAAAGGTCCGGCATGATGCTCGACGTAAGGGAAGTGCTCGTCACATCGGAGGATATTCAGAAGAAGATTCAGGAGATCGGGGAGAGAATTACCGAGGACTACGCGGGTGAGAAGCTGCTGCTCGTCGGCATCCTAAACGGTTCCGTGGTCGTCCTGAGCGATCTGATGCGCCACATAGGACTGCCCTGTGAGATCGAGTTCATGGACGTCAGTTCTTACGGAGCCGGCACCACCTCCAGCGGCAAAGTCCGAATCGTCAAGGACCTGAACCGGGACGTAGCCGGACGCCACGTCTTGATAGTCGAGGACATTGTAGATACGGGCCTGACGCTTTCGTACCTTCTCGAATCGCTCCGGTCCCGTGGGGTATCCACCCTGGAGATCTGCACGTTACTCTCCAAACCCTCTCGGCGGGAGGTAGACGTGGAGATAAAGTACCTAGGCTTCGAGGTCCCGGACGAGTTCGTCGTCGGCTACGGGATAGACTACGCGGGTTCCTACCGGAACTTGCCCGACGTCTGCATCCTCAAGCCCGAGGTTTTCGGGGAGAAGAATGGAACGGGTAAAGCCCCGGATACTAGCCCGCAACTATTCGCCGAGTAGGTTGATGAGACGCCCGACGAACGCACCGGCTAAATTGAAATACCCGCGTGCGCGTGGTGTAATTGCAGGGCTAAATGTCGCGGGACCGGATAAGATTTACCGCGACGCTCATCGAGAGCGGTGGAGGGATGGGCCCTTAGAAACCGCGGCAACCGGCGGAGCGTGAGCCCTGCGCCAGGTGCCAACTCCCGCGGAGGATACTCCGAGAGATGAGTCGGAATACGACCGCCGAACCTCTCTCCTCCGCACGAGCGCTACGCAAACGTGAATACGAGCGTAGAAAACAATAGAGAAACGGAGAGGTCTTAGTCCTTGAGCCCAAACCTTAGAGAGATCGTAGAGAGCCGGATACTCATCGGAGACGGCGCGATGGGAACACTGCTCCACGACCGCGGCGTCGGCTACGAGCATCCCTACGTGCGCGCGAACCTGACGCACCCGGACCTGGTTTCCTCGGTCCATAAAGAGTACCTCAGCGCCGGAGCCGGCCTCATAGAGACCAACACCTTCGCCGCCGACCGTCTCAGGCTCGCCACACACAACCTGGAAGATAGCGTGCGGGAGATCAACGCCGCCGGAGCCCGGCTCGCCCGTAAGGCCGTAGATAGCACGGCAAACGGCGGCGAGAAGGCTTTGGTGCTCGGCGCGATCGGTCCCCTCGGACGCCAGCTTGAGCCGGTCGGTTCCCTCACTACAGAGGACGCGCAAGAGATATTCGTGGAACAGGCCGAAGCGCTGCTCGAAGGCGGCGCGGACGCCATCCTGCTCGAAACTTTCACCGACCTCCGCGAGTTACGGCTGGCCTTCGACGCTGTGAAGACGCTGGACACGCAGGTGCTCGCGTACAAAACCTTCGTCGAGGACGGCGAGACCCTGGCGGAGGGTCTGCCGGCGAAAGTAGCGCGGGAAATCTCGGGCTGGGACGTGGAGATTTTCGGGGCCAATTGCACCGTCGGGCCCCAACGGATGCTAGGGATCGTCGAGCAGATGTCTGACGCGGCCGGTCCCGTCGCCGCCCTGCCGAACCCCGGCCTGCCGCAGCTCATAGACGGACAAATTCGTTACCGGCAGGACGTAGAACACTTCGCCGCCTATGGCGTAAAGCTGGCCGAAGCCGGGGCCCGGCTCATCGGCGGCTGCTGCGGAACCACCCCGGCCCACGTCCGCGCGCTCTCCGAGGCGCTCAAGGACTTCGTCCCGGAGAAAAAGACCGTCAGGAACACCAACATCGCGTTCGAGCGAGAGACGGAAGAGGTGCAGGCCGAGCCCGACTCGGAGTTCGCCCGGAAGCTGGATACCGGCTTCGCCGTCACTGTAGAGGTGGACCTCCCACGCGGCCACGACATCTCCGGGGTGGTGGAGGCGTCCAAGCGGCTCAAAGAGCGTGGGGCCGACGGTATAGACATCTCCGACGGGGCGCGGGCGCGGCTCCGGATGCACCCGGTGGCGGTTGCCCGGATCGTACAGGAGCAGGTCGGGATCGAAGTGGTGGCCCACATCTCCTGCCGGGACCGGAACATCATCGGGCTCCAGGCAGATCTCCTATCGGCGACAGCGCTCGGGGTAAAGAACATCCTCGCCGTCACCGGAGACCCGGCCCAGATCGGGGACTACCCAGAGGCCACCTCCGTCTTCGACACCGACGCCATAGGGCTCGTCCACGTCCTCTCGAAGATGAACAGAGGCGAGGATCTAGGAGGAAACCCCATCGGAGACCCACCGGGATTCCTGATCGGGACGGCCTTCAATCCAACCGCCGAAGACCTGGACGCGGAGATAGGCAAGCTCCGGCGCAAACTGGAAGCCGGGGCGCACGCCTTCTGGACCCAGCCGGTCTTCGAGATCGGAGCATTGGAACACGCCCTCGAAAAGCTGGAGGACCGGGACCTGCACCCCAGGCTCTTGCTCGGCCTCATGCCGCTACGAAGCGCCCGGCAGGCTGAGTTTCTCCACCACGAGGTCCCCGGTATAAACATCCCACGGAACGTCCGCGAAAAGCTCGCGGAGCTATCTTCCGAGGACGCGCCCAAGTACGGCGTAGAGGTGGCGCAGAACTTGCTGGCGAAGGCGCAGCCGCTCGTGAACGGCGCATACATTATGCCGCCGGCGAGCGCCCCGGAGCTGGCGGGAGACGTTATGGAAGCAGTCAGCCAATCCACCAAGGAAAACGGCTAGAGGATTATAGAATAGAGGCTTATGGTTCTCCGCGACACAATAGCTTCAGATAGAGAATCCCGGCTCTCGGAGTTCCGGGCTCAGCTAAAGCAGCGTATTCTGCTGTTGGATTGCGCTATGGGAACCATGATCCAGAGCTACGACCTCACCGATGAAGACTACCGGGGAGAGCGTTTCGCCGACCATCCCGGAGAGCTCAAGGGCAACAACGACCTGCTCTCGATCACCCAACCCAAGATCATCCGTGACATCCACGAAGCCTCCCTGGAAGCCGGCTCGGACATAGTGGAGACAAATACCTTCTCCTCGACCTCTATAGCCCAGGCGGACTACAAGATGGAGGACCTGGCTTACGAACTGAACTACGAGGCGGCCCGCGTAGCCCGCACAGCCGCTGACGGCTACACGGAACAGACTCCGGACAGGCCACGCTTCGTCGCCGGGGCCATTGGCCCGACGAACCGGACGGCCTCCCTCTCCCCCGACGTCAACAACCCCGGATTCCGCAACATAACCTTCGACGAGCTGGCCGCAGCGTACAAGGAGGCGGCACGCGGACTCGTAGAGGGCGGCGCGGACCTGCTGCTGGTCGAGACGATCTTCGACACCCTCAACGCGAAAGCGGCGATCTTCGGGATCAAAGACTACCTGGACGAAGAGGATCTGGACATCCCGATCATGATCTCCGGCACGATCACCGACGCGAGCGGACGCACGCTCTCTGGGCAAGTAACAGAGGCGTTCTGGAACTCCGTCCGGCACGCTGAGCCGATCAGCGTCGGCCTGAACTGCGCCCTGGGATCCGGAGAGCTACGGCAGTATATCGAGGAGCTTTCGGGAATAGCGGAGACTCACGTGAGCGCCTACCCAAACGCCGGGTTGCCCAACGAGTTCGGCGAATATGACGAGAGCCCAGAGTACATGGCGGCCCAGATGGGCGAGTGGGCCGCGAACGGCTGGCTGAACATCGTCGGCGGCTGCTGCGGAACAACGCCGGAGCATATCGAGGCCATCGCAGAGGCCGTCTCCGGGCATCCACCGCGAGAGACCCCCGAGCTTCCGCACAAAATGCGACTGAGCGGGCTTGAGCCGGTCAACGTCGGGCCGGACTCACTGTTCGTAAACGTCGGGGAGCGGACGAACGTCACGGGGTCGGCGCGGTTCAAGGACCTGATCCTGAACGACGACTACGAGACGGCCCTGGACGTGGCGCGCGAGCAGGTGGAGAACGGCGCCCAGGTCATCGACATCAACATGGACGAAGGACTGCTCGACTCCGAGCATGCCATGACCACCTTCCTCAAGCTGATCTCCGCCGAACCGGACATCGCCCGAGTCCCCTTCATGATCGACAGCTCCAAATGGAGCGTGATCGAGGCGGGGCTGAAATGCGTCAGCGGAAAGCCTATCGTTAACTCGATTTCGTTAAAAGAGGGCGAGAAGGCCTTCCTCGAAGTCGCCGAAAAAGTTCGCGGTTACGGCGCGGCGTGCGTCGTCATGGCGTTCGACGAGGCGGGGCAGGCGGACACGCGCGCGCGCAAGGTGGAGATCTGCGGTCGGGCGTACGACCTTCTGACCGCCAACGGCTTTCCGCCCGAGGACATCATCTTCGATCCCAACATCTTCGCGATCGCCACCGGCATCGACGAGCATCGCCGCTATGCGATCGATTTCATCGAGGCGTGCCGCGACATCCGGGTGCGCTGCCCGCACGCGCACATCTCGGGCGGGGTGTCCAACCTGAGCTTCTCGTTTCGCGGCAACGAGCCCGTGCGCCGCGCGATGCACAGCGTGTTCCTGTACCATGCGATCGGCGCGGGGCTCGACATGGGGATCGTCAACGCAGGGCAGCTCGACGTGTACGACACGATCGACCCGGAGCTTCGCGAAGCGTGCGAAGACGTCATCTGGGACAAGCGGGAGGACGCGACCGACCGCATGATCGAGATCGCGTCGCGCTTCTTCGGCACGGACAAGGTCGCCGACAAGCAGGCGGAGGAGTGGCGGTCGTGGCCCGTCGCCAAGCGGCTGGAACATGCGCTCGTCAAAGGCATAGACGCGTTCGTCGTCGACGATACCGAAGAGGCACGCGTTGACGCGGTCCGCCCGATCGAGGTGATCGAAGGGCCGTTGATGGACGGCATGAACGTCGTCGGCGACCTGTTCGGCACGGGCAAGATGTTCCTGCCGCAGGTCGTCAAATCCGCGCGCGTGATGAAAAAGGCGGTGGCGCACCTCCTCCCCTACATCGAGGCGGAGAAGGATCCGGGCGCACGCGGCAAGGGGCGGATCGTCATGGCGACGGTCAAGGGCGACGTCCACGACATCGGCAAGAACATCGTCGGCGTCGTGCTGCAGTGCAACGGGTTCGAGGTCGTGGATTTGGGCGTCATGGTGCCGTGGACGACGATCCTGGAGACCGCGGTCGCTGAGGACGCGGACATGATCGGGCTTTCGGGCCTCATCACGCCGTCGCTGGACGAGATGGTCACCGTGGGCGAGGAGATGGCGCGCGCGGGGATGACGATGCCGCTGCTTATCGGCGGTGCCA